>WQZS01000005.1 GCA_009780585.1 Defluviitaleaceae bacterium | reverse complement strand
CCGTGCGCGAAGTGGTTGTGTCGGTCTTGGGAAGCAGCCCGACACCAACCACATAACGCGCCCGTTCGCCGCTAATCGCCCGATTTTGTAGGCGCGGCTTATGGAACATCCGCCCGCCCCCGCCACACTGGTGTCCGGTGTGTTGGCACCCCGTTTCTTCTTTTGGCATATCCGGCTCAACTTCTGACCTATTAGGTCAGAAGTTGAAACAGGCGTTTTTCCGGTTGTGTGGGTTTCAACTTCTGCTCAATTTGGGCAGAAGTTAAAGTAATCGTCTTTTTGCTGTTGCTTGTCCGCGGTAGCTTTCTTGTTAAAAACAGCCCCTATTTAACGTTGATTTTGATATAACGAAATGCTATGATTTATCGTCGATAATTTGTATTAGTTACGAAGTTACAGAGGTGTATTTTATGACAAGGAATTTTCAAGCGACTTATGTAGAGCCAACAGAAAAAGGACAAAAGACAATAATTGATATACCATTTAATGTATGGGAAGAATTTAATTTACGCGGTCCCGTTCCTGTGAATGTGTATATCAATGGATTCCTTTTTAAGAGCAAGCTAAGTCCCAAAGGCAGTGGCTTCTATATATTATTTTTCACCAAAGAGATGTGTAAAATTGTCAAGCCGAACAACGGCGACACGTTAAATATTGATATAGAGATTAGAGAAATTGAAGCTCGAATACCTATCGACCCAAAGGAGGCAAGAAGGATAGAAAGCGTGTCACTCGTAATGGAACCTGTTAATACGTCATGTGGACAGGCGTGTATCGCCATGCTTGCAAATGTTCCCATAGATGAAGTATTCAAAACAATGAAGACAAAAGGCTCTACATCAGGTAAAATGCTTATAGATGCGCTGTATCATTATAAAATACGTCACAATGAACGATTTATTAACTACCAAAAATATCCTAATTTGCCGGATTTATGTATAATTGATGTAAAAATGCCCGGTTATGGACATTGGGTTGTCTATCACAAAGGTGTTTTTTATGACCCAGAATTTGGAAAACTTTCGGCTTGCCACGAAGATGGCAGGATAGCTTATTACTTGGAGATATATGGCAATTGATTTAGTTGCTCTGCTGTTGAAAATATGTCTGCTGTCACTAATAAGCATTATACGCGGCCACCCCACGGGGGTACATCGTAACACAAAAATTCCACATAATCGTGTTATGATTGGGGTCTCGTGTTAAAGCAAGTGTATAGGCAATAAAGGCAAATGCAGCGAACACTTCTTGCTTCTCTGTTTCAAATTATCCCAAACCAAGTCCCGACAACAAAGAAAGCCCCAAACATCAGCCGTTTGGGGCTTCTTGCATTTGTATCAACCTCGACGTACAAACCTTCTATTTGTCATTAATTATGTTTCCCGTTAAGCAGGGCGGCAGGGTGGGGGGATGTTCCATAAGCAGCGCCTACGCAATCGGACGATTAACGGCGAACGGGCGCGTTACGTGGTTGGCGTCGGGCATTTATGACCGACGCAACCACTTCGCGGACGGAGCCGTTCATCGTCCGATTGCGTTCAGCGCGGCGTTGGAACTTCCCCCCGCCCTGCCGCCCGGGGCAACACAGATAAAACAACCCTTTGCGTTTTTACAGAAAATTGTTTACTTTTTCTTTTTGGGTAGCATCGGAGCAGGTGCCTTTTCCTTTGCCGGTTCGTCCTTCTTCGGTTCCGACGGGGGGAGCTTTTTGCTGTTGTACGTATTCCTGCCCGGCAGGTTCAAACGTTCCGACAATGTCATGGGGCGCCCGTCCTTGTTGAGGGGTACCTTGTCCTTGTTTTGCCAGCTCGGCAGGTTGAGGGGCTTAACATCCGATTTCTTGACTACATTATCCAAATCCTTTTCGGACATGGGCTGCCTTCCGGGTATTTGCGGCAAGGGTTTACCATCCTTCGCTTTACTTTCCGGTACGGGAGGAAGCGGCTTGTTTTCCCTACCTTGGGCTTTGGGGATTTCCGGTAACGGCGCGTTCGCCTTTTCCTGCGAATACAGCGGTTTTGGCTGCGTCGATTGGGGGATTTCCGGCAACGGTGCGTTCGCCTTTTCCTGCGAATACAGCGGTTTTGGCTGTGTCGGTTGGGGGATTTCCGGCAACGGCGCGTTCGCCTTTTCCTGTGAATACAGCGGTTTTGGCTGCGTCGGTTGGGGGATTTCCGGTAAGGGCGCGTTCGCCTTTTCCTGTGAATACAGCGGTTTTGGCTGCGTCGTTTTGGGGATTTCCGGCAGGGGTGCTTTTGCCAGTTCCTCCCTGCGAGCCTTTGCCTGGGCTTCCCTCGTTTCATTGATGAACGTTTCGTATCCCTTTAGTTTTTCGTTGATCTTTTTCAACTCAACGGTGGTTTCATTGTCGGCTTTAGCGGGTCCCTTTGGGGCCCTTAACCGGTTATATTCCTCCCGGTTTATCATCTTCAAGCCGTTTTGGTCAAACCCGTTTTGGTCTAATTTACGTATCCCGAAGAGTCCCTTAAGCCCAAAAAGCGCGCCGATTTCGTAGATAGTCCCGTAAATTACCTGCTGGACTCCTTTCGCCGCCGTCCCGATCGGGTCGTCGATGAAATCGAAGATCTTGTTTTCAATCCTGTCAATTTTTTTATCCATCTCTTCCAGCCATCCCATGTTAATCCCTCCTCAGGCCCTTGGCTTCGTCTGCGGCGTCCTCGGGCGTCTTTTCGTTATTGATCACATCGATAAAACCATCGCCGAACCGATTCAACGCGGCGATGGACATAGCCATCCCTACTTTCAAATCCAGCTCGGCCGGGGGTGCGCCGCCGCAATGGATGAAGGTTTTGTAGTTGATGGACCCGTTGTCCATGTCCATCTCAAAACCGCCGCACAACAACCCGTGATTGGCCCGTACGATATATTCGGCGGTTGCGGGCCTGTTGTCGGGGTCCGCCAACACGTTGACGGCGGTATACAGGGTCAGCCCGTCGTCCTGCGCGGCTATAAACATTCGGGTACCCGCCAAACGGCACTTTAGTTCGACGTCAAATTCAAACTGTTCGGCCGTGGCGTCATATTGGTATTCCTCACCGAAGCTGCCTAAAAAAACCCTTACCGCTTCGGCGATTTCATGCGCTTTTGCCATTGTATGACCTCCTACCTTTTCTTGGGGGTGGGCAAATCCGACCCTTTTATTTTAACGTTCTTTTTGTGCTGTTCGTGCGGGTTATCTTCATGTTTTTCCAGCCATTGGGTGGCACGGGATTTTTGCTTGTCGCTTTTGGCCAGGTCGTCCATGGATATGGGTTTGATGCCGGCTTTTATTTTATCAACGCCCCTGCGAATCATTTCAAAGGGGGTTTTAAGTAAGCCGTAGTCCATAAACATGTCGCATACGTCTTGCAATCGGCCCTTTAACCCGGTCCCCTTGGGGACGTTCTTAAATTCGGCCGCCGACGGACTGATATCGATTTTTTGGTTGGGGTTGTCGGGATTGGGGGAGGCCGTGATTTTTTCCTTGCCCTCCGCGGCGGCGATAACCAGCTTGTTCATCATCCATTGGTTGCGGTGTTCGTCGGATTGGAACAGCAGCTTCTCCGAATCCGACATTTCATACAGGCTCTTGCCGCCGATGAAGATATTCTTGCACTTACTTTCAACGGTGTCGTACGCACCCAACATACCGTTCATGTTTTGCTCAAACATGGACTTGCAATACGCGTTCATGCGGGCCTGCCCCGCGGTTACGGGTTCGCCCAGCATTTCGTCGTTTAGCTTGTCGTTGAAGTCGGAGGTATTGTTCCCGGCGTACATCAGGCGGAAGTGATTCTTTTTCTTATCGTTTTCGGCCCCCATGTAGGATAGGTTTTCGATTTTTTCGTCCAGCATTTTTTGCGTGGCGATGAGTCTCTGCTGTAAAACCTCCTTGACCTCCTTGGCCGTGCGTTGCACTTCCCGCTCGGATTCGCGGGAATGGGGCTCACCCGTAAGCAGGAGCGAATAATTGCGGGGGCCTTTTCCGATTTCATCGCACAATTCCATCATGTTGCGGGTCTTTGCCATTTCTTCCAGTCCCCGCACGATATCGACGCTTTGTGAATTGAAGCTCTGCGTCCTGTGTTCGAAATCATTGCTTTCCTCTTCATTCAGCTCCCGTTTTCTCTTGTCCGCTATTTCCGCGTCCATGTGCTCCTGAAAATACAGCATCTTATGCAAGGTTTCGAAATCGTCCTTGTGCCACTTGATGTCGGGGCTGAGGTGTTGCAACGGCTTCGTGTAGATGGGTTGGGTTTTGCCGTAGTTGTCGATATTCCTGAGCGCGGCCTTATGGTTAAGGATTTCCTTCCGCTCAAGTATGCCTTGCAGATGCTCGTTAAATTCCAGCATTAATGGTCCTGCCTTTCATCATGTATTTTATTTTGTAAACCTTGGAGCCGGATTTGATTTGCCGACGGGTTTTGTTACGGGTTTTGACTTGGAAGGGGGAGCGGAAAACAGGTCCTTGTTGTCCTCCCGTATTTGCTCGTCTACATCGTTAAAGTTCGTTCCTTTTACATGCTTTTCGGACTTAAACCGTCTGTTGTTTTCAACGGTTTCGCTAAAAAGGGTGTACATGGGGGAACTGGTTTTCGTACCCTCCATCGCGGGGTGCTTGTAATCCACCATCTTGCCGACGTCGTACATGGGGGGGTTGGGCTTCGCTATCGTATCCACGGGCGGCAGCAGCATTTGGGCCGTATGTTCGTTGTAATCCTTGCCTTTGGGGATAACCTTGCATTGCTTGAGGTGATTTTGCACGGCTTCCAGTCGTTTTACGGCGGCTTCGATACGTTCCGTACCCTTGTCACCCATATCGACGGTGCCTTTTAGTACATTGCGTAAATCATCCGGTGTTATTTTCATCACGCTGTCCTTGATTTCCTGCGAAACGACGGGGAGCGAGGTATAGATATGCGCGGGGTTCTGCCCAAAGGCGGTACCCTTGCCAATGGCGTAGGCTTCCTCGTTTTTTTCGTATTGGCGAGATTCCTCCTTCGTCGAAGGGCTGCTGCCCATGCCGAAGGAAAAGTCGTTGTCGATCCCCGTAACCTTGTAATTGCCCGGCTTGCCGCTGATGAAGAAATTGCCGGTGTGCCTGTCCTCCTGGCCGATGATGATATCGACGATGGCCAGCTTCGACATCTCCCTTTGCAAGCTCGGGTCCGTCATGTTCAGCAAGCGGTCCTTTTCTTTCTTTGTGGCTTTGGGCGAGAAGTTCGCTTTGTCAATGTTCTTTACCACTTCATCCTTATACGCCTCGGTCAAATACGGGTTGTATTTGAAAGCGGGTGTACCGTCCGCCATGTCCATGGTGGACACATAGCGGTTGTTTTCGTCCACGCCCAGCTTGGTAGGTACGATGACATCAAAGCCCAAAAGCTGCGAAACCGCGAACGCGCCCTGGTCACGGAAGGCCGACTCGATGGTACGCTTCTGTTCGCTTTCCACCACCAGCGTTTGCTCGATCTGCTTCGTTTTCTTGTTGTATACATTCTTATATAAAGGCTTATCCACGGTGAAAAGGTCATCCTTACCGTCGTACCCGAGCTTGTCATGCTGGCTCCAGTAGGCAATCCTGCCGAATTCCTCGCTGTCCTGATCGCCGCGGTAAATAGTCGCGGAGACCTTGCCCTTATCATCGAAATCCTTTTCATGCTTAAGGAACATATTACCGGGCTTGACGATGACGTCCTTTTCGTTTTCCTTGGCCTTGAACACGGTGTTCATAGCCCCGGCGTTGAATTTCGTCATATTGTTAAACCTGGTGATTTCCGATTCCCTAAAGAATTCCTCGGGGGATTTGGAAAAAAGCGCCTTCGTTTCTACCCTTTTGTCCGGTTTGTCATAATCCGAAATCCCCTTCTGCATCATGGACGTGAGGTGCCCGCGGTTGGTCTGCATCTGCGTAAGCTGCCTGCCCATTTGCCCCGCTAAAAAATTACGCCTGGGGTCGCTTGACTTCCTGTATTGTTCCGCTATCTTTAACATGGCGTCGAAAGCCTTGCGGTACGCTTCGGTGATTTCCCTGTTCATTTTAAGCAAATCCTCTTTGCTGTTGACGGAACGCGGGGTATTCATCACCTTATTCAAGTTTTCATCAGCCTTGAGGTATTCGTTCTTTAACCGCCGCTCCTTACCGAACCAACGGCTCCGCAAACCCGAAACGGCGTCGCGTATGGACGCACCCAAGGAATGGGTGGTTTCCTGTCCTTTGGTATCCCTGCTTGTGACGCGCGCATCCAAACTTTCGTACTTGAATACTTCCCTAGTCGGGTCCGCCATGTTTTGCTCACCATTCCTTTTGAATGTCGTTTCCTTTGTATACGGCGGTTGGTTGTTACTAGCTCAAATACGGTTTTGTAAACAAAAAAAGAGAGCCGCTGATGAAGCTCCCATTATTTATTGTATTCCCGGTTATACCAGTCCCAAGTATTTTTCGAAAAACCCCGTCAACTTTTCGATGATACCCCGTTTCTTCTCAATTCGATTGCCCCCGCCGAATCGAGATAAAGGCGGTATGATTTTATCTATATCCGTCCCCGTGGTCTTTAGCGTACCGTCGCGGAACGCCATGTCTATAAACCTGCGGGTTTCGTCCTCTCTCAACTTTTCGTCGGCAATCAATGCCGTTAAGTCTTCCTCTTTCCGCTCCCGTACGAAGCGTTGCCAGTTATCACTAACCCTGCCATCCAAATTGACCCGGGCGATAAACCCTTCTATTAGTTCTTTTTTGCTGCGTAGCTCCATACTCGAATTAACAGCCTTTTGGATGGATGCCAACAGGGTTTTATCCTCGCGGTTACCGGCATTGTACTGCTCCACCAGCATCAAGATATAATCGATATTGACCTCAATTTGCTTAATCAGCTCCAACTCAAACACAATGTCATCATTAATATTTTCTTTGTCGCCGTCGGTTTTCGGGCGCAAATCCCGGTACAAGTCGATATAAACGCTTTGATAATCTTGAAAGTCCCTATTGCTTAGGATTTCGTTCCCTGCGAAGTCATCAAACGCCGTTAAAATATTTTTCAAGCGCAAAATCGCACCGTATAAACGGATAAATTCCTTTTGGGCCTCTTCGCCGATAATCGCCTCGCCAAGCGGAAACTTATCTGTTAACTCGGCGATTAATTCAACATACCCCTGTTTATATTCACCGTTATGGTCAAACCCGTTGTAATAATCATCATACGTTTTAAGCAGCACCACGCCGCCCGCTTCCTTGTCACCGAACAACGCAATCGCGTCATCGGTAGCTTGTTTTAAGTCACGGAAGCACACGATATTGCCGAAGGTCTTAACGCTGTTGAGTATGCGGTTGGTACGGGAATACGCCTGTATCAGACCGTGCATTTTAAGGTTTTTGTCTACCCAAAGTGTGTTGAGCGTGGTAGCGTCGAAACCCGTCAGGAACATATTAACAACGATTAACAAATCAACCTCTCGGCTCTTAACACGTTGGGAGAGGTCTTTATAAAAATTTTGAAACTTGTCGGCAGACGTATCATATTTCGTCTTAAACGCTTCGTTATAATCGGAAATCGCCGCTTCCAAGAAGTCACGGGAGCTTTTGTCGAGCCTGTCATTTTCGAAGTCTTCATCGGGCAGGGCATCCTCGGGGTCATCATCGTTGGCACTATAACTGAATATCGTAGCAACCTTTAACTTCTTATTCTTCTCCGCGAGCTGTTTTTTGAACTCCTCATAATATTTCATCGCCATCGGGATGGAGGACACGGCAAAAATAGAATTAAAACCCGCCACGCGTTGTTCATTTAGGGTATAGAACACATTGCGCTTGGTCTTTTGGTCGAAGTGTTCGAGTATATACGCCACCACTTCACGGACACGCTCAGGGGCTGACATCGCTTTTTCTACATCTATCGCCCGCACGTTTTTATCTTCGATACCGTCCTTTGCCTTTACGGTATTGATAAAATCAATGCGGAACGGCAGCACGTTTCCATCGTTGATTGCGTTCACAATCGTGTATGTATGCAGTTTATCGCCGAACGCCTGCTCCGTAGTCCGCAACAGGGGGCTACCGCCCGTTCCCGCGTTGACCGCGAAAATGGGCGTACCCGTAAAGCCGAACAAGTGATATTGCTTAAACGCCTTAACAATCTTCCGGTGCATTTCCCCGAATTGGGAGCGGTGGCACTCGTCGAAGATAATAACAACGTGCTTTTTGTAAATATCGTGTGCTTTGTTCTTGCCGATAAAAACGTCCAATTTTTGTATGGTTGTAACGATGATGCGGGCGTTCGGGTCTGTAAGGTTCTTTTCAAGCTGCCGCGTGGATTTGCTGCCGTTCGCCGCGTCCTTTTGGAATTTGTCATACTCTTTCATCGTTTGATAATCAAGGTCTTTACGGTCAACCACAAACAGTACCTTATCAACGCTTTCCAACCCCGTAGCGAGTTGTGCCGTTTTAAAACTCGTCAAGGTCTTACCGCTGCCCGTGGTGTGCCATATATACCCACCTGCGGCAACCGTCCCGGTCTTTTTATAATTGCTTGAACAAACAATCCGCCTCAATATCTTTTCCGTAGCCGCGATTTGATACGGACGCATAACAAGCAGCAGTTCCTCGCTTGTAAACACGCAAAACCGCGTCAAGATATTCAACAGCGTATGCTTGGCGAAAAACGTCTTGGTAAAATCCACAAGGTCGGCGATAACCTTATTGTTCGCATCAGCCCAATAGCTTGTAAACTCAAAGCTGTTGCTAGTCTTCTTATTCTTACGGCGTTTACCCCCACCCAACTCCTTGATGTGAGCCTCGCGGGTGGTATTGCTGTAATATTTGGTGTTGGTTCCGTTGGAAATCACGAAGATTTGTATATATTCATAAAGCCCGCTTGCCGCCCAAAAGCTGTCACGCTGGTATCGCTTGATTTGGTTAAACGCTTCGCGGATTGCCACGCCCCGCCGTTTTAACTCTATATGTACAAGGGGCAAACCGTTCACCAATACCGTCACATCATACCGTGAGCCGTGCGTTCCCGCTTCTTCCTCGTACTGGTTAATCACTTGCAAGCGGTTGTTGTGGATGTTCTTTTTGTCGAGCAGTTTTATATTTTTGGTGCTGCCGTCGTCGCGTTTAAGGAATTGGATCGTATCGCCATCCTGTATTTTGCGGGTCTTTTCCACGATCCCCATATTGGAGCTTGCGATGCATTCGCCGAAGAACCGTTCCCATTCACCATCGGAAAAGGAGATGCCGTTTAACGCTTCAAGCTGTTTCCGCAAGTTTGCGATAAGAGCTGCTTCGTTGGTGAATGTCAAACGTTCGTAACCCTGCTCAGAGAGTAAGCGGATAAATTCACGTTCCAAATCGGCTTCGGATTGGTATTCCGATGCTGCTCTGTCTTCCGCGTTATATTCGGCTACGACGGTGGATTCGTTGGTGCAGGCGATGGGGTTGTAATGGGTCATTAAAAATCCTCCACTTATAAACAAGCCTTAGAAAATCTTTGTCCAAATTCATTAATATATAAGACATTATTAGTAGCTGTTATTTCCAACTCCATAGCAGGGTTTCTCGCTACATATCTATTGAATATAGAAACGATGAAATCCGAAGACTTCAATTCATCGTAACCATCTGTTCCTGTTATTCGTTCATACATTAACTCAATAAGACCTAATCGAGATAGTCGTACTAAGCAAGCAGATATGTCAAATATATCAAAACTCTCTATCGTCCAACCTAAAAACCATTGTGGCATTGCGTTTATAAAAAACTTCCCTTGCCCTTTTACAGATACAGTTGGGGTAATAGTTTTGATATATTTTTCTGCATATTTGGCGAGTTTCGAGAAAACAAGTGCATCCAAGCGGTTCATTTGCTTAATTATATCCACATAAGAGGGATGAACAGCTTTATCATAATCACTATTCATTGCGTTTGCCAACAGATTGAGATACATCTCACGCAATGTGTCATTCTGAGCGGTATATGTTAGTGCTTGCATTACCGGTACAGCAATTTCAGGTTCTGGAGTACGTTGTTTTTCCTGCGGCACTTTTGCAAGCCTTTTTTCTAAACCTTCGTATACAACTTTCTCTATTTTTTCAAACCCCCAGCATAAACCACGCACAGGAAATAATAGTGCATGAACAGCACGCCCGAGAGTTGTTCCGAATTCTTTAACTGCCGGTTTTGCCAGATCCTCATAAACAGGCTTGACTAACGTTTTGCTTTCTTCAACAACGGGTTTTATAAGTTCTTTCATACTTCTACCCCCTTAAAACTCAACATCATATCCCTATAAAACTCATACTGCTTACGCCTCGCTTCAATTTCAGCGGGCAGACCGTTTGTAATATCGTTCACCAGCGTATCGAAACGATCAAGCAGACCAACAATGCGGATTTGCTCGGTTAACGAAGGCAAAGGTATTGTCAATTTATGTAACTTGCTCCCTTTGATCCCTTTTACAGTCCCACCTGTTGAAGAAGCCATTAATTTATCTTGGAATTCTTTACTAAGCAAAATATACTTCAAGTAAGAGCTATTTAATGTTGTGGTTTTGGGTCTATATTTTATTACCCTTTGTGCTAATGCAACATCTTCTCTGTCTATTTGAGCAATATTACCGCATGGGGCTTCTGTTGTTATCAGCACATCACCTATTTTAGGTAATCCTCTTCGCATAACCTCGTCGTAGTCCCCAATTGTTATATATTCCTTCGATTGTTCATAGTCAATGAACCCTTTTTTAATATTTTTAGCTGTTACGAGAAAAATACCATCGGTTACTTTTTTCGGGGTTTTTCCACGGTAGTCAACATAATCACAAATTTCACCCATCGGATAATAAGGTATTTCATCACCAAACGTCAGAAGCTCGTCACGATAATAATTATACTGCTTCCTTCTCGCTGTAAGCTCCGCTGTAAGCTCCGCTGTAAGCTCCGTGAAATTGTCCAAAATGCGGACAATTTCACGTTGAACGGGGAGCGGGGGGAGGGGCACGGAAACATTCTCCATTTTTTTCTTCGATACATTGAAACGCGTCACGCCGCTTGCCGTCCTAACTATCTGTTTCCGCAAAACATCCGAACGAAATAAATACTTAGAAAACCCCGGAATAAGCACATCGGAGTCATTTAATCGAAATCCAAAACAAAAACTATTAAGATACAACGGTTCGTCTGTTTCAACGGTCATAACCGAAGACATTCCACATTCATTAGGAGTTTCGGATGAACCAGTAAAAATAACATCCCCATAACGAACAGCATTTTGACGCTCGCCGTCACCAATAGTTACTCTATCGGTGATGTTGTTGTCTATTGCAAGGTTATTAAATACGTTTATATAGGAAATATATTTAATGTTACCATCGTTGAAATCATCTTTTGATTTCCCGATTAAACCACTATAAAACCCTCCCAGCTCTCCGAGAGTTTTATACTCCACCCCATCCGGACAAAGCTCCGCAATCAAACGGTCAAGGTTGGTCATTTTCGCCGCCTTCCAATTTTGCAACACCCCGTTGCAAAATTTACAAGAACTATTTTTATTCCGGCTCACGTAAAACAACCTGCCCTAAATTTTTAGCGTTCAACGAACTCACAGCAGGTCTTCCCGTACTTTTTTCAAGCTGTTCCCGGGCGATTTTGGCTGTTTCGGCACCTTCTTTGGCGGCCCGGGCACTTTCGGCAAACCCTACGGGTTGCCGCACAACGGAAATATCCGTTGCCGCAACCTCCGCCAGCATATTAAGCACCAATTCGGTATTGGTCATATTATCGCGCAGGTTTTCTTTTTTCAAGTCTTTGTGTTTTTTGTATTCACGGGTGGTCATTCCGCTCCACGTCTTTGTCATTAAATCGGTCAACGCCGCGTATCCGGCACCCTGCTCCACACCCGCGTTGTCCCATTCGTCCGTTAAGGCTTTGCGCACCTCAATGGATTTAATCCGCTGGTTAATCCAATTTTCGCTGTACCCCAATCGCCGATAGTTTTGGATAGCACGGTCAATGGAAAGCTCCGGGTCAACGGTTTCGTCAATACGCTCGCTTCCGACTTTGGCAAGCCATAACTTAAACGGTTCGGCTTTTTTGCTTGGGATAGACTGGATAAGGCGCAAAACCTGTTCTGTGTCCATAACGTCCGTGTTGTAAAATTTACCGTCTGAGGATTTCATTTTCAGTTGGTTAGTATTACTAACCAACTCGCTCCCTTCGGCGTTTAGTTTGCCTTTCAGCCATTTCCAATAATTTCTGGCAGCATGATAATCGCTGTCGGTCAGCACGGAGCAGATATCAACAACCGAAAACCACCATTTTTCGGCTTGTTCATCCCACTCGTAGCGAACACGCTTGTCTTCAAATATTTTAATTTTATTTGTGGGTTCATTCATGATCGGCATCCCCTTCAATCTCCGCGATAATCGCACTAATTTCACGCCGCAAAACGTCCCCGCGTGCAACAATGCGGTCAATCTCGGCGTTAAGTTTGACTATGTCCACAACCTCCCGCGTATCCTCCTGCTCAACGTAGGAGCTTACGGAAAGGTTATAATCCTGTGCGGTAACATCGTCATTGGGGACAAGTTTCGCCTTGTACCGTACATCTTCGCGTCCCGTATAAAACCCGAGAATGTTTGTGATGTTATCCGCTGTCAATTTATTGTTGTTCGTCACCTTAACAAATTCTTTGCTTGCGTCGATGAACAGCGTGCTGTTATCGTTCTTGGACTTTTTCAACACCATAATACAGGTAGCGATGCTTGTCCCGAAAAATAAATTGCCCGGCAGTTGGATAACGCAGTCGATAAAATTATTATCGATAAGATACTTGCGGATTTTTTGCTCGGCCCCGCCGCGGTACATAATACCCGGGAAGCAGACAATCGCCGCCGTGCCGTTGGTAGCCAGCCATGTCAAACTGTGCATAATAAACGCAAGGTCGGCTTTCGATTTCGGCGCCAGTACACCCGCCGGAGAGAAACGCGGGTCATTGATGAGCAGGGGATTATCGTCACCCACCCACTTGATTGAATAAAGCGGATTGGAAACGATGGCTTCGAAGGGTTCGTCATCCCAATGCTGTGGGTCAGTCAGCGTGTCACCATGGGCAATGTCGAATTTATCAAAATCAATATCATGCAGGAACATATTGATTCTGCACAGGTTGTAGGTAGTGATGTTGATTTCCTGCCCGTAAAACCCCTGCCGAACCTTATCCTTGCCGAGGATTTTCGCGATATTAAGCAGCAGAGAGCCGCTGCCCGCCGCAGGGTCATACACCTTATTTATGGAAGTTTTGCCAATCAACGTTATACGGGTCAGAAGCTCGGACACCTCTTGCGGTGTATAGAATTCGCCGCCGCTCTTGCCCGCGTTGCTTGCGTACATACCCATCAGGAACTCGTAAGCATCGCCGAATAAATCTATGGTGTTTTCGGAATATCCGCGCGAAGCGCCATTGGATGTAGCGTCACGCTGCCCGAGCTTCATATCGGCTACACCGTTCATCAGTTTAACGAGCCTTGCGTTACGCTGTGCCACCGTGCCGCCGAGCTTGTTGGAATTAACGTCAATATCGTCAAATAACCCTTTGAAATTGGCTTCGCTGTCCGTACCCTGTGCGGACGCTTCTATGTTATTAAACACACCTTCGAGCGTTTCATTCAAGTTTTCGTCAGCCGCGGTACGCTTTAATACATTTTCAAACAATTCGCCGGGCAGGATGAAGAAGCCCTTTGTCTTAACAAGGTCTTCGCGGGCAGCCTCCGCGTCGGCATCCGAAAGTGCCGCATAGTTAAATGCGGTGTCACCCGTTTCGTGTTCCCCGGCGTTTATGTAAGCGGATAGGTTTTCGGAGATATACCGATAAAACAACATTCCGAGGACATATTGCTTAAAGTCCCAACCGTCCACGCTACCGCGTAAATCGTTGGCTATACTCCATATTGTGCGATGCAGTTCCGCACGCTCCTGTTCTTTGCGGTTATCGGACAATATGACGACCCCCCGATAAAATATGAATCCTTTCCAACAATATATAATATGCTACAAGAATCGTAAAATATCAAGGCGAAACAACAAAAAAGCCGCCCATACAACGTGTACTGCCACGTATGCATGGTTCGGCTTAATATATATTTTTTTATGTTTTTCCTTGCTTGTTAAAAACGGGAATCCGGATTCCTTGGTATTATTTATGCCTCATGAGGGCTTGCTTGCCTTGGCCTTTGGGTAGGAACGCGTTGCGGGCGGTATATACGGCTGAGCTCTTGGCCGAATGTATTACCCCCTACCCGAAGGTGCGGCGGATGGTGCTGTGCAACAGGGGACGGCGGCTAAAGCACGGCGCGGAGCGGTCAGTTTCAGGGCTTGCGCCCCTTCCTGAGGTGGCATTTCCCGTCCTTGGTATAAAAGCGACCGTTTGTTGCAAGCGCAGTATAACACGCATGGAATAACATGTCAACACTTTTATAGAATATATTTTCGATTATTTCTTCTTCTTCGGTTCGGTTGCCTTTTTGTCGATTGTCACGTCATCCAGTTTATAATCGTTGACTTTTAATTTAACGCCTGAAACCCGCTTTTTATCCACTTGCTTGCCACCACTAGTCAATTGGTCTTGGTTGATTTTATGGCGGCGGTCGGAACGTTCGGCTATGGCGTCGGTTTTCATTTGGTTTTCGTGTTTTTTGTCCTTGGTGGAGGACAGGCCCGTCACCATTTTAAGGTTGTCGAGGCAGGACTTCATTTTGCCGAAATCGCCCTTGCCCAAGGCGGACATAAAGTTCCCCACTTCACCCCAAAAGGATACGTTCTTCATTTCGTTGGGTACGGAGGTTTTTAAGGAGAACATCCCGGATTTTTCGTTCGCGTTTTCCGGGTTGGTGAAGCGGAAGTCGATCTTATCTTCCCGCCCCATGGCGCTGGCGGTCACGAAGGCTTTTTTGTAATCGGTTAATTTTTGGGCTTCCTGTTCGTTTTGGGGTTCGACGCTGCCGAATATGGACTTCACGCTTTGGCCGTTGATATATATGCCGTCGATGTCCACGGTTGTGCCGAAGTTCATGTCATAGGTATCTACGCCGAAGGCCAATTCCGCGGGGGTCAAATTCGGCGTGGGGTTAATTTTGCCTTCTTCGGGGGCGTGCTCAATCCACGCAGTGTCGTACTTGACCATTTCATTTTTTACCTTGTCGCTGAAGTTCTTGTTGTCTTCGGGTTTGTTGCCGAAGTTGTCGGTAAGGAACAGGAATTCGTCGTTTAATCCGATGACCGTTTCCTCAATTTCATCAAAATCTTCCACCGCGGAGGCCAACTTTTTTTGACATTGGCTCATGATGTCCTTAAATTCCTCAACAACGTTCGTCACTTCTTCGCTGACAAGTTCCATAACCCCGTTTGAAACGATTTCGATTGCCTTTGGGCCTCTGTTTGCATCGTCAATCATTTCGTTTAAATCCTTTAACCGCGGGTTGGTTAAAAAACCGTCCTCGTCGGCTTCGAGCTCATTGTCCTCGATTGGGGGGAGCCAATCATACGTTTTTTCGGACATTTTTTCTGTAAACTTATCCACACCGTTCTTGCCGCTTCCAGGTTTTCCCATGGTAAACACTCCTTTGGATTTAATTTTTATTTGTTTATTTTAAAAGTTTTTAACGCTCTTCCTTTGTTGCGTGTTTGCGTTATTGCTCAGATTTTTACTGTGCCGCTGCACGTTGCCTCCGCTTGGCTTCGACTTGGGGGCGTCGCCTTGGTTGTCAAGGCTTTTCTCCGACGGCAGCTTCACCTTCGGTTGGTTCAACTTCGCTTTCTTTTCGGCGGCATTCTTAACCGAGGCTTCCTTTCGTTCCCGTTTGCTCCGTTCTTTTTCCTCCCTTTCCCGTTGCTCTTGTTCCTTGGCTTTTCTTTCTTCCTCCATATGCTTGTCGGTGTTTGCCTTTTCCCTAACCCAGTCATTTTGTTTTTTTGCCAGCTCCGGCTTGGTACGCCCCGAACCCAGGCAGATATTTTCCAGCATATCCGTCCGCTGTTTTGCCGTGTTTGGGTTGTTTTTATTTTTTTTCGTTTCGTTTAACAAGGTTTCGGATTTAAGTTCCGCTTCAAAGGGGTCCTCCGCGTTCATTTCGCTGAAGGGCTTGCCCGGCGGGAAGCCTCCCTTCAAATCCTTGCACAGTTGTTGGCTTACGTGGATTTTATCAACCGTATCGCGGTCGTTAAGCACTTCCTTGGCGGGGGTGTTGCCTGTCGCGGCGATGACCAAATGGGCCATGCCGCGCACCTGCATGGTGGGGTCCATGATACTCAATGTCTTTAATTGCTCCGTGGTTTTCATAAAATTTTTAAACTCGCCCGGGAAGGTTTTTTTGCCTTCCGTGATTTCCTTCACCACCTTGGGCGGCAAAGCGTCGTGGAGCTGCGTCAGGGCGGAACCGTATTCGCACAAGCGGTTAAGCTCACGGTAATGCTTCCCCACGCTCATCGGGTCGGACAGGTCGCAATCGGGCATTTTTAAAGTGCTTGTGCTGCGCATGATCTTGATTACATCATCGGCGATTAACTTCGCTTGTTTGTCGGTGATGTCCTTGTCTTTTATGCCGCCCTTCGAATTGTCGCGCTTGTGCAATAAAAGCCCCAAGCTGTCCCCGTATTTTTTCATAGCTTCCTTTTTCGCGTTTTCGGTGGTTTCGGTATCACCGTAGGGATTGTGCATGGAACCCATCATCCCCAAACGGCACAACGCGCCCATCGTACGGCTGCTTTCGCCGTTGAGCGTTTGGAAGGTTTTCTTCTTTGTACCCGGGAACTTTATTTCCGATTGGGCGTATTCGATGTCCTTGTTAATCCGGGCTTCCTCCGTGTCCACAAACGGATCAAAGGCGCTTAATTCCAGCGCGCCCTCCCTGATGTTTTCCAACCGTTCGCCGTTGAGGGTATACAGGCTCTTATATTTTTCTTCAAGGAACGCGTCCTTTACCGCGTCCTTAAGTAAATCCGTTTCCGTACGGCGGTCAACGAAATATTCGTTGGTGATGGCGTCCCGCCGCTTCTTTGCTTCGCTCGAGTTGATATCCTCGGCATACGCCGCGTTCCGTTCGGGGTTGGGGTCGCGCCCCAACGCGGCCATCAAGTCGGCCTTGGCTTCCTTTTGTTTTTCCTTATTCCTAAAGTTTACAACCCATCTTAACGCGCTGCCGATGACGCCGTACTTTTTCGTCTCGGGTGCCATTTCCGGCTTGAGGGTGGTGGGCAGCGTCCGTTTGTCGGGGCGGTCCGGGTCGTAACGGCGGAAATCCACCTTGCTTTTCGCGTCCAGCGCGTGGGCCGTCACAAGGCACATCTTTTCCTCGTCGGTGGGGTTCATGTCATGGTCGACGCAATATTCGTTTACGCTTTTACCGTCAATGAATATCTCGTCGAAGTCCTTGTCGGGGAAGTTACGCTTAAACATGGCGGTGCCGTATTGCTTATCCTCATCCGTCAAGTCGCCGCATTGCACAAGCAGGGATTGCACCCGCGCGGCGTATTTGTCCGTTTGGCGGCGGTCACCCTTAAAATGGTCGCAGCGGAAGGCGTACTGCTGCGGGGGCCAAAGCCCCTTCTCCTTGTCCGCCTCTACGGATTTTTCGACGATTTTGTGCAGTTCCCCTACCTGTTTCGCTTCCTTTAAATTTAGGGTATCGATGATATTCAACAAGTCGTTTGACCCGATGATACCGTAGGATCCCTTGCTTTTATCCATAAAGTAATTTTCGTCGAATTGTAACGTCGATACCAAACCGTCCAATTTTTGTTGGCCGTCCGGCAGGTTGTTAAATATCGTGCCTTCTATTTTTGCCCTTTCGGGGTAGTGGATTCTGTTATACGCGTACTCCTCAACCTGCTGCACCATCGTGTTGAAGCGGAGGAGCTTTAACGCCTCGAGGTCGCCGTCGAATACTTTTTGCCGATCGTTACATTCCCGTAACAACCTTTTGCGCGTACCGTCCGAAACCAATGCCATGGGAGCGTCTTGCAACTGGTTTTGGAACGCGCCGTACAGGTTGTTTTCCGTACTGAAAGGGATGCTGTCAAATATCGTACCCGGCTGTCTGTCCAAAGGTGTGTCCGGCGGTCCCTTCCGCCAACGCCCCGCGCTAAAGCGCAATACGTCAAGGCTTTCTTCATATGGCGGCATATTTTTATTTTCGGCCATGGGAACCTCCCCGCGTTATTTGAAATTTTTGCTTTTGCGTTCCTCGTTGGTTTTTACGTTTTCGTTAGAGGATTCCTTCTTTTTTATGCTGTTCTTGTTTTTGCTGTTCCCAAACAATTCTTCCTTGGGGTAGGGCTTGCGTGCGGAATCGTCGGTTTTGATTTTGGGTTTGGCGTTAAGCACTTGCTGCTTGATTTGCTTCACCTGTCCGTTGGTGATGGTTTCGGTTTGCATGTTGATAATCACATTATTTGCTTTACTCGATAATTCACCCGATTTGGTTACCATGGCTTCTATGCTTCCCGGCAGGGTCGCTTTGCCGTCGCATAATTTATCCCCCGGCTTAAACTGCTCCCTTATCGCGTCCACCCTGCCCGTATAATGGATGACGCCCGTACGCTTGGAAAGGTCCGTGCCGTGGTCAATTACCTTATCGGGACTCAGCGAATATTCATCGGAAACCATATACGCTATCCGATCCGAGATTCCGTTCCAGTGCAGGCTTTGCCCGCATTGGGTTGCTTTATCCAATTTTTTGAAATCCTCTTCGGAAAGGTGATTGTGAAACGCCTGTTCAAGCGGCGAATAGGGTGCCTTATCCTGGGCGGCTTCATTGCGCAGGTCCAGGTCTTGGGTGAAGTTAATCGACGAATTATTAATAAAATCAATTTCGCGCATATTATTATAAAGGGCGGCGTCGGAGGACATATCGGGTATGGGGAAATCGCTCAGCTTTTTTGCGATGTCGGCATACATCTTGCCCGTTTCGTCCAGCGGTCCGGTTAGCTTATCCATCATCTCTCTTCCGTACCTGGCGCGTAAATCCTTGCTTTCCTGCGTATTGCCGTAGATTTGGTCGATGGTGCAACCTTGGGAATACATGTACATTTGCGCCAGGCTGACCCGGGAGCTTACCCGTCCCAATGTCTTGGAACCGTTCGTATTCGTTTCTTGCATATCGTTGACCGCTTTGTTTTGGTTATATTTACCGTCGGTATAAAACTGCGGGAAGAATTCCTTGTCGTGCTGCTCCTTGGCAAATATTATTTCATTGTTATAGCGTTCCTTCGCCATTTTATTGAACTGGCTTACGGTATCCTGTGCCTCTATCGGTGCGGGATTGTCGCGGATGCTTTCCTCTTGAAAGCCGGTGAACGCCTTCTGCCCCGACGCGCGGGCGGAGGATAGGGAACGCCAACTGGCGATACGCCCGAGCAACGCGCCAAGGCCGCGGCCCTTACCGTTGTTTTTCGCTACGTTGTCCGCGTTTTTTTCGCCGTACAGGTCCTGTATGTTTTTGGAGGTGTTCTCCACCTCCCCGTTAAGGCGATGCACCTTTTCCGCGAGCTTGCCCAAATCCGCTTTATCCTTGGGGGTTTTTCCCCTTGCCCTGTCCAAGGTATCGAATTGCCTTGCCGCGTTGTCGCGGGCGGCGGTATCCCGTTGGAAACGGTATTCCGCCTTAAACGTTTCCCACCATTTGCGGATGCCCGTGGGTTGCCGGTTATCTATCCCTGCCATATATATCTTCTCCTCCAATCCTTACGCTTTATATCTTTGTTTCGCGCTTTTTTGGAGACGGCGGCGATAAGCCCTTGCGGTCGTGGTTATTTACCGTGGCGACGTTTTTCTTTTTATCGCCGAGCAGCTCCTTGCTGAAGTCTTGCTTGGCTTGCTCATTGACCTTGACCTTGGGCTTGGGATTGGGATTAAACACTTGCTTTTGTATTTGCCTTACTTGGTCGTTGGTGATGGTTCCGACGACTTTTTTTTCTGTTTCTTCATAATCGTAATTCCTTGCGACTTCCATTTCCTTTTTTTCGCGGTATTTCATGGTTTCATGCAAAATGGGTCTGCCGTCGCCCATTTTTTTGCCGGGTACGTAATTTTCTTGTATATAATCCTTCTTCTCCGTTGTTAAACCCATCAGCATTTGTTGGAAGGGCGAGCGTACCGCTTTGTCTTTACCGTTCATATCTTTATTATAGGATACGGGTTTTTGCGAATAATCGCCCGTTCTCATCAACGTTATACGGTCATCGATGCCGTTATGCACGATACCTTGGGAATATTGATTCATAATGTTGAACCGCTCGTATTCCTTATCCGTTAAATTGTCATGGAAGGCTTGCTCCAACGCGTGGTACGGTCTTTTATTCTCTTTGTCCTCGTCCCGCAGATTGATGATTTGCGACAGGTCAATCCCCGCGTTCCTTGCGAAGTCGATATCGCGCATATTTTCGTAGATTGCGGCGTCGCTTGTCATATCGGGCATGGGGAAGTCGGAAAGTTTTTTGGCGATGTCGGCATACATCTTGCTCGCGTCTTCCATGCTTCCCGACAGCTTTTGCATCATTTCCTTGCCGTATTTCGTGCGCAGCGCTTTGTCGGCGTCCGTATCGCCGTATATTTGCTCCAGCGTACAGCCTTGGGAATACATATATGCCCGCGCAAGCGTGACGCGGGTTGTAAGCCTATCTAGCGTTTTGGAGCCGTTGGTGTTTTGGGGATACATTTCCGCGTTTGCTTTTGAAGTGTTAAGCTCGTCGTTATCGTAATGCTGCGGGAAAAAATCCATGCCATGTTCCGCGTGTATCCTTTCATACATACAGGCGCGTTCCCTCGACATCCAGCGGAATTGTTCGATGAATTCCGTGCTTTCCGGCCCCGCGGGTTTGTTGCGGTTTTCCATGGTTTGGTTTTTCATTTTGGCAATGGTTTTTTCGGCGTCGTATTTTTTGCCGAAGCTGTCCATTTCGCGGGCAAGGACTTCCTCCGGTTTAAGGGCACCGCTGCGGATTTCCGCCTCGCATTGCTGCAACTTCCATACCTCTTGCATTTCGCCATGGTTGAAGCCCGTTTGCGTCATATGGGCTTTATGTGCCTCCACACCCGTCGCGCGCACGCCGGAATCCCTGCGTCCGGTCACCAGCCGCCCAAGCCACGCGCCCAAGCCGCGCCCCTTCATGTTGTCTTTATTTATATTATCCATGTTTTTTTCGCCGTACAGCCTGTCAAGGGCCATGGAACAACCCGTGGCGTTGCCATGCTGCTTGCCCGCTTTTTCGTTTGCTTTTTCAATGGCGCGGAATTTTTCCGGGTTGTCGCGGATGTTCATGCGTTGGTTGTATCTTTCCATTAATAAATCGTAGGGGTCGCAATCCCCTTTGGCTTTGGCTTGCTTTTCCGTTTTTGCCAGTTCCGCGTTGTATAACGCTCGGTGCTTTTTGGCGGCGCTGTCACGGGAGGCCAGCGCCCGCTGCAGCTTGAATTCCTCTTTTTGCTTTTCCCACCAATTCCTCATATTGTCCCGTATACCCGGCATATGAATACTCCCCTTCGGTTACAGCTTTTTTTTAACGGTAATGATATTTTTGTTTCCGTCACGGCGGTAATCAACGGAATCCATGATGTTCTTCACGATATGGATACCCAGCCCACCGATGCCGCGTTCCTCCGCCCCCAATGATATATCCGGGTCGGCGGCGTTTAATGGGTTAAAGGCAATACCGCCGTCCTCAAACTCGATGGATACTTCCTCATCCACGGTAACGCGGATGCTTACGTTGCCGACCCCCGGGTTATAAGCATAGTTGGCGACATTGGAAAAGATTTCGTCCGTGACGACGCTTATTTGGTTTTTCGTTTTTTCGGGGCAGTTCCCGAGCTTTTCATATATAAAGTTAAGCACCGCGTCGATGTTTTCCGTCTTCGCTTCAATAACCAATTCATTCATGGTACGCGTCCTTTCCCTACGGGATATAGCTTTGCAACTGCGGCATCGTTCGGTACACGAATTCAAGCAGCATCGTGTTCCCGATCACGCCCGGGCTCGGGATGCCGAAATAACGGAGCAGATACACCCCCAGCCATACGACAGCCCCGCCGAATATCAGCCCGCCCGCAAGTCCGCCGAGCTTATTCGCCAGGTTTAATATGGGGAACTTTACGACCGCGTCCAACAGGGACGCCGCGTAATAAACAGCCAGCGTGATACCGAGGAAAGCGAAGATAAACGAAAACATATAGGTGGTGGGCAAGGTCAGGATATCGTTCGCCCAGGGGAACGAGGGTACATGGTCCATGATGTTTACGGCGGTCCCTTCGCCCAATACGCGAACCAAGAGCCTTCCCATGTACGGGGTCAGGTAAGTGGACGCCGCCCGCGCGCCGCTTATCCCGATGACTAAGGACAGCCCGCCGGCCAGGGACATGACCAAACCCCTGCTTATCCCCTTAAAGCCGAACGCCGCGATGACGCCCAGCACGACCAGGTCAATGATGTTATATATGGACATTCGGAACCTCCCGATGGTTTTGATTACGCGTTTAAATCCCCGTATAGCCCGTTATCTCAAAAATCTCCCGTATCGAATCGTTCGCGCCCGTTACGGCAAAAAAACGGTTCTTCGCCTTGCATTTCTTGTGGGCGGAAAACAACACGCGAAGCCCCGCGCTTGAAATAAAGCGCAAATGGGTAAAATCCAACGTGATGTCGTGGGTACCTTCGTCCGCAAAGGGGAGCAAGGCGTCCGACAGCTCCGTAGAGGTTTTCGTATCCAGCCTGCCCTCCACCGCGAATGTCGCGTGGGTACCGTCGATGGTTTTTGTGAATGTCATAACAACCCTCCCATTTTCCAAAAAGGACTGCCTTAACCGAAGGCAGTCCTAATGTAACTACACCTTAATTATTAAGAATTTTTATGGCGAAAGCCGCGTCCTTTTCCATGGCTTCCGTCATTAATTTGAACTGTTCCATTTTTCCTCCAAAAATCAATCAATTTTACATTCAGGAGAGTGTCTTGTATGCCAACTGCCCACGCAATCGTTCGTACCGAAGCATCTACACATCTTCCAAGTCTTATCCCTATCAGGTTCAAAAGGACTAAACCCTCTGCACGCAAATTGCCTGCACCTTACACGAAATGCCCCGTCCCTGTATAGCACGTTTTGGGTGGCAGAGGTGTCGCCGTGAAACCAGCATTTATGATCTCTGACGTAACTGATTAAAAATCCGCCCGCAACGGCTTCAAGGTCTTTTTCGTTAAGTTCATTTGTGTCGCTGTCGCTGCTTGCGAGCAAGGTCTTTTGCCAATCCAAATAACCCTGCCAATCGGCTTCGGTGATTTCAAAGCCTTTCTTTTTCGCCGCCGCGATAATTTCCGCAACACTTAATTTTTCAAATAACGGCTTCATTTCCCCGCCGAAGGCTTCGTCATCTGCCATGGCTTCCAGCATTAATTGAAATTGCCCCATTTTATCTTCTTCCATTTTAATTCCCTCCAAAATTTTTGGATACTTTAACCTTTAACACATGACGTATCATGCAAATGCCATTTGTTCACGCAATTACTGGTACCCCAACATGGACATGTAACCCAGTTGCTTCCGCCTGTGAGAAGGCGGTAAGGTATCAGCGCCTTGCATGAAGGCGACTTGCACCAATTAGCCAAACGCCCGCCGAATCCAACTCTTCCGTTTTGGTCTCTTTCTTTTGCATCACCAATATCGCGGCTTCCGATGTAAAAACAGCCGGTGGAACCGCTGCCGCCGGTACCGCCCGCAACGGCATCCAGGTCATCCTCGTTCAATTCCTTTGTACCGCCATGTTCCGCGGTCAAACCTTCCACCCATTCCGTATACCCTTTCCAATCGGCTTCGGTGACTTCAAAGCCTTTCTTCTTCGCCGCCGCGATAATTTCCGCGACTTTTTCGTTTTCAAACAGGGGGTTCATTTCCTCGGCGAAGGCCATGTCCGTTTCCATCGCTGCCAGGATCAATTGCAATTTTTCCATTTTCTTTCTCTCCTCTTTTATTTTTTATTTTTGATTCGTTTATTACTACGTTTGACAAATAAAAGCAGCTCACTTTTTAAATCATTCCGTATGCTCCACCGTTTGCCGTTTTACCAGCTCGTAGAACTCGCCGCGTTTATTCATCAGCTCGTCGTAACCGCCTTCCTCCGCCACTTTGCCGTTCTCCAGCATGATCACGCGGTCACACCCGCGGATGGTGGACAGTCTGTGGGCGATGATTACGCGGGTTGCCTTAAGCCCGTCGATGGAATTGGCGACATGCCGCTGGGTAATATTGTCCAACGCGCTGGTCGCCTCGTCAAAGAAGATCAGCTTGGGCCTGGATATCAGCGCGCGGGCAATCAATATCCGCTGGCGCTGTCCGCCGGACACCCCGCCGCCGCCTTCGGTGATCATGGTGTGCATGTTCATGGGCATTTCGCGGATGTCCGCGGCAATGCCCGAAAGCTCCGCCGCCGCCCACGCGTCCTCCAGCGTCTTCCACGGCGCGGTAACGACGATGTTGGCGAAGATCGACCCCGCGAACAGCTTGCCGTTTTGCAAGTCAACGCCGATGCATTGCCGCAAGGCGCGCAGGTCCAGGGTTTCCAGGCTGTGCCCGTCGTAATAGATACCGCCCGTTTCCGGTTTTTCAAAGCCCAGCAGCAAACGCAGGAGCGTGGATTTGCCGCTGCCTGTCTTACCCACAATCGCTACGTATTCGCCGGGGCGGATCTTTACGCTTACATTGTCCAAAATCAGCGGGCCGTCCTTGGTGTAGCGGAAGGATATGTTGTTCATTTCCAAATGGCCGGAAAGGGAGACAATCTGCTTTTTCCCTTCCACGATTTCGGGCTGCTCCTCCATCAGGGGGCGCACCATTTCCAGGTTTGTCCGCACATCGGCAAAGGTATCCGCCAAACTTGACAGCGACATGATGGCGCCGGACATGGCGCCGTACGCCGCTATGAAGGCGATATAATCCGCCGCGCCGATCCCCGATGACCCCGCCGCGTAGTACAGCAAAATCGACCCGCCCATGGAAATCACTAAATTAATAGGTTCCAGCAGACGCAAAAACATAGGGGGCGAATAGGTCAACTGCCCGATTTCCTTATAGCTTGCCGCCCATTTCGCGAATGCCCGCTTCTTCGCGCCGGTGAGCTTGATTTTTTGTATACCCGAAATGAGCGCGAATAACAGTGCCGACAGTTTGGACGACGCCATCATGCGCTTGCGGGATATATTCAATTGCAAGACCGTGGTCATAACGGACGTTATAAGCATTACCACGATGATCAACAGCGCGGGCGCGACCATCGCCGGGGCGTACAGGTTCATTTGGAACAGGAACACGAAGGAGAACAGCGCCGTCAGCCCCGTGGACATGACGGTGTTGGAAATGGTTTGGCACAGGGCGGTAAGGCTTTGCATACGGCTTGCCACTTCCCCGGCGGCATAATCCTTAAAGAACGTAACCGGCAGGGACAAAACACGCATCATGGCCGCGTTCTGCACACGGATAAACAGCGTGGAAAACCGCGTCAACACCAAATTTTGCGCAAGCCCGAACAGCATGGAGCCGACAGCCGTGCCCAACAGCAGGAAGCCGACGGTGAGGATATTCGTCTTAATCCCCGACGGGATGACCGTGCCGTAAAGCTGGCTGCTTACATAAGGCGACGCAAGCCCCAACAGCGAAACGATGAGGCTGATGACCATAACGTAGGCAAAATCCGAAAGCCGCGCGTTTTTAACCATAAACAGCGCCAAATCCGCAAGCCGCAGCCGTTTGAGCGCGAAAGGCTTGTAAAAACAAAACGCGTCCTCAGCTATATGCTTCGCCGTTTTTTTGTTGACCTTGATACGCTTGCCGTCCTTGCCGCGGTATGTGTAACCGCCGGTTTTGCCGGGAAGCAACGCCACCGGGTTACCGTCAACGGTACAGCCGAAAAACGGGTCAACCGAATCCTTCCACCATTCGCCCTTGAGCTCCACCCGCCGCCGCATACAGCCGGAGGGACGGAGCAGGTATTCAATCCGCGCCTCCATGTCGGTCAGGTTTTCGGGTACTTCGGGGATTTCAATGCCTAAATGGTTTAATATTACGCACACCGCGTCGGTTACTTCCGGGGTATTCATCCCGGGGTTCTTGCGCAGGATGGAAACAAGGTCGTCAAACGCGCCTTCGAACATGATGTCGTCGCCGGTTTTACGTATTTGGAGCTGTTCGTCGAATATATTGATTTCCTTCAATTTAATCCCCCCTATTCCGTAGCGACAAGTTCTTTATACTTGCCGTCTTTTGCGTAAAGCTCACTATGTGTGCCGCGCTCCACCACTTCGCCTTTTTCCAGCACGATGATTTCGTCACAGTCGCGGACGGATGACAAACGGTGCGCGATAATCACGCAGGAGCAGCCGATTTTGCGGATGTTGTTCATGACCGTTTCCTCGGTTTTGGCGTCAAGCGCGCTGGTGGCTTCGTCCAGCACGGCAATGGTGGGTTCCTGCGCCAGCACGCGGGCGATTTCCAGCCGCTGCCGCTGACCGCCGGAAAAGTTCTTCCCGTTTTCCGAAACGGTGTGTTTAAAACCGCCGGGACGGGACACGATGGTTTCGTGTATGTCGGCGTCCCGCGCCGCCAGAATCACGGCGAAGTCCTCGATGGACGGGTCCCACATCCGTATATTTTCGGCAACCGTGTCCTCGAACAGCGTAACCTCCTGGTCAACCATGGAGACCGAACTGCGGAAGGAATATTCGTCGATTTCGACGCGTTTTTTGCCGTCGAAGGTGATTTGGCCCTGCCACGGCTCGTACAGCCCCGTAATCAGCTTGGCAAGGGTTGATTTGCCCGAACCCGACGCGCCTACGATGGCGACGGATTTACCCGGCTGTATATCAAGGGAAAAGTCTTTAATCAACGCGGGGGATAGCTTGTTGTAACCGAAGGTGATGTTGTCGATCTTTAACGCGCCCGACAGCTTGCCGCCGCCGCTTGCGGTATCCTCGTTAAACTCCGGCTCCCTTTTGTAGTTCATGACGTCCTCGATGCGCTCCATGTTCGTCCGCATGGTGGTGAAGCTCCGCATCACGCCCGAAAGCTGCCCCACAGGGGCGAGGAATGAACCCAAAAAGCCTTGGAACGCGATCAGCATCCCGATGGTCATGTGACCGTCCATAATGAACATAACGCCGAACATCATCACCGCAAGGTTTAAAACTTGGCTGATAATAGCGGGGATCAGCCCGAAGTACATGGAGAACCGACGGCCGTCCATGTCGGCGTTGTGCTGTTTGGCCAAATATCCGGCGTAGCGTTCAAACACGCCGCCCTCCGCGCCCGAGGCTTTTATCGTTTCAATCATATCGATGCTTGACAGGGTGAGGGAGTTGAGGTTGCCGCCGGAAGACTGCGATATCCGCGAGCTGGAAACGCTTTTTTTCGCCATATACTGCGTCAATACCATGTTGAGCGCCGCCGACGATATGCCGATGACCGTCAGAATGGGGTTGTATTGGAGCAGCATGAAAAAATAGAAGATCATCAAGCCGAAGCTCATCAAAATAGGGGACAGCCTGGATATCAGCATAGTTGCGATGCCCTCGTTGGAAGCCTGCCGCATGAGGATGTCGCCCGCGTACCGCTGGGAGAAGAAGTCCATCGGGAGCCGCAGGACGTGCCACATATATTCCGCGTTGGCGGTAATGGCGAACCGCCCCTCCATCCGCAAGCGGTATATCGCGTTAATGACCGACATAACCACCCTAATGAGCATAGTGATTGACATGGCGATGATAAACGGAACCAGCCACGAACGCGCCTGACCGCCCAATATGTCGTCCATAAATATCCGTGAAAAAACCGGATTGAGTATGTCGATCAGCGAAGCGAATACACCCATCAAAAAGATAAACACAAACGCGGGTATCGTGCCTTTCAAGCGGGACAGCGCGAAGCCGAGGACGCTCCTCGGTTTACCTTCCTGCACGAATTCGGGCGTGGTTTCAAAAGTCATGACAATACCTGTGAAGGCTTTGTCAAAATCCTCAAGGGAAACCTCGGTCGTGCCGCGCGCGGGGTCGTTGATTACGGCGCGGTTTTTCTTAAAGCCGTTTAACACCACAAAGTGGTTAAAGTTCCAATGGATAATCGCGGGTAGCTTCACGTTGCGCAGCTCCGCCGGTTCCATACGGAAAGCGGTGGGCTTTAATCCGTAGGAAACGGCCGCGCGGTACATATTGCGGGCATTGCAGCCGTCACGGGACACGCCGCAATCGGCGCGCACCTGCTCCAGCGGAATCCACTTTTTAAAGTATGCCAGCACCATGCACAAGGAAGCCGCCCCACACTCCAGGGCCTCCATTTGCATGATGAAGGGTACTTTTTCTAATTTTCTGTTTATTTTAGCCAATGATTAAACCTCCCTTTGTACGAATCCCGATGAAAACCCCCGGGGTCCGCATTACCTGAACATCAAATCAATTGGCCTGCGTTCTTGGGTAATGACGGTCATCGTACAGGTCGAACCGACGATCACCTCTATACCCGCGCCTCTTGACCTTGACCACCTGGGCCTGCCGTCCGCCGCCGTTTCAAATTCGATGACGACTTCGACCAAATTGCCCGAAGGCAGCGAAAGCAGTTCAACGTCATTGCCGAATTGGCTGCGGAGCGTTTCCGCCGTGACGGGGGAACGGCTTATGCTTCGGATGGTCCCGAATATATATCCGTACTGTTCGCGCGGCGCGAAATTCGGTGAAACGCGGACACTCATCCCCTCGGACAGCGCGCGCGATTCGTCTATGGGCAGGAAGCTGTAGACCGCCATCGGCCCGTTACCGCGGACAAGGGCCGTGCCGGAGATATCAACCGTTTCGGGTATCGAACCCAACAGCCCCCACACGATAAAAGCGGCGAACGTTACCGCCAGCCCCGCCATAATGCACCACAAGCCGGGCCCCGCTACCTTCATGTACTCGTTGAGTTGCTCCGGCGATGAAATCCGTTCCAACGCGCTCTTTCTGAAAATCTTGTTTTCCAACTCACTTACCTCCCGTTATTTTTAATGCCAACATGGTGATATCGTCGGCTTGCTCCGCGCCGTTTGCGAAGGTTTTTACTTCTTCTTTGATTTTGACGATGAAGTCACTTACGGACAAATCCTTATAAAAATTCGCTTTTTCAATCAACAACGGGTCCGAAAACAATTCTTGTTCCGGGTTTTCGGCTTCGGTGACGCCGTCGGTGTACAGGCAAACCATATCGCCGGGGTTGAGGAAAATTTCATGCTGCGTATATTTGACGCCGTCCAACCCCGCAAGGACGAAAGCGGGTTTTATTTTTAGGAATTCGAAGTCACCGTCCGCTTTTTTTATAAGCGGATGATTGTGCCCTGCGTTAACACATGTAAAACGTCCGCTCGGTATATCCAAATACCCCATAAACGCTGTGACAAACATATCCGCGTCATTGTTTTCGCAAAGCATATCGTTAACCGCCGTAAAAACCTCGGCGGGGGATTTACCTTCCTGGGCGTTGTTCTTAATCAATGTTTTGGCGATCACCATAAACAGCGCGGCGGGTACCCCCTTGCCCGATACGTCCGCCATCACCACGGCCAGCGTATTTTCGTCCGTCAGGAAAAAGTCGTAGAAGTCGCCGCCGACTTCCTTCGCGGGTTGCATACTCGCGTACAAATCAAATTCGCGGCGGTCGGGGAACGCTGGGAATATACAAGGCAGCATACTCGCCTGTATCTTGGTCGCCACGTCAAGCTCCGCGCCGATGCGCTCCTTTTCGGCCGTGACCCTTGTAAGGTTGTGTATATACGTTTCCAAATCTAATACCATCGTGCGGAAAGCCCCGGCCAATACACCCGTTTCGTTGCGGATGTTGATGAACCTTTCACACTCGGCGGCGACGGATCCGCTGTCCGCCCGTCCGGTTTCGTCGTTGATGTAATGCCTTACGATGCCCGCGATGGATTCGATGGGGATGGTTACGTTCTTTTCCGCCCAGCGCAGGATTACGATCGTAATCAAATAGGAAATGGACAGGCTCGCGGCTACATGCAGGTAAATGCGGTTCCACATCGCCAGCGGGTCGTATATCACGCGGTAAAGCTCCGTATAGGCAAACACCCCTATAAGCCCCGCTTTGATTACGCTGATCATTATTAAAATCAGTACCAGCCGTTCATTAAGTGAAAGGTTGACGTTCTTTGCTTTTTGTATGGATACAAAGATTATGATGGGTATACCCAACACCATGCTGAACACGAAATTATTAAAGAACACCATAAGCGTGCCGGTGGACAGGAGGGGGCTGATGCCGAAGCCTTGCATGATTACGCCGAGTATGCCCGCCATGGTTAAGGAGTTGAACAATATAATCATAATGTAGCGCATCACGTTTTCGACGTTGTTTAGCCGTATGGCCGCCGGGTCCGCGTCGAAGCGGTTAATAAATTTCCATAAGATAAACGGCAGGATGCCGTAGAGGAATTGCGCGGGGAATCCGATCAGGCAAATCATAAGGTCATAACCGGAAACGATGTCCGCGATGAGATTCCCCACGGCACACCCCAACGCGCCGGGTATACCGAACAGCAACCCCAACGCGGGCGGCAACGCGCTTGCCGGGCGCATTTCCGACACTACCAGCACGCTGAAAAATTCACGGAAGGGCATGGTTACGGCAAAAAACACGATTGCCGTAATAACCGTAGTCTTGAGTTGCTTAACCATTTGCAATCATTCCCTTCATATTAACAGGCACAACAATCCCGCAAACGACAACGCCGACAAAGCATGGAGCCACGGCATATCCCCGGGGTTCATATTCAAGAAGAACACGCAAGTGAATATAACAACCATCAGCAGCAAATAAACGGCGCAAACCGGTTTCTTCATGTTAAGTTTGGCGAACACGATATTTTTCATGGGTTTGCGGAATTGCAAGGCAATCGAATCCGAAGTTAAAATGATCAAAAGCGGTAAACCGAATATGACGGAAAACCCGAAATTGTTGAAAAACACGTAAACGTATATTTCCGCAATCCAAAAACCGAAGAACGTATATAATCCGAATGATAAAAACCATGCCACGGTAAACGCGCTCACTAAACAAACCGCTAAATAAAGCATGATATTTTTATGTTTATGTACATTGGGGGGTTCGTTTGAAAACAAATGCCACAAACGGTACGGTAAAAAAGCCGCGATAAAATTGGCGATCACACCCAAAACCGAAGTCGGGCCAAAACTCCCGAATAAATCCGCAAAGAGGTTACCAAGCCCGCAAGCCAGCCCGCCGATAGGGCCGAACGCCAACCCCGCCACCGGGGGGATCGCGTTGACCGGGCGTACCTCGGTAAAGCCCTCCACAAGCACCATTACCTTAAACGCGGCACCCAACACAAAAAACGCGGCAAAGGTTACGAAGAATTGCTTTTTTGTATTAATCAGCATATACACCCGCCCCCTTCGCGGGTTTCGTTTTTCTTATAAATAAATTGCTGCCCGCTACTACCGCGCCGCAGGCAATGGTTACCGCGCCTATCAGGGAATAGATGCTAAACGCCTCACCCGCGCCGTATGCCGCCGGTATGAGTACCGCAAGGGTTAGCGTAACGACCGGCTCGGTGGAAGCGATAATGGTCACCCGCATGGGGTCGGCGTATTTTTGTGAAAACATTAAGACAATGTATGCGTACGCTTTCGTAAAAAAAGCTAATATAAAAATAGAGGACAATAATTCCCGCGTGTAATCGACACTAAAAAACGTGGTCGGTTCTTCAACCGTCCACATGATAAACCCGATTAACGCGGTAATGACCATTTGGACGACGCCGATTAACAGCGGGCTTTCGCGTTTTGTAAAGCGGTCCGCCGAAATGATATAGAAAGCACCCGCAACGCAGCCGAGGAACATAAAGAGGGAGCCGAGATTCATAAACGCGGGCAGAGAAAAACGGCTTGTCAAGCACAAGCCCAATACAATAATAAGCGCTCCTATTATATTATCCCTTGTCGGCTTCCTGCGGAGCAGCAACAGGATAAGCGGTACGATTAAGATCGTAAGCGCCGCCAGGAAGCTCGCGTTGGAAGCGGGCAACAGCATGATACCCTGCCTTTCCACAAGCAAGCTCACCGTTAACAGCGCGGATAAAAGGAGGGAACGTTTTACGGTGCTTACTTTCACTTCCTTAAGCCGCCGCCAAAAGACGACGACCAAGATAACGGCGGCGATACCCGTAGTGAGGGTTAGGTAGGCGAATGAAGACAGGTCGGGGGGCAGGCTCTTGATGAATATGTACGACGCCGCCCAGCAAAGGGTGATGGAAAACAACAGGATGTTATTTTCGGTTTTCGTCATTCATTCCGTACCTCCCCCCTGTAAAATACGCTTGAAATATCCCGCCTTTCGATCAATATCGAGTTTTGGTTCAATGCGACCAAGACTTCATCCATAATGGCGATTACGGCCACTTCGTTTGCGTAGGCAACGGTGTATACGAGGGAGTTCTCCTGCGTCAGCGTATCGGTTTCGTCCACCCAACCGCCCCTTGCGTGGTGCATCGTCCAGCCGCCAACGTGTTTGGCGAAGATATTATTCACGATTTCCACGGCTTCGTCGGTTGGGATGATTTGCTCGTAGGTGTGTCTGTCATTAAGCCCGATATAGAGGACATACTGGCCGTACTCGGCGGATTCGAACGCGAGGATGCCGTTTGAACCGCCGCCGGAAGGGATCAACATATAGACAATAATCACCGCGGTCACGATTAAGTTCGCCGCCAGCAGCATGATTACCGCTAACCATTTTCCGTTACCGTCCGTTTTGTTGCTATACAGATACATAAACCGCCGCCCCTTTTATACAACGATCCATCAGACAATCGTCAATATTGCGGAAAAGCCGGTTACTTCAAAAATCTCCATCACATCGGGCGAAACGTTTTCCAGTTTCAAACTTTTGGATGCGCTTTGCGCGATCTTTTGCCCTTGCAATAGCACCCGCAACCCCGCCGACGATACATACTTAACCTCGGCGAAATTTAACGTGACCGTTTCGGACGATTGGATGGCCTCCGTTAAAAAGGGCAGCAGCTTGCTTGAGGTGATGGTGTCCATCCGTCCCGTGATAACCAGCTCCGTATTTTCTCCGGTCATTAACATAGTGATTTCCATAATAATTCCTCCTTGTTTATTATTTAAAATAGTTGTTGCAATTCTTCGGAAGCGACGATGTTCACGCGGGTACGGTTGGCGGGGCTCGTGACGACGAAGGCCTGCCCGCGCGCGTTGTTGATGATTTCCTCCTGTTCGGATTTGTTGATTTGCCCGGCCTTTTCGTAGAGCTTGCACAAGTCGTGCATGTCGTTGGGCGCAAGCGAAAAGATAAAGGAGTATTGACTCGCGTTGATGATCGCCGTCGATTTGCGGGCGATGTCCTCGCTGCCTACAAAGTCCTTGATGTTTTGCGTGATGACGATTTGCATACCGTTGTATTTACGTATCCGTTTGGCAAGCTGGAACATGAAGTCGAGGGCGATCGGGTACTTGGCGTCGATGAATACATGGGCCTCGTCGATGACTACGATAATCTTGCGCTGCGCGCCGTACTTGATGTTGTAGTCACGGTTTTTGATGATTTCGTTGTCCAGCCATTTAAGGATCAAGAGCATTTGCGCGTTGGCGATCGTTTGGTTCTTGTTGGCCAGCAGGCTTTGGAAGTTGAACACGACGAAGTTTTCCTTGGTGGTGATGGTCGCTTCCCCGTTCCAAAGGCGGGCGTTGCGCCCCTGGCCCGCAAAACGGGAAATATGCGTCAAAATACTGCGCAGATTATTTTTGCCGTAATCGCTGGTCGTTTGCTGGAACACCGCAAGCAGGTTGTCATACAAATCGTCGAATGTTGGAAAATCGGAGGGGGTAAGGGAAGCCAGGTTTGTATCCTCGTCGATGTTCCGACCGGCGTAGGTATTGTTGATGGCGATGTTTAACGACTCCATGGAATCGGCTTTGATATCCGGCACGATTTGGCGGAAGAACTCTTCCAAAAATTGCAAGTGGGCGGAAAAGCTGGAGAACCCGCCGGATTCCTCTTGGTCTTCCTCGTCCACGCTGGGTACGATATGGAAGGGGTTCAAGCGTCCCGTGGTCGCGTTGCCCGCGTCTATCAGCTTGCCCCCGACCTTTTTCGCGATGCCGGAATATTCGTTTTCCGGGTCCAGGATAAAGACCTTGCAGTCCTCGGCGGCCAAATTGGCGAGGATCGTTTTGGTGGCGAAGCTCTTACCGCTGCCTGACTTGCCGATAACGACCATATTGCTGTTGACGTGGTTCAAATCGCGCTTATAAAAGTCGATGACCACGGGCATACCGCCGGTCGTCCCCACATTTATACCCTTGGGGTCGTTGATGACGGCGTTAACGAAGGGGAACACCGCCGCCGCGCTGGTGGAGTGGACCCCGCGCCCTTCCTTGTGCAAGGGGTCGTACGCGGAAATACCGGAACCCACAAAGGCTTCAAATTGCCGCAGGAAGATATCATCGCAACGGAAGCCCTCTTCGCTCAACAAACGGCGCACCTTCCTGCGGGCCGTCATTTCTCCGGGCTTCCTGTCCCTTTCGTATACGGTGATGAACAGGTTCACCTCAAACAGGGTTTCCGTTTCGTTTTTTAACAGGGCCAGCAGGTTGGTGAGGGTTTGTATATGTTCTTGCAATTCCAGCACGCGGCTGGCCTTACCCGTGTTGGAAAGCTGTTCACGCAGCTCGTCGATGCCGCGGTCGATGTTCTTAACCGACTTAAAGCGGTCCAGCGGCTTCATCTTCATGACAACCTTCGTGCCGGGTATGTTAAAGATGCGGTGCCCCCACGCGTTGTACACATAGGTGGGATAACCGGTGATGCGCAAGGTATAAACATCCTCGCCGTCGGTGACGTACCGGCGTATGAGGAGTTCCTGTTTTTCCGGCAGTATCCAGTCCATGCAGGTTTCCGCCGTTAATTCCTTCGCCTCGCGCTCATCGAATTTGTGGGTGTATTGGTATTTGCAAAAAGCATACAGCTCCGTGTCGTTTAATTCGCGGACGTTAAGCTCCGCCGATCTCAATTTATTAACCGCCGCTTTCATTTGGCTCTTAAGCAAGTCCTTGTTCTTTTCGAACAGGACCAGGTAAAAGAAGGACCTGTATACCTTATCCTTGAAATTGAGCCGATTGAATTCCTCTATCCTTTCCTTAATAATGGCGACGCGGCAATCGTATTCTTCTTGGTTAAAAAGTCCGTTCCCAAAAGATTGCTCCAACTGTTGGAGCTTTAATTCCTCCGCGGCCACGCAACTGTCATAATTGACGGGGCGTTCGATTTTGACCAAATTGAGCATCATATCCCCTGTGGAACGGAAAACCGAACCCAATACGCGGTCAATCATATTGTCCTGCCGCATTTCGCTGTAAAAACGGAACTCCACCGGAGGTATTTCGATTACCCGCGCGTAATATTCCTTGTCGTATTCGATAAAGCCGTCGGCGATACCCGTGAAGGGCGTGATGTCGCGCACGGTGTTCCCCTTCTTTTTCTTTACGGGGTTCTTTTCAAACCTTCGTCGTATGGTGAAATGCTTTAACAGGTGCAGGATCGTGATATAGTTCCTGTCCGTATCGAATTTGAGGAACAACACCCCGTAAAACATCAGCACCCCCAACATCGCCCAGTACCGCCAAGTCAGGTTGGAGGAAAACAGGATCACCATCAACGCGACCCCCGTTACGCCGATAATCGCGTCGGGTACGTCGATGCTTTTGAAGAATTCCATCCTCACGCGGGTTTGTTTCGGTATGATGCGCATACACACGCCTCCTATTTCGATGATTGTTTTTCTTTGTTGCCGGTAACGTTGGTTATAGTGCCTTCCTTATTGCCGGTTGTTTTGGTTACTCCACTTTCTTTGTTGCCGGTTGTTTTTATTACTTCGCCTTCCTTGTTGCCCGTTTTTTTGGCTTTGTTGCCTTCCTTGTTGCCTGTTTCTTTTTTATCTTCGCCTTCCTTATTGCTTCCGGTTGTCTTATCATCATCCTTTTCGTCTTTATTACCGTCTTTATTACCGTCTTTGCCGCTTTCCTCGATTTTTTTCTTTTCCCCGCCGCTTTCGCCGTCCTCGCCGCCGTCGTTGGTAAATACGCCCATATCGTGGCCGCCCGTGCTGTCTATGCCGGATTCCTTCAAGAGCAACGACATTATCGTATCTATAATATCCACGATGGTTTTTATGATTTTTTTAACAATTTCCTTGATCTTGTTCACAATGGCTTTTATCGTATCCTTGATAACGGAAAGGACGGCCCGCCCGATGGCGGAAACATCGCCCAGGAAAATGGTCTTGACTACGGCGATGACGATTTTGACCACCATTTTGGCGACGAACTTCGCCGCGTTTACACCCGCTTTGGCGACCTCCCCCGCCGCGTGTATGCCCATGGAAAGGGATTTTTTACCCGCGCTCATTACCATTGCGCTTGTCATGCCCATCATCATTGAATCGTCGTCCCCGCCGAAATTGGGGGAAATCAATTTGGGTATGACACCCGCCGTCTTGTACGCGCCGTACAGCGCGCCGAACATGAAGATGGCCTTCATCACCACATCCCCGCCCGGGTTGGGCGCAAGCGCGAAGTCGGATGTTATAAAGGGGATGAGGATATACGTAACGACTTTTACCGATAAGATCATCGAATATCCTAAAAATAATTTCCCAAGGAACGCGCTGCGCCACAGCTTATACTTTTCCCCGTCGTCCAAAACAATCGAGGATACGAACAGGGGCGATACGGCATACAGCAAAAGAAGGTTAAACACCCGCAGCGCGAAAACCATCAGCATCGAAAAATATACGAGGATTAAACTTACCGTAAGGGGTATGCCTATCCACATGCGTATTTCATCGACGAGCAAGTTCCAGCTTACATGATAATAATTGTTATAATCCAACGCCCCGGAGGCGAAGCGGGCGATAACCCCGGAGTCCTCTTTCACGGCTTCCGCCGCGGTTAGGGCGAATATGGCGTGGTCTATGCCCGCGCTGTTGCTGGCGATATCAAACAACTGGTCCGTTTGCCGCATGATTACGGACGTAAGCTGCAAGAGTACGACCATCAGTATCGGGGTGATTAAAAACATGGCGAAGGTCCTGGCGATTTGCCCAAGGACCATGCCCATGGTTTTTTCGACCTTCAAATCCGCCGCTTTTTGGGTAACGACCAGGATGGAAAAACCCAAAGCGAGTGCCATGCCGATTGCGGTAATCCCCCATAAAACGGCTGTAATCGGCGTCATCATAAAGAAAAAATCATACAAAAGTACGGGTTCCCCGTGGTACATTACAGGGGTGATGCCCGCAAGTATGTCAACGAAATTGGCCAAATGGCTCAGGAGGGTCAACATCGTCCTGTAAAAATCATATATCATAAGGTTACCTACATATCCGCGGCGGCATCGAGCCCACCGCCGGCATCGCCCGCCGCGTCACCACCACCCGCGTCACCGCCACCCGCGTCACCGCCGCCGCCCATACCGGGCATACCGCCGCCGCCGCCTTTAAACGCCTGACCCACGTCTTTGGCTGTATCCACTACCTGCTTGGTCGTATCCTTGATTTGGCTTAACGCGCCCATTACGGTCCCCTTAAGGAAGCCGATGGAACCGGACTCATTCTCCGCCGCTTCGGGGCTGACCAGCGACGTGATGAAGGTATAGGATTTGTATACCGTAAAGAACCCGCCCGCCGTCAGCATGATCTTTAATATGACATTGGCCACCATGTCGTGGTGCAGGACAAATTCCGGCGACCATATCAACGGGATAAGCATGAGGAAGACATAGAATGTAAACAAGGAGCCGAAACCCGATATGACGGTGGCGATGAATTTTTCGCGCCATCTTCCGTAGGTCCCGCCGTCGTCGAGGGGGATCGTCGCGGCGAAAAAAGGCGATATGACATAAAGGAAAAGAATCTCGAAGGCGCGCCGCGTAAACACGACCAGCAATATAGCCGACGCTATGGCGATGAAGGAACCCATGATAATCGATATGATGGGCATGGGGGTCCTGAAAAAATTGTAGATTTCAAAATCCCTTTGGATGTCATTGATCGTCTTGCCCATATCGCGGAAATCGCCCTTGGATTCGTACAGGTATTCGTTGCGCAGTACCTCCATACGGGTAATCCGATTCCCTATTTGGTCGGCGAATTGGGAAGGCGCGAATTTAATCTCCACCGCGTTAGTGTCCACGTACATACGGTCCAGCAGCTTGGATTCGCCCGGCAGCATGACGGCCTCCGGCGTAACGGAAGCAAAAAACAAGGCACCCGCAAGGCTGGGCGCGGAGCCCGCGTCGCCGATTAACGCGTCGTTTGCCGACCGCATAGAAACGCCCGCTAATTGGATCGTTACGACAAACATAAAGGGGAGGAGCAAAACCGTAAGCACGGATTTACCGATCAACCCGATGATACGGCTGACGGGTTTGTCGATCTCCTTGTCGGTAAGGGAACGGGTCACTTCATATATGGCAAACCCGATAATAAGCGCGATGGACATCAGCGTTACGCCCCAAAACACGGTGTTGACGATAGGGCTGGAAAGCAGGATGTCGAACAGGGGCTCGCTTTCGACGTAAACGGGCGGGGGCATATACCTTTGCCAGCCGAAGCCGTAATTATGGTTGGAGCCGCCGCTCAGCGAACGGCTGCCTATATTCAACTCTTCAATGTTGGTAGGTCTGGCAAGCAACGCGTGGGATATATAATCATAAAAATTATCATGGCCGACATCACTAATCACATCCGGAAAACGGTTCTGCGGCAAATCTTGCATAAAAATCGGTACATGGCTCCGCGGCCAATCTAGCAAAAACATTAAATGCGGGTTTATAAGACTGACGCCGTACCTGTCGACACGCGTCCAATTGAGCAAGCGGACAACGTCCCATTTGTACCGATGCAGTTCAAAAGGCGCAAGCGACGTGTTGGCCACCAAGTCGGCATTGTTTTCTATATAATCCACCCAAAGGGTTTGTGCCGGATAAAAGAACGTAAGCCGTATGGGGAGCGGAAGCCGTTCCTCCGCTTCCTCCCCGTCCTCCGGTTCGTCGAACCAAAACGCGGGCCGGTGCGCCCCGTCGCTGAAGGAAGCGAACACATCGGTCGTACGCCGCCCGGGGATGAGCGTCCACGCGGCTTCGGTCATTTCGTCGGTCAGCTCGAAGGGTTCCCAATCCTCGCCGCGTGCGGTGCTGAGAAGGTTGTTTTTGTCGATTCCCCACAAGCTCAGCACCCGGTTAATTTGGGCAAGCATATAAAAATTTTCGGCGGAGATTTCGGCTTCAAATTTTGTTATGTGTTCGTTTATACGTTCAATGGTTTCTTCCGTCGTTCCATGGATAAAGCTATCCTGTTCCAAGCCCAATACTTCAAAATGGTGGCTGTATACCGTTTCGCCGGTTTCCGCCAGTTCGCGCAGGATTATCCGCCACACTCTTTTAACCGCCGTGTCAACACATTCACTCGTTTCGGGCAGCCAACCCACAGGCATTAAATACCCTTCGGTTAATTGCGTGATGTCTAAACCGATTTGTTGCAATAATATATCTGTAAGCCCGCGGTTGGGGTTAGCGCCCGTCCAATAATTAAATTCAAGGGCTCTGCTTACCGTCATAAAAGGGGTATCTTGATACGGACCTTGTTCCGATATGGGGTCCCAAAGCCCCAAGTTCATTAATGCGCGTGTATAAGTAAGCATATCCCGATCAAAATCCGGGTCGCTTATTTTGTTCCGGTTATATTCATCCTCAATTTCTTCCAACAGCCAAAGGAAATGAGCCGTAAGGTTTACCCGCGGCTCGGGTTCGGGTTCGGGTGTGGGTTCGGGTGTGGGTTCGGGCGTGGGGAAAGGTGTGGGGAAAAACGGCAGCGTGGGTTCAGGTGTGGGTGTGGGGGAAGGCTGCGGCGTGGGCTCAGGTGTGGGGCCGTGTCCCGGACGGGGCGTAGCCGCGGGTGCGGGGGGGAACAAGGCGAGGATTTCCCTGTTTACGTGGGCATAGATATTCGGCTCCCTGTCCTCCGCCCCGTCTATCCATTCCTGCCTGCCACGGGTGATTTCTTCATATTCGGGTTCCCATTCAAATCGGGGCAGGAAGAACCACATCACGTATTGTTCGAGGATACGGCTCACCGTATGGTCGTACAGCACGTTAAAGGGGTCGGTCAGGCGCGTAATTTCGTCGGTATTGTGGTACATGGGGTTGGCGCGCAATTCTTTCAAGCGGTCGGACAAAAATGTCGGTGAAAAGTACCCCCGCTCGACGCCGTAGCGGAACAGCGAGATATAAACGCGTTCATATTCCTCCCGCCACAACTGCTCCGCTGTCTTGGCGGGTATAATTTCGTCCAAAGTATAGGCGTAATCGTTTTCAAATTCCGCCAAGTAAGCCATGTCAATTGCAGGTGTTTCCACAAATACATAACGGGACCTGTCGTTAAAGGGAAAGTCCGGTCGGCTGAGCGTGCGGTATTGGATGGGTGGGGTCAGGCGGTTGATATTCTCTTTGTATACTTCGGGCCAGGGGTACATGATACCGATGTTCGGCATTCCCCACCCATAACCTCCCGAAATTTGGCTGGGGAAGAGGAAGCCGTGGGGGAAATTTTCTTTATTCGCTTCGGGGATCTTGTTAAAGTCCGACATGGGGGTACCCCTGCCGATGGGGACGCGCATCGTAATCGCTTCCATCAATACATGATACATTTCGCGGCTGCCGAAGGGGATGTGGTTATCCTCCATAAAAACGCGGATGTTAGGCGTATACCGCATGGGGTCGCTTGTCGCCAATTGAGGGCGCAAAACAACCGCATCGTTGTTGCTGATATATTCCTGCCACGCCATCCGCCATAATTCCTCTTCATATGAAGTCCTGTTAAGCGGGGGGGCGGGTAATACCGGCGCATTCACGCCGCAAAGCATCCACGGCAGGTCGTGGAACAAAACGGAATCTGTCCTATCCAGCACATAGATATTATTCGTACCCGCAAAGATACCGATTGCGTCGATGACATGGGAATACAGGAATAAGGGCAAAATCATCAGCGTGACGATTATTTTTTCGCCCAAATCCCACATAAAAGGGATGGCGACGTCCGTAAGGAAGACGATAAAAGTCGTTAACGCTTCCCGTACGTGCCGTTCTATGATTTCCAGCGCGATGTCTTTGATGGTATTCCAAAGCGCGCTGAGCTGGTCCCTAAACCAACCCACTATAGTTCCAATTAAATTCGCTATGAAGTCGTCCGCCCCCCTTCCTTATGCATTGCCGTGCTTGCTGTGCGTATCGTTTATCAGGGAGCGGGGCCGGGACCGGAAGATAAATCGGGGTTGGCGTTGCCGCTGCCGCTCTCACCTTCGCCTTGGTCGCCGCCGAAGGCGTTGCCGCTGCCGCCACCGCCGCCATCGTCGCCGCCGCCGCCGCCTCCTCCTCCACCGCCGCCCATCATGCCGCCCATGGGACCGCCTCCGCCTCCGCCGCCACCGAGCCCAACCAAGCCTCCGATGTCTTTAAAGGGTTGCACGGCGTCCTTTATACCGCCTTTGATGGACTTGTACGCACCGGATATCGCGCCGATGGGGTTGAGGGCCTTGCCCATCATAAAGCCGCCGATCATGCCGCCGGTCGCGCCTTCCGCCGAAGCGGCGCTGGGGGATACGATAGAAGAAATGAGCGTATGGGATTTGTACGCCGCGAAGAAACCGCCCGCAATCAAAAGCGCCTTGAGGATGGCGTTGGCGGCTACGTCTTGGTGTAGGATCAAATCGGGGTCCAGGATGATGGGGAGCATAAGGATCAGCATTTGTAAAGTAATGATCGTGGAAAAACCGGAAATCGACTTACCGATGAACGCCTCGCGCCACGACTTGAATTTTTCGCCGTCGTCGAGGGGCATGGGCGCCACAAAGAAGGGTGCCACGATATATAGGAGTATCAACTCATAAATCCGTTGCAAAAATATAAGCATACTCATGGAAATCATGATAATCGCCAATATAGAGGTAATGATGGTGATGTAATAGTTGGGTGAAGCCAGCATCGAATATACGTCAAAGTCGAAGCGCAGCAAATGGAAGCTGCCGAAGTTTACGCCCCTGCCGTTTTCGTTATTGAAGTACCAACGGGTCAGTTTATCCAATTGGGCCCGTTGGGCGGCGGGGGACATTTGCTCATTGGCCCAACTGTACCGCACGAAGCGCAGCTCCGTGGGTTGGCCCTTGGGCGTATGGGCTTCCCAATATCCGGGAAATTGGTGTCCTTTCGCCAAATCACTAACTAAATTAGGCCATATTACTTGGTTAAAATTATTCCATGCCCAATCATACGGCGAATTAAACGGCGGACGCTGTACAACTCCCCAATACATACCCCAAGCTTGTACATACATGCCGTCATTATCGTGCATGGCACCATAATTGTTGACATTCCCGGGCAATACCGCGCCCATAAACATGGCGGAGGACATATTTATGGCTTGGCCTTCATTGTCGCTGCCCACCATGACCACACTTACTTGCCGCATGGTGACACCCGCCAGGTTGATGATTACGATACACATAAACGGTACCAGCAAAAAGGAAATCATCGCCTTGCCCGTAGAACCGATGACCGCGCTCAGGGGCCTTTTCGCCTCCATGTCCCCTATGGAGCGGATGGTGGCGAATATGGCGAAGCCCAAACACATGGCGAGGGAAATGAGCGTGACGCCCCACATGGCCCGTGATACATGGGACTGAGCGAAAAAGAGGTCAAATATGGTTTGCCCCGCGCCATTTACGCCGTCGGCGACGGGGAGGGTCTGCATACCCGAAAATATACCGATGGCGTCCATCAGCAAATCGATGAAAGCCAAAGGCGTTACGATAAAGAACAAGGCTACGTACTGCCCGGCCATGTACAGGTAGGGTACCGTTACGTTAAGGATAAACGGGGCGATTGTGAAAAATATAAACGATACGATTCTCTCCATAACAATACCCCTTTGTTTGATATGTAAAAATTTTTTGTACCTGCAATCCCTTGAACCCGCCGGCGCGTACATATCGCGCCGGCGGATTCACGAGCCCGTTAGATTAATGCGCTTGCCGAAACCTCGTTTGCCCAATCGGCCATGATGTCTATGCCGATCCTGAGCGCGACCACCAAGATGAAAATCAAGGCAAAACCGATAATCGCGTTTTTTAACGCGGTTTTCGCTTTTTCGCGGTCTTGTTGTTCGTCCGCTTTCGCCAGCTTGACGCCGAGGAAGATGCAGAAAATCGCGCCGAGCGCGCCCACAACGGGTATTGCCACGTTAAATACCGTAAGCAACAAGTCTGTGATGGGTGCCGTTACCTGAGTCAAGTCAGGGCCGGTGCCGGCAGCCAATAGTGCGGGTAAAAAATCGAACATCTGATGTTTCCCCTTTCTTATAATATGATTTATGTGTAAAGCCCCTTGGGCTTAAGACACCGTTACCGTACCCGAACGGTCATTCGGTTGTGTATCAGGTAAACCCCCAATAAAACAATCATGACCGAAGCGATTATGATGATCCAAACCGTGGGTACGTCCATGACATACAGTATACGGAAGGTATAGGCCGTACTGTTACCCGCTTGGTCCGTTACCGTTACGCGGTAACGCCCCGGTTCCGTCAGCGTGTTGTTGGCGGGATTGTAGGCCGAACGGTTGAGAACCGTTTGGATGGTAAACACATCGTCCCCTTGTTCATGGGGAGCGAAGACGATCGGCCCCTCGAAGAAGCTGTCTCCGTCCTCCGATATGAGGATTTCCTGCATATGCCCCGTTTCCAGCATACGCATAAAGACCAATTGCGGCGGCGTCCTTTTTATCCTGACCGTAACCGTATAGCGGGTCCCTTCCCGCGCGAAGGTAAGCCGATACTCGCTGTCATCAAATACCGGAAAGACACGGGGGTCCGTTATCTGCATGGCGATACCGTCAATCAACGCCTCTTCGATAATGAACCCGTCCGGCGCGGTAAATTCGACCAAGTCGTTGACGGGGACCGTAACGATCCGGAAATGATGCACATCCAAACGCAATTGCAATTCCATCGTAACGCTCACGACATACTGCCCGGCCGTTTCAATGGGCGTACCGGGTATGTAAGCGAAGGGCAAGCCGTTACGGGTGATGGATACATTTTCCATGGGAAACATGAGGAAAACCGGATCATTCGTTATCATGCCGTTCGGGACGTTGGAAAAAAGAATTTCATCGGTCCCGATAACGGTCTCATAAGGCATGGGGGGGGTTATATCCGCTTCCGCGGCTTCACCCGTTTCCTCAACCGTATCCGCGAATACTGTAAACACCGTAAGCAATACGGCAATTATCATCATCGCCGCAGCCGTTAAGACCCGCTTCATTCTTCTTCACCCGTTTCCGTGTTTTCCTCTTCGTCTTCCTTCAAGATAAGGCTGTTGCGGTATTCCAAATCGTAATAGACCTCGTCGCTGTAGAACACGTTGCTCCTGATGTCCGTCAAATCCATGGTGCCGAACTTGTACAGGTTGCATTTAAAGCTCGGGGTATACTTCGTGCGCAGCGGGTAGTTGCCGAAGGTCACGATGATGGAGTTGCCCATGTCGAGGCTGTTGTTCAGTTTTTGCAAATCGGAGGGATAAATCAGCGGACGGTTTTGGATTTGGGATGAGACGTTCAGCTCGCCGTCCTTCGCCCCCGTCGAGCGGGAAACGCTGCTGGTGGAAATCGTCATGTTGCCGCACAGCTCGGAGAATTCCTTACAGGTATCGATGTCGTTGGAGCCGATGAACATCTTGATACCGCAGTTCGATTTGATGATGTCGGCCACCTTGTCGCCGTATACGTTGCCCAACTGGGCGTAGGATTGCACCACCATGTTGAACCAAATCTTACGGCTGCGGCCTACGGTGATCATCTTGTCGAACTTGTCGATCTTGGGCATGTTGCCGAATTCGTCCAGGATGAAATAGACGTTGCGCGGCAGGGACAAATCCTCCCGCGAGGACGCGATTTTAATCAGCGCCTTATAGATACACAGCACGAAAACCGCGGCCAACCCGTGACGGGTGTCCTTTTCGTCCGGGATTTTCATGAACAGCGCGGTAGGTTGGGTAGCGAAGTCGTCGGGGTTGATGTCCGTTGCGGAAGTGAGGGCGCAGATGCCTTCGTCGTTGAATATGTTCATTTTATCGAACGCGATGGACATGTAGCTCGAAAGGGTGGAATCCGCCGCCGCCAGCACCTGCCGCGACAGCGTGACCGCTTTGGAAAGGGTATCGCGCCCTTGGAAGTAGTTTTTAAGCGCGGCGTATTCGTTCTCCGAGTTGGCGATGGCCTTGTTGAGGTTAAAGAAGTTGAATTTATCCACGGTCATTTCCAGTTCGGGGTTTTCGCTGTCCTCCAGCATGGCGAGCAAAGTGGCCATAATAATGGAACGCGCGCCTTTTTCCCATACGGGATCGTCCTCGGATTCGATGGGGCACAGCACGCCCACCAGGTCGTTCAAATCTTCGTACAGCTCGTCGTATACGCGCTGGCGGGAAACCTTGATCAAGTCCTTCAGTTCCTTCCCGCTTGAATACGCTTTTCCTTGGTATTCGAACCAAGTTTCCTCGTAGCTTTCCTTGGGGTTGTGCAAAATTAACTCGGATTCGGTCACCGAGTCGGTACGCTTGAATATGCCGTCCCCTTTTTGCAAGTAGTCCTGGTACATTTCAAAGATGGTTTGCAAGGGGTTCCATCGGTAGGAAGAATAAGGGTCCCGCAGGTCCAGCACCATGACCTTGTAACCCTTTTCCTTCAATTTTTGGGAGTGCATCATAAACAGCTCGCCCTTGGGGTCGGTGAGTATCATGGACGAACCCGCGCTTGTTTCCCCGAGGATTTGCACCATGGGGTTGATGAAGGTCGTGGTTTTGCCGCTGCCCGTCGCGCCGATAATCAAGGCGTGCATGGGGCTTGCGATGTTGACCTTCAATTCCCTGCCCTTCATCACCGCGCGTAAGGGTACGCCGTCCTTTTTGTTTTTATGCAACTTCGTGTAGTCAAAGGGCAGGAATTGGGCGTCGCGCTCCTTGTCGGTCATGAAGCGGGAATTTTCAAGCGCCCCTTCAATACCCTTTGCCTTTGATTGCATTACGCGTTTCGCGCTCTTTGAGTCGTTTTTGCCGAATACGAAATACAGGAGCACCAAGACGGCGATCAGCACCGCGCCGTACAAGTATGTTTCCCGTTCCGTAAACAAGACGGGCTTCCATAGGACGGTGACGTCCGATTCGTACACGAACTTGGTGAAATCGGTATAATTGACCAGCAGGATTTGTACGCCGTAACCTATTGCCGTTACGGCCACCGCCCCCAAAAGGAGCCATAAAAGGATTTTCTTGAATATGCCCATAACCAACCCTCCGACTATAATTTAGGCCTTCCGTTTTTGACGGGAGCCGCTTTGCCGTTATTATGGATGTTTGCTGTTTTTATTTTTTGCGGATTCTTTATTCTTGGGTCCAACTCGTCGAAGGTGATGGTTTTGCGCGCGGGGGCCTTTACCGCCGCGGCCATTTTTTCCCACAGGGGTATCTTTATGTTGGTTTCCCTTGAAAAGTCGAAGCGGGGTTCGTTAAGCATATAAAGTACCTCATGATATTCTGCTTTCACTTAAAAATTCCTTCAACTTCTTCAGCCCTCGGTTGTGCATGGTGGATACCGTGCTTTCGTTCATTTGCATTTTTTTGGCGATGTCCCTGATGGTTAAGCCCCAAAAATATTTTTGCGCGATGATGACGCGGGTTTTATCCCCCAATCGGGATAACGCGACGTATAATCCCTTCAGCGTTTCGTCCCGGATCAATTGTGCCTCACCTTCAAAATCCACACCCAAGGGCAAGGTATCGTCCATATCGTCGATATTGAGCGGAACGCGCTTGGCGCGGTAAAAATCGATGAGCGCGTTCTCGGCGATGCGAAATACCCAGCCGGACACACCGCCCTTTGCCGGGTCGTACGATTCAAAATGTGCCGCTACCCGTAAAAATACCGTTCCTGTTATGTCCTCGGTATCATGCTTGTTCATCACCCGATAAAATATATAGTTATATATTTTCGGGAAATACGCCTCATACATTTCCTCGAGATTCATAACACGCCCCTTTTAACCGTTGTCAGGGGCATATGCCGTGGCGTTTATACGGGTGTTTACTATGTATACGGGGCATATGCCGATGTAGCTCAATATACCGAAAACGGATATATTACCCGCAGTCTTCCATATTCTAGCGGGCATAAAAATTAATAATAGTATCCATGGAGAGTACTTTCATAAAATATTTTGTAACCATTCGGTATCGGGTGTACGATCATTTTTGGCAATAATTTTTAAAACGACACGGCGGGCTTGACTCTGACACCGTGTCGTACTTTATACTGGTTTTATTCAAACGACGGGGTGCGGCGCATGGGATTGCATACGATCAGGAAGGTTTCGCTCGAATACAGCGTATCCGCGCGGATGTTGCGCTACTACGAGCAAATCGGTTTGCTGGAAAGCACGCGCATAAAAGATTACGCCTACCGCGTGTACGACGAAACGGCGATCAAACGGCTCGCGTTGATCATCCTGTTGCGTAAATTGCAAATCCCCGTGAAGCAAATCATACATATCCTGGCTAACCAAGACGCATTGGCGGTTATCGAGGTCTTTAAGCGAAATATCGAGGAATTGGACGAACGGATTACCGCGCTTTCGTCGGTACGGTCGATTTTGGCGCGCTTCGTCGATGAAATGCACCAAAAAGCGGACGTACGGCTCAAACTCGACTTGTTGAACGACAAGACAATGCTGGCCGTCGCCGGCTCCCTTTCTTTTTCCGAAAATAAGATCGGGGACAAGGTATCGCCGGAAGAATTACGGCAAGCCGATGAACGCCTGAGGAAACAAGCCGAGGAACACCTTCGTATCGTATACCGCTTACCCTCGATGGTGGCGGTCATCACCTGCGCCCACGACGAAAACGGCGAAGATTGGAACGCCCGCCGCAAAGCGGAAGCCCTCGTAAAGCGGTTCATCGAGGATACGAACTTGTACCGGTTAAAGCCCGACTTGCGCGTGTGGGGCTTTACCGACGGCAAATTCGAGCGCGGCGGCTGGACGATGTGGGTGACCGTACCTGACGGCTTCGTCGTCCCGCCCTCTTTCACTTTGAAGCAATATCACGGCGGGTTGTTCGCCGCGTACCCCAATTGGGATTTCGACTTCACCGCATGGTCAGACGAAAGTGAATTGTACGAATGGAATCACCAACAATGCGGCACCGCCGAGGAATATTTCAATCCCTTCAATATATATGGCTTCACCCACATTGAAAGCGGGCTTGGCGGGGCGATGTATACCGACGTGCTGTACCCCATTAAAGAAATCGGCAAAATGACCGACAAGCAAAAAGGCAAAATAACCGCGTTGGAAAAAGCCCGCCCGCGCCGCGTCACGGACATTGACCTAACCACCATGATAAAAACGAACGACATCGAAATCCACTACGAAAACGGCATGTTAATCATGCACAAGGACGGCGACAACGGCAGCCGCTCCATGACAACCCGCGAGGTATTCACCTGCCCGTTGAGAATCACGCTCCGCGCGAAGACCGACGACACCAACATCCGCTTGCAATACCACCAAGGCATCGTGCTGATTAATTGGGAACACGAACGCGATACGCTGGTCGTCTTCGATGTTGCGACGGGGCAGTTCAACACCTATAAAAAACGCGGCCGTGTACCCGTCAATGAGTTCGTGGACGTTGAATGGACAATCGGCAGGGAAATCATGACCCTCAAAATCAACGGCGAGCTGCGCCACGCGGGGGACGATTACCCGTACATCGAAGCGGTGAAGGAAAACGGATTGCCGCCCGCACCCGTGGGGATATCCACGGCATTCGGCTCGACGGTAACGGTAACATCGCTTACGATAGCGGAGCTGCCGTAAAACATATCAAAGGAGAGAACCATCATGGCAAACGAAGGCAACAACGGGATTGCCCAAGCGATCGAACGCGCGCTTGCGGCCCCCCTCCGCGGTGACTACCTGAAAAACGCGCTGGATTTCACCGCGTTCCTGACGGGAATCGGCATGACACCCGACCCCATCGAGGAAGTTACCATCCGCTTCAATTACGGGGGCGAGCTGACCTGCATCCTCGTATTCTTCAAGGTAGACAACGACCCGAACGGCTTGTGGGTGGTATGCGATTGCCCCATCAGCGAATACGCGGGCTTCCCGCTAAGTGAAGAATTGATGAACTTCGCCCGCGCCAACGTCAAAATCTGCGATGCCTGCGGCTGCGACCACAAGGAACGCGGCGCAACAAAATCGATTTTCGGGAAGGAATACGAAAACCTTTGCTCCTCCGAAATCCAATTCCTCAACCCCGACACCCATGCGCTGGAAAAGATAAAAACCTTCATGGAATTTTGGAAACACATCATAGACGATAAGGCAGGTAAAAATTCATGACACACAATGAAGCGGCCCAATGGGTCAACAATAATTTGGACAGCGAATCGGCAAAAGTATTAATGATGTTCGTCGATTACCTCTACGAAAACAACTTCACCTTCGACGGTGAAAAATTCAACTACCTGGGACAAGACGCGGGCATAATACACATCTACGCCCGCAACGACTGGTGGATCTATCTAATCCATGAGGTCTTCGAGCATGAAAAATTCCCCCTCAATGAAGACCTGACAGCCTTCATGCAAAGCCAAGCAAAGCATAACACTTGGTGCGGCGGAAACTGCGAAAATTGCAAAACGCCGGAGGAGTTCGTACTTTTCGGTAAACCCTTCGACAACCTTTGCAAAAGCGTCCGCGTTGCCTTCGGGCGTTTTGACACCGAAAAAGTCAAAACCATCAACCCCGAACTATGCTTCACCGCCGAACGGATGACAACGGCATTGAAGATAATGGACACCTGCAAACGTATTATCGAATATAAAAATCATTAATAATTCTTTAATAATTCTCCTCTATACACATTCTTTCTACTTGTCCGTACACATATGCTCCTTTATACTCGGGGATGTGATGGGAATCGGGAGAGGGGTTTCAGCAAACGTCTTCGCCATCGACGGATGGCTTGCCATCCGTCACAAGAGAGCGAAACCCCTCTCCCGATTCCCCGCGTACATCAGTATTTAAAGAGGAGCAATTCTTATGCACATCTACGAAACATTACCAAACGGAATCAAAATCGTGGAATACGATCCATCCCTCAACGCAACCCTCGCCGACATGTGGAACAAAAGCAAAGACGACTGGGGCGGCGGCAACGACACCAAAACCCCCGGCCAAGTAGCCACCCGCATCGACGGCGGTTCCTGCATCCACCACTACGTGGCGATGGACGGCGAAGAAGCCGTGGGCTATTGCTCCCTAAGCCGCTATTTCGGCGACGCGGACGCGCTGTATATCGAACTCTTGGGCGTGCGCCCGGATTATCAAGGCAAAAAGGTAGGCAAGGCTTTAGTGTTGCGCTGTGTTAACCGCACCATCGAATTAGGCTACCCGCGCCTGGATATCCACACCTGGCCGGGCAACACCAACGCCGTACCCCTGTATAAAAAATGCGGCTACCTGTGGGAAGACAGGGCCGACAGCACGCATTTGGTCAACTTCATCCCCGAAATATTGGATACGGGCCTGTTTAAACCATTCTTCGAAAAGGCCGATTGGTACGCCGATTCCACACGCGATTGGTCGATCAAACCCGACGAAGTGAAGGAAAACAAGTTCGGGGTGTTCGGATACACTTGGGAAAAAGACGGTAATTTCCTCGCCGTCGGTTACGAACGCACGGGCAGACGTATGCGCCTGATCGAAACCGACGACTATAAAATAGAAATGATGGCCGAAAACCACGAGCTGGCGTTCGGCCTATCATACGATTGCAAGTTTACCGTCACCAACAAAAGCGGTAAGGATTTGCATATCAAGATCAACGGGCGGGACGATAAAAATATCCGCTTCGATTACGCGTTGGATGAACAGGTAACAGGCACGCGGGAATACCCCACGCGTTTTTTTGTGGGGGAAGTCAATGAGTTGCAAAACAAATGGGCCGTCCATCCCTGCGTGCTGGCTGATGTTGTCATTAACAATCAAGCGGTAACCTTCGGCCTCGGCATCAACGCGAAGTATCCGTTGGAAGTTGACGCTTCCATGGAAGCAAAGGTCATGCAAGCGGGCATGGAGGTTTCGGTTTTTATTAATATCAAATCGGCCTTGTTGAAAGACGCGGCGGTAAGGTTTTCCTTCCCCAAAAACGGCCTTTTATCCTTCAAGGAAGAATCCTTTACGGCGAACATTCCCGCCGGGGGTAAGGCCAATATCCCCACGACAGTGAAAATCCTCTCCGTCGGCTACGATGTTATGCCCGTGCGGTATGACATCACGCTGGCGGACGGTACTTTGCTTTCCTTCGAAAAGCCGTTTAACCAATGCAACCAGGATTTAACCCATGCTTTTTCCTGTGAAAACGACGTGGAGTATAAGATCATCAACGGCCCGTGGGGGGTATGCCTGGGCAAGCAGGATAACGACGCTTGGATGTACCACCTCACCAACCCCGAGCTTAACGACGGCTTTTTCGAATCGCCCAAGCTCGGCAAACCTTATGACGATGAATTTAACCTGATCAAGCCCGCGGTCAGGATGTTCCCGCGCGGGACGGATATGGTTATGGAAGCGGAGTTCGTTTCCCAAAAGTTCGCGGGTATGGTGTTGACGATGGTGTTCACCCTTTCCGCGGCGGGCGTTATCACGCGTTCCTACCGCATCGAAAACCGCGGAAGCGCCCCGCGCGAGACCTTCTTGAATGATTCCTACTGGCTGGCGCTGGGGGGGCACACGGTCTTTAAATACAAAGGGCAAATCACGCAAAACCATAATACGCCCCCCGACGGCCCGCATTTCGGCATCGACGCGCTGGACCCTGAAGGCTTCGAAGAAAACTGGCTGTTCGAAGCCAACCCTGCGGGGTGCAGAGGCTTTTGCTGGTCGCCCGATTTGAAACCGGGCCTCCAATGGGGCAGGAAGGCCATCTTTGAAATAAACGCGGGGACGCTCGAGCCCGGGCAAACCTTCGAAACGCAACCCTTCGTGATGGCATACGGCTTGTTCAATAATTTCGGCGAATTCCGCAATTATGCGATGCGGTTGTGGGATAAGAAAAATCATATCCCCGCGCACCGCGTGGAGGTACGCTTGAACGGTTACAACCCGTTCATCGCAAGCGGGCGCGAGGTTTCGCTTGATATTTTGAATAACCGCGAAACCACGCTGGAAGGGACGATCCGCGTTTCGTCCGGCTTGTTCGAAACGCAAAGCATCGTAAACGGGGAAAGCGATGACCCCACGGTTGAAAACAACTTCACGCTCAAATTCGAGAAGGATCCCGACGAGTTGGTGCGCATAAATGTGGACATGGCGCTTTCCACCTACGAAAAGTCCTGCAGCCACGTGTTGTTCACGACGACTTCGTCTCAAATTGAGACAAAGTCGGAGGGAACCGTTTACACCGTGGACAACGGCAAGATCGCCTTCCGCGCGGACCCCGCGTACGGGCCCGTCTGCTATTCCCTCACCACACCCGACGGCAGCGAATGGCTGTTGAACCAATACCCCGAGCACAAGCCCTTCGCTTGGTGGAACCCCTTCCTCGGCGGCATACGGGTCATTCACAGCCATTTGAACAATGTTGCTATATTAAAGGAAGAAACCAAGGCCGATTTTACGGAAGTGAAGGATAACCACGGCAACTTGTGGCAAGGCATCCGCGTGACGCTTACCTTTAAGGAGGACGACGAGTTGCGCGGCGCGTCTTACGAAACATATTACGTCACTATGCCCGGCCTGCCGATGCTGTGTACGTTCTACCGTTTTAACAACGGTTCGGGTACGTACCGCCGCGACACGTTGGAGTGGGACGCATTCCTTAACCCCGCGGACGAAGGCAAGGGCTTTTACGCGGAAGCAACCAACAAAAACGGCCAAACCCATCGTTTACGCTACGGTTCGGGCGGCGATATGGGCATCAAATTTGAGAACATGTTGAAATTGAGCGGCGAAAGGACGAAGAAGCTCTATATCTTCCACGGTAATAAGAATAACGGCAAGAGTAACGAAGTGGGGGGCGACGTTAAGTTCCCCGCGGCCGTAAGCGTTTATATGGAAGCCGCCGCCGCACCCGGTAAGACGTTTACGTCGAGCCCGATGTTCTTCCTGTTTACCGGGGATGACTTAAACAACGGTGATTTGGACGATTTGGAAAGGTTGACCTTCGATGGACTTTAAGATCATTGACGCGCACATGCATTTTTCCGCCATCGAGGCGTTCCGCTCGGCGGCGGAGGACGCGGTCGTGGAGTATTCCCGCGCGGGTTATTTGAAGGAACGGGAGGACGCGGGTATCGAGGCCGGCGTTTGTATGGGGTTGAGTGAATCAACCCCATTTTCCTTCCCCGATCAAAACGTGGTAACACCCATGACGGCAGACTTAACCGAAAATAAGCCGCCGGATATGTTTACCTGCTTGGGGATTAACCCGCATACTTTGGATGACGCGGTCGTTAAACGTATCTGCGGCATAATAAAGAATGACCCGACGGTCGTCGGGTTTAAGATATACGCCGGTTACTACCATTACCACGTTTACGACCCCGTTTACGCGCCGATTTACGCGCTCGCGGCGGAGCATGGCTTAACCGTATCCATACACACGGGTGTGACTTACAGCGAACGCGGCATCATGGAATATTCCCATCCGCTGACTGCCGACCGCTTGGCCGTACAATACCGCGACACGCAGTTCCTCCTATGTCACATGGGCAACCCGTGGATCATGGATGCCTGCGAAACGGCGTATAAGAACCGCAACGTCTTCCTCGATATATCGGGTTTGGTGGAAGGCAACGCCGCGCAGATCGATTACGTGGAGAACCAACCCTTGCTTATGCAGCACTACACGACGGGACTTTTGTATCTAAATAATTATAAAAAGGTATTGTTCGGCACGGATTGGCCCATCGTACCGATGAAAAGATACGTCGATTTTTGTAAAAAAATCATCCCCGAACACGCGCGGGGGGATGTTTTCCGGGAAAATGCGATAAGGGTTTACAAATTATCGGGTATATGATACATTGTCGGCGGAAGGTTACAAAATTCGACCCCGCCCGACATATCGTCGCTGTGTAAGCAGCGGCTTTTTTATTGCGCTGATTCGGACGCGCGGGACCCGGCAAGCATATGATAAAGCAACGCTTTTTCATGATAAGGGGGGCTTCCGTGTTCGACGTTCATTTATCGGGGTTGTTATCGGGTACGTTGTTCCGTAAGGTACTCGGTAACGAGCAGATATCATTGTTTGAATACAATTTCCTCACGAACCAATTGGTCAGCAATAATATCCCCTTCGATACGGCTTTTGCGGCGGGTACCCGCAAGAACCCCGCGTCCATGCAATTGACGATCCACATCAACCCGACGGTTACGCTGGTGATCGTGGTCGCGTTGGAGCCGGGGTCGCCCGTTTTTTCGCCCAGCCCGTAGCCGGTGTCACCGTACCGTGACGCTTACCCGTGGTACGATTTCCAATTGGGGGAAAATCTCCGCCCAACGGTAGCCGTACCGTTGGTACAAGCCGTATCGTTTTTTGCGTAAATATTCCAACCATTGGTAGGCATCAAGGTTGGCGTCCTTTAACTTTTCGGCGGTTGCGCGGATTTCGTTTGCGATTTCCCTTTCAATGAGAATAGCGGCAAACCCCGGGGAAACCTCACCCGATTTAACGATATGGCCTTCGGCCTTAACCTCGACAATCACACGCGGAGCGGGGTAGCGCGGTTCAATGGTAATTTCGGCCGTATGCTTGTTTATAGCGAAGGATATAAACGCCCCGTCGTTCGGCGCGGTATTTTCCGCGCTTACCGTTACGACCTCGCCCTTGTTTTTACCGTCCAAGCACCAAAGGAAACCCCGCAGCCCGGCCGCGTCCAGCGTTTCCGTTTTCCCGCAAGCCTTTAGGGCTATCGCGCCGTCGGGGTGCTTGGGGATGAGCGCGCAGCCGCTTTGCTTCAAACGCGTATGCAACTCCTCGAAATCCGGCGAAAAGTTGACCGTGTTTGCCCGCGCGATCTTTTTGTGCAGGTCCTTACCCAACGCTTCCGACGCCATCCCGTCGATTACGATGACTTTGATTTGGCGTTCGATCTCCATATTTTGCACCAACGCGGCGAACGCGTCCGTCACCAGCGCGGCGTCTTCCGTCAGCTCCTCCCCCAATAAGATGATCTTCGCCTGGCCGTAGTAGAGACGCGTATTGGCTTGCGTGTCCAGCTTACTCATGGCTTCCGTTAACGTTCGGCCGGAAGCCGTTTTTATATGTTCTTCATGCTCGTCGGCTTCGCCTTCATCTTTGTTTTGTGACAAATTGGTGTAAACACTTAACTTATACCTTTCTTCCGATGTATTTTCGTCTCCTTCGCTTTCCTTTTTGTCGATCCCGAACGCCACGACGAACTTACGGTCTTCAATTTCCACGCGGTCATAACAACCCGCCAACCCCAATAAGGGCGTAAACAGCACCGCAAACAAAAGGAAAGATTTTGTCCCGTCCGCCATATGTTTGCCCCGGCGGTTTAACCAATCGCGCAACTTCGCCCCGATGATCATCAACACGGGCAGTACCAGCAAAAAGAAGACCCCGCTCGTGTAGTACAGCCAATCCAAACGCTTGTATATCCCCTCCCCCTCCCAAGGCATACAAGTGACGGCAAACACAGCCAACACGGTAACAACCGTACAAACCCGACGGGAAAAAATTCCTTTCTTTTTTGTTCCGAATTCCCCCAACAACCTTCCCCCGAAAAACAACAGCGCGTTAACCAACGCGAACACCGTCACGATCCAAAAACCGAACATCAGGGCCTCCTGCCGTTCGATGAACGACCCCGGCAGACTGAGCATATCCATCATGCGCAACACGGGCCAGGGTTCGTCCGTTACGCCCGCGCCGAACTTGGCAAGCGTGATGACGGTTAAAGCGGTGATGATGATCCCCGCCAAGCCGACCGCCGTCACCGCGGCGCGCCCCGCTTTTTTGTCCGGCGCGATGTACGGTGAAACCAACAGCAAGCACTCCAGTCCCGTAAAGACGAACCCCAACCGCAGCGTACCTTCCAATAACCGCTTCGGCGGCGCGGTAAACAGGGGTTGCAAATTGCTTAAATCAATATCTATCAACGCGATAACGAATAAAAAAATAAACGGGACCGCAAGCAAAAGGACCAAAACCTCCGCCACACGCGCCCGCGTTTCGATGCCTTTTATTGCGGCGTAAGCACACACACAAAGCATTACCGCGCTGACGATGAAAATCGGCGTATCCCTAAGCAATACCTGCCGCGTAATCACCAAAAACGACCGCATCTCCAACCCCGCGGCCAATACCAGCTTTATCCATAAAAACACCGCTAATACTTTGGCGACCGGCCGTGACAACGCATAACCCGCGTTTGCGATAAACGGCGCGTTCGGTTTTATCCGTGCCGCTTTTATGATCAACGCACTCGCAAGCATCGCGATTGCGGTCAATCCCAATACAATGAGCCAGCCGTCCTGTGCGGCGTATTCGGCGGCGCGGCGCGGCAAAACGATCATCCCCGTGCCCATCGCGCTCAGGATGATTAATAGCTGCATTTGCCGCAGGGTAATCCGTTCGTTACAGGAAAGCATAAAACCCCATTCCAACTTGTACCGGAATCCGGTACAAGTTATTTCATTCGTTTCCCTTGGCTTGGGTTCGCGTAAAACGGGCGGCGCTTTAAACGTGATAAGGGCAATCGAAGGATACTGTCCTTGATTTCTTCCTTATTCATTTCACCCGCGGCAAAGGGCATCAGATACGGGAATCCGAAGCTGCGCATCCCCGCGAGGTGTATCAGCGTGATTAACAACCCCGCCCATAACCCGATGAACCCCAACATCGCCGCGAGTATCAAGATAAAATACTTGACCAATCGGAAGCCGTAAACCAACGATACGCTGGGTATCGAAAACGTGGCGATACCCGTCATGGCTACGATAATCACCACAATCGGGCTCACCAAGCCCGCTTCCACGGCCGCTTGCCCGATGATCAAGCCGCCCACGATGCCGATCGTCCCGCCGGAGGCGTTGCGCAAGCGTATCCCCGCTTCGCGCAGCAGCTCGAAGGCCGCGTCCAATACGATAATTTCCATCACGGCGGGGAAAGGCACCGCTCGGCTCGCCTCCGCCAACCTTTCGACCATCAAAAGCGGGATCATCGACGGGTGATAGAGCGCCACCGCAATGTACGCCCCCGGCAACGCCACGGCAATCAACGCGCCGATAAAACGCAACAGCCGCGTCAGGCTCATCACCTGCCAACGGCTGTAATAATCTTCCGACGATTGGAAGAACGCGTTTAAGGAAACGGGTACGAGCAATACAAACGGCGAACAATCCACGATGATCGCGATCCGTCCTTCCAAAATCGACGCCGCCGCTTTGTCGGGACGTTCCGTCAACTGTACCTGCGGGAAGGGCGACAGCCAGCTTTCCTCGATGAGTTGCTCCACACAACCCGCGTCCATGACACCGTCTATGCTGATTTTTTCCAGCCGCCGTTCCACTTCCTTTAAGACTTCGGGGCGCACGATGCCTTCTATATACATAAGAGCGATGTCGGTTTGCGAACGCACGCCCAGCTTGCTTTGCTTCACCTTCAAGCCCGTATCGCGGATACGGCGCCTGATCAACGCGGTATTGAAGCGCATGACCTCGCTGAAGGCTTCGCGCGGGCCCTGCACGACGATTTCCGTTTCGGCGGCGGTGATCCCCCTGTTGGGGAAGCCGCGCGTGGCGACGATGATGACCTTATCAAACCCATCGACGAAAACCGCCGTATCCCCCGCCATGATGAAATACAGCACGTCCTCCATGTTTTCCGCCTCGCTGAAGTCCACGGTGGCGATACCCCTGTCCAGGAGCGCGGTATACAAGTCCGTTCCTTTTTCCTCATTGGAAAGCGCGTCCCAATCCATTTCGAACAGGTGCCGCACCACCGACAAATCAAATAATTCGCGGTCGTTCATGGCGTCGAAGTACGCGATGTATATCCACGGCGCGTTTTTGCCGCCCACGGGAAAGTACCTTCCGATAAAATCCTGCGAATCGGTGAATAGCGATTCGATATACCGCATATTTTCTTTAATATGGGGGTTAATGGGTGTAGTCGTTTTTCCGTTTTCCATTACCTTAATTTGCGCAGAATGGATGAATATATACATATAACAAACCACACACATTGTAGAATCTCACAGAAAAACACAACAAAGTTTGGATACTTGACTAATGACAACATACACAAATGGGTGTAGTATGAATGTAATAATGTGCGCGCGAAGCGTACGCGGGGCAGCGCCCCATTTTAAAGGAGGCCGCACATGGCAGGCTTAGAGCTTAAGAATCTGGTTAAGAAGTACCCGAACGGCGTTGTGGCAGTAAACGATTTCAGCATGAAAATAGCGGACAAGGAATTCATTATCTTCGTAGGCCCCTCCGGCTGCGGCAAGACCACCACCCTCCGTATGATCGCGGGGCTGGAGGAAATCACCGAGGGCGAACTCTACATCGGCGACAAAATGATGAACGACGTCGCTCCCAAGGACCGCGACATAGCCATGGTGTTCCAAAACTACGCGTTGTACCCGCACATGAGCGTGTACGACAACATGGCGTTCGGCCTCAAACTCCGCAAAACCCCCAAAGCCGAAATCGAAAAGCGCGTTAACGAAGCCGCCCGCATCCTGGATATCGAGCATCTACTGGACCGTAAGCCCAAAGCACTCTCCGGCGGTCAGCGTCAGCGCGTGGCCATGGGCCGCGCTATCGTACGCGAACCCAAGGTCTTCCTCATGGACGAACCCCTCTCCAACCTCGACGCCAAGCTGCGCGTGCAGATGCGTACCGAAATCACGAAGCTCCACCAAAAATTGCAAACCACCTTCATCTACGTAACCCATGACCAAACCGAAGCCATGACGCTGGGTACCCGCATCGTAGTTATGAACAACGGCGTGGCCCAGCAAGTGGACAGCCCCGTTAATTTGTACAACAAGCCCAACTCCATTTTCGTCGCGACCTTCATCGGCTCCCCGCAAATGAACATGATCGAATGTGTGGTGGAAAAACGCGGCTCGGATTGTTACATGCTGTTCGGCGAATTCGCCGTAAAGCTGCCCGAAGCGAAGGCCAAAGCCGTACTCGAAGGCGGCTACGACGGCAAGCAAGTCATCATGGGCATCCGCCCCGAAGACTTGAAGGACGAGGAAATGTTCATCAGCCAATCCCCCGATACCGTTATCTCCTGCGAAGTGGAAGTAACGGAGCTGTTGGGCGCGGAAGTTTACCTGTATCTCCTGTGCGCCGGCCAGCAATTAACCGCCCGCGTAAATCCCCGCTCCACCGCAAAAACCAACGACACCATCAAAATGGCCCTCGACGCCAACCGCATCCACGTATTCGACAAGGAAACGGAGCAAGTCATCACCAATTAAACGATACCATAAAACTAAAAACCCGCGCGGAAGCGCGGGTTTTTTATAAGCGAGGCACCCATGGCAAAAACCGCGGCGGACATCGGCCCAATCATACGGGCCATCAAGCAAGCCAACCATAACATCGATTCCGTACGCGACGCCGTTTACAATACCGACCAAAACGTGCAGGCGCTGTTGGACGGGATCGATAACCTGACGGAAGCCTTCAATTTATTCGCGGAAAGCTACGCGTTGGGTACCCGACGGGAAACGGCGTCCGCCCGGCTGGAAGAAATAAAAAAAGAATTGGCCGCGGCATACGGCGCGTACGGCATGGTGCGTAAATCAGCCGCCGAAGCGTTGCGGCTCCTTGCCGACGGCAATGCCGACGGCGCGAACGCGATTATTTCCTCCGTTAAGGGCACCGCATCCGCCTATTGGCTGACACATTCACTTTGTGCGCTCGGCGCATGGCTCGAAGACCGGCGCGACGCGGCTTACGCTTCGCTTGAAACAGCCCTGCATTTGGACAACGATAAGACGTCGATGTTCCTTGCCCTGGCTTGCCAAGTGGTCAACCGCAAAACCGCGGCAACGCAATGGCTTGACCGATACCTGGCACACCAAGATATAGACCGCTTGGGTAACGATGTATTCACTTTATTGGACGCGTACCGAACGGACAAGCTCGGCGAGGATACGGAAGGCGCGATAACGGAGCGGTTGGACGGATGGATAAAAATCGTCCCGCCCCGATGGCATGATCGGCTTATCCTGTTGCGCCCGTCCCTGCCCGCGGACGCGTACCCTCTCTTGCAAAAACACAGCCCCCATTGGCTCCGATTAAAAAACGTGATGGAAACGGCTATGCTCCACCGTACGTTTTTCGATTACCTTAACCAAATTTTCGACCAAAACGACGAATCAAACGGACTTGAAACGGTTTTGGCACATTTAATCAACGCGTACGACGACGCGGAACGCACCCTGTACGAACAACTGCTTTTTGAACAGCGCGTCATCGAATACGGGGGGGATGAGCAACGCACGCGGAATTCGATAACGCGGGCAAAAAACCATATTCCCCTCGCGCGGTTCCTGCAAGGCGAATCCGCGCTTTCGGTTGCCCTTGGCCGTACGGCTTTGGCTGACGAATACCGCGACATTGTGCAAGGCACCTTGATACCCGACAAAATCGCGGTCGATATCGGCGCGTTTACCTGTGAAACGGACGGGACAAACGAATTCCCCCTGCTGGACCATTATTACCGCGCCATGGAAAACGATAAAAAAGCCGCCCTGCGGCAAGTCGAACCCACCGTTTTCGAACGGTACGGCTTGTATATCGGCGGTTTTTTCGGTTTGGTTGGTTTAATTCTTTTGATCGTGGGCAACGGGTTTATCGGATTGTTTGCGTTGATCGTATGCGGCGCGGCGTTGGCGAACGTTTTCGCGGGGAAAAAGAACCTCACGAAACGCCTGCTTACGGTCGAACGCCGATACGATTTGCAACGGGAAGAAGGCATCCCCGTCTTGCGCGGCGTGTTAAAGGAAATAAGGGAATTTACAGAGCAAATCGAAAACGCGCAAGACGATTGCGAAAGGACCATCGACTTTATCTCGGGTATTCAAATCACCCCGTTAAAGTCCCCCCTCGGCCGTAAGGAAAAACCCAAGCCCGCATGGGATTTACTGCCGCCTAAAAATTGATATCGAATATCGCCAAAATCGGTTCGATGGGTATAAAGATATATTCATTGACCGTAAACGACGACGCATCCAAGCGGCCTTCGCGGAGGCCGTTTTCATCTTGCACCGCGTATTCCGCGCTGAACAACCGATGCGTCACGGTAAGCTCCCCCCGCGAAATTACGATCATTTGCGTTTGCGGGTCGTATTCGATAGATAAACCGAATGCCGCCGCAATGCCTTCCGTTTCAACCATCATTACGCCATGCAGCGGGAACATTAATAGATTCCCGTCGTTTTCGATTGCCCGTTGTTCCATTAAGCGTTGCAAGGGGACGTGGTCTGTCCGTTTGTTAAAGAAATCATCCAACCACACAACCCGCGTGTTAAGCCAATCGATCAAATATTCCGCTTGCCCCATAAAATCGGTGATTTCGGCCATTTGCGGGGGCGTGGCCCAAAACGGGACACCCAAAATATCGTGCCGTTCAAAATTCCGTTCAAAATCCGACCGGTAATACATGGCCGTATCGTGTAAAAGCGTGACCATTTGGGCTATTTCGACCGATTTAATTTCGTTCCACCTAAGCGCGGCGGCATCGAAGAATTCCGGCGTTTCCATCAAATTCCTGTACCAATAATTAGCGGTGCCTACATACAGATAGTGCGGGGAAAGTTGGCTGGCGCGGTTGCCCGCCGCCAAATCGAAGTCCCAGGTTGGCCCCATATACAGCCTTCGGGTATCCCCTTCGCCCCGTATGGTCATAAAAACGCTGTACGCGTGCGCGTCGGGATTCTTAAACAATTCCTGCACGATGTAGAAATCGACGAACGAATCGACGTCGATCAATTTTACCGCGTCTTCCCAATTTCTTGAGCGGATGGCTTCGCTCACGCGCCCGATATAATCCCGCGCGTAGGCCGTATGCGCCGCCGTACGCCGATTACCCCCGGGGAAACGGATATCGTAGTGCCTGTTATATACCGTAAAATACGTGTCGCCGTACACCCCGTCATACGGCGCGCGTCCGTTCAGCTCCAAATAATATTCGCTTTTCGCGGGGTCGGCATGGCGGGTCACATCCACGCGGGAGGGATGCGCGTCACGTTCATCGGTCAATAAATAAACGCCCATGTATCCGCCGTTTACGTAAAGGTGCACATGCCGCGCCGTAGGCTAATAATCCATACGCCCGTCAAGTCCCAACAATCGGGACAAGGTAAGCGCGCCGTAGTTACGCAGCAGCGAATAGTCGAAATGATTGGACAGCAATATCCAATCCCGCGCCGCGTAGTCCGAACCCAATAAAAATACGGGTTCATTAAAACGCAAACGCAAGGGCCGTTTATCCTCACCGAGCCACCATGTAGTATTGCCGCGCCCGCGCAGTCGTACGCCCTCCTCTTCGAACGCGCCTTCCAACGTAAGGTACGCGTCGTGCCACAGGGTACGCTCGATATCAAAGGGACATTGGTACGTTGTTAAATGCAGGGACCGAAAGTGGCGCGGATCGACGGGAAGGGGGATGAATTCGGCGTTCGGAATTTGGAATCCGGAATTAAAAACCGGGGGATCAAAGCTCGGAGCTTGGAACCCGGTATCGGGGGTGTCGGGCTCGGTTGTACCGGAGGGGGAATAACGTGCTTCGCGCACAAACAAAAAGATTGCAATCGCCAATATAACAACGATAACGGACACACAAGCGCAAATCATCACCTTTTTCATCGGTACACCTACTTTGCAAGCATAAATCGGTTGCCGCCGTCATATCATTTGATAAGGATTCCGCAATGATAATTAGGAGGAAATTTTATGGGCGGCGCGAAAATTTTCGTACTACAGCTAAAAGATATCATACGGGTGGGGATATTCGCATTGTTGGGCATCGTGTTGTTGGTGCTGCTGTTGGTTTTTTTGATCCCCCGCGGGCGCGGCACAAGCGATGTGCATGAGGAACCCCACAGACCCACCACCCAATCACGGTACATACCCGGCGTATACGCGGCCACGATTATCCTTAACGACGAACCCGTACAGGTACGCGTAACCGTTTCGGAAAATGACATACTATCGATTTACATGACCGACTTGGCGGAAATATCACAGGTTTTCTACCCGTTGTTCGAGCCGCGTATGCGCGACTTGGCCGAGGAAATCCTGCGCTACCAATCCGCTTATATTGAACCGCAGACCGATTACCCCGTAACCACGGGCATCCTGCAGCAAGCGGTCATCGCCGCGCTCCAAATGGCGTACGCTTGCGACGGCTGCTGCGAATCAACCGAATAGGCTCTCCAACAGGGGCGTAACCTTTTCTTCCACACGTTTATCCAAATCGTCCAGGAACGACAAACATTCCGCGCTGATAAAGCGCGGTTTGCTTTTTACGGGCTTGTATAGGAATTGAAGCAACCGGTTACGGATGCGTATTTTGTAACGGAGCATGGAAACCTCCCTTTTTTTGTTCGGGATATGGGGTAAAGGATTTATCGTTATATTGTATGCATGGAGGGCGGGGATGCTTCCAGCCGATAGATGGGGCCAAAAACGGAAAACTTTTCCTCGTATTCGGTTACGATATTATCCTCGGGCATGTGGGCGTGCAGGTCGAGCGATACGTTACGCATCCGCCAACCCGCTTGGCTCAGGCTTTCGATCGAGAACTCGAACAGCAGGCGGTTATCGGTCTTGAAGTGAATTTCGGGGATGGCGAGCCTTTCATATATCCGTAAAAAGCCTTCGTGGGTCAGGCGCCGCTTGGCCCACTTTTTCTTGCGCGGCCATGGGTCGCAAAAGTTGATGTACAAGCGGGAGATTTCGCCGGGGGTTAACCGCTCGGCCAGTTCGTTAACGTCCAGCAATAAAAAAGCCAACGAAACAGCTTCCCCCGCGTTGGCTTCGGCATCCAGCGCGGCCTTTACGCCCGCGCGCGCAGCCGCGGCCAGGATTGCGGGCTCCCTTTCGATGGCTATGTGATTGATGTGCGGATTACGGCGGGCAGATTCGGTAATAAAACGCCCTTTGCCGCAGCCGATCTCCATATGGATAGGCGCGCTGTTATTAAAATACGAACGCAGGTTTATCGGCTGCCCCGCTTCGTTCCGTATGATCATCGGGTTTTCCGCCAGCTCCGACGGAGCCCATTTCTTTTTCCGCGCGCGCATGTCATCACTCCGGTTCGTCGATTTTCTTAGCTTTTATCCGTATGGCTAACCGATTTTTAAATGTTCGATAAGTGCATTCCGCAAGATGCCCGAAAAATTCAGATGCGCTTTGGTGGCTTCTCTATCCAGCCATTTTGGAATACTCAGCGTCTTTTTTACGGATTTATTTTCCGCGGGCATATTTAACACATCGGCGACCACCATCATAACAAAACCGTCATCTGATTTAATCGTTTGGATTTTTGACGGTTTTGGCAATTCCTTTTCCATTTCAAGAATCGTTTCTATATAACCCTCCAACGCATCCTTTGCCATTAATGACGCGCCTTCAATCGTATCATCGTACGTATGACAACCTTCCAAATCGGGGAAATATACGGATATTGTACCGTTGTCCTCGTTAATAAATTTCGCCGGATATACATATTGTTTTGATTTCATATGCTTTCTCCTTTCAAACCCGCTGCTTTGAGGATCGCGCTTTCCAACCCTTTGCCAAGTTCTTTATGGTGGTGGGGGACTTGGAACACCCTACCCTTTTCATGGTAATGGTAATGACTGCTTTTTATTTTTATATGGTGAATGTTTAATCGTTTGAGTTTCTTGATCATTTCAACACCCGTCAATTTTTTCACCTCAAAAATTAATTTATACGTATATTACGTGTATGTCAAGTTTCTATGGTTGATAATGACTATTAAATAACGTAATTTTTATCCATCCGTTGCACTTCGCTATTGTATAAAATGTATTATTATTATATGATAAAAAAATGGAGGGCGTATCGCCCTTACATAAATCTAAGAGAAGGCATGGGAGGAAGCAAGCGCATGAAGAAGTTTTCAAAAATCTTGTCGTGGGTACTTGTTGTTGCTTTGACGTTAAGCATCGTACCCTTCACCGCAAGCGCGTCGGCTACGAACGCGCGGACATTGACCATCACGCAGGGGCAAACCTTGGGAGAAATCAACAACGCCATCCAATCGGCGTTGGAAGAAATGGCCGCGTCCGGCGGTACCCTTACTATTACAGGCGCGAAAACGAATGTTTATGGGGGCATCAGTTTTTCCATCCCTGTCGGCGTTACGCTGGTATGGGACGCGACCTATCAGACAATAGACTTACACGATGATTTCCATTGGGGTCTTTTGCACATTAACAATGAAGAAATAGCCATCGACTATTATACGCGTCTTGCGACAGATGTTTATGCGGAAGTAAGAGCGGAAGCAGCGGCACAAGCGGCGGAAGCCTTGGCTGTGCTTGAAGACACGATAACCGAACTTGAAGAAGCCTTGGATGCGCTCGAAGACGCGGTAGCCGAGCTTGAAGAAGCCTTGGATGAACTTGATGATTTAACCGAACTCGAAGCATTATTGGATGAACTCGAAGCATTATTGGCGGAATTCGAAAAAGTATTGGCCGAAGCGGCAACCGCCGCCGAAGCAGCCGAAGCGACAGCGGAATATGCCTACGAACATATCGTCGTTGACGCGGAAGTCCCGTTCGAAATCGGCGGAAACTTGGTTATCGGCGCGAACGCCGACATTTTAGCGTTAAATATATTCGGGCCCATTATCCAACAGTACAGCGAAGACGCGGTAATCACCGTCAACGGCGGCACCTTAACCGCAAACCGCGACGCCGTTTATGAATGGAATTGGAACCTTGTGATCGACACAGCCGGTGACATTGTGGTTAACGGCGGCACGCTCAACATGGATGTAGTAGGAGGCGGCCGTTTAATCCAAGCCCGCGGCGATATCGAAATTAACAGCGGAACGTTGTCGGGCAGCTTTGCGGATGGCGGGGCGTTGATCCAAGCCGGCGGACATTCCGACGACGATGAACCTGTCTTTAGCTCAATTACCGTAAACAACGGAACGCTTAACGGCTATTTCGGCATGGGATTCGGAGAAATGTTGCTTTCGTCCGGAAAAACGGTAATCAACGGCGGCGTATTTACAGCCGAATACGCGTTGGGATATCACGAATGGGGTCCCCATAGCGGACAGTTTGCCAGGAGCGGAATCCATGTGGATGACGAATGGGTTGACGGCGGAATTACCGTAACCGGCGGCGAATTTAATGTTGACTTCAACGGCTTCGGCGACATTTTTAATACGGAAGGCTTGCTTGAAATAAGTAATGTCCAAATTACCGCGGCCATCGGATACGGGGGTACTTTGTTGATCGGCGGCGAAGGCGTTGTTGTTACCGACAGCGTAATCGACGTAACCTTTTTCCATGAAGAAGAACATGGCGGGAACGTTATCTATGCCGGTCGCCAAGATTGGGATTGGGATACACATACGTTCCTTAGCGTAACCGTTGGCGACGCTGTGATCACCAACAGTTCGATAACCGCCGTATTTAACAATCACGGCAGCGTTGTTAACGCATACGGCGACGTTCTGATCGAAAACAGCGAGGTTAACGCCGTATATAATAACGAACATCATGGTAACGATGTCATTAGGGCAGGCGGATACACATGGATTAACGACGCACCCGTTATGTTTAACGAAGGCACCGTCACTTTAAACGAATCATCCGTACAGGGAACGTTTGCAGGGCCCGGAAGCCTCGTTGCCGCATTTGGGGGATTAACTTCCAACAATACGGAAATAGCGGGTACGTGGACAAACGAAGGGCATACCGGTCATGCGATTGATGTCGGTATGGATCGCGGGAATTGGGAATATCGCGGAAACGGCCATTGGGAATTTGATGTCCAACTTACGGCGGGAGGCGACGCAGCCATAAATGGCGGCAGCATAACCGTAAGTTTCAATGGTGAGTGGAGTACCAACGCGATCAACGTAAGGGGTAACCTTGCTATCCGGAACGTTGCCATCGAAGCCGCGTTCGCACAGAGCGGAAATATCATATGGGCACAGGGTAACCTGGCCATTGGCGGCAGCACCATCACCGGCGGATTTCCCAACTATGGGCAAGTTTTCCACAGCGACGGCGCAATCGCCATTACGGGAACAAGCATTACGGTAGCAAAATAGCTGTTAGTAAGTACAATCAAAAACGAGGATCGGCACGATGATACCGGTCCTCGTCTTTTTGTTGTTATGATTTTATCCCACGAACATCAGCCAATATCCGAATTCGTCCTCGGCGGGTTCGATGTCCTCGTAGCATTTGAATTCGCTGAAGCCCAATTTTTCCGCTTGCGCTTTATGCGCGTCGCTGTAACGGTCGGGTACGCCGATGACATATTCCGGTGTTTCCGTATCCGATACCTCACCCAGGATAAAATGCGCATACACCTCATAGGAAGCGAGGATAAAAGCTTCGCTGAACAAATCGGGCTTGTCGTCCAGCACGATGAGCTTGTCGTTTAACGTGAAGCGTGCCCATTTAATACCCGCGTTGCTCCCGCCGATGAAGGGCGAAATGGAACGCAGCGCCGATAAATCGATGGGGGCGTTAAAGCGGGTGGGCGGGAACAACTCCGACAGGACTTCCTTTTCCTCCTCGGATAAGACCGATTCCGTGGATATAGCTTCTTCTTCCGGCGGTGCGGATGGTTCGGGCGGCAATTCGTGTGCGGGTTCCTTAATAACCGTGGGAGATTCGTTGATTATCGGAAGGGGTTCTTCAATTATCGGAAGAGGTTCCAGTTCCGGCTTCAATTCCAATTTTAATTCCAATTTCGATTCCGGTTCCGATTCCGATTTCAGTTCCGATTCCAATTCCGGTTTCAATTCCAATTTTGTTTCCGGTTCCGATTTTGCTTCCGGTTTCGCTTCCGGTTTCGCTTCCGGTTTCGACTCTTGCTTCGGCGGCGGCATCGGCGGGAGCTCCGGCGGAAGTAATTCCTTCGGGATTTCTTTTGCGGCTTTTTTTACAACCGCTGTTTTTTCATAGAATCCGTTCTTCCATGCTACCGCCTCGCCCCGGTACCCGCACAACGGGGCTTCTGTTTTTGCGGTTCCCGCGGGCATGACCGCGACCGCAAGCACTTCTTGCAATGCGTATCCCAACAATTGTGTCTTTTCTATGTTCCGGCGGATTTCCGCCTTGCCTTTGGCGTCCACGGGCAACGGCCCCGCGTTTATCCCCGCGTACCGCCCGCCATCGGCGAAAAGCAAAAACACGGCGTAACGCGTTTCCGGCCGCAGGTCCTGCGCGTTTAGCGTGAGCTTCGCCATGCCGCCCTGTTCCTCCAGCACACAGCGCCCGGCGGGCTTTCTTCCTTTGAATTCGTAACCCGCGGCCTCGCTTGCCAGGGGTATAAAAAACCGCGTATATACCATATCGCACCTCCATTACATCATTGTATGCAAGTGTTATCCCATACTTGACATTGACGCACGGTCAAGTGATACGATGGTTTTATCGAAGGGCGGGCCCGCTTACCGAAATCTATAAATGGAGGTTTAAATGGATTTAATCAAAATTACCGACCTTTGCGGTCAATTGGGATTGACCTCGCGCAGCTTGCGTTATTATGAACAAGTCGGCTTGGTGGAAAGCGTGCGCGCAAGCGACGATAAGTACCGCCATTACGACCCCGCCAATATCGAACGGCTCAAACAAATCATCGTCCTGCGTAAGATGCTTATCCCCATCAAGGATATTATCCGCATCTACGAAAGCGAGGACATGAGCATCGTGGTGGAGGTGTTTACAGCACGGATCGAAGCTATCGACAAGGAAGCCAACGCGTTGGGGGAGCTGCGGCAAGTAGTCAATGATTTCTTGCAAACCATGCTGGATAAAGGCATAAAAAAAATTTCCGCGTTGCCTATCTTATATGAAGGGATGGAAAAAAAATTCGTGCGTTACGGCGAATTGACGGCGATTTCAAGCAAGCTGGCGAAGCCGTTGTCCCCGTCCATACGCCAATTACCGCAAATGCGGATGCTTTCTTCGTATTTGAAGGATAATCCCGAAAAAACCGACGCCGAAGGTTTTTGGTGCTGGGTACAATCCCATCCGATTCTCCAAGGCAAGCCATTTTTGGGGGCAGCGGGCGCACACGAACGTTTTGAATTCCATTCAACGGCGGGAGAAGTGATGATCCAAAAAATACCGGAGGATTTTAACGGAGGCGATATCTATGCGGAATATCAATTCCCGGGTGGGTTGTACGCTTCGGCGGATGTTTATTTGGATGAAGATTTGCACGAATCCTTCCGCGCCTTGCTGGCCTACTTCGACGATAACCCCTACTACGAAATCGATTACACCCACGACGGCGCGCTCCGCCACGAAGCCTTGATCGAAAACCTGCTCTCCCCCGACGAGCAACGCTCTTTGCTTTCCTTGTTCGTTCCCATCAAAAAAAGGCTTCCGAATCCCTCCCTTTACGGCAAGCCCGATGAAGTCACCCCCATAACCATCGGGGAAATCGAAAAGCAAAACCCCAATTTATGGACGGTGTACGTTGCGCCGGATAAGCTGATCCCGATCAATCACCCGCATTACGCCGTATCGGAGAACGGCGTAATCGAATATACGGGTTGGATCTCCACGCGTGTATTGTCCACGGACGTATCCGTCAAGCTCCCCTTCCGTGTGGATATGGAATTTCGTGTTGAGGAGGACGACCGCCGCTTCGGGCACGGCACGACGGAAGGGAGTATCCGCTTGTATCATGGCCACCACGATCAAAACCATAACCGTACTATGTTCGGCATCAACATGGGCGGCAACACCGACCCGCAATTAACCAAGGAAGCGATCGTATTCCATCAGCCGATTTTCGGCGATACGTTCGACTATCCCAAGCGCGGTGGCATTAGACCCAATGAATGGAACAAATTGACGTGGATTGTGGGAACCGGGCATTTGGCTTGCGTAATTAACGGCGAGGTGCGTTACTGCGGTGAAAACTTTCCCTACATGAAGCTCGATTTATCCCGCGAAGACGCTAAACCCATCGTCATCGGCTCGGACGGCGGGCGAAAAAAATACTTCCGTAATATCCGAATCTCCCAACTCCAACAACCCAAAACCCAAATCATAAAAGGAGCGTTAACCATGGTAACCAAACAAAGCAATAATATCATCCCTATCATCCACCGCCTCGTCACCGACGAATACGGTGAAAACTACTGGCTCAACGGCTGCGCCAAATACGTGATGGAGTGTTTAAACGAACCGGATTACGATTATTGGTTCTTCGCGGGTATCAGCGGCGACAAGTTTACGCAAGTCTACCCCCGCGGCAAACATTTCGGCGGCGAGGCGTACAGCTCGACCTTTTTCCATGACGGAGACACCGCTTTCGCGGAGCGTTTATTCGCGTTATGCGGTTATGCCGCAACCTTCGTAACGGGCATAAACTTGAATAAAAATAAAACGATGTATTTGCAAACCTTGATCAGCTATATCGATAAAGGTTTGCCGGTGATAAGTTGGGGCCAGGGTACGCCGAAGGTTTCCGGCGTATATGTAGGCTACGAGGAACACGGCAAAACCTTGCTGTACATTTCCGGCAACAGCAATGAGCCCGAACGGATCACCTTCGAGGACGCGGTGCTAAACGGCAACGACAGCCCGAACTCCACGGGTAAAAACAGCGGATGGATTTTCGTGGGCGAAAAGACGCAAATTTTCCCCCTTGCTCAACTTTACCGTGAAGCGATCGAACGCCTGCCTGCCATTTTAACCAAGCAAACCGATACTTTTTTCTTCGGGGCGGAAGCCTTCCGCGAATGGGCAAACACCGTCGAAAACGGCTGGTTCGAAGGCATCACATCCAAAACCTTTGACGACTGGGGGATGTACACGAATTTCATTTGTCAAATGGCTACCAACGGGAGTTGCTGCCACGGCTTCCTGCAAAAGGCGCGGGAACTTAACCCCGACATGGCTTACTTGGAGGAAGTAGGTAAACTCTATAAACGCACCGCCGATATATGGAACAACGACAACGGCAACGACCTCGAAGCCCTCGGCGGCGGGTTTAACGTTACACTCGAAGCGTTGCAAAATAAAGAAAGCCGCATAAAAATAGCGGCCAAGCTACGCGAGGCCGCCGAATGTATGGATAAAGTCAGACAACTAATTAGCAACTTTTAACTTGTCCCCCAATGGGGGACAAGTTACCCCCCTCCAACCTCCGTATCGTTTATACCGTGTTTTCCGATTCCTCCGTGTCGCTTATACCGTGTTTTCCGGTTCCTCCGCGTCGCTTATACCGTGTTTTCCGGTTCCTCCGCGTCGATGATATCGTCCTCTTCCGATTCCCCCGTGTTTGTCGGCGCGGGGGTTTCCCTTTCCCGCTTCCAGCGTTCCTCGGCTTTTTTCGCTTCGATTTCGGCGATTTCCGCCGAGGGGTCGCGGTCCATTTCGGGGCGGTACTTCTTAAAGACCTTCATGATCATGTACGAGGACAGCCACGCGTACAGCCCGGGCGCGACCAGGATCAACGGCGGGAAACGGAAAAACAAAAGGAACGCCGCGACCGCCATCACCACACAGGATACGGACGTGAGGAAGTGCCGCACGGACATATAGAACGCGCTCTTAACCACCTGCACCAGCCCCATGTCGAACCGCGCCATCAAGGGATAGATGTACACGCTCATGATAGCGATGACGAACAGGAACACCAACTGCGCGGGCAATACTATACCGAAGATGCCGCCCGCCAGTTCGACTTCATCGTTGGTTAGGAGCAGGACGTTCATTAATAAAAGGATTAACGCCACGAGGATGATCATCCACATAATCGTGGCTTTTCTAATGTTAGCTTTAAAAGCGGTCCAAAAGTCGGAGGTGATGTACCCTTCGCGTTCGGCGATGCGCCGCGTGGTTACGTAGAACATGGCCGTGGTTGACGCGCCGATGGTAACGATCGGCAGACAGAACAACAGCCACATCAAACTGACCAATACCATATCGGCGATCATGCCGCCGTATTTATTGAACGGGCCTTCCAGGCTGAAGAAGTCGCGCATGGGGATTCCTCCGTGGGATTTAAAATAAAGGTGATCCTGTCCATTATAGCATTAAGATATACGAAACAGGGAATACTTTACATAAAACATACCATAAAGGAGACGGATTTATGGAATCATGCAAAAAGTTTAAGCCCGCGCAAGCCGCGCGGGATTTGCACCACAATAACCCCGAGGGTGACTGCCGAAGCTGCGTTTATTTTTCCCAAACGAATTGCCGCCAGCATAAACGGGCGCAGTTCGCCGAAACATTGGCGTAAAAGCACGATTTCATTTGCACAACGTTAAGTTTATTTGGTATACTCGTACTATGCGCTGGATATATTCGGGTATTTTTGCCCTTGTTATGATTTTATTTTTAACGGGGTCGATTGTCCCGCCGCTTACATTGCAAACCGAAGCCGCGATTTTGGTGGAGCAAACCACGGGGCGCGTGCTGTACGAACGCAACATGCACAGGCGTATGTACCCCGCCAGCATGACCAAGTTGCTTACCGCGCTGGTGGTGTTGGATATCCTCGACCCCGATGACGTATTGGTCGTGGGGCCGGAAATCCGCAATATGCCCTTGGGTTACAACACGGGCGTACACCAGGAAGGCGAGCATATCACCGTAAGGATGCTGCTAAAGTCCCTGCTCATCCGCAGCGCGAACGAATCCGCGCGCGTGCTCGCGCTCAACGCCGTACAAATGCGTAACGGGCGGTTTAACCTGCATTATGTTGACGAAGCCAAAGGCGTATTCGCCGCAATGATGAACGAAAAAGCGCGGGAGCTGGGCGTATTGGATTCGCGATTTACCAACCCCTACGGCCTGCACGATACGCGTCACTTTACCACGGCGTATGACCTTGCCTTGATCGCGCGCGCTTTTATGGACGTGCCGTTGCTGGCGCAAATCGTGGGGATGCGTACCTTCGAGGGCGACGGGTTGGAAGGCCGCGAACCCGAGGGCGCGTTCGTCCAGCATTTTAACTGGACCAACACCAACCAAATGCTGCCCGACGCCCCACACGGCCACCCCTTTGTGACGGGGATGCGTACGGGCTACACCACCCCCGCGGGGGAATGTTTTGCCGCGTCGGCATATAACAACGGCTTGGGATTGATCACGATCGTGTTCGACTCCGCCAGCCCCGGCCGATGGCAGGACACCCGCCGCTTGCTGGATTACGGCTTTGCCAACTTCGCCTTCCGCGATGTTTCCGGCGGCGAGGTTTCGCACACCGTACGGTTGGATAACCCGCGGTTGGAGGATGACGGTATTTTGACGGTCACCTCCCGCGGTTCATACAACACGTTACTGAGCATCGACGAAATCGCTTCCCTGGAGCGCATCGTTACATATGATGCCTTGTTGCTCGTACCGCCCGAGGAACGCGAGCCGGATACCGATGAAGGTATCCTGCTGCGCATCCCGCTCGGCGGTATAGAGGAAGGGGAAATCGTGGGGCTCGTATCGTACCGCATCAACGGCGAAACGGTGTATACCACCAACTTGTACGCCGCGCACGGGGTTTTGGAGCGTACATTTGACACGGATATGGATTTTTTTATCGCCCGCTTTTTCGGGGCGTTGTTTTCCCGCGGGGCGTTGCCTTATTGGTTCGGCTCGGTGGGTTGGCTGTTTGGGATCGTATGTATGGTGATTGCCATTACGGTCAGCCGCAGGGCAAGGAGCTACGGACGCTGGCGTTCCATGCCGCGGGGACGGTATTAAAGGTTCACATAGGTTACGCTTACCGATGTATGGCGGGACCATGGATAGATGAGGTGTGAAACATGCCAAAGAGTATGACGGGTTTCGGCCGCGGGGAATGTCTGCGGTACGATCGCCGCTTTAAGGTTGAGATCAAATCGGTCAACCACCGTTACGGGGATTTTAACATTCGTTTGCCCCGGTTTTTAAACGCCTTCGAGGACAGGGTACGCAAACGCCTCGCTTCGCAGATCGCCCGCGGAAAAGTGGATGTGTGGGTCGGGTTTGACAGCTACACGCAAAGGGATATACAGGCGAAGGTGAATTGGGCGTTCGCGGATGCGTACGTACACGCGTTGAAGGAAATCTGCGACCGGTATAATTGGCAGATTACGCTTTTCCCCTCCAACGAAACCAACCCCGGTTTGGGGCTCCTCGCCCGCAACCCCGACGTGGTGACCTTTGAAAAATTCGAATCCGCCTACAGTAACGGAGAGGCGCAAAACGAATTTTGGGAGGCCCTGTCCGGCGCGTTGGAAGAAGCGCTTACCCGCTTCAACGCTATGCGGCAAGCCGAAGGGGAGGCCCTTGCCGCCGACATGCGCGAAAAACGCGGACGCGTGCGGGAACTCGCCGCCCTCATCACCGAACGCGCGCCCGTTGCCGTTGCCGAGCACGCGGAAAAACTGCGCGAACGGCTTACAGAATTGGTGGAAAAATTACAGGAATCCAACGCACCCACAGAAATCGCGGAATCACGTTTCCTCACCGAAATCGCGTTGCTCGCCGACCGCAGCTCCATCGACGAGGAACTGACACGCTTGGCCAGCCACCTTTCGCAATTTGACGATATCCTGGAAGAAAGCGAACCCATCGGGCGCAAGTTGGATTTCCTCGTACAGGAATTAAACCGCGAGGTCAACACCATCGGCTCCAAATCCACCGACCAGCAACTGGCGAAATGGGTTGTGGAGCTCAAAAGCGAAATCGAAAAAATACGTGAGCAGGTGCAGAATATCGAATAACCAAGGGGGGTTAACCATGCATTTCAAATTGATCAACGTAGGGTTCGGCAATACCGTACCCGCCGAACGGGTGGTCGCCATCGTAGGCAACGATTCGCTGCCGGTCAAACGGGCCATCACCGAAGCGCGTGAGAAGCAAATGCTCATCGACGCGACGCAGGGGCGTAAGACACGCGCCGTTATTTTCACCGACTCCAGCCATCTGGTGCTGAGCGCGTTGCAGCCGGAAACCATCGCAAACCGTTTCGACCCGCCCGGCGAACCCATCGGCGAGTCAAACGACTAGCCCCGACAACGCCGATATGGAGGGGTTATTGGTCATCATCTCCGGGCCGTCCGGCTCGGGCAAGGGAACGGTCGTTAAGCGGTTGGACGCCGCCAAGGGTTACGCCCGCTCAATTTCCGTCACGACGCGCCCCCCGCGCGAGGGCGAGGATGATGGACGCGATTATTTCTTCACCACGCCCGAGGAATTTACGCGGATGCGGCAAACCGGTGAACTGCTGGAACACGCCTTGTTCGTCGGGCACAACTACGGCACGCCGCGGCGGTATGTGGAACAGCAAATCGCCGAAGGTAAGGTCGTCGTGCTGGAAATCGAGATAAACGGCGCGCTCCAAGTAAAAGGAAAGTTCCCCGACGCCGTTTTGATCTTCCTCATGCCGCCTACCATGGATGAATTGTCGCGCCGCCTAAACGCCCGCGCCACCGAAGACGCCGTAACCATCGACGCCCGATTGAAAAGGGCGTCGGAAGAAGTTCCCTTGATCAGCGCGTACGATTATTTGGTCATTAATGACGAAGTAGGGTGCGCCGTAGCCAAGATCGACGCCATCGTGGACGCGGAACGCTTGCGCCCGCGCCGCTGCCAATCACAGATCAACCAATTCTTCATATAAAAAAGGAGCAGTAAAATGTTAAGACCGTCCTATTCCGAACTCATGGAAACCATCAACACCAACGAAGCGTCCAGCTCAAAGATCACCAGCCGTTACACCATCGTATTGGCGGCGGCCAAGCGCGCGCGGCAGATCATCGACGGGGCGCATCCCCTCACCTACGCGCCGACCGACCGCGCGGTTTCGATCGCCGTAAAGGAAATGATCGAAGGCAAGCTGCTCCTTACCGTGCAGGACGAAATCCTGAATGGCACGTACGAACGGATGCTTAAGGACCAATATAAGATGCGCAATATCACCGCCGTATCGAAGGACGACTTGCGCGAGGAGCTTAAGGACAACTACGAAACGGAAAAATACGACCTCTACGAGGAAGATGACGGCTACATGGAACGGTACGCGGACAACGACCTGCCCGCGGAAAAGGACGATTTCGACATGTACGCGGACGTGGAAGGCGAAGCCGATGAGGACGAAGAGGGCGACTACTCCGCCACATGAGCCCCGCGTATGCCGCCGTGTGCATCGATACGCTGCACGGCGAATTGGACAGGCTGTTTCATTACAAAATCCCCGCGGGCATGGACGTGCAAGCGGGGATGCGTTGCGTCGTACCCTTCGGCAAAGGCAATAAACCCACGACGGGGTATATCATCGAATTAATCGAAGAAGCGGACGGCTTGCAATCCGAAAACGCTTCTTTTTTATTGAAGGAGATTTCCGCGCTGCCGGACACCTTTTGCGTACTGGCGCCCGAAGTGCTGGCGCTGGCGCAATGGATGCGGGATAAATATTACACCACGTTGATATCGTGCATACGGTGCGTTTCGCCTTCGGCGAAGGCGGGCAAGGCTTTCCCCGGCACGCGTACTAAAAAGACAAAACCGAACTTCGGAACAAATTGTGCCGAAGTTACCCTCACGGATGACCAGCGTTCCGCGGTTAATGAATTGATCGGCAGTTTTGATCAAGCGGTGAATTCTGAGATTTCCTCCGTTTACCTGCTGCACGGCGTCACGGGCAGCGGCAAAACCGAGGTGTACCTCCATACCATTTCGCATGTATTGGCGCAGGGGAAACAAGCCATCGTATTGGTGCCGGAAATCGCCTTAACCCCGCAAACGGTGGATATATTTACCGCGCGCTTCGGGGACGCGGTAGCGGTGACGCACAGCCGATTAACCGCGGGGGAACGCTTCGTCATATGGAAGCGGGCGCTGGACGGGGAGATTTCGCTGGTGATCGGCCCGCGGTCGGCGGTATTTATGCCTTTCACGCGGTTGGGCCTGATCGTGATTGACGAGGAACATGAACATACCTACCATTCCGAAACGTCGCCCAAATACGACGCACGGGAAGTGGCGGTTAAACGGGCGGAATTGACGGGCGCGGCTGTGGTGCTGGGGAGCGCGACCCCTTCGATGGAATCGTATTTAAGAGCGGCGGAACCAAAACCGCCGGAGCATTGGAACCAACCCCCCCGCGAAAGGAGACATACACCCCCCTTCGACTCCCGCGTTTTTTATTCATTGTTACGGCTGCCGCATCGGATTAACCTCACCTTCCCCGATGTACATATCATTGACATGCGCAGGGAATTTACGCGGGGGAATACGTCGTTATTTTCGAAGGATTTCACCGACGCATTGAAGGAGGTATTGGCCGCCGGACGGCAGGCGATCCTGTTCCTTAACCGCCGGGGTTATTCCACGTTCGTGTCGTGCAGGCATTGCGGGGATGTGCTGTCCTGCGACCAATGCCGCGTCAACCATACATACCATGCGGATACGGGGTCGCTTTTGTGCCATTACTGCGGGCGGGGGTTGCCGCTGCCCGAAAAATGCCCGTCGTGCGCTTCGGTGCATCTGCGGCGTTTCGGCGTGGGTACGCAGCAAGTGGAAACGGAAGTGGCGCGGCTTTTCCCCCATACAGCCACGCTGAGGATGGACATGGATACCACGCGCGGCAAACACGGCCACGCGGAGATTTTGTCGGCGTTCCGGCGCGGCGCGGCGCAGGTGTTGATCGGCACGCAAATGGTGGCGAAGGGTTTGGACTTTCCGCAGGTTACGTTGGTGGGGGTTATCGCGGCGGACTTGTCGTTGTTTTCGGGGGATTTCCGCGCGGGGGAGCATACGTTCCAACTATTGACGCAAGTGGCAGGGCGCGCGGGCAGGAGCGATTACGCGGGGCGCGTCTTTTTGCAAACGTACAACCCCGAACATTACGCCTTGCAATTCGCGCGGGAGGGGAACTACGAAGCCTTCTACGCGCACGAAATCGCTTTGCGCCGTACAATGGGGTATCCGCCGTTTACGCATATCTTTTCGGTCATGCTTTCCGGCCCTGTCGAAAAGGAAGTTATCGCGGCTTTGCATAAGCTGCAAGCCATCATGGCGTATTGTAATAAAAAGGGATTGTTTGAACTGATGGGTGTTTCGCCCGCGTTCGTTTCCAAGGTAAAACAGCAATTCCGTTGGAAATTACTCGTAAAATGCGCGGAAGAAGAACCTTTGAAGCAATTTGTGTTATATTGTATCAGGAAATTGCGGGAAAACGACCCGTTGCCGAACATAGCGGTGCATTTGTCGCTTAACCCGGCTATATTGGAATAGACCTGGAGTGAATAAAGAAAATGGCAATCAGACAAGTCCGGATAAACGGCGACGAGATATTGACCAAAAAAGCCCGCCCCGTAGCCGACATCACCCCCGCCATGCACGAATTGCTCGATGACATGCTGGAAACCCTGCGCGCGAAGGATGCCGTCGGGTTGGCGGCCCCGCAAGTGGGCGTACTTAGGCGTATTGTGGTGGTGGAATTCGACGAGGAATTATATGAATTGATTAACCCCGAAATATTGGCGTCCGACGGCTCGCAGGTGTGCAACGAGGCTTGCCTGTCCGTGCCGGGTAAATGCGGCGACATTGAGCGTCCCTTCAAAGTAACCGTACGCGCGCTCAACCGCCACGGCGAAGAAGTTACCGTTACGGTTGACGACTTCGTGGCGTCGGCTTTCTGCCACGAAATCGACCATTTAAACGGTGTTTTGTTCCTCGACAACGCCACCAACGTGCAGTTCATCACTAACGAGCAAGCCGAAGAACGCCGCAAGCTGCGCCGAAACCGCAGGGAAAGGCGGCTGCGTCGATGAAGGTAGTTTTTATGGGTACGCCCGCGTTTGCCGTGCCTGCGTTGGTTGCGTTGTTAAAATTGCATGATGTCGCGGCTGTACTTACCCAGCCCGACCGCCCCGCGGGGCGCGGGAATAAAATCGTGTTTTCCCCCGTGAAGGAAGCGGCGTTGGCGGCGGGCGTCGAAGTTTTGCAACCCGAAACGTTGTTTATTAAGAAAAAGAATAAAGACGATATCCCCTGTTTTGAAGCGGATGCGGGCGATGCGGGTACATGTTTTCGCCATCATTCCCCGCGGGAAGTCCGCGACCGATTGAAATCCCTCGGCGCGGATATTTTTATTGTGGCGGCGTACGGCTTGATGCTGCCGAAAGCGGTATTGGAAATGCCCCGTTTGGGCTGCGTTAACATCCACGCTTCGCTGTTGCCCAAGTACCGCGGGGCGTCGCCCATCCACGCGGCGATATTAAACGGCGAAGCCGTAACCGGCATCACCATCATGCACATGGACGAAGGTATAGACACGGGCGATATGATCTTGCAAAAATCCATGGCCATTGCGCCGGACGAGCATTTCCCGAGTGTGCATGACCGCATGGCGGCGTTGGGCGGGGAAACGATTATCGAGGCTTTGGCGGCGGTCGAAAGTAATACGGCTTTACGAATCAAACAGGATGATTCCCTCGCTTCGTATGCGCCGATGATCGGCAAAACCGACGGCTTGATTGATTGGAACCAATCCGCTTCCCAAATTATTAACCGAATCCGCGCGTTCGACCCGTGGCCGGGGGCTTATACGATGTATGAACAAAACTCCTTAAAAATATGGCGGGCGGAACGGTCATTAATTTCGGGGGATTCCACCAAAATTAATAATCGGAAGCCGGGAACGATCTTTTCCGCGGATAACCGGGGATTGACGGTACTTTGCGGGGACGGCGCATTATTACTCACGGAACTGCAAGGCCCCAACGCCAAACGGATGCCCGCGGGGGACTACCTGCGTGGACGGACGATAAAAACGGGAACAATATTATGAGCCGCCAACGTTTGGCCGACCGTTTGCACCTGGGGGAACGCCCGCGGCCCGATGGGGTTGAAGGCGTTGACCTCGACGAAGTTCGTTATTTTCAGGGACGGACAGGTACGGGTTTGAAATATTAAAATAACCATTACAAATGTCACTTTTCAAACAAACCGCCCGGCGGCATAATTGTTTTCGTGTGTGAGAACAATAAATGCAATTAACGAAGGGCGGTTTTTATATGCTTGCGGTGATGAAGGACGTAGTGAAACGCTACGGCGGCCTGATGGCGCTCGACCATTTGGACTTAAACGTGGCCGAAGGTGAAATCCTGGGTTTGCTCGGGCCCAACGGCGCGGGCAAAACCACGGCGATACGGGTTTTGTGCGGTTTGATCGGCGCGGACAGCGGGATTATCGAGGTTTTCGGGCAGGGCCAGGGGGTTAACAACGTCAACGCAAAGCGCATGATGGGCATCGTCACGCAGGAAATCACGGTTTTCGGCGAATTGTCCGCGCGGGAGAACTTGCGGTACTTCGGACGGCTTTACGGGCTTAGGAGCGCGGAGCTGGAATCGAACGTCAACCGCGTGCTTGATTTCGTCGGCTTGACCGAACACGCGAAGAAGAAGCCGAAGAAATTTTCCGGCGGGATGCAGCGCAGGCTTAACATCGGGTGCGCGCTGGTGCACCGCCCGAAGCTGCTGATCATGGACGAACCCACCGTCGGCATCGACCCGCAGTCCCGCAACCACATCCTGGAATCGGTGAAGAAAATCGCAAGCGAAGGGACGACGGTCATCTACACCTCCCACTACATGGAGGAAGTGCAAGCGATATGCAACCGCATTTCGATCATGGACGCGGGACGTGTCATTGCCGACGGCACCCTCGAGCAATTGGTGGGGCGGATCCAACACGAGGACACGATTAAAATGACCGCCGCCACGCCTTCGAATGCATTGACCGAAGACATCCGCGCCATATCCGGGGTTAAAAGCGTTACAACAGGTGAAAACGGAGAATACATTATCGTTTCCGGCGCGGATTCGGGCAATATCAACCGCATCATGGAAGTGGCCATGCGCCGCGGCGGTATCACGAACATCACGGCGGCCAAACCCACCCTGGAGGATGTGTTCCTCACCCTTACCGGGCGCAAATTGCGCGACGATGACGGCGGGGGTGCGTTATGATAATCCGCCATTACTTCAAGCGTACCGCGATGGATCCCATCGGCGTCGGGGCGTATATCGTGTTCCCGCTTATATTGATTTCCCTAATGGTGGTCACCAACAATTATTTGGTGGAGGGGTACGGCCATTTGATAAACGGGCGCAATCTCAACCATTCATTTAATATTATTGTAAACATGCTGATTTTCCAATTGATGGGGAGTTTAATCGTCATCGATTATCTATTTGAGGACTTACGCGGGGACATGCGCTGGCGCTTGCTTGCCACGCCGAAGCCGATCGTCAGCTTCGCCTTCGCTAATATGGTCGCGAGCATCGCTTTTTCGTTTATTTCCGGCGGGTTATTGATCCTTTCCGGCGCGTTCGTATTCAACTCGTATTTGCACAATGTATGGGTACTGATTGCGGTACTTGTGCTGATGGCGACGCTTTCGCAGCTTGCGGGCGTGCTGTTCTTCATGCTTTGCAAAAAGAAAGCAACAGCCAATACGCTGGGCGTAGTGTTTTGTTGGGGTAACGCGTTGTTAAGCGGTTTGATCTTCAACATCGGCTTCGGGGAGCAATTGACGCGCCTTGGACGGTTGTTTACGCCCTTCGGTTGGGCGTGGCGCGCCATCATGTTTTCGGGCGGGGCCGCGGGCATGGGCGGCAACATCGTCGAAGAAGGCGGGATGCGGGATTCCCTGCTCAACTTGGGTTACCTCGCGGGCTTTTGCGTTGCGCTGGCCGTTATTATCCTACTGCTCGGCAGGAGGAAGCCGGTATGACAATATTTTGGTACGCGCTGCGCAGGGGGCTGACGCGCCCCGTATCCCTCGCGCTTAACAGCATATTGCCGATTACCTTTATTTCGGTTGCGAACAGCGAAGCCTTCGGCACGGGACCGGAAGCGCGCGGGTATTTCTTCGTTTCCTATGTAATCCTCTTCGGCGCGTTTATGATGGCGGGGAGCATCCAAGCGGACCGCATAGACGGTGTTTTGACGCGCATTTTGGCGGGGCCGATAACCTTCCGGAACTACCTTATGCAAAACTTCTTCGCGGGCTTGGCCCCGATGGTCGTGTTGTCGGCGATACTCGGAGTCATCGGCATCTTGCGGCACGGGTGGGATTTGCCTTTCGCCGGGTTGGTCGTGCTTACGTATATCATGCTTTCCGCCACGTCCATCGGATTGTCCTTCGTGTGGAGCTGCTTTTTTAAAGACAGGGAAGCAAGCACCGTCGCGTTTTCGCTGATACTTACGCTCATGGCTTTCCTGGGTGGGATGCTGATACCCCTTTCCATGATGCCCGCGACGATACGGCATATCGGCGCGTTGTTCCCCGCGCATTGGGCGGCACGGGCCTTCGAGGAACTGATTGCTTACGAAGGGGCTACCGCACAGTATTGGACGTCGATACTCGCGCTTGCGTTATTTTCGGCGGCGTTGATTTTATACGGGAGCAAGCGTAGAATCGTGTAATGATGGACTTACCCCCGCCGAAAACCGCATTTATCGTCTGTTCCCTCTTGGGTTTTGGCCTGTTAGCCGCGCGCTGGTTGTACGGCGGCGACATGACGGGCTTTTTTGTTATGCTGTTTATGCTGTGTATGGTGCTGCTACGCTGGCGGTTCCCCGAATCGGGCATTACGGTTGTGATCGATTGCTGGGTATGCGCGGTATTTTTTCCGGTTGCGTTGGCGTTGCCGTTGTTTTGGGCGATGTATTACCGCACGGATGATAAAACGCGGCATCGCGTAACGATTGTGCTGTGTGCGGCGGCGGTGTTTTTATTCCTGCTTGCAACGCGGGATTTTTACGGGGTTGCCTATGCGGCTTTGGGTGCGGTTGCGGGGTTGTTCCTCGGCCTTTGGGAAAGGGAATACCGGCGGGGATTCCAAGCGCGCGACACCGAAGCGGGGCGTTATTACCGATTGGAATCCTTGCAAAGCGATTTATTTTCAGCCGCGGTACAAATCGAGCGCATGACCACTTTAAGCGAACGCGCCCGCATCGCGCGGGATATCCACGACAACGCAGGGCACGATATTGTGGCGGCGTATATCTCTTTGCAGGCGGTCCGGGAGGAGCTTGCGGGGGAGAACGACGAATCGCTGCCGTTGTTCGACGCCGCGTTGGAACGCTTGGGCAGCGGCGCAAACAAAATACGCGAAGCCGTACATAACCTCGCACCCATAGCCGCGCCGGGTATCAATACCTTGGAGGAAATTTGCAAGCGATTCCCTAACCCGCCGGTTCGTTTTTCCACATTCGGCGACACCAACCCCGTACCCGTACACATATGGAATACGTTGGAATCCGTCCTAAGCGAATCCCTGACCAATGCCGCCCGCCACGCGAACGCGCGTACCGTATCGGTAAGTTTGGACGCGACCCCCAAATTGGTACGCCTGTGCGTGGAGAACGACGGCGTTTCAACAAAAAAACCGGACACGGCGGTGATGGGCGCGGGACTCAGGAACCTCCGTTACCGCGCGTCGGCGATCGGTGGGAGCCTGGCGGTTGACTTTAACGATACCTTCAAGGTAATTTGCGTGATACCCATCGCAAAGGAGGCCCAAAATGCGGTTGATCATCGCCGATGACGATCCGTTGATCCGTGCGGGTTTGGAAAAACGCTTATCCCGTGAACCGGATATCCGCGTCGCCGCTTTGGCCAAGGACGGCACGGAAGCCATTGATTTATGCAAAACCCATGCGCCGGACGCGGTACTGATGGACATCCGAATGCCCGGTACGGACGGCATCGCCGCCACCCGTGTAATCAAATCGCGTTACCCCCATGTAAAGGTGCTGGTGCTGACGACCTTCGACGACCGCCCGGTCATCCAACAAGCCTTGGCCGCCGGTGCGGACGGTTATTTGGTCAAAACCGACAAGATCGCCAATATCGCGGGGCAATTGCGCCTGTTATTGGAAGGTACGAGTGTCCTGGGTACGGATGTCCTTAAAAAACTCACCCCGCAAGAAAATCCGGCCCTCGAGCGGCTCACCCCCCGCGAGCATGACATCACCCGCTTCGTTTCCCAAGGTAAAACGAACAAGGAAATCGCCGCGGAATTGTTCCTCAGCGAGGGGACGGTACGCAACCACATCGTGGTCATCATGGAAAAAATGGAAGTGAAGAACCGCACGCAGTTGAGTACGGTGTACCTATGCCGATAAACCAATCATAACTTACCGATTTCCGTATATACTGTTGAATGATATGAAATCGGGAGGCTTTTATGCTGTTAAAATGGGTAATCAGCGCGGTGTGTTTGTATATCCTTACGTGGATTTTTCCGGGCTTCGTGATCAGCGGCGCGGTAACCGCTATGGTTGCCGCGGCGGTGCTGGGGCTTGTCAACGCCATTATAAAACCGTTGATGCACATTATTTCGCTGCCGGTCACGATCCTTACGTTGGGCTTGTTTTCGCTGGTGATCAACGCTTTTTCGCTGTTGCTGGCGGCTTGGTTCGTTCCCGGATTCTCCATTTCCGGATTTTGGACGGCGTTCTTCGCGGCGTTGGTGTTGAGCGTGCTTAACGCGTTACTTAAACCGAAGGAATGATCCGCTTGCTGAACGATTTCGCTTCGCGCCACAATTGCATCATCGGCGTATGCGACGCAACCCCCTTGGCCCGCGAGCCTTATGCCGCGGGCTTTGTTCCGTTCGTAAGCAAGGACTTGGAAAAAAGGACGAACCCCGCGGCGGCGTTATCGAGGGTTAGAAGTATTATCGTTGTTGGGTTCGGAAATCCGGGAACCAAACGCGGCGGCAGCTCCCCCGCGGAGTCAATAAAAAAATATAGTTACAGAGCGGAACTATCCTCCTTGGGGCAAAACGCGGATTACCACAAACGGGTGAAAGTCTTATTACTTGATATAGCAGAAGAATTACATAAACATTTTTCTATTAATTATAAAATTTTAGTGGACAACCCCGGCTTGGACGAACGCGCCTTTGCCGTACGCGCGGGGTTGGGTTTCTACGGGCGGCATGGGCTGGTGGTTTCCGAAAAATTCGGTTCACGGTTTCACATCGGGTTGTTGCTGACGGATATTCCGTTAAACGCTTTGAATCCGGCATGGAACCCAGCGGAGGCGCACGGTAATCCTTCCATAGAATACCCACTCGCCGGTTGCACTAACCGAGCCGACAGCCTGCCGCTTCGCGGCATCGGCTTCGCAGGGGAATGTCCGCCCGATTGCCGCCGTTGTATCGATGCCTGCCCGACGGGTGCGCTTTCACCCAGCCGCGGCTTCGACGTTTCCCGCTGTATTTCCTACCTCACGCAAAATGACGAGCTGACCCCCGAAGAAGAAACCCTCCTCGGAAACCAGCTTTACGGTTGCGATATTTGCCAAGACGCTTGCCCATTCAACGCCCCGCGTGGTAAAACATGGGTAGACCCGCACGATTGGCTTGCCATGAGCGACGACGACTTCGACCGCGCATACGGCCATACCGCTATGCTTTGGCGGGGTGCGGAAATCCTGCGTCGCAACGCGCGGGTAATAATAAAGGCACGGCTGTAAAATCCATTTCCAAAAGGGGTTGTATCCATGCGTAAACCCGTAATCATCGGCGTATCGGGCGGGTCGGGAAGCGGAAAGACCAGCGTTTCCAACATCATCGTCGAAAGTTTTATCAAACATTCCATTACGTTGATCCAACATGATTCCTATTACAAAGACCAATCGGGGCTTGTCTTTGAGGAACGCTTAAAAGCGAATTACGACCACCCCATGGCGTTCGAAACGGAGCTTTTATTGAAGCATTTGGGGGATTTATCGAATTACATAGCGGTTGACGTCCCCGTCTACGATTATGCCGCCCATACACGCTCGGCCGAGGTCATCCGGCGGAAACCCACGGATGTCATCATCATTGAAGGCATCTTGATCCTGGAGGATAAAAAACTCCGCGACATGATGGATATCAAGGTATATGTGGACACGGACGACGACGTACGCATCATCCGCCGCATAAGGCGCGATATCGTTGAGCGGGGGCGTTCGCTCGATTCGGTCATTAACCAATACCTTAACCAAGTGAAACCCGCGCACCACCAGTTCGTGGAGCCTTCCAAGCGGTATGCGGACATCATCATCCCCGAAGGCGCGTCCAACACCGTCGGGATCGATTTGCTGATCACCAAGATACGGTCGATTATAAAATCATGACCCACGAATCCTACATGCGCGAAGCCATAATCGAAGCCCGCAAAGCCTACGATCAAAACGAAGTCCCCATCGGCTGCGTTATCTTGCGCAATGGAGAAATAATTGCCCGCGCCTTTAACGAGCGAAATACGCGCAAGAACGCCCTCGCCCACGCGGAAATCGATGCCATCCGCCAAGCCTGCGAAACCGTGGGCGATTGGCGCTTGGAGGACTGCACCCTATATGTAACGGTCGAGCCCTGCCCCATGTGCGCGGGAGCGATCATCCAGGCGCGTATCCCCGTAGTGGTGTACGGCGCGGCCAACCCCAAGGCCGGCTGCGCGGGGTCGATCCTCAATATATTGGACGAACCGCGCTTTAACCACCAGCCGCAAGTCATCGGTGGCGTACTGGCGGAGGAATGTGGCGATTTAATGACGGAGTTTTTTTCAAGGTTTCGAGTAACCTGACAATCCCGTGCAAGATTTGCAAGGTGCCGCGGCACCTTTTTTATTATCCTCTTCTCGAGGAGGGAACCCTATGGAATGGCTTAACCGCATGAACGCCGCGCTCGATTATATCGAATCCCGATTGGCGGATGAAATATCCTACGACCGCGCCGCGCAAATCGCCTGCTGCTCGACGTACCATTTCACCCGCATGTTTTCATTTATCACGGGCGTGCCGTTGAACGAATACATCCGTCGCAGGCGGCTCACCCTCGCCGCGCTGGAGTTGCAAACCACCGGTATCAAGGTCATCGACGCGGCGGTCAAGTACGGTTACGAGTCACCCGAAGCGTTTAGCAGGGCCTTCAAAAACCTGCATAAAATCACGCCCACATCAGCGCGCGGTATGGGCAAGACGCTGAAGGTCTTCCCAAGGATGTCCTTCCAAATTTCGATAAAAGGAGAGGATGAAATGGACTACCGCATCGAACGGAAAGAGGCCTTTACGTTGTTCGGACCGGAATTAAAGACGACCGTCATTGACGGCCGATGCTTCAAGGAAATCCCCGCGTTCATTATGGCTTGCGTGGAGGACGGCAGGATGGCGGCGTTTTTGCAAGCCGCGGGTAAGCCGAAAAACGGGATTTTCGAAGCGGGCGTAACCTACGGGCACAACCCCGACGGCAACATGAACTACGCCATCGCCTGTTACAAACCAGACAAGCCCATCCCGCCGGAATATAAGGTTTTCGATATCCCCGCGCAGACATGGGCGGTATTCGACACCGGTTGGGTGACCGAAAACGACGACGAAAAAATCCACAACACCTGGCAACGCATTTACGCCGAATGGTTCCCCACCGTAAGCTACGAACACGCCGATTGCGATTACGATTTGGAAATGTACTTCGGTGACAGGGACTCGGAATGTCGCTGCGAGATTTGGATACCGGTAATCAATCGTTATAATGCCCCTTGCATTGAACAATGACAATTTGTTCTTCGGTAACCCTATAAACGATTCTATGCACTTCATCGATACGCCTGCTCCAGTAACCCTGTCTATCGTATTTTTAAGGTTCTGGTTTGCCTTCGCCCGTAAAGGGGTGGCGGTCAATATCTTTTAAAAGGGCGTTGATTTTCTTCAGCGTCCTTTTATCCTTTGTTTGTCAATAGAGGTAATCTTCCCAAGCGGAATCCTTGAATGAAATCCCTTTATTCATCCGCCATAACCTCGAGTTCTTCCATTGTCTTTACAACGAAGGCTGCCGTACCCGCTTCGATGTCAATAATTCTGCGTTTTAATTCGGCTTGGTTTCTTTCACTATAAAAAGGGTCGTAAATTTCAAAGGGGATTTTACCTTGCCGAAGCGATTGCCGAGCAAAGATGTTAAACGCCGTCGATAAATTCATGCCTAAATCATTAAACATTTTTTCCGCTTGTTCTTTAATAGTCCGGTCAAGCCGAATCGTTACGTTAATTGTATCCGTCATTCATAGCACCTCCGATTTTTTCATTATAAAATAAAATGCCGTGCATTACAAATAATATGCACGGTTCAATGATAATTTATTAATCAATAAAAACTTATATATAAAGATTTAATTTACCCGATTGTTTATGAAATATAATTGAATAAAACCGAAAAGAATCGACAAAATATATTTATGGTTAACGATGCCATAAATTTTTAACAAAGGAGCTTTTGGGCGCATGAAAAAATGTATGGCTTTATTTATAGCGGTGGTTTTGTTGGCGTTCTTGGCGGCTTGCGGCGATACCTATACCCCTGCTGACGCGAATAATAATACAGAAAATTGGGCGCATGTGGCTACGCTTTCGGGTACGGCAGACCAACGGCAAAGCCAACCGTTTCAACTTAATGGCGGGGAAATAAAAATTTCATCGCGGATAACGGCGAAGGAGTCCGGCGGCAACGGTTTGGTTTATATTTTAGAGGAAGGCTCGACGGTATCACAAGACGCCGACGGTAATATACGGGTCGCTTCGTTTGACCAATCCATTATGACCCTTTTGGATTTGAAAGCCGAACGGGAAGTAATCATCAACAAGGAAGCCGGATACTGGTTTATTCATTTTAATTCAACAGGGCTTGAGAATTGGGAAGTCACGATTTACGAACTCGTATAATCGGGGAGTAGCAACGGCGAAGCCTTACCCGTTACGATTCCTTTTTCCGCCAACGTTTTCGCGTAATCCTCCACATGCTGTAAGTCTAACTTGCCCGGGGTAATTTCCCGGGCTTTTTTCGCGGCGTTTTTCCCCGTTAGGCGGCCGAAAACGATGATGTCCAGCAGCGAATTTCCCATCAAGCGGTTGCGCCCGTGAATGCCGCCGACCGCTTCCCCCGCCACATACAGGTTGGGGATTTTGGGCGTGCTGCCGTCGGGTTCGATTTCGATGCCGCCGTTTTGGTAATGGAGCGTGGGGTATACGAGGATGGGTGTTTTGCGCATGTCGATGCCGTAATTCATAAACATGCGGAGCATACCGGGGAGGGTTTTTTCGATATGGTCTTCGCCGTGCAGGAGGTCGATGTTGGGGGAATCAAGCCATACGGCGGATGCGCTGCTTACCGCGATTCCTTTTCTACGCTCCCCACATTCCCGCATGATGGCTGCGCTCACCACATCCCGCGTTTCCAAGGGATGTACAAACGCTTCGCCGTTTACGTTAAACAACCCCGCGCCCAGCGCGCGCACCTTTTCCGTCACGAGTGCGCCGAAAAGCTGCGACGGGTAGGCCACGCCCGTGGGGTGGTATTGCAATGCTTCCTGATACAATAGCTTCGCGCCCGCGCGGTAGGCCAGTACCAAACCATCGGCGGTCGCGCCGTAGTGGTTGGACGTGGGGAAGCCGTTGTAATGCATCCGCCCCGCGCCGCCCGTGGCGAGGATGATGGTTTTCGCGCGGGCGATTTCATATCTTTCGGTCAGCATGTTCATGAGGAGCGCGCCGCTTACGCAACCGTTTTCGTCCGTCAGCAGTTCGATGGCGGCGGTATATTCCACGATGGGGATGCCCAGGCAACGCACTTCGTCGCGCAATACGCGCATGATTTCCGCGCCTGTGTAGTCGGCGCAAGCGTGCATCCGCTTGCGGGAAGTGCCGCCGCCGTGGTTGGTAATAAAGGTGCCGTCGGGTTCCTTATCAAACAGCACGCCGAGGTCGGAGAGCCAATCGATCGCTTCGGGGCCGTCCATCACCAACCGTTTGAGCAGTTCGGGCTTGGCTGCGTAATGGCCGCCGCCGTAGGCGTCCAAATAGTGCCGCGCGGGGGAATCGTTTGCCTTATCCGCCGCTTGGATGCCCCCTTCAGCCATCATGGAATTGGCGTCGCCCATACGCAGCTTCGTTATGATGGTAACCCGCGCGCCCGCGTGGTGGGCTTCGATAGCCGCGGACGCGCCCGCTCCGCCGCCGCCGATGATGAGGACATCGGTATCGTAATTGGGTGATGCCCCCCCGCGGTTTAAAGCTGTAAGAACACATGACAGGTTTGATTGCAATGATTTTCTATATACAAGGCTGTTGGAATGTAGCATTTCGGCTAACTCTATCGGGGCTTTTTCTCCCGCGTTGGGACCGATTTGTAAGGTTTGGAAGGACGATTCCCGATAATCGGGGTGGAAGTCCACAAGCAGCTTTTTCTTTTCTTCTGCGGACAAACGCGGGGGTTTTTGCCCGCTTGCCCGCGCGGCTTCGATTATCTTGGCGGATTCCAGCATTGGTTGCGTATACATATCAGCCCTCGATTTCCCGCGTGTCGTATAACGCCGCGATTTCGGCTTGGGACAATTGCGTTAATTCGATTAGGGATTTTTCGTATTGTCCGTCGTTTATTTCCTCCACGTGGTTTTTATTATGCGCGGCGGCGGGCGTCAAGTATTTTCCCTTAAGCCTTCGCGCCAGCAAACCCACCAACGGATGCGAAATATTTGAAGGACAACGCGCCGAACATATACCGCACGCCACGCAATCGAAGGATTCCTTCGCGCACGCGGAAAGGTCATTGCGTTTGGCGTAAGCGATGTATTGCATTACGTCCAGCCCCCGCGCACAACTTTTCGTACATGAGCCGCAAGCGATACACGCAAAGATTTCCGGGTGCAGGCGCATCATGACGGTATGCTCCGCGGTTAATTCCTCCAGTTTGTACTCCCTGCGGTTAAGCGGGAAGAAGGGGAGCGTGGCCACGTACATGTCAGCGCGTACTTGCTGTTGGCACGCTAGCGCGAAATATACCTTATTATCCCCTTTGATGCGGTAAATCGTCCCGCACGCCCCGCAAAAACCGTGGCGGCAACCACAGCCGCGCACCAAGCGGAAGCCCGCGTGTTCCATGGCGGTCATGATGGTTAGGTCGGCGGGTACGGCGTAGGGTTTGCCGTCGAAGAAGACGGAAATTAAGTCGGCCATTGTTTTGCTCCTGACTTTGTTACTTTCCGCCCGGTGGGGGTGTTCTTTTCGGGGAATGAATTTTTCGCCGGGTGCTCTGTGAAAGTCGCTCCCCACGAAAAATTATTCCCCTGCGGAACACGCCCACCGGACCGGGCTATGTTAGGTTTTTGGTTAAAACATCGTGTTTTGATATTTCCGCGTTGGGGATGCTGTTATAAAAAGTTTTTGATTCTTCGTTTTCCGCAGTTATTAAAAAATATTCGTTTATGCCGTGGTTTTTCAAATATTTTTCCATTTCCTTAAACAGGAATTGCGCGACGCCTTTGTGACGGTGCTTTTTTAGTACGTATATCCAATCTACGTAGGCGCGGATTTCCCCGCCGAAGGCCAGGCTTGGAAGCAGGGAGAAATCGATTCTTCCGATTATGTGGTCGTTTTCATCCGCGCAAAGAAGACACTTCGCCGATGCGAAATTCGGGTTACTTAGGGCTGTTAGGGTTGCGGTTTTAAAATTATTTTCGTCAAATCCGCTGATGAATATGTCGGGTTCGGTGGCTCGGGCTTCTTTTTCAAAAGCGGTTAATAAATCGATCCGTTCTGCATTTAATTCGATTGCTTTCATTTCAATATTCCTCCGGCAGTTCGTCCAGTTCGTCGGCGCGGAATACGGGGCCGTCGGTGCATACGTATTTGTGGCCGATGTTGCAACGGCCGCATTGGCCTACCCCGCATTTCATCTTCATTTCGAGGGTGGTGTAAATTTGGGGTTTTGTAAAGCCTAAGGCGAGCAGGGCTTCGATAGAATATTTAATCATTACAGGCGGGCCGCAAACCAGAACCACGAAATTATTTTTATCCGTTGTTTTTGCTTGAAAGATGTCACCGAAAACAACGGTTATTTGCGCCGGCACAAACCCCACATGGCCATTCCAACCTTCTTCGGGGCGGTCGATGGTGAGGTGTAAGCGGGTGTTTTTTTCACGCGCCCATTCGTTCTGTATTTCGTTGAGGTACACCAAGTCTGCGGCGGAACGCGCGCCGTATATGATGTCCGCCGTGCCGTAGCTTGCCCGGTTGCCGAACACATATTTTATGACCGACCGCAAGGGCGCGATGCCGATACCCCCCGCGATAAATATCAAGTTCTTTCCCTTTAACGCATCATTTACGGGAAACGGCTTGCCGAACGGCCCGCGTATAGTGAGCGGCGAATCGGGCGGCAAACCATGCAAATGATTTGTCAGCTTACCCACGGATTTGATGCTGAAATCGAAGCCGTCGGTATCCGTCGGAGGGGACGCGATCGAAAACATCGCTTCCCCTACCCCGGGTACGCCCAACATAGCGCATTGGCCGGGCAAGTGGGTGAAGGGCTTCCCGCCGTTTGCGTCCGTTACGCGGAAGGTCTTAACGTCGGGGGTTTCGGTGCGGATGTGCGTGATGCGGGCACTTTTCGGAATGAAGCCGTGTGTTAATCCCCCGGGGGGGTTGGATGGGTTTATCATTCCGCAGCCTCCAATGCGCGTGCTACTTTTAATATATTCATATTTACCGGGCATCGGGCCACGCATCGCCCGCAACCCACGCAAGCAACTACACCGTATTTTTGCGGGTGGTACGCCAGCTTGTGCATGTACCGTTGGCGGAAGCGTTCCTTTTTCGTGGGACGCGGGTTTCCGTGCGCCATTTGGGTGAAGCCCGGGTACAGGCACGCGTCCCAATGGCGTTGGCATCGGGCGGCGTTACCGTCGCCGTTTTCGTTATTCGCGATGTCGTAACAATGGCAAGTGGGACACAAGAAGGTGCATGTGCCGCAAGCGATGCAGGTACGGTGCAGTTCGTCCCATGCGGAGGAATTGAAAAGGGAAAGGGTAGCGTCGTTTTCCCGTAATACTGCGAATGGGTTTGCTTCTTTGTTGGAATTGAACAGGGGGAGGAGAGCGTCATTTTCCCGTAATGCTGCGAATGGGTTTGTTTCTTTTTTGGATGTGCTTCCAACTTGTCCCCTACTAGGGGACAAGTTAACTTCTTCCGAAGTTATTAATAAACATTTTATTTTATTTGTTAAAATTTTTCCTTTTTCCGTTTGCGGTTGCCAATACAAGTAATTGTCCTTTAACCACGCGTTAACATCCCCTCCATTTCCAACGTTCCCATCATCCCCATCCGGTTCGTTGGGGCTGATGCCGAATTTATCACAAAAACACGTCATCAAAGGCTGCCCGCACGCCAAGGTTATGATATGGGAAGCGTCGCGCCGTGTTTTGTAAAATTCGTCCATCGTTTCGCCCAAGAAAACACCGTCTAATATTTTAATAGCAACAGCGTCGCAAACCCGCACGCCGAATAAAACGAAAGGTTTATCGTTAAGCGGTTGGGGCGTGATTTCGTAAGTGTTATCCTTTAATACGGCTTTGTATAATTCCTCGGAAGCAGGAAAGAAGAACCCTTTTGGAGATAAAACCGTTTTAAGGGTTTGCAAATCCACTTGTTCAAAATCCCCCGCCCATCGGGCGAAATTAACCTTGGCGATACCGTCATTCGCTCCCCCGTGCATGGGTAAGTAAAGCGGCATTTCCTCCGCAACGCGGGCAAATAATTCCGGCAAGCGATCGTTTGTTATTTTATATAACATTGCGTTCCCTCGCTTTTGCGGTGATCTCCCGTATAAACGCACCCTTCGCGTCGGTGTAACCGTCCCTGTCGTGGGTAAATTCCCGCATCAAGCGTTGCTTTAACGCGGCGTATTTGACGGCGGTGTCGGGATTCGCCAATAATTCATCACGGAAATACAGTTCGTCCCAATCCCCCTCGTGACGCACATGCACATGGAAAACCCGCTCGCCGAACCCCGTCGGGGTATAACCCTTGTATAAGATAAGCGGGTCGTCGGCCATGTCACGCCATTGGAAGAAGTATTCGCCTTGGGGCAATAACCCGGCAAGCTCGCGCAAATTAAACCCTTCCTTCATTTCCAGCAGGATATCGACCGTGGGTTTCGCGTCCAGCCCGGGGACAGCGGTGCTGCCGTAGTGGTTGATACGCGCGATGTTGTCCGCGCCGACGTGACGTATGAGATTCGCTTTTTCTTCCGTGTACCAATCGGCCCACGCGGGATTGTGGGGTTGTAAGACGATGGGGTAAATGCGGGCGCGGCGTTCCTCGTCTGTTTCGGTGACGCACGAAACCATGTCATCCAATTGCGCGTCCCTATCCTCCTGCGATATTACACCCGATACCCCTTCAACAAATACCAACCGCATTGCGCACCCCCAATTCCGTAATATATACCTTGCCCAACGTCAACTCCGTTATCTTCGCTTGCAAATCCGCCAGCTCCTCTGCGACGAGTGAAAATTCCAGCGTTACCTCCACGCCGAAATCCTCGGCGGTAATCGACGTTTCGCTTGCGATTAGCAACCGCTTCGTGTTTTCGTACAGCGCGTAGGGTACTTTAACCGCGCACAACGCCAGTTCGCGCATGAAGCCCACACCCGCGGCTTCCAGCGCGATGATGCCGCTGCGCGAATAAGCCCGCGTCAAACCTCCCGCGCCCAAGTGAATCCCCCCGAAGTACCGCACGGCTACGGCGCAAAAGTCGTAGATATCCTGTTTAAGGAAGGTATTGAGCAGGGGCATCCCCGCCGTGCCGGAGGGTTCGCCGTCGTCGTTAAAGCGGTAGATTTCGCCTTCCTTTAAGCGGTAGGCGAACACATGGTGGTTGGCTTCGCGGTGCCGCTCGCGTACGCTTTGCACAAAGGCACGCGCTTCCGCTTCCGACGCTACGGGCGACACATACCCGATAAAACGGCTCTTCTTTTCGGTAAATTCGGCGCAAGCCTCGCGCAGAGGGAGTTTATAGGGCGTCATGCAAGGGCTACCAACGCCGCTTCTTCCTCCGAGCCGTCGATTACGGCCATGAAGATTTTATCTTCGTGGGGATTTTGCATCCAATGGCGGTACATGACCCGCACGGTGATACCCATGGGTAAGGTCAACGCGGCATCACGCTCCACCCAATGCAATTCGCCTTCGTTGCAATGCGGGAGGGGAACTTCGTTGTCCAGTTCGCCGATGAATTTATAATGGTGGAAAATTTCATGCCCGTCCCGCCGTGTCGCGATGTAGCGGAGTTTTAAACCGCGTATGTCCGCGCGGTTTATGCCCGTCTCTTCATGGATTTCACGCAGGCATGTTTCCATCAGGTTAAACGCGCGGGGGTCGGTGATTTCGTCCAATTCCATGTGCCCGCCGATGCCCGCCCACAAGCCGGGAGCGAGTTTCTTGTGCAATCCGCGTTTAAGCAGCAGTACCTTGTTGCCGCAGGTTAGAAACGCCGCCGCTTTTATACGTGTGGTTATCATGGCTGCACCTCGACGGGTTTGTACGCTTTTATTAACTTCCGGTTAAGCAGTTGCAACGGAATCCCCTGCGGGCATACGCGGGCGCATTGCCCGCAATCCGTACAGCGGCCGTTTTGGTGGTAGGCGCGTATGACATGGAAGAATTTATTTTCCAAGGGGTTCGGCGGGTTTGTTAGACTTTCTTTATCAAGCATACATACTTTACAATGGCAAGTAGGGCATATATTTCGGCAAGCATTGCAACGGATGCACCGCGAAAGCTGCGTTTGCCAAAAACCGTAACGCGCGGAGGCATCCGTTTCTTCAACGCGGGTTACGCCTTCGAAGCGTTCGGTTCCGGTTGTCGCCGTGCGCGGGTTATTTTCTGTGCCGATCAGTTCGTCGTAGATGGGATAATCCGTTTTTATGCATACGAGACAGGATTCGAGCAAGCCGCATTCTTCGCCCTCGTAAACGGTAACACAGCCTTCGCATCCGACACCGATGATGTACGCTTTTTCGCGGTTTACTTGGTTTTCTTTTATTAATTGCGTGAGGGAGTAGGCGTCACACGGGCGCAGGAAAACGAGCGTTTTGCCCTCGTTTCGGCTTGCTTCGATCATAAATTTACTTAGGTTTGCCGTACAAAACCGATCGTAAAGGATTCGACCGCACGCATTTTCGTCCTTAAAAAACGCGGGCGCGGGGTAATTGGGGAATTCGCCCGCTTCCCACGCGAGTACTTGCGTAACTTCGCCGGAGGCAAGCATTTCCCGTGCGCGGGTACGCATTTTTAAAACGGTATCATTCGACATTAAATGTCCTCCGCAGCTTTGGTATTCGTAGTTTCGGTATCCGCGGTTTCGGCATCTGTAGCTTCAACATCCATGGCTTCAACATCCGCGGTTTCGGTATCCGTAGCTTCGGTATTCGTGGTTTCGGCATCCGCTGCTTCGAAACATTTCCCCGCATACCTTTCATTCTTCCCCAATTTTTCTACTTGCGCGGTAAAGCCAGCCATCGTATCAGCGAACTTCGCCCCTTCGGAAGCGGAAATCCATTCCAAACGGAGGCGTTCCCTTTCCATTCCCATAAATTCCAACAACCCGAACAAGGCCTCCATGCGCTGCTTCGTGTGGTGGTTGCCCGTCATATAATGGCAATCCCCCAAATGGCAGCCGCATACGATGACGCCGTCCGCCCCGCGTATAAAGGCCCGCAAAACAAACGCCTCATCCACGCGGCACGAACAAGGGACGCGGATTATTTTAACTTGGCTCGGATACGCCAAACGGCTCGTCCCCGCCAAATCCGCCCCGGCGTAGCTGCACCAATTGCAACAAAACGCGACGATGTTTACAGGCATAACGCATCCACCTCCGCGGTTATTTGCCGATGGGAAAAGCCTTGCAAATCCATCGCGCCGGAAGGGCAAGCGGCGGCACAACCGCCACAACCTTGGCACAAGGCAGAGTTAACGCATACGACCCGGGGGAAGGCCCCCCCTTCGGAGGATATAGCCCCGTACGGGCAAACCCCCACGCACAACCCGCAGCCGTTACATAAATCTTCGTCCGCTTTCGCCGTGCAGGGGTTGGTAACCAGCTTGTCCTTCATTAATATTCCGATTGCCTTGCACGCCGCCGCCGATGCTTGCGCCACGGTTTCGGGGATGTCCTTCGGGCCGTTGGCCATACCGCACAGGAACACGCCCGCCGTCGCGCTTTCCACGGGGCGGAGCTTGGGGTGCGCTTCGGAGAGGAAGCCGTTAACGTCAGCCGGGGCGGCCAACATCCGCGCGATTTTTTTCGTATCGGCCGAAGGTTCGACGGCGGCAGCCAGCACGACGAGGTCGGTGACGGAATCGTAACGCCCGTTTTCCAGCATATCCATGGCTTGGATGCGCAGCGAGCCGTTTTCGCCGATAACTTTTCCAACCTGCCCTTTGATATAGCGTACACCGTACGCCTCCACGGCACGGCGGTAAAATTCCTCAAAGCTCTTACCGGGCGTGCGCACGTCGATGTAAAAGACCTCCACGTCGGTTTCGGGGTGTTTTTCCTTGATTAAAATCGCATGCTTGGCCGTGTACATACAGCAAACCTTGGAACAATACGGTTTGCCGCGCGCCGTCGCGTCGCGGCTGCCCACGCATTGGATGAACGTGACCCGCTTAGGGACGCGCCCGTCGGAAGGGCGAAGCAGCTTACCCCCCGTGGGGCCCGACGCGTTGGTTAAACGTTCGAATTCAAGCGACGTGATTACGTCCTTGTTATCATGGTACCCGTATTCGCCGAAGGCATCCAACGCAATCGGTTCGTAACCCGTTGCCGCGACGATAACGCCGTACCTTTCCGCTATCAATTCATCCTCCTGCGAAAAGTCGATTGCCTTGGGTTGGCACGCGCCTTCGCACCGTTTGCATTTTCCGTTTTTAAAATACGCGCAATGGTTGCGGTCGATGACGGGCACGTTCGGCACGGCCTGCGCGAACGGTATGTAAATGGCCGTACGGTTCGCCATCCCGGATTCGAATTCGTTCGGGATTTTTTTCATGGGGCAAGCCGCCAAACAATCCCCGCAGCCCGTGCATTTTTTTATGTTTACGCCGCGTGCCTTCTTACGTATCACCGCGGTAAAGCTGCCGACGAAGCCCTCGACTTTTTCCACTTCGCTGTAAGTATGCAGGGTGATGTTTTCGTGCGACGCGGCCTCCACCATTTTTGGGGTAAGGATGCACGCGGAACAATCAAGCGTGGGGAACGTCTTATCCAGTTGCGCCATCTTTCCGCCGATGGAGGGCGTTTTTTCCACCAAATCCACGGCGAAGCCCGCTTCGGCGATGTCCAGCGCGGCTTGAATCCCCGCTATGCCCCCGCCGATTACGAGTGCCCGTTTTTCAACGGTGTTTTCTCCGGGGAACAGCGGTTTTGCCAGCTTTACCTTGGCGATCGCGGCTTTTGCTAACGACAGGGCTTTATCCGTTGCCGCTTTTTTATCTGCGTGAACCCAGGAGCATTGTTCGCGTATGTTCGCGATTTCCAATTTATACGGGTTTAGACCCGCCCGTTGCGCGGCTTTGCGAAAAGTCGCTTCGTGCATACGCGGCGAACACGCGCAAACGACTACGCCTTCCAATCCGTGTTCGGTGATCGCGTCCGTTATCATTTTTTGCCCACCCTCAGCGCACAGGTACATATAATCCGCCGAAAAAACGACGGATGTCACCGAAGGTGACGCCGAAGGTGACACCGAAGGTGACACCGAAGGTGACACCGAAGAAGCCCCCCAAAGAAATCCCTCCCGCACACGTTCCGCTAGGAGCGCTACGTCCACGGTCGCTTTTATGTTATTGCCGCAATGGCACACGAAAACGCCTATGCGCATGGTTCCCCCGCTTTCCGCAGCGCGGCTACCAACAGTTGCCGCGGGATTTTGTCGTTTGCGTTTGCCGATATATTTTCAAGTAATTTTCCTTTATCGTTTGTGAATTTACCCTGCCCGCCGCGCGCTTCTTCGGCCAAATGCGCGGGCTTTACCCCCCGCGGGCAACGCGCTTCGCAGCAAAAGCACGACAGGCATTGCCATATTGCCTCTGTTTGCTGTACCGACGATTGACCGCCGTTATTTATACGGTATACCCACATGTGGGGCGGAAGGTCCATTTCGGTTGCCATCGGGCACGCCGCGCTGCACCGCCCGCATTGCATACATTTATTCGTCATCGATATCATCGATATCCAACGCCTCGGCCAGCAATTCGGTAAAGTAGCAAACATCCAACTCCCCGCCCGACGCCATTGCCATTTGGTACTGGCACAACGGACACGCCGTCACGAGGGCTTGCGCCCCGTGTGATACGGCGGAAGCGATGACCTTCTCCGTCAACGCTTTCGTCTTGTCCCCGTCCTCCAGCGCGCGGTAACCGCCGCAACATTCGTTCCGCATGGGATAGGAAACCGCCTTCGCGCCCAACGCGCGGATAAAATCCTCCAGGATACGCGGGTTTTCCGCGTCGTCGAATTGTATGACCTCTCCCGGGCGCAACAAAAGGCAGCCGTAATACGCGCCTATCCTTCGGCCTTTTTGGGGGTTTGTGATCCTTTCCTTTATCGTGTCAAAGCCGACGTGCTGCCGAAGCACTTCCATGTAATGGTAAACGGTGGCTTCCCCGGCGTACAATAAATCCGCGTCGTAATTCTTAATCGTTTGCCTGAATTCCGCGTCGTTCGCGGCTTGGTGGTTGACCTGTTTAATAACGTGGTGGCACGCAGCGCACAGGGTTACAAGGGGTTTTCCTTTATTCCGTGCCTGTACCAGCACACGGACGGCAGCCAACTTCGTGTCGATTCGACACGAAGTTAACGGGAATACCGCGCCGCAGCATTGCCACGACTCGATTTCTTCCAATTTAATCCTCAGCTTTTCCGCGCAAAGGCGCGCACATTCGTCCAATTGTTTAGCCGTGGTGGACAGCGTACAACCCGGATAATATAGGAAATCCATTCGAAACCCCTCCCGTTAAAGCCTTATCCAAAAATATATCAATCCGGCGTGTTCGGCAAAACCGCAATCCTCGGCGAAACCAATATCCCCGTAGGCTTGACGCGGTATTCGTACGACCACGCGTTGCCCGTCGTGCGCCACGCGTCCGGACCGAACCACGTTTCCGCTTTATTGGCGTTGTGAAGCGCGCCAAAAGTATTCACGCGGTTGCCGTACGCGGTAATGTCCATGTCGTTGCGCCCCGGGGGTAAAATATCCAAATCGACGGTATACGGCGCGTACGCGATCACCCCCGCGCGGGTCCCGTTTACGTCCACGGACAGCAACGGGTTCCTAAAATGCGGGGCTTGCAGGCGTATCCGCTTCCCTTCGCCTTGCAAACGGCAATGCCAAACCATGTTGCCGCCGTAGAAGGGAAAACCCATCCTCGTAATATCGCCGAAGGGCAGTACCGCGGGATAATCGGTAAGCGTAGCTGTACGCCCCTGCAACCGCACGCCGAACCATCCCAGCAGGAAGCAATTCTCCACATCGGTAGCCTTGTCGAAGGGGATAAGCAGCGTCAATACGTTGTCGCCCACCGCCAGCCCCGGGAGGGCGATCGTTTTAATCGAACGGTCGGCGTAGTAACCCGTAGGTATCGGGTCGATGTCTTCGCCGCGCCATATGATGTGCGTGTTTTCCGGGTTTTCCAGCGCGAGGTGGATTTCGTTTAATGCGGTTTCGGATTTTACCGTAAAGCGCAAGGATAAAAGATGCTCCGCTTCCGGCTGCGCGCCGAGGGTCCACGGCTGCGCCTTCGCGTTACGGCGCAAGGGGTAGCCCAACTTCGCGCGGAAAAGGTTGTCGATGCGCAGCACGTCCTCACCCCGTTCGGTCGCCTGCCATTCACCGTCGTCGAAAGCGTAAGCCGCTGTATCCAGCACTAACACGTTATGCTCGTCTGCCGTAAAGCCGTAGGGCGCGGGTAAATCATTCCATTCGAGGTCACTATCATCGGGGATTTTTTCCTCCGAAATCGGCGGGTTAGGGGCAACCTTTTCCGCGGTCGGCGGGTTAGGGGTAGCCTTTTCTACAGTCGGCGGGTTAAGGACAGCTCCCTCCGCGGTCGGCGTATTAAACGCAGACCCCTCCGTCCGCGGCTTTAGCTTAAACAACAAGCTGTCATGCATATGGAGGGTCTTCCTAATCAAGGTTTTCCCGTTTTTATATTCGGCGTGCTGCGGCATTACCGTACCCGTCATCGTGTCCCACAATTCGGGCGCAAATTCGCCGTTAACGGCCAACACCACAGCCTCCGCGTGGGGCAGGTCTTCGTTTTCCGGCTTGGTGCCGTTGCACACGAACAGCCAAAAATCCTCGCCGTCCTTACGCAATTGGTATATCCAACGTTCGGCGTTAACGCCGTCTTCGCGTATTATCCGAACTTCCCGGAACGGCTCCAAGGCGTTAAGCAAAACGGTTTTAGCGAAAGGTATCACAACCGCTCCTTCCGCAAGCGCGGCGGTTTCGCCCTCGAGCAACCCGTCTCTGCCGTCGATTACCTTCGGTGTGCCGCTCATGTAAACCACCCATCCGCCGCTTGCGGCGAACACTTCTAACGCGTCACGCGTCGAGGCGCGTATCGTCAAGCACGGCGGCACGACTACCGCGTCGTATGTCATTTGCCCCACGGCGAGCTTTCCATCGGTCGTTTCTTTATATAAATCTTGTAAAAGCGATTCCGAAATAAAATCGAAATCCATTTGCCCGAACAACAGCCATTCCGCGATGGATTTTAACTGTGCGTCCAATTCCCCGCGTTTATCGGCGGTTTTATCGTTGGGCCCGTAGGCCGTCCACATGCTTTCCACCGGATGGATGACGGCGACGCGCACGACGGGCGTACCCTGCGTCAACGCCGTGTTTACCCGCGCAAAGTGGTCCTCCACAAAGGAATATTCCTTGTACCACGGCGATTGGTAGCTGATGCTCGCGGGGTAATCGCGCTTAGCCTCGCCCGCCATGCTCACCCACGAAAGATGGTGAACCCGCAGCGTAACGCCCAGCGCCGCTTGCCAATCCCCCTGTAATTTATGCCCGCGGAAATCGAAATCCCAATTGGTTACGCCGTACAGTTCGCTCAACACGCCCGCGCGCCCGTATTGGTGCGCCGCGCTTTGCGCTTGCTTGGCGGTGATATATTCGCGTCGGTCGCACAGCATATCGATACCGGGCAGTTGGAAGCCGCGGTACGCCCGCATACAGTCCCCAATCGCCCGTGTTTGCGCGTAAAGCGAATGTTCCTCCATCATATGGCCCGTCAGCATTAAACCGTTTTCCCGGCACCACGCCCCTATTTGGTCGGAGAACGCCTCGGTAAAACGTTCGCACACATGGTCGTGGTAGCGGTACCGTGCCAAAGACACGCGCCCGTCGCGCCATTCCCAAAAAAGCTCCGGCAAAAAATCCAGGAACCCTTCGCCGTAGGCTTGCGCGTACGTTTCCTCAAAGTCCGCCGTATAAGGCAGTACCACCGTTTGCGCGTCCGCTCCGCGGCTTAGGTTTCCCTTAAACGCGAACTGCGGTTCGTCGGTGAATATCGCGGGGATGGATTTGCCGAATGATTCGCCCAGCTTAACCTTATATTTTTCGTGGGTGGATTCGATGAATTTCGCCACGGCTTTTTTATCCAGCGTATTGAGGTAAGCCTCGTTGTTGAACCACGGGTCGTTTCCCGCTATCGCCAAGTAAGCCTCATAATCGGCGGGGTCGTCCTTCCCCACCCGCTCGTAGGAAAGCAAATCCCCGTCATCCAACCGTACCCTGTACCGCGCCAGCAATGCCCGCGCGGCCGCTTGGTCGTTCTGGTTCCTGCGGTACGGCAGCTTACCCGTTTGGCCGAAGGCATCCTCCGCGGGGCATACCACCAGCATTTGCATACGGTAGGCGCGGCTTTTCGTCACCAAGCCCCCCGCCGCGCCCGACGGCCAGCGGTCCTCGTCGTACAGATAGCAGATCATTTCATTTTCGACGGCCTTCCGGTTGCAAAGCGCGGCCATTTCCAGGAAGTCTTCACCCATGTATTCCGTGGCCAGCCCGCTGCGGCTGTGCATGAAAAAGCCCCCCAAACCCATCTCCTTAAAGACGTCGATTTGGCGGGCGAGTTCCTCCCCTTCCAATTTGCAATTCCACGCCCAAAACGGCGCGCCGCGGTATTCGGCCGTAGGGTTTAGGAATAATTTTTCACACGGCATTTATATCACCCTTATTTTTGCGCCTCCGCCTTCATTAAAAAATGATAGATAGGCGCAAGCGATTTAAAATCCTCCGCTACTTTAACGGATAATCGCGGCGAATACAACAAATCGAAATCGCTAACGTTGCGCAGGAAGCAAATTGTCTTGCGGTCGAGCCAATCACGCATTTTTTCACTCGCGTCCGGGTGGCGCGTACGCTTGTACATGTCGCCTTCGATATGAAAAATATCCTGCCCCTCATACGCCTTAAGCGCGGCTTTGTAGTCCTTGTCATCCGCCAATATTAACTTGCGCATACTTTCCATGCTTTCCGCGCCCGCGGAATAGTACCCCGTGCCATACAGTATCCCCTCCGGCGAAAATACGAAGAAGAACTCGGGCATCCCCACGTTCTTCTTGCGGATAAACATGCACCACATCGTATCGCGGAACAACGATTTATCCTTGGAAAAACGCGCGTCCCGCCACACACGCGAGCAGGAAGCCGTCAATTGCCCGTCAATTTTGTGCAATTCGAGCAGTAAATTTTCAGCCAGCAATTTAAGCGGCCTAACCACATAATCGTCGTAACGCTTGCGGTGTTCCTCAAACCATGTCTTGGAATTTTGCAATCGGTTTTCGAACAGGAAGTCCATCGTTTCCCGGGAAAAATAATCCGCCATTATTCTGCCCCTTCCTTTTGGTAAAACGTACACATTTCACCGAGGTATCCGCCCAATTTATAATACCGCCCGCTGTATACCAAAGGTTCCAGCCGTGCCATATCCTCGTGTGTGCCGTCCATCCCTTCGATTTGCTGGCAATTGCGGGTGCGGCAGAAGTACGTGGTCGTGTCGCTCGTTTCGTACGTACCCGCTACCTCAAGCTCGAATACACGGCGAGAGGCGTTCAGCGTCGGCACACGCAGCACATGGCCGTCCTCCCATTCGTACGGCAGGGCGTCCTTCGTCCCGTCCAGCCCCGTCGTCATGCCGAAGTAATCCAGCAGCGCCAGCATATCGGTACTGACTACGTTCGCGGACAGCAGCTTCGTACGCGCGATATTGTCCTTCGTTTTCTTCGTGCCGTTCATGCTGACGGTCATCAGCGGATGCTCGCCGTCGTATGAACTTGACACCCACGTTATCGGCGCGAAGTTGGGGGTGCCGTCTTCGTTGTACGTACCGATTAAAAACGCCGGCTGTATGTGTGTGGCGTACCATTCGCCGGAATCCACCCGTTTCATCATTTATTTTCCTCCTCCTCGAGATTGCTTACGATCCTTTTTAACTTGCTTTCGAAATCCGCTACTTCCTCTTCGTTAAAACCGCGGTAATAGATACCGTTCATCCTGTCCGTTATACCGTATAGTACCATGAATGTAAACGCTTGTTTTCCCTTGCCAGCCCGCCATCCATGCGATATACTCAACCCAACAACATTTATGGGAGGTGCCTCATATGGCCTATAAAATCACCGACGCGTGTATCGCTTGCGGCGCGTGCGTAAGCGAATGTCCCGTTTCCTGCATCAGCGAGGGCGACATCTACGTAATCGACGAAGGTACATGCATCGAATGTGATGCGTGCGCGGGCGTATGCCCGGTAGACGCCTGCGTTAAGGCGTAAACTAGAACATAATAAATAAACCCCCGCGTGTCTTCGCGGGGGGAGAAAGGGTCTGTCTTGCGACGGCCCCTTTTTATATAAAACTAAAATTTATCTACGCAGTACGCCTTGCACGATAACGCGTTCGTCGTCGTTACCCGCGCTTACGCAAGTGGAAAGCGTAATGATTTGCGCCGCGTCCGGCGGTGCGCCGATCCTCTCCAGGAAATCATGGAACGACCCCGCTTCGTTGAAGTCCAAAAAGAACGCGGGGTCGGTTATATCGGTCTTCTTGGCGGAAAAGATATCGTATTCCACAAGGCGGTCGTTAACGATGAGGGAGATCGTGGGGTATCGCAATAAAAATTCCCCGTCCAAAAAACGCCGCAAATCGCTAAACATATTACCGTAACGCGAATTGTGGCCGTAAATAATTATGTGCGGCACAAAATCCCCCGCGTTGCGGTAATCCATGAATACCGCGCCGTGTTCGTTGTCTTCACCGGTGAACATGATATTTAAGTATCTTTCGTTATTTTCGGCGCGTACGACGGGGTAGTCGATACGCGTCCCTTCTATCCGAATCCAGCATACAAAATCGGGGTTGATATCGAGCATCATCCCATCGAACGCGCTGACGTGCGGGGTATAAAAAACCGGGTAAACGCCGCCGCCGATATCCATCGTTTGTTCGGCGATTTCCCGCAGGGTGTTGTATCCCTGCCGCGCTTCGTTCAATTCACGGATATGCCTGTACGCGAACGCGAAAAACGCGAGCGTGCTTACCGTCGTGACGATGGCAAGGCCCACGATAAAAAAGGTTGGGATATAATTTTTGTGCCCTTTCCGTTTGGGTGGAACCGCTTCCGGCGCGGGGGGATTTTTTTCGTGGTTGTCCGCAAGCGGGTCATACGGCAGGATGGGCTTGATGATGTTTTTCCGCTTAGCCATTGCCGTTATCCCTCCGTTTACGGAGGATTACACAGCCCCATAACACGATCGATGCCGCAAAATTAACGGCAAACGCGATGAATACACCCGTGATGCCGGACACACCCGTTTGCGGTACGCGGCCGAAATCCGCCGTTATGGTCGGATTGCCGATATTACTTGACGTTGACGCGATTTGCGTCTCGGGGCTGTATGCCAAACCGATAAACGGCGCGGGATTAACGGCGGCGAAAATGGCTTGGATCGGTTCGGTTATCGGAGGCTCCGTCGGCGCGGGGGTTGGCGATGGGGGTTGCACCGGTGTGGTTGTGGGTATCGGTTCGGGCGTTTGTATCGGTACGGGCGTGGGTATTGGCTCGGGTGTTTGTATCGGTACGGGTGTGGGTGTCGGTTCGGATGTGGGTACTTGGTTTTGGTTGGGTGTTTGGTTTTGGGCAGGTACTTGGTTTTGGCTTGTTATCGGGGTTTGTGCCGTTATCATCGTTTCTGCCGAAAAATCAACGGCGGTTTGCATCATGGGGATGGGTTCGATTACGGTAACGCTGCCGCTAACCGTTACGGCCCCGCTTAAAATAACACCGTTCGATGTACCCGGCGTCCCGCTCGGCGCGTTCGTGAAGCCCAGCCCGATAACGCTGACCCCAAGCGGCGCGTCACCGCGTACGTTAAACGTTATATTCACCAACGGACCGTTTCCGCCCCAATCCGAAAGGCTTGTATTAACCATATGTATCCATTGCGTACCCGGCACGGCGGTCAACGCGAATTGCGCGTTAAGCGGCATTTGCGTGGCGAGGGAAACCACATCCGTTATTTCCAGTACATTGGGGTCGTAAGTCACCGCCAACCCGACGGCGGTAAAACCCGGATTATTATTAACCATAATCGGGACAGTCACCGTACCCCCCCCGGTGACCGCATTGGCGGACCCGGCGGAAAACGTCAATTCATCGTACGCGTAAACCCGCACGCCAAACAACACCGTTACAAAAACGGCAACAACTATCAACGATATAAGCCTTCTCACGGCGCACCCAACACAATACCCGGCTGGGCGAAATACCGCAGCAGCAATATCAAATCCGCCATATCCACCACACCGTCCCCGTTTACATCCGCCGCCGCCAAATTAATATCAACCCCCGGTTGGGCGAAGAATTGCAAAAAGAGGATCAAGTCGGACATATCCACCGTTCCCGTTCCGGTAAGGTCGCCGAATATAATCATCGGAGGGTCGCCGGGGTCGGGAACGTCGGGGGCATCGTTTTCGGGGGGTGCGGGGGGTTCATCTGCGGGAGGTTCATCTGCGAGAGGTCCATTTGCGGAGGGTTCATCTGCAGAAGGGTCTTCTGCGGAAGGGTCTTCTGCGGAAGGGTCTTCTGCGGAAGGGTCTTCCATCGGAGGTTCACTTGCGGGTATTTCTTCCTTCGGGGTCGGGGCTTTTTCATAAACGGTAAAGCTGATGGGGATTATCAATTCGATCCCGTTATCAGCGGTAATCCGCAACGTATCGGTGTACGGCGTTTCATTCGCGGGTAATCCGGCGACGGGTCTAATCGTTACGCTAATCGCACCGCCCGAAGCAATGGCGGGGGTAACGGACGGCGGAAGCATTTCAAAGAATACGCCGCTATCAAGGGTGATTTGCAAATCGGTTAATTCTTCCGTGCTTATGTTCGTAACCGATACCCCTTTTGTAAAATCAAGAGGATTGTATCCCGCTTGCGCAGCCGCGAATACGACGCTTTTCGGGTACGCCGACACCGCGTATATCGGGACGTCGGTAACGGTAAAATCCAACACCGAAGCAAGGCTGATGCCGTCATCACCCGTAACCACCAGCGCATCATAATAGTTACCCAACGGCAAGTCGGATATTGGGCGTACCCAAAGGGTCGCGCTTTCCCCGGGGTTAATCGCCGCAGGGTACAAATCTCCAACGATTTCGAAGGTACCGATGCCGATGGACGCGGTTAGGTTGGTAATCGGTTGGTTGCCCGTGTTGGTGAAGGTGAAAGGATGGGATATTAAAACATTATCGTAACCCTCCCATGCCGCCGGGAAAGTGAAGACGGTGGGGGTGAGGGTTGCTTCGTAAATGGGGATGATGGGGGGTTCATCATCGGATAGGAGCGGCGGATCGGGCTCCGGTGCGAGTGGCGGTTCGGGTGCGAGCGGCGGTTCGGGTGTGGGTGGAAGATCGGGTTCGGGCGGTGGTTCGGGTGTGGATGGCGGTTCGGGTGCGGGCGTTGGTTCCGCTGCGGGTATCGGCTCGAAGTGTGCGATGACCGTTACGGCATTATCGGGCATGACAAAGTGGGTAGCCTCGCCGTACTTGTCGCCGAACGTTACGGACGGGGTGGCCGACCAATGGGAGAATTGTTGCCCCGACGGGGGTGTGCCCGCGTGGATGGGGATGATTGTGCCCGGTTCGTTTTCGCTGCCGGGGGTTGAACCGGCTCCCGTGCTTAGGATAGAAGCGAGGTGTATGGTTGGTGATATGCTGATGGATATGGCCACGGGGGACGGCAGCGGGCCGCCTCTTAAATTATCCATAAACCGTTCCGCGAATATTCGATCATTCGGGTTTGCCGTTGAGTGTACTAATCTTGTGTCAATGTAAAACCGGTTGTGTATATCCAACGCGGTTTCGACCGTTAAATTTGCTTGCCGCCAAAACATATAATCCTGCATGGTAAACGGACCACTCGTACCATCAGAACCCCCAACGACGAGGGGTATATTTTGACTGCGAGGCAGGTTGGGCAATCCGTCGGAAAACAAAACAATAGAACTGCCCGATGCGGCTGAAACGGAATTTAAAAAGTTTACAGCTCCGTTTAAACCAACGATGATGTTTGTGTTGCCTCCGCGTACCGTTGGATTGATAGAGTTAATAGCTGAAGAAATATTTCCGAGGTTATTTGAAAAATTATTGGTAGTATTATGAATTAATTCTTGGCTGACTGTATCGGCAAATGTTATGACACCAACGCGTGCATTTAAGTTATGTGCCAACAAAGAAAATGTATAGTTAATGGCTGCTGTTTTTAACGCGGGTATGTTACCGCTGTTTGATACATCAATTGCCAAAATGGTATGTTCATGCTCCGGTTCGGGAATAAAATTCGCCGTAACGGTTACATCGTTACCGGGACCGGGCATAACGAAGGTTGGATTGATAATATTCCCCGAGGGCACTAACGAAATCCCACCCGCTTCTACCGTCCAATGGGAAAACAAATAACCCGGCGGGTTAAGTTCCGCATCAAGCTGTACGGTAAGACCGGGATGAATATGCATGGGAATGTCTTGGTTATAAAACCAAAAACCAGAAGCGACACCCCAAGCGGTATCATCCGGCATAACGGCAGGATTCGTTAAAACATTTAAAAGAGGCGGAACAAATAGGGTTCTGGTGTAATGCGCGGTAACGATAATGTGGCCATCAGGCATAATAAAATTTTGTATTGCATTTGTAGGTACAACAAAAACGATCCCGCCTGCATCAACCGTCCAATGCGAAAAACTGTACATCGGGACACTTTCTTGCGCATTAAGGGTTACGCCTTCCCCAACGGGTACGAATGTAGACGGAAGATTTTGCGGTATGGTTATAACCCCGCCGGAAGCTGTACCGCCGGTAAGCGGCGCTACATTAATGGGGTTTGTATAAATCGTAACCGTTGTCGGCGGTAGTTCCGTGATTCTTGCAAAACCATTACCGACCCGACCCGGTATCGGATTCCCGTTTAAATCAAATATAAATCTTTGTTCATGTGTCGGGAACATTCTTCCGCTTCCCGCGATATATTGAATCCCGGGGAACAATGTATTATTCCCTACCCAGCTTGACCCGCCGCCGCCGCTACCTTCATCGGTACCGCCGCCGCCGCCCCACCAGCCGCCGCCGCCGCCGCCGGCACCGCGGTTTTCACTGCTGCCGCCGCCGCCGCCGCCCCAACCACCGGCTCCGCCTTCGCCGCCGGCTGTATTGTTTACCGATGCACCGCTTCCACCGGCTCCGCCTGCAAGTGTTGATCCGCCTTGGCCGCCAACCCTGCCGCCGGCTCCGCCGCCCCCGACGAATCCGCCGCCGCCGCCGCCGCCCGTGTAGTTAACATCGCTGGCACCGTTACCGCCGCCGAAAACTGATCCGGCAGTTCCGCTTACATTTCCAAAACCTCCCGCGCCGGACCCTCCCCCCGTAATCCCTCCAAGTCCGCCTAAAGCAGTCCTTCCGGGGCCGCCTCTGCCACCTTGACCGTTTTGAACCCCATCATATCCGGGACCGGCTCCCGCGGCACCCCCGCCGGCACCCGTACCGCCGCCGCCACCGGATGAATTGACGGCTCCGCCGGCTCCCCAACCGCCAACACCACTTTCACCGGGAAGCGGCCGATTTCCGCCGCCGCCACCGCCAAACCCACCTACACCAACAGGGGTATTATGGGCACCACCGCCGCCACCACCGCCGGCAATCAGCAAACGGTTATCGCTGCCGAATACAGGTGCGGCTTCCGTTGCGCTTATCCAAGTTCCGCCGCCGCCGCCACCGCCCGCGTTTAAGTTATGCGTATTATGAATCGTATTAAATCCATTATGACCCCGTTCCCCAACAAAGGTATATAGTGCCGTAGGGGTCGTAATTGTTATTACCCGGCTGGCATATCCGCCATATCCGCCGCGAACGGTTCCCGTACCGCCTTGTGCGCCCCAAACTTCCAATAAATAATCACCCGGCGGCAAAAGCGGCCCTCTTTGGGGGCGCGGTAAGTGTTGAAATGACCACGTATTATTCCCTTGGGTATCCGTTCCCGGTATATAGGTAGGCCCGTCATCAACCCAAGAAAAAGTTATCGGTATATTTATTATATTCCTGTACAATGTTACTACATACAAATAAGCCGTTTGCCCCCCCGTGTTTATCGCGTTGGCGGCGCTGCCTTTATTTAACACATAAACCGTCGCGCCGCCGCTTCCCAATTCTTTGTTGGTATCGGAACTGACCGACCCCGGAGCGTCGTTCGGTATTACCACGTAATACATCGTATATGGGTCGTTATCATTGATGGAAATATTTAGTATCGGATTCCCCGGGGTTTGCCCGCCCAACCGATAAAACATTTCATGGGTCGCGCCAAGGGGATGGAAACCGTTATATCCCGTTAGCGTAACCGTTTGACCGGAATTGAGTGTTGGAAAAGCTACCCTTGTATTAAGGTTAATAAAACCACCGGATGCCGACGTAAAAATGCCGTTATATCCTGCCGGCAGGGCATTTATTCCCAGGTTTGGGCGTATCCCCCATAAATTGTGTGCGCTGTAAGAGTTGTTAATAAATTTCGATGTTGGCAACGTATTCGACGCGGTAATTATATTCCCGCCATCGGCGGCGAAATTTTCCATAAATAAAAAATAAAGAAGCTCCAGAGCTAAGTTTCCCGATATGCCTCCGGTCAAGCCTGCCGCGTGCAATATATTTCCAACTTTTGCGTTCATACCCAATGATTGAGTCAAATCATGATTGTTTAAAAATTGGACGGCATTGGTCGCCGGAGGGAATGTAAAAAATAAATAATCATATATATCTTTCGTGAAATTACTTTCCCTTCTATACATAAGGGTTCCGTATAATCTGGACATTCCATAACTTTTAAGGCTGTTATTAAAGTTAACGAAATCCCCAATCGATGAACCCGTCGTACCGGCATATGAATTTTCGGACGCGCTTAATTGACGACCGACCATAACTGTTTCGGAACCCGGGTTGGCATATAAAAGCCCCGCAAGCTCACTCAACGATTCATTGAACCAAAGGAACTGTTGTGGCGTTACGGTTGCACCCATTACCGAAAGGTAAACGCCGAAATATAAATGGAATAATAAATGTTGGAATTCGTGCGCGAAAACATCGTAAAGGACGTCCCTGTTACCGATAAAACTACTACCTATGTGGAAAAGCGCTATAGGTTCGATGCCGCCATCCCAAAAATAATCACCGCTGCTGAAAAATCCGCCGTCGGTATGGTTATGTATCAATACATTTACGCGGCTGTCCCCATGCACATCGCCTACAACAGGCATTTCAACCGGCCACGGGGTGATAACGCGGACACCGCCGAAGGGCGCGAAAGCCGTTTCCATTTGATTCACTATTTGATCAAACCGCGTTACCATGGCGTCGTCTATTTGTCCGTCTACGGTGGTATCCATAGTCCAAATATTAACCCGTAAACCTTGTTTTGTAAGGGTACCGACTTGGTTGGGGTTTCTGAATAATCGGGTATCTCCTTGCGAATACGGGGTAAAAGAAGCCGCCGGCACGAAGCCGATACCCCCACTCGTTGAATCATAGGGTAGCGGAATCGTTTCCGGCGGCGTGTGTACTGCGTTATTTGCATCGACGATAATTTGCGGCGGTCCCATGGAGCGAACACCGGATTTCGGCGCGAAAAATTCCGATCGTAATTGTTCAAGGCTCTGTTCAAACGATGGAATATCATCAACGGCTTGCGCGTAAACGGGGACAGCGGGGATACAAGAAAATACCAGCACCAATGCAATAAACAAGCATACTTTGCGTTTAAACATAGACATCCCTCTCACGACGGAAAAATCCCTTTGTTTACTACCTCAAAAAATGCACCAGCGACAACTGTACCGTCATGGCGGTGGCCCTTAGTGCCGCGTGCATTGCCGCTTCGGCGGCGTTTTTGCGCATGATGGTTTCTTGCAAACGAGTGTCTTCCGTTGCCGAAAGGAGCTCTTGGTAGTGCACATCGTCCTCGGTCAAGCGGATTTCCATCATATCGAAGCGGTCCATGCGGGTGCCCAAGCGGGCGTGCTCAGCAATGACATTGTCCGTATGGCGTTCGAATAATTTCAGCAGGTTATTGAAGCGGTCGTGCAGGATGGCGTTGGCTTGGGCGGTTTCGTCGGAGATTTGCTTGTTGATGGCGTCGATGAGGTTTTGACCGGTTAAGAGGTGCGGCGGGGCCATGAAATAGGCTTCCAGGGCTTTGTGGTCGGAAATTTCGATTGATTCGGTGAATTGCAATAGGCGTTTAAGGTCGGTATACATTTTGTCGGTGTATATGAGCCGCGCCAAGTCGTTGATGCGTTGGTGGTTGTTGGGGGAAATTTCGTGTACGATCCAGTCTTCCTGCTGACGGATAACGTCGCCGGGGAGCAGAGAGGGCATGGGAACGGTTACGCGGACGGAGGAAGTAAAGGTTAGGGGAGTATCCGGCAGCGCTACTTGGTTTTCCCATACAGCCGCGAAAGCGCTTTCGGTCATGGGGTTGTTCGCGGCGGGCGGGGTGAAGCTCGCGGCGGCGTTCGCGTCGCCTATATGCACCCTGTCGGGGGCGGAAAGATCGATGACCAACCCCAATGTCGCGTCGGGGTCGTTGGGTGTTAATTGCATGTTGGGCAGGCCCATACCGGAAAGGTCGTTCCCGTCGAACAGGAGGTTGTTACCGTAGCCGCCGATGCTTGGGTTTATGTGCTTGAGGAAGTCAAAATTAATCGGCGCGTCACCGTAATTGATTACCGAGAACCCGATGTCATAACCGTTTTCCCCGATGGTCACGCGTTGGATGATGTTCACGTCTATAGCCAAACCCGGCCCGCCGATGGCGAATACCGTTTCCCACATGGGCGGACTCGCGTTCGTAACTGTCGTGTGTATGGGTATTGGCAATGCCGGATCGGGGTCCCAAAGGTTAATGGTATGCCCGCCAATGCGGATTATCGGCCCTTGGGTTCCGTCGCCGATCAATTCGAACAGGCCCGGGTTGGTTGCGCCTGCTCCGCCCACGTCAACGGCGAAGTTAAAACGCCCCGTCAGCGGGTCAACGGGCGGTTCGGTAAAGTCGAACGTAAACGCGGCGTCGTTGATGCCCAGCACCTCGATGGAATCGAAATAGATCACCGGATTCAGTTCGCCTTGCTTAAAACCTTCCTTGTGGTACGTGATGGTCGTACCGTCGCGGAAGGTGCGCATCGCTTCGTCGCTGAACACCAACTCTCCCGTTTCCTTAATGTAATGCACGACGAAGGGATTGGCCGCGGTGCCGTCCTCCATTTGCGCACTTGGCGGTGTGTAAGCGTCCGCGTCCATCAGGCTGCGCACCACGATTTGGTATTCCAAGGGGGGTTCGCCGTTCCTGCCGGTTGCGCCCTGTATGCCGGGTACGGCCAGCGGGTTACCGTCGGGGCCGAAAACGGAAAAATCGAAGTTGACGTGGCTGTACGCCAGTTTTAGGACATTAGCGTTATGGGTCACTCCTTGGTGCGCGCTGTTGTTATGCGTGGGGTCGTGGAGGTGCTTTTGGAAGGATTTGATGCGTTCGATATCCCGCGCGTTAAATTGCTGCGTGATGACGAAGGAGAGGTTATTATCCTGCGTAAAGATGGGCGGCTGCGTGGTCCTGTAGCCGGAAAACACGTAACGCCCCATATAGGTTTGGTTCATTTCCAAGGCGATTTGGTCGATGAGTTCGCGCATTTCCTTGACGATGCCCAAGCGGTCTTCCAGCGTGAGCGTACCCGTCGCGCCTTCCACCAGCCGCGTGTTGAATTGCTGGAGGACACCTTGCGTCAGGTTCATCAGGGCGGATTCGGTGACTTCCATCCAGGCGAGCCCGCCCTGCACGTTGCGGATGAATTGGTTCGTTTCCTCCAAGATCGTACGGTAGCGCATAGCCCGGTTGGCGAGGATGGGATCATCGGATGGGCGTTGGATGAGCTTACGGGTTTCGATTTGCATGACCAGCCCGTTGATATGCTTCATGTTGCGGTTGAGGTTGTTCATGGAATTGCCGAAAATCATGGAATTGGTTACACGCATGGAAAGTCCCCTTTGCTCAATAAAAAAGGTATTCCCCTGTATATCGGATCATTCGGCGATTATCTGTACTTCGTGTGCGGTAAGATTCCGCCATTCACCCTTGGGCAAATCCCCCAGTTTTAATTCACCCACGGCTACACGTTTAAGGGATTTTACCGGGTGGCCGATGTGGTCGCACATCTTACGCACTTGGCGGTTGCGGCCTTCGCGGAGCGTAATGCGCACCCGCACGTCGCCGGATTCCTTTTTGATTACGGTGATTTCGCAGGGGGATGTTTTCCTGCCTTCGATGGGTAAGCCCGAACGGAACGCCGCGAGCGCGGCCTCGTCGGGTAAGCCGTTTATGCGGGCGATATAGGTCTTCTTCACTTCATGCGAGGGATGGGTCAGCCGTTGGGCAAGGCCGCCGTCTGTGGTAAGCAGCAGTAAACCGCCGGAGTCGTAGTCCAGCCGCCCTACGGTAAAAAGCCGCGTATCCTTCGGGAGCAAATCGAAGACCGTGCGCCTGCCTTGCGGGTCGTGCGCCGTGGTTACGACCCCTTCGGGTTTGTGCAGCATAATATAGGTATGCCCGCTTTGCCGCAGGACGGGTTGCCCGTCCAGGAGGATTTCGTCCCGTTCGGGGTCGGCTTTCGCGCCCAACGCGGCGATTGCGCCGTTTACCGTTACGCGCCCGTCGGCGATGTATGCCTCCGCTTTGCGGCGCGAAGCGACGGCGGTCAGTAATTTTTGCAAGCGGACTTCCATACAAACGCCTCCGTTATTTACGGGATACGAATCCCTGTTAAAAATCGTTTATTCCGTCTTGTTTTCAACGTATTTGACATGGGATGCGTATTAATTGACAACCGCTTGTTATCATCCATAATTATAACACGCTTGCGATAAGGGGACGTACATATGGAGTTGTGGTTTTTCTACGCTTCGGCGGCGGCGGTGTTCGCCGCGTTGACAACTATTTTTGCCAAGGTCGGTCTGCGGGAAGTGGACTCGCACCTTGCGACGGCGATACGCACGCTTGTTATTTTGTGCTTCGCGTGGCTGATGGTATTTATCGTCGGCTCGCAGGGGGATATTACGCGGGTGGATACGCGTACGTGGGTATTCCTCATCCTTTCCGGCTTGGCTACGGGCGGGTCGTGGCTTTGCTTCTTCCGCGCGTTGCAATTGGGCAGCGTAAGCCGCGTGGTGCCGATTGATAAGAGCAGTACGATCTTGACCATGCTGCTCGCTTTCATCTTTTTGGGCGAACCGATGGGGTGGATAACCGCCGCGGGTATGGTGTTGATGGCGGTGGGTACGTGGCTGATGCTGGAAAGGAAGATGGGATTTTCGTTAAAGGATTATTTTACGCGCAGGCGGCTTTCACAAAACCGGCAAAAAGCAATCCCCCCTGCGGAAACCCGAAACGGTTGGTTGATTTACGCCGTTTTTGCCGCCGTTTTCGCTTCGCTTACGGCCATACTCGGGCGTATCGGCATCGCGGATATCGAAGCCAACCTCGGCACGGCCATCCGCACGATGGCGGTCGTCCCCATGAGCTGGCTGATGGTGTCTCTCACGAAGGGGTATAAAAAAATCGGCGAAATCACCCGCAGGAATTGGGCCTTCCTGTTCCTTTCGGGCGCGGCGGCGGGGGCGAGTTGGCTTTTTTTCTACCGCGCGCTGCAATTGGGCGACGCGAGCCGCGTGGTGCCGATCGATAAATTGAGCGTGGTATTCGTGATGGTTTTCGCGCGGTTGTTTTTGGGTGAACGCTTCAGCCCGCGCAGCTTGGCGGGATTTGCGCTGTTGACAGTCGGGACGCTGGCGCCTATACTGTTGCAAAGCTGAGCAGGCGATAAACCTTATGGGTTTGTGGGGCCGGGTCGCGTTAAGCGGCAGCAGATGGGCGCAACGCATCTGTGGGACAGGAAAATGTCCCATGGGTGCTTTTTTAATTATCGGGACATAACATAAACAATGGGGAGGATCACAATGAAAAAGAATGAATCGCAGAAAGCGCAGGTATTCGAAGGCGGGTTATCGATCGTTATCAACGCCGTGTTGTTCGTCGCCAAGTTATGGGTGGGGATGCTTACGGGTTCGGTCGCGTTGATGGCGGACGCGTGGCATACGATGTCCGATTCGCTGACGTCGATCTTCGTCGTGGTTGCGGCGAAGCTGGCGGCGAAAAAGCCCGATAAAGAGCATCCCTTCGGGCACGGCAGGTGGGAATTGGTAGCCTCGTTGATTATCGCGCTTATCTTGGGCATGATCGGCTACGAATTCCTTACCGATTCCATCGGCAGATTCCAAAACCGTGAATACGCCGTGTACGGGACGATCGCCGTTGTGGTGACGGCTGTTTCGATAATCATAAAGGAATTGCTGGCACAATATGCCTTCCTGCTCGGGCGCAAGCACGACAATCCCGTGATTACGGCGGACGGATGGCACCACCGTACGGATTCGCTTTCGTCGGTCATTGTGCTGGCGGGTATCCTGGTTGCGCGGTTTGTCGACGGCTTGTGGTGGATGGACAGCGTACTCGGGGTAATCTGCGCGCTGGCGATCTTTTACGCGGCTTACAAGATCATGGTCGATGCCGTCACGCGGATACTGGGGGAGGAACCCAAGCAGGAATTGATCGACAGCATCAAGGCCGAGGTAAAGGCATTATCCGAGGACGATCTGCGGCTCCACCATTTCCATTTGCACAATTACATTTCGCATAAGGAACTGACGCTGCATATGTTCATCGACGGGGATTTGACCATAAAAAACGGCCACTATTTAGCGACCGCCGTTGAGGATATGATCAAGGAAAAATTCGGCATGGAAGCAACTATACACGTCGAGCCGCCGGACGAACCCGCGAACGACGATTAACGCAAACGCCGTATACGAAAAACCCCTCGAAGGCTTCCGAGGGGTTTGGATTATACGGCTTTTTTTACCATTTTAGCCAATTGCGATTTTTTACGTGACGCGGTGTTCTTATGATAAACACCCTTGGTCGCCGCTTTGTCAATGGCCGAAACCGCCTGTACGAACAAGGTTTGCAATTCTTCCTTGTTACCTGCGCCCGCCGCGAGGGTGAATTTCTTGATAGCGGTCTTGGTGGAGGACTTAACGTGCTTGTTGCGCGCTTGCCTCTTGGCCGCAACTAATATGCGCTTCTTCGCGGATTTGATATTCGCCAACTCGATTCACCTCCTTCGCACGGGGAATGAGCTATTGTACCCACGGAAGGGTGACGCGTCAAGCAAAAGTTAAGATTCCCGCCAAAGCGCATAGATTTCCGGGAATTCCCGCCGCAGCCATTCCGTTGTGTATACGGGTTCCGAAAACCAAAAATGCCGGTTCCATTGAAGGGGCCTGCCGTCTTCATTTATTATGCGGTGTATATTAACCGAAGCAGAGAACGGGTTATCGCGGTTCGGCCACGGGATTTCGCCCGCTCGCCATTGCCTTTCGTTGACGGCGTCGCGAACGGTGTCCCGGCGCAGAGCTTCCGTCAGGGATTCGATTTGCGCACGGCTGTATACCACAACGGGATGTTGTTCTTGCCCCGCCGGACCGCGGAGGAATATCTCGATTCGCGAGGTAAACGCGGTATCAAGCAACGCCGGATAATATGAAAGGATAACCGCTTCCTCGCGCAGCAGCGCTTCGGCGCCCGAACGCTGCATAAAGTCCCGCGGCAAGCTGTACATGCGGGAAATCATTTTACCGTCGTTCAAGCGGTACGTGACGGTAAAGCGTTCGATGGACATCGTATTCCACCTCGACGTGCTGCTCCACATACCAATGGTGTTTAACGGGCGGAGCATACGGCGTTCCTCCACGATTTGCCCGTGGATCGCCAGCGTGCGCCCGATAACGGCACGGTCGGTAACGAAGGTAAAATCCCGTCCTTCATTGCTATAACTACGGATGGGGATACCGATATACACGCCCGCCACGTTATTCATGTCGGGCACATGGGTAGTGTACCCGTACATCACACCGCTTGTAATGACGTGCACCATAATATACATACCCAGGGCAATCCCGCCGAACAACGGGAGTTTTTTTATTTTATACCATATATGCAGGCTTTTTTCCGCAATCATTTGGGCGATGATATAAGCCAGCGCAAAGCCCATGACGAAGCCGAAATAATACCCCGCCCGCGAGCCGTTAAACATCGCCATAAAAAATACGCCGCCGATACCCATGCCCGCCAGCGAAAGGATGAATACCATGATATTTTTAAGGGGCGTGAATACCACCGTTTCACCCGTGCGTTCGGCCTTGCGGCGCATATAGCAGAAATAACCCGCCGCGAGCATCCCCGCCGTCAGTAATATATGGCTCAAATAAAACGGCCACATACCGTAGGGAGCGGGAGCAAATTGACCCCCTCGCCAGGAATTATTCAACAGCACCCCCATAGACACGGGGTGCATGTACAGCATAACCCTGTCCGTAAAGAACGCACCCGCATGGGAAAACCCAAATACATAGAACTCCGCGATGACCCATCCCAAGCCCAATACGACAACGGGCAGGAAGGAAACGGCAAGCGCGATCATCCCCGCGATTACGCGGCTGCCCACCACCGATACCGCCATGATACCCAGCGCGAAATAAAAACCGGAGGTCAGCACCGCCCGCAGGAAGAAAGCTCCCACCGCAAGGGGCGTGTTGACAACCTGCCCGGCAAAAACCTCCCGGTTCATAACCCATTGCGACAAAGGCTGCATATTCCACCCCGTATTCACAATGGTCAGCCGTACGGGGATTAATAAAATTAAGCCAAGAATCAACAACGGTATGACGAACATCAAAACGCCCGCCGCAAGGTTGGTGACGAAAAGCTGCCGCCTGCTGATCGGCAAAGACGCGAACGCCGTGTTCGCCGGGTGGCTGTAGTGGTGCGGGAATAACGACGCCGCTGCGCACAACGGCGCCAGCACGCTCGAAACGAGGATAACAGGGTGCTCCATCATTAATATATTTATCATGATGCGGCTGGGGTTGTTCCAGGAATTTTGGCTCGCCGTAAACAACATAAGCACGACAAACAGCAAATACGCCAGCAGCGTAACCGCCGGGATTACCCAAAAACGTTTTAATTGCTCGATTAATAAAGGTACGTTAAAGCACGGGTTCTTACGGAATCCATCATCAATGAAGGTTTTCATAAACAAACACCTCCTCCAGGGTTAACGGTAAATGGTCGTATAATAACGGGTTAAGGGCCTTAATTTTCGCTTCCACTTCATCGTGGACGCCGCGGATGACGAATAATTCCACCCCGCCGCGTTTTTCATGGTGGAGGATGTCAAGCCCTTCGAACTTGTGCCCTACTAGAGCACAAGTTGCCTCACCTTCTTTTTGCGCGTTTTCCTGCGGGAAGGCGACTTGTATTTTATGCACGTCGGCTTTTAAATCATCCAAGTCCCGTTCAATGCCCATCCGCCCCGCTTTAATGATACCCACCGCGTCGCAGATGCCGTCCATTTCCTTTAGGTTATGGGAGGAAATCAGCACCGTAAGCCCGCGCTGCGCCACGTCCTCGATAATTAGCTCGAACACGACCTTGCGCACGATGGGGTCGAGGCCGTCGATGGGTTCGTCCAGCAAAAGCACGTCGGGCATCGCGCTCATGGCGAATATAAAGGCCGCTTGCTTCTGCATCCCTTTTGAAAATTTACCCAGGCGGCGTTTTTCGTCCAAGCCCATCAAGCCGCGCATTTTTTCGTAGCGTTCGTCGTTCCATTTGCCCCGCTCGCCGTACATACGGCGCAGGAAGCCGCGTTGCATCCCCATCGTATAAAAGGGGAAGAAGTACAATTCATCCGGGATGTACCCCACGCGCGCCTTAAGCGCGGCGTTGTCGTATACGGGTATGCCGTCGATACGTACTTCGCCCGCGTCCTGGCGGTACACGCCCGCGAGGTGTTTGATCGCGGTCGTTTTGCCCGCGCCGTTGACGCCCACCATGCCGTAGATCGACCCTTGTTTTACGTGCAAGTCGAGCCCGTTAAGCGCGGTAAAGCCGTCGAAGGCTTTGGTCAGGTTCCTTATTTCAATCATTCCCGTGTCCCCCTTTGATTGCGTCGATTATTTTTTCCATCGGCACGCCGCGGTATAAAAGCTCCTGCGCCGCTTCCCGCAGGCGTAAAAAATGGGCCTCCACCTCGCGGGAGGCGTCGGGCGCGGCGATAAAATTCCCCTGCCCGATCACCGTATAAAAATACCCCTGCGCTTCCAACTCGCGGTATGCCTTTTGCACCGTATTGGGGTTGATCGTGAGCGTATGGGCCATGTCGCGTACGGAGGGCACTTTTTCGTCGGGGTGAAGCACCCCGCTGACGATCAGCCGCTTAAAATGATCCACCACTTGCGCGTAGATGGGCTTGCGGCTCTTTACATCGATTAAAAACACGCGGATCCCCCTTTCGGAAACCTGCGTGTATTATATGTGTTAGTACGCGATTGTCAAGTGATACGAACCCTTCTCCCTGTCCCGCATATTATGTAACCAAGCAATATTTTATTTATAGAAGGAGCTGCCAAACATGAACTGCACCTGCACAAACGGATGCCATCTCTGTAGGCGCGAGCCCGTCATGCGTCAAGTATTCGACTGCCCCGGCTCACAGCGCGTAGTTAAGCACGAACACATCGTGCGCCACCAACATGACACGATAAACGAATTCGACGTCGTACACGAGCACACTTACAATACGCGCGACGTTGTACGCGAACGCGAAGTGGTAAGGCACAACGATTACAGGCCGCATCAGCCCAACTACTGCGGCGAAGCCTGTTACGAAGAACCCTGCTGCGACAGGCCCAACCCCTGTCAGCCCTACCCCTATCAACCCTACCCCATGCCGTACAGAGCGCGGTTTTGGCAGGGACGCAGATGGTAATCCGCTGACCCATTAAATTTAAAAAGGAACTGCCTAAAACAGTTCCTTTTGTTTTTGTTTAATCCCCTTGCGCCGTCGTCCGTCAGCAGATGGTACTTTAAGCCAACGCCAGCATCAGTATCAAATTCCCCTGCCCCCATATCGTGCTTTCGGCGATCATAAAATCATACGAATCATCCGTAAACACAGCCGCGGAGGTATTAAACGGCTCAAACGGATCGGGGCCTTCCGTCTTGGAAAAGTAATGCTTAAACGAATCGTGGGTTTTTTTACGCCCCGGGCCTTCGGACATCGCGCCCACGGCAACCTTACCCAGCACGTTGGTCACGTAGTTGTACACGTTTTTGATCGTATCGGGCATTTCGTCGGAGGCGACCATGCCGATACCCCAGTTGTTGCGCCCGAAGGTGTAATCCAACACACCCAGGAAAGGTACGGATTCAGCGGACCCGCCGTACAAACGCCGCGCGATTTCATGGTTGTTGGCCATGCCCATCCATACGGGCAGGCTGCCCCACGTATACCGTCCGCCGGGCAGGTCCCATACATTATCCCAGCGGTAATCCGCGATTTCCTTTAGGAAACGTTCCTTTGCGGAAGCGTCGCCGTGCTGCGCAAGGCGGTAGTTCGCGTCGCCGTTCATCGCGCTCCAACTTACGCTGCCCGTCGGGGGCGGAGCGTACGCCGCGCCGTGCTCGAGATAGGCGGCGTCCTTTGTCAAGCGGTACAATTCCGCGGCGGCAAGGGCCATGTTGTCCTCGTCGGTGCGGTCGTAATAGAAGTCGTTGGTAGCGTCGCGTTCGAAGGCGGAAGCCCGGGTGTCATCCTTACGCGCGCGGGCGTAGATTGCCGCGGCCTTTTGCCCGTACAGCGCGGCGGCTTCCTTGTCGAAATCCGCAAAGATCACCGCGCCCAAAGCCAACGCCGCTGCCGCCGCTCCCATATGAACGCGGGAAAGCGCGCAGAACGCGGGGCGTTTGCCGTTGAGAGCGTCGTTTTCGGCAAGCCGCCAGCCTTCGTTATGATCTTTGCCGTTGCCTACTTGGATGATGAAGGTATTTTCGTCGGGGAAGATCTTGGCCAGGTAATCGAGGGAATGTTTCGCTTCATCCAACAGATCGACCAAGCCGGACGTACTGTGCGCCTTCGTAAACATCTTCGGGTTTTCTTCATACGCCCGCAGTAAATGCCACGCCAGCGACGCGACCGTAAGCGTAAACTTGATATAATCGCCCGCGTCGTAATGCCCGCCCAACATATCGACCGTCCTGCGGGGGGCGGCTTCCTTCCATTTACCCTCCGTCCAATCGCCGTCCACCACATACAGAACGGCTTCGGCGTCGCTCGGGTGCCCCGCGTTGGTATGCGGTGTGGGGCATCCGCTGCGCACGGTACGTAAATGATAAATCGCCTGTTCGGCAACCTTGGCGTACGGGTCGGTATCGACCGTTATACGCCGCGGTTCGGCGCCGTCCAATTCCAACGTATAAACGCCCGCTTCACGCAGGGCGGAAAAATCGACCGTATAATAAAACGCCTGCCTCACATGCACGTCGTCCCCGTGCTTTCCCGCGGCAAGCGTTCCTTCCAATACAACGTTCCCTTCCTTTTTAACGCGCCACTTCCCACCCTCGATATCCGCATCCGACAACACGACCGCCGCCTTCGCGCGGTCCGGCTTATACCCGGCCATGTTTAAACGAACCCAAACGGATTTCCCCATTACATACCCTCCCTATTTTTTATTCCGGATTCCTAATTCAAATACCTTGCCGAGGCCGCGTTGTGATCGGCCAAATTGGTGGAGAAATGATGCTCGCCCGTCACGGGGTCGCGCAGTACAAAGAACAGGTAATTGCTCGGCTCGGGGAACATGACCGCGCGGATGGACGCCCAACCGGGGTTCCCGATAGGCCCGATGGGCAGTCCCGGGTTTATATAGGTGTTCCACGGGGAAGGCGTCCGCGTTTCCTCGTAGGTCAGACGTTCGCGCGGGCCGATCGTATAGTTGACGGTCGAGCACATTTCAAGGTGCATACCGATGCGTATGCGGTTGTGGATGACCTGCGAGACCTTGGGGCGTTCGTCAGCTACGCGCGTTTCGCGTTCGATGATCGACGCCATAATCACGACCTCGTCGATGGTCATGCCCATTTCCTCGGCTATGCCCTGGTAATGGTTGGTAAACAGGCTTTCAAAACGGCGCAGCATACGGTGGATGATATGCTCGGGCGAAGGGGTCATAGAGATTTCGTACGTATCGGGGAAGAGGTAACCCTCCAACCGATTGGGGCGGTCACGGGGTACGTGTACGAGGAAGCCGTAGTTAAACGTCCCGTGTTGGGCGGCGTCGATAAAATCCTCGGCCGGGAAGAAACCCCGCCGTTCGAAATAGGCGGCCATGTCGGCGATCGTCCAGCCTTCGGGGATGGTGATGCGCTGGGATTCCGTTTCCGCCGGGGGGAGCGCGCGCAGGGTATTGTTGAGCTGCGAACTGGACATGCTGCGGTTTAACGTAAAGGTGCCGGGACGGAAATCCTGCCCGCGGTTCATCAGCATACGCTCCAGGCGGAACATCCATTGGTTGGGGATAAGGCCCTCTTCCTCCAGCCTGCGCGCCACTTCCGCCAAAGGCGTGTATTCCTCCAGCACGAATTCGACTTCGTAGTCCTCGCCCGAGGCCACCATATACTCCGACATTTCCTCGCCGAAGGCGAAACCGCGTATGGTAAACACGTACACCGCGTACCCCACCAGCGCCATCAGCGCCAAGTTAAAGCACATACCCAGGATGTACAGGAGCATATCAAGCAATGTTTTCTGCTTCATCTACGATCCCTCCGAATTTGTGGCATCCCACGCTTCGTACAGCTCGTCCAGCTTTTCTTCAAGCTCCGTCCTTTCGCCGTAAACCGCTTCGGAAGCGGCGGCGTCACGGGCGATTGCATCGTCGGCCAGCTTAACGTCGCATCTGGCGATGGCTTCCTCGGTTTTGGCAATATCCTCTTCCAAACGGTTGATGCGCGCTTGTTTTTTACGCTCGGCGGACTGCTGCGCCTTTTGCGTTTTCCATTGGTTTTGCCGGTTCCGGTCGGATTCGTCCGCCGACCCCGAAGGGAGGGGGTCATCCGTTTTTATTTCCGCTTGCAAATGCTTTTGCTTTTCCGCCAAATAATCGTCGTAATTGCCGATATATTCGGTTAATCCGTTCGCGGTAAGCTCCAGGATACGTGTGGCCGTATGGTTGATAAAGTAACGATCGTGCGAGATGTACAGGAGCGTCCCGGAAAAGTCGCGCAGGGCGTCCTCCAATATTTCCTTCGAATAGATGTCCAAGTGGTTGGTCGGTTCGTCCAGCACCAGGAAGTTAGCCCCCGCCAGCGTGATCTTGGCCATGGCCACCCGCCCGCGTTCGCCCCCCGACAACGCCGTGATGGGCTTAAATACATCGTCCCCGCGGAACATAAAGGCGGAAAGGCGCGTACGGATATCCGTATTGGTCAGCTTGGGGTAGGTATCGGACAATTCTTGGAACAACGTCTTCGTTTCGTCCAATTGCTGGCGGGCTTGGTCGTAGTAGCCTAATTTGACGTTGACGCCCTCACGGATTCGACCGGAATCCGGTACAAGTTCCCCCACCAATATTTTAAGCAGCGTCGTCTTACCGATACCGTTGGGCCCGATTATGGCGGTTTTGTCACCTTTCTTTAATTCGAAGGAGATATCCTTAAACAACGCCTTACCGTCGAAGCCCATCGCCAAGCCTTCTACGCTCAATACATCATTGCCCGATTTAATGCTTGGCGTAAGGCGCAGGCGCATGGTATCGGGCAAGTCCGCGGGTTTTTCCGCGCGTTCGATTTTCGCCTGCATCTTTTCGCGGCTTTTTGCGCGGATGATCGCCGCTTCCGTGCTGAAGCCGCGTATCGTCTTGATGACTTCCTCGTGGTGCTTGATTACCTTTTGCTGTTCACGGAAATGCTTCTCTGCGATTTCGCGGTTTACCGCTTTTTGCTTAACGAATGTCGTGTAATCGCCATTATATACGTACGCGGTTTTGTTTTCAATTTCAATGGTTTTGGTCACAATGCGGTCCATAAAATACCGGTCGTGGGAAATCAACAATACCGCGCCCGGAAACGCGCGCAGGTATTCTTCCAACCACGCCACGCTTTCGATATCCAAGTGGTTAGTGGGCTCGTCCAACAGGAGCAGGTCCGCCCGCTCGAGTAAAAGGCGTCCCAGCATGGCACGGGTCTTTTCCCCGCCCGATAACTGCCCGAAGGGTTGCGCCCAGCGTTCCTCGGGGAAGCCCAACCCGCGCAATACCCCGCGTACGCGGCTGGCGGATTCGAAGCCGCCCTCCGAAATAAAGCGCTGGGTTAGCTTGTCATAAGTTTTGATGATTTGGGGAAATGCGATTTCGCCCTGATTTGAAGCCATTTGCCGTTCCAGCGCGCGCAGTTCCGCTTCTATTTTATATAGAGGGGCGAAGACCGCATCCAACACATCGTACAGCGTATGGTCGGCGTTGGGGGCCGCTTCCGTTTGCGCCTCCGATTCCGCAAGCTGCGGCAGATAACCGAGCCGCGTGCCGTTCGCGCGTATGACGCTCCCTTCATCGGCCTGCCATTGGCCGGTGATCAAACGGAAAACGGACGTCTTACCCGCGCCGTTGACGCCGACCAGCGCAGCCTTTTCTTTTTCTTCCATAATAAAACAAACGCCGCGCAGGATTTCCGCAACGCCGATGTTTTTGCTGACGTTTTTCATTTGCAACAGCAAGGGAACCACTCCTTGTAAATGATTGTACGTAAAAACCCTTGCGAACGCAAATTCGCTTGCAATATAGATTGCCGCTATGTATGATAAATTCCACCCGAATTGATTTAACCAAGGACGGAATGATATGGCGAACCTAAACAGGATACGATGGAACCCGGCCGTGGGGCTTGCCGCTTTGCTCGTTACATATTTTTTGGCGGGGGTACTGCTCAGTTTTGTCTATGCCGTTTGGATGGGGGGCATGGAGAACCTGATCGCACGGGCCGTTGCGCCCGTTTTTTTCGGCGGTTTGCTGGCGGGCGCGGTATTCGGCATCAAACGGTTTTTTAAGGTGACCTTAAACATCATCGCCCTGCCCGTCGTGATTGCGGGGAGCGCGGCGGTCTATTTCCTTATGTGGGGGGAGTTCCCCCTGCGCCCCGACGCGGAAATCGCTTTCATCCTTGCGCTGGACGAGCGTGAATTCCCCGATTTAATTACGCGCGTGATCGGCGAACGCGCGCTTTCTGTGATCGCCATGCGTATAATCGGCGCGCTCGAAGCGGCTGTGATCGCCCTTCCCCCCTTATACACGGCCGTTCGGCGGGCGGGCGTATTCCTGCCCCGTTATAACCGTTGGGCCGATCTGCGCCTGATGGATTACGGCTTCATCCCTTTCAGCGACCGCGAGCTGGACAAGCTGGCGGCGGGTGAGTTGGAGGAAGTCTTCCTACGCAAGCACATCGACTTGACGGGCCTCAAACGCATCCATGCCGTGGCGTTGTGCTACGCAAATAAACAATTAACCGAATACCTGGCCGTCTTTAAGGCGGATTGGAACAAACGCGGCCGCATAGAAAAAGGTCCCCTGCTCCTTTTGGCCGAATTGACCGTCGAGCAAATTGAGGACCTTCAAGGCTTACTGTACGAAGTCCACCGCGAGATGGCGGATTAATTACCGCTCCATCATCCAATACCGCGGATGGTGGCGGAACCGCTTAAACCGCCAATACATACCCGGCCCATCGATTTGGCGGCGGCGGAAAAAGTTCGAATAACGGAACCTGTCATACAAAGGCATTGTGTACCTCCTTTACGTTCGTATTGCTTGTATACCCTGTACATCTTATGCGTATCATTGGATATAGGTGAATCCCGGTCATGGAAGGGTGTTTGTATATGAAGGTCGGAACGGTTACGGAAATCAAGCAAAACGAATACCGCGTGGGGCTGACGCCCGGCAGCGTGTTCGATTACGTAAGGCAAGGCCACCAAGTATACGTGCAAAGCGGGGCGGGCATGGGTTCGGGCTTTTCCGACGCGGAGTATATCCAAGCGGGCGCGGTCATCGTAAATACCGCCCAAGCGGTGTGGGAAGCCTGCGATATGATCGTAAAAGTGAAGGAACCCCTCGCGCCCGAATATCCCCTGATGCGCGAAGGGCAAATCATCTACACCTACCTGCACCTGGCCGCGGACAAGGAACTGACGGAGGAATTGCTCGCCCGTAAAGTTAAGGCCGTCGCCTACGAAACCATCCGCGATTCAATAGGCGGATTGCCCCTTTTGCGCCCCATGTCGGAGATCGCGGGCAAGTTGAGCGTCCAAGTCGGCGCGCGCTGCTTGGAAAAACCCATGGGCGGGCGCGGCGTATTGCTGGGCGGCGCGGTGGGCGTACGCAACGGCGAGGTCGCCATCATCGGCGCGGGCGTGGTGGGTACAGCCGCGCTTAAAATGGCCGTCGGCCTGGGCGCGAACGTCACCGTTCTGGATACCAACATTGAACGCCTCACCTACCTCGACGATGTATTCGCCAACGGCATACAAACCCTGTACTCGACCGCCAGCACCATCGAGACCGCGATATGCCAGGCGGACCTCGTGATCGGCGCGGTCCTGATACCCGGCGGCGCGGCACCCAAGCTCGTAAAGCGCGAACACCTCAAAAGTATGCGCGAAGGCGCGGTCATCGTGGACGTAGCCGTGGACCAAGGCGGCTGCTGCGAAACCACCCGCCGCACCTACCACAACGACCCGACCTACGTCATCGACGGCGTCATCCATTACGGCGTGGCCAACATGCCGGGCGCGGTAAGCCGCACATCAACCTTCGCCCTCAATAACGCAACACTAGGCCACGGCCTCAAAATCGCCAATAAGGGCCTCGAAGCCGCCGTACGCGCGGACACGAACCTGCTGCCGGGCGTCAATTGCTACGGCGGGCATCTGACATGCAAGGAAGTGGCGGAAGCGTTTGAAATAAACTATACGCTGTTGGCGGATGTTTTGGGATGAGCCTTTAAACATGATAAGGAAGGTTCTGTAAATGGATAAACAAAATAAAAAACGGAACACGTTGTGTTCCGAATTGAAAACAACAGAAGCTATGCCATTAGAGGCAAACCAAAAGGTTTACGGTGACGCCTTAAAACGGCGGTGAGCGTTATTATCATCGGCTACAGGCGGCCTTCAACATGCCCGACATGCGCCACGGGCGACCAATCGGTGATGGGATTGCCGGATAGGTCCAACCACTCCAAGTTGGTAAGCCCCGCCAAGGGTGTGAGGTCGGATATTTGGTTGTTGTTAAGGTCGAGCATCGTTAAATTTATGAGTCCCGCCAACGGGGTAAGGTCGGATATTTGCGTCCCGCCCAAAAAGAATAGTTGCGTCAAGTTCGTCATATAGCGCAGCGGTATGATGTCGGCATTGGTTAAGTCGGTGTTTACGATGAACAGCACCGTTTCGCTTGTGTCAAACCGCTCCCCCGCAATCGTTATGTAGGAAAGCGGGAGCGGGGGAATATCTGCTGTTTCAACGTCATCACCCATATGCGAATCGGTTATCGTTTCGGGGGGTGCTTCGTTGTTCGGATTGCCGCCGCAAGCCGTAACCATTGCGATCAATACGAACAACACGGCAAGGCATATCGCTTTTTTCATATATTTCGCTCCCATACATGAATAAAAAACCGCGTGAATCGCAAATCCACGCGGTTTTATATATAGTCTCGGTTATGAAGGAATAATCAACCATTGACCCTCACGGATGAGGTTGGGGTTGGGAAGCCTGCCGTTGTTGGCTTCGTATATCTTTCTCCATTCGGCGGGATTGCCGAAGAAATGCTGCGCAATCGACGCCAAGGTGTCGCCGTTCCGTACCAAGTACATACCTGCGGCGTTGCTTGCATTGATACGGTCGATGGGGTCGCGTAAGCCCTGCGCGGGTAAGGTAATCGCCGTCTGCGCGGTCAGCGTGCCACTTGCGGGGATTACGCCGCGGTTAGCGGCCATAATACGGTTGATGGTTGGAGCTTGCATGGAGCCGTAATAATTAAACCCGATACTCCATACCGTTTCACCCGCTTGAACGGTGTAGCGAAGGTCTTGCCCTGCTACGGGTGCGGGTGGTATGACGGAAACAAGGCGTTCGGAAGTCGCCAGCCCTGCGGGAGCGGGTAGGGTAACCACGGGGGCGGGGGTGGGTTGCGGTGTTGGTGCGGGGGTGGGTGCAGGGGTCGGTTGTGGTGTGGGTTGCGGCGTGGGAACGGGTGTAGGTTGTGGCGTGGGCGTAGGAACATTATTGGATTCGTATACCACAATCCGCAGAGTTTCTCCGCCGCTCGTGGTCACTCCACGATCGCGTAATGTACGGTTGATGCTTAACAAATGGATTCCTGCCGTATCCAATATGATTGTGGCCTTCGCGGCTTCCACATTCCAATTTGTCCCCTCGCCTCCGGTGACAGATGATTGGGTTGAGGTCATTGTTATTACAAACGATGGAATAATATCCCCGTCATAACCCCAATACGGTAACCAAGAAACCCTAATCGTTTCTTCTCTACCCGTTTGCATATTTCCCAATAATTCAGTTGTAAGTACCGCGCCTACGGGTACGGTAACCATCCGAAGCGTTGCCGACCCCCAAAATCCTTCCGCACTTTGAAAAAATTCTTCTTCTTCAACGGTATCGGCGCGAATAGTCATCGTCCACGGGGAAAATTCACTGCTATCAAAAAATGCATACACTTCGTCCGCTGCTCGTACGGACATAACAGACATTTGCATCATCGGTAACGCCAAAACCAATGACAACAAAATGCATGTAAACTTTTTGCTTCTTGCTTTCACGTACATTCTCCTTTTCAATTTATTAGTGTGTTGGATATAAATATAACCATACAAGTTATATATATCCAATTTTAATGTGATAATGATAATAATGTCAAGCCCCTACAATATACAGGGGTGATTAACTTGATAAATCATGTCTATTCCAATGAATTTAAAAAGCTGGGACTCAAAATAGCTTATTATCGAAAGTTAAAGGGATATACACAAGAAGAATTATCCGAATTAATGGGTGTTGCCACCAGTTACATCGGAGCTATCGAAGCTCCAAACATGAACAAGCCCATTAGCTTGTCTACACTTTTTAAAATCTCCAATATACTTCAAACCCCTGCTTGGAAATTTTTAGATTTTGAATAAGGGTTTGATAGATACGAAATATAAAAATATCGGGAGGTTGACCATACTTTAACAGCCCAAACAAGCTATATTGCCCTTGTCCGAACTGTCGAAAAATGCTACAGTACAAGCATACAAGCGGATTTGCTGCGAGTATTGTTTATTCTACATATTAGCTTATGCGTTCGGCCATCATACATACCTCCATTTAATAGCAGTATGTCAGAAATTATCGGCGTTATGTCAGAAACTATCGGCGTTGTCAATGTTTCTGACTTTGTTGTTAGAAACATTATATTTTGGTGCCTTAAAATAAAACCTAGAGGAAATTATGTTTGTCATGTTTACGCAGAACACTTGACACATTTGCCCATGATGTGTATATTGCAATTGGCTTTATTAATGGTTACGTAGCCAAGCCGCGGGTAATGCATTTTAACGGGTACCCACCCTTCGACACTTCACGTTGCCTCAAAAAAGAAATAAAAGAACAAAAGCCAAATAAATAACGAAAACACCTCCCAATGTCACGGGGAGGTGGGTGAAACCCTGTGCGAGCTCGGATTTTAGCATGGGGTTTTTTCGTTTAGTGCGTAATTTTTGCATTATCCGCCAAGGAGATGTAAAATTCATTTGGATACAGGAGGATTGCGGATGATGAAAAATAAAAGTGACCATGTTGTCATTTTCAAAACTGATGATGAAAGAATTACCGTTGACGTACGCTTCGACGAGGAAACGGTTTGGCTGACGCTAGACCAAATGGCGGAGCTTTTCGAACGTGACAAATCTACGGTTTCACGCCATATAAAAAATGTGTTTGAAGAAGGTGAACTTGAACGAAATTCAGTTGTTGCAATTTTTGCAACAACTGCCGTAGACGGCAAAACATACAAGGTTGATTATTATAACCTCGACGTCATCATTTCCGTTGGCTATCGCGTTAAATCCATGCGCGGCACGCAGTTTCGCAAATGGGCTACGGGTCGCTTGAATGAATACATCCGCAAGGGCTTCACGATGGACGATGAACGGCTTAAAAATGGCGGCGGGCGATATTTCCGTGAGCTTTTGCAACGTATCCGTGACATTCGCAGCAGCGAACGTAATCTTTATCAGCAAGTGACCGATATCTACGCAACTTCCGTTGATTATGACCCCAAAGCGGCAACGACGCGGGAATTTTTTGCAAACGTACAAAACAAAATGCATTATGCCGCCCACAAACACACGGCGGCGGAATTGATATATGAACGCGTTGACAATAATAAATCGAATGTCGGCATGACGAATTTCAAAGGCGAATACGCAACAAAAAACGATGTGGTCATCGCCAAAAATTATTTGACGGAGCGGGAATTGAACGTGCTTAACTTGCTGGTTTCGCAGTTCCTTGATTTCGCCGAATTGCAAGCGTTGGAAGAACGACCCATGACGATGGCAAACTGGATTGAAGAACTTGACCGCAACCTATCGGGAAATCGCCGCGAAATATTAAAAGGTAAGGGACGCATCAGCAAAAAGCAAGCGTTCGAAAAAGCGGAAGCGGAATTCGAAACTTATCGTGCGCGTGAAATGTCGCAGCTTGTAAGTGATTTTGACCGGGCCGTTAAGCGGATTACGCAATCAAATTAGGGAGTTAAAAATTGGTTTGCAAATCATGCCGTTTGGCATATACTGCCAAGGACAGTACCCGGCACGCCTCTTAACAATGCGTACCACGCTGGGTCATTTTATGTTTAAAGGATTTTGCAATAGAAACGAAATTTACAAAACGGCGACTAAATTGCTTATCAATAACCATCCAAAAAACTAACCGTACGCTCGCCTTTCTTATATCCGATAACCGTTTCTAAATTAACGCGGTGCGTGCTTTGGAATATACGGTCTTCGATTTCGGGGTTGTCCTTTTTTAACTCCCTCAACAATTCTTTCACGCTCTGCCTGCGCCCGACCGTTTCGGTTTGGGCGTTTTTTTCGGCCAAGGGGCAAGCGCAATTTCCGAAAGTAAGGCCGTTGTGCTTCACCCACGCGAGGATGGCATCCTCGTGTACACAATATAAAGGGCGGATCAACTCCATACCGGGGTAGTTTCGGCTGCGCAGCTTGGGCATCATGGTTTCGAAGGTGCCGCCGTGGAATACGTTCATGAGGACAGTCTCGACCACGTCGGAAAAATGATGCCCCGTCGCGATCTTGTTGCATCCGGATTCCCGCGCTTGGGCGTACAGGTGGCCGCGCCGCATCCGCGCGCACAGGTAACACGGGCAGCGTTCGGCCTTGCTTACGGTGTCGAAGACGTTTGTGTTAAAGAAGCGGAGGGGTATATCCAGGGCTTGCGCGTTTGCTTCGATTTCGCCGCGCGCGGCGGGGGTAAAGCCCGGGTCCATGGTGATGAATTTTAGTCCGAAGGGGAAATCGCTACGCGAATGTAAGAGCTGCATCAGTTTCGCCAGCAGCATGGAATCCTTGCCGCCGGAAACGCACACGGCAATCTTGTCGCCGGGCTGGAGCAAGGCATACCGCTTGATGCCTTCGATAAACGGCCGCCATATCGTACGGCGGAATTTCTTTAAAATGCTGTGTTCGATATTATCGGTCGCTTTGCTGCGGTATTGGGTGGGAAGGTTTACATCCATGGAAAACGCCCCTTTTTTGCTTGGCGAATAAATTCGCCTTACCTATTTATTATATCAAAAAAATGTGGCAGAATTATGGTGTATGGATACCCTCAACCAAAACCAACGCGCCGCCGCTTCCCACCTGCACGGCCCCATGATGGTACTGGCGGGCCCCGGCAGCGGCAAGACAGCGGTCATCGTTTCCCGCGCGGTATATTTGACGCGGAAGTGTTGTATCCCGCCCGCGAATTTATTGGTCATCGCTTATTCACGCGCCGCCGCGCAGGAGATGAAGCGGCGTTTCGCGGCCAATTTTACGGGCGGCGAAGTGCCTCCCGTCACGTTCGGCACGTTCCATTCGGTATTCTTTCGTATGATGATGTCATATGGGCCGGATACAAATTGCAACTTGTCCCCCATTGGGGGACAAGTCAGTATCGTCAACGAAGGCGAACGCAAAAACGTCGTGCGCACGCATCTTGCGGAGCTCGGTTACGACGCCGACGAAGAAATGCTTTCCGCGCTGCTGGGTGAAATGTCGCTTGTACGTAACGAGCTGCACGACCCGGCGCATTACCATGCCGTAACCGTCGGAGACGCGGATTTCAAGCGTGTTTGCGCCCGATATGAAGCGCATAAAAAAGAACACGGGAAAATCGACTTCGACGACATGCTTTGCCATGCGTACGAATTGCTTCAAACCCACCCGAAAGCCTTAAAAGACTGGCAAAAACGCTTTACCTATATTATGATTGACGAGTTCCAGGACATTAACCGCGTGCAGTATGAGGCGATCCGTTTGCTTGCCGCGCCCGCGAACAACCTGTTTATCGTGGGGGACGATGACCAGAGCATTTACCGCTTCCGCGGTTCGCGGCCGGAGTTTTTGCTGCGCTTCCCCCATGACTTTCCGGGGACGGAGCAAATCACGCTTGAGGTAAACCACCGCTCGACGGAACCGATCATCCGCTTCGCAAACGCCGTCATCGCCGAAAACGAACACCGTTACCCCAAGGCAATCGTGGGGACAAACCGTCAAGGCCCCGTGCCCGTCTTGATCAAAAGTGAAGACCAAAATACCGAGGCCCAAAGCATCGGCGAACGCATTAAAAAATGGCAGAAGGAAGGAGCCAACCTCGACGAAATTGCCGTGGCCTTCCGCTTGAACATACAGGCACGGGCGTTCGCGGATGCCTTCCTAAACTTAAACATACCCTACCGCGCGCGCGACGAGATGCCCATGATCTACGAGCATTGGATCGCGGAGGATGTCTTCGCCTATCTGCGGCTGGGTATAGACCCGAACGCAACCGGTTACGACCCCGACGCCGTACGCATCGCCAACAAACCGTACCGTTTTATCAATAAGGCTTTCCTGGAAGGGTTAAAGAAGAAAGGGCATGGCCTTTTTGAAGCGTATATCCGCGACCGCAGCCTGCACATCGCGCAAAAAACCCGCCTGGAAGAACTCCGCGCGGATATAAAGACCCTGCATGGTAAAAAAACCTCGGACGCAATTCGCTTCATTCGGCAAAAAATAGGGTATAATGTCCATATCGCGGACCATTGCGCGTACCGCAAGCTGGACCAAGCGGGGCTTTTCGAATTGGCGGACGAATTGCAGGAAGCCGCGAAGGCGTACCCCGACCCGAGGGATTTCCTTGCCCACGCGCAGTCGAGTATCACGGCCAAGGCTTCCGACGCGCCGACGGGCCCGTGCGTCACGCTCACCACATTGCACAGCGCGAAGGGCTTGGAGTTCGAAAGGGTTTTTATCGCGGGCGTGGTGGAGGATGTCCTGCCCCATGTCCGTTCAAAGACCGCCGCGGAAATTGAGGAGGAGCGGCGCCTCTTATATGTAGGCATTACACGCGCCAAGCGCGAATTATTCCTTTCTGTGGTAAAATCACGTTATGATAAACCGTCGGAGCCTTCGCGGTTTATCAAGCACTTGATGTAAGGGGGTTGGATGCCATGAAAAAATTCTTTAGGAAGCATAAGCAGAAAATTGTACTCGTTATCGCAATCATTATAATAGCGGCGATGACGTTGGGTTCGCTGGCGGGTTTCTTTTTCGGTTAGGGGTTAAGCCATGGACGAATATGATGAACTGATGAAATCGCTGGGTATCGGCGGTTCGGAGGATGAAGAAGGGGAACCCTCTCCCCCGCCCCCGTCGGCGCCGATTTCGTTAGACGAAACGGATGAAGACGGGGCGGAGGCTTCCGGCCAATCCGATTTGGACGCGCAACTGGAGGCGTTACTCCAGGCCGACCAAGACGCGGAGGACGAATACGAGCCGATGGACGTGGGGCCGCTGGTCAGCACGCGTTCCATTTATGACGCGGGCGGCATCATCGACGACAGCGATTCGGGTATGCTCGTATACATGCAGGACGACGGGAAATCAGCTTCGGGCAAAGCCAAACGCGGCAAACGCTCCCTGCTCGCGGGTTTGACCGTTAAAAAGCTGTTGATTGCCGGTTTCTTTTTGCTGTTTATTTTTTGCGGGGCGGGGTTCGCCGTCATCCAGACCACCCGCGTCATCGCCGAACAGCGTGAAGTCGTGGCATCCATGGCCCATTTCACCCCCATTACCCTGCCGGTCGGCGTACCCAACAACGGCAATTTTATCATGATCAACGAAAAACACACATTAAACGGACAAACCCTTACCTTGTCGCGTTTGTCCCCGGGGGTTATGGGGACTTATTTTTATTTCGACGAAGCCTTCGACCCCGACGAATATATCATCCTGCTGTACGACCAAGCGCGTAACCTGTACGTACGGCAATCCTTCGACATCCGGCACGACCCTGTTTTGGGTACGGTCCTGCGCTTCGACGCTTTGCGCTTCGACGCTTCCTTTTTAACCCTCTTGTTCCAATGCCCGCACACGCATGAATACGTTGAGTTTAATTACCGCATAACGGGCCCGATAACCTTCGGCGCACCCGTCTTCCTTAATCAACCCACCCCCCTCCTGCCCGGGGGTGACCCGCGCGACGGTCTGCGCGTCAGCCATGCCGCGTTCAGCAACATAGAAACGGTCATCGGCTATGTATTTACGGGGCGGTTCGCCGGGGTGGGCTTACGCCGCCGCGACGATTCCGAAAGCACATTCCTGCACATACGCGATAACTACGGCGGGCTTACGGAATTGACCGCAGGGCAAGCGACGGCGCATTTCCCGGGCCGCGACGCGTTTGTGGGCAGGGCCACGTTCGGGCCGCTGTTAAACCTGGATTCGTTGATCACCTTGAGCTTCCGCGACCTTTATTACGTATACCCCTACCCGCCCGTGGACATTTCCCTGCGTCACCTCAGCGGGCGCAATCAGGACGAGCCGCATACCCTTTATCTTGAACCCTTCCGCTTAAACCTGGAAGCCATCGCCCAGCAAGGACATTTACTTGTTATGGTCATGCACGGCACGGACGATCGGGGTAACCGCTTGCCCACTTTGGTGGAAGCGAGCTTGGAAATCGACGTCGGCCGCGGCAATACGCTCACCATACCCGCCGAGCAGGTGAACATCGCCCCCAACGGTACGGACGTCGTGTTTAACCTAAGGCCGCATATCCAGGAATTGTTTAACGTGCATATAGACAGGTACACGCTGATCCTCCACGCGGTGGAGTTTTCCGTACCCGAGGTAAGCGTCACGCTTGATCTGTCCCATGCGGTCAACCAGCCCGGCTTCCGCAGGGAGAACGCGGTACAAAACATCGAATCCGCTTTTAGGTCGCGCTTGGCGTATATGTCGGGCGAACTCGGATTCCGTTCGATCGTGGGGTTCGCGCCGGAATTACTGCACGACACCGAAGTGATGGAGCCCTTCGCCCCGCGCACCCTTAGCGAACGCCCGATGTACGGCGTTACGGTAACGGCGGGGGATTTTATCGATAACTATACCTTCGTGGCGGTGGTGGAAAGCGAATGGGGATTGGGACAGGGACGCGGCTTGCAATTCATGCGTACCGTACACCACGTGGTCGCCGTCAGCCATGAAGGGGTTTGGTCGATCGTTTACGACGAACGTATAAAAAGGGGAACGGAAGCAGAAACTGAATACGATGGTTGAATATATTCGGTTTTTGTATGTGGTTTTATGCTTCGCCGTTTGTGTGGGGTCGTATGCCCTGTGCCGCGACAAACGCGATTGGGCGTGGCTGGCGGGGGCGATAGCCTTCACTTGTTGGGCGGATTTCTTTTTGGTGTTGCGTGACGCGCACGTTATGGGGGTTGCGGTCTTTTGCTTTGCGCATGTGTGCTACGCGATGCGGGTGTACCGCTTGCCGCGGAATCATGTTGCTTACGTGTTCGCGTTTATAGGTTGTACGGTTGTTGTTTTTTCATTCCTGCACGCGATCGCCGTCCTCGCGGGCTTGTATGCCTTCCTGTTTATCATGAACATGGGATTGCACGTCAGATACCGCAAGACCCTCCGTAATGCCCCGCTCATTCTTGCGGGGCTTATTTTATTCCTCTTGTGCGACGTTAGCGTATTGCTGTACAACATACCGCGTTACCTAAACGGATGGGTGGGCTTGAAGAAGCTCTACCCGTTGATATGGTGGTTCTACATCCCTTCGCAGGGGCTGCTGGCGGTAAGCGCGATCGATTTTAAGCGTTTAAAAAGGAGCCTTTCCCATGGATAACAAAGACCCTTTGCACGATATACACCACTACAGCCCCACGTTTACGATCGCGCAGTTATTGAAGCTAAGCGAACGCAAGTCCCTGGGCATCACGCGCCCCATGGTGCAGAACTACATACGCGACGGGTTGCTTCCCCCACCCGCGGGGCGCCTGTACACACACAAGCACCTTGCGGCACTGGTGGTCATCGCCCGGTTAAAAACGGTCTATGACATGCCCGTGATAAAGACCGTCCTTACTCCCTATATGGACGGCGAAGGCTTACCGCTGGACATATACACCCGCCTGATGAACGCCGTAAGGCAGGCGGGTACGTTATGGGACACCCATATCAACTTGCCGGATCACCTGTCCCTCATGCTGCATGTGGCGGAATTGAAGGCAAAAATTATGTAAAAATAAAAAACGACGGCGTGATGGGATGCAACACGCCGTCGTTAAAGTTCGGGGTAAGCGGCTTGCTTCTAACGCCGCATCGGGCTGATGTACACTTGGTTCGCGTTCATGCCCGTTTTGCGCATGGCGGTGTCGAGGATGATGGCGAGTTCGGAGTTGGTGAGCGTTTCCTGCCCGACGATGATATCCACGCCGTTATCGGAGATACGTACATATACTTCAGAAAAACCCTTGGATTCGAGCAGGGACTCCACGCCCGATTCGCGCTCCACGCGTCGCTGGATTTCCAGTTTGTCTTCCACGGCCTGTTCGCGCTGGGCTTCGGATATGTTTTCGTTATTGATGATTTCGGTCAGCGTCGCGCGCAGGCTGGAGCGGTGCTGCTCGCGGTTAAGGCGCGCCTGTACGAAGAAGGACGAATCGCTTCGGCGGTCCACGAAGATGGCTTCGCCCGCTTCGGTGATGTTTTCCTCGTTGGTGGGGAGGGCGATGATTTCGGACAAGTCCAACTCGCCCAAGGTGGGGAACGTGATGCCTTCACCCGAAGTAGGGACGGTAAGGATGGCGGGGTTATGGGCCGCCCAGGGGTCATCCTCGGGGAAGAAACTGACCAACCCGCCCGTCGGGCCGATTAAAGCGGCGATTTCCCCGTCGTTTAAACGGTAGCCGATGTGTTCTTCGTCGGGCCTGGAATCGAGCCAGGTCAAATACCCCGCGACGGCGATCATGATCACGAGGGCCGTGATGATGATTTGGTTCCTTTTGAGCACGAAGATGTCGCCCGGCACCTTAAATTTACGATCCTTCATTTATATTCCTCCTAAAATTTATTCAACCCGCATGGTCAATACCTGTATCCTGTGGGCGTCCAAGCCCAGCACGGCTTGTGCCGCCCGCGTAAGCTCGGAACGCACGATGGGATCGGCCCCGCCTTGTGCAATGATGACGATTCCCTCGACGCGCGGCTCGCTTTCGCGCAGTACCAGCGGACGGCTCGAACCGTTGCGGTCGGGGATGAGCACCGTACTCGATTGGTCGGAGCGTTGCGACATTTCCCGGTTACCGCCTTGGGCATCCTCTTCCCGCGTGAAGGACTCGCTTGCGGTGGAATCCACGGCGAAGACCGTTTCGCGGTGCGCGGAAATGCCGATCAGTATCCGAACGCGCCCCGCCCCTTCCACGAGCGACAGGAATTCCTCCAACCGTTCCTCCATGGCACGCACATCGTTTGGATCCGTTGATGTTTGCGCCGCCGGGATGTACGCGATGGGTGCGTGATCATCCGCGTTTTCGGCCGAAATATCCGAAAACGAAGCGAACAACCGCCCCAACAGCATAATGAGCGCGCCCGCGGCCAATACCGCAAACATCAGTACCTTCCTGTTCTTTAGCAGCGTCACAAAAATCACCTTTTCCGTGTAATCACATGTATATGCTCGCGTGATAGGTTATAGAAGTCAGCGATTAAACTTTTTGCCTCTTCGGCGATCGGGTCGCTTTCGGGTTCCGATTGCCCTCGGTTTATTTGCACGGGTTCTATCCGAATGAAGGGTACCCGACGTGATTCTTCTTCACGGCTTACGGCCGCTTGTACCGCCGTTATCCTCGAAAAATCTTCCGTGTACGAAAACGAAGCCTCGTACAGGGTAAAGTTATTTCGCTTGAGCATCGCTTCCAATTGGATGGCCAATTGCTCTTCGAAGGCCGCCATCAAACGCGTGTCATGCAAACGCGCGTATTCCCCCTGCGGGAAAGCCCCTTGTACGGCGGGCAATCCCGCCACACCCGCAAAAAATTCCGCCGCGTCAAAATCCCGCCCGATACCGCGCAACGGCGCAAGGACGATCATGACCAATACGAACCCCGTCACAAGCGCAACGAATTTCCTGTACTTACCCGCCGGCGCCAGCATGTTAGCAAGCGCCGCAAAAAGCAGGTAATACGTTATATTCGTTATGTAGCCGAAAAATGCAGACATGATGCCCCCTTAAAACGACAGCAATATCACTACCGAGTACAAGCACATAACCCCCAATAACGCCGCGGCGGAAAACAATTGACCCATGGCCTTGCCCGCGCCGTCCATGCATTTCACCAGCCGTTCGTCCGATACGGGCTGGATGACGGCGGCGATGATTCGGTACACCCATGAAAGGACGAGGATTTTTAATAACGGAGCGGCAAGGGTTACACAAAGGATCAATACAAGGGCCACCAGTACGCCGCTTTTCGCCGCTTGGCCGAAATGGATGACCGTATCCATGGCGGCGGTCAGCGCACCGCCCACCACGGGTATCGCGCCCGCCGCGCTGCGCCCGGTACGCAGAGCCGCGTTGTTTATGATGGGCGCGGATATACGCTGCAAGGTTAATAAAAAAGTAAACACACCCACGATGGCCTTTAACGCGTAGTCGGAAATTTTACGCAATAAATCGGCCAGTTTGTCGAGTTTATTTTCGGAGGACAATTGGTTGACGATGTCGAGCGCCGCCGCCGCCAGCACCAGCGGGATGAAGACAACCGTGATAAACCACGTCACCAATTGGAGCGCGAAGAACATCAACGGATGGAACCCCGCCGCGCCCACAAAATTGCCGCTCATCGCCATCAGCCCGATCATGACCGGCACGGCGGCGGTCATCATTCCCCGCACAACCGTAACCAACCCGGTTAAAACCCCCACGGATATATGAAACGACGAAACCGCCAACAATACCGCCATTAGATACGTTACATGGAAGCCCATTTCCCCCGCGGACTTGTGCGTGAACGCTTGCGTCAAACAGCGCATCAGCGCGCCCAGGATCGCGATGATCAATAACTGCCGCAATATCTGCCCGTTGGCGAAAAACTCCGCGAAGATCAGGTTCCCCCCCGCGGTCAAGATGCCCGACAGGGATAAATCCAACTCACCCCGTACGGCTTGCTGCGCCAAATCGATAAAGCGCGGCAGCCCGGGCTTGTCCAACGCCCGCAGGTCATATTGCTCAAGCGGGATCCAATCCCCGATATTTATGTTTCCGACGCCGCTCACGGCAGCAGCCCCATGACGATGCCCACGATTTCGATCACGATCGGCATCGCCATCACGATTATGATGAGCCGCCCGGCCAGGTCTATTTTGGCCGCGATAGCGGACTCACCCGCGTCCATACATACCGACGCGCCCAATTCCGCCATATACGCCACACCTATCACACGCAGTACCAAACCCACATAGCGCATACCGCCGTCCATCATTTCCCCCAACTGCGTGAAAACGCTGACGGCGTACGCCAATTCCGGCAGTACCATGATAAACAAGAGCACGCCGGACGCGATCGTGATCAGGAGGGCGATTTCCGGCCGTTGCTTCTTGACGGTGAGCGCGAGCACCGCGCACAGGATACCCGTAGCGATTATTTGCAGGATCGCCATGGCTACAGGTTAAAGATGACCTGCACTTCGGTAAACAGCTCGCTTACGTATTGGATTACCCAAAACAATACCACCAGCAAGCCCGCCAAAGTCGTGACCATGGCTTGTTCCTCGCGTCCGGCACGGGTCAGCACTTGGTTAAGCACCGCAACCAAAATCCCCACAGCCGCGATTTGGAACACGACGCTGATATCCATAGATTTCCTCCATTCCTATTCGTGTTCCGTGAGAAGAACCGCGAAGCGATTGCGCGGATGGCTTACCAAAGCACCACCGCTAATAAAAGCCCGCCGATAATGCCCAAACTGCGGTACATCTTCCTGTTCTTATCCGCCTGCTGTTGAAGCCCCGCGGCCTTTTCGTCTATATAATCCACCGCGTATCGGATGGCGTTTTGCTGCATTTGTCTATCCAAATAACCCAGCGTTTTGCCGAAGCCCTCGACCACTTTCCAATCCTCTTGCGCCAAATGCGTCCCGTCCTTCACTTCTGTTATCACCTTCATCCAAACCTGATACGCCGTTTCGCCCTCGCTTAACGCCAGTAATTCGCCGAACCGCGTGAACATCGGCCCCACCCAACGCTCCGCCCGTTTCCCGATATTTACCGCGGCAACGGGCAAGGGCGTACGCATATATTCGATTTCCGACGAAAGGACCATCAACGCCTTTTTAAATTCCAGTAAATCCAACGCGCGCTGGGCTTCCTGCGCTGCGTAATAAAACCCCAAAGCCGCCGCGCCGCATACAACCGCCGCCGCACCTGCCAACCGCATCAACATCCGTCCACCACCCGCCATCTCTTTTTTCCGCATTCCGAATCCCCAACGTCGAAACCCGAATTCCGAACCCCGCACGCCGTCCCCGGCACGATAAACCGCTCAAACGCACCCCGTTCCATCAACCGCGCCAACGCTGGGTTACCGCGTACGTCTTCCAAACCGTACCCATGCGCCGTACACAACAGCTTTACCCCCGCGTTTAACACCTGCTCGACGGCTGAGGCGTCCTTTTCCCCGCCCAGCTCGTCCACGGCTACGACATTCGGTGCCATGGCACGTAATAACATCACCATTCCCTCGGCCTTGGGGCAAGCGTCCAGCACGTCTGTCCGGATACCGACATCATTTTGGGGAATCCCTTGATAGCAACCCGCCACTTCGCTGCGTTCGTCCACCAACCCCACGGTTAACCCCCCGTCCGAAATCTGCCGCACGATATCGCGTAATAACGTCGTTTTCCCGAACCCCGGCGGCGAGATAATCATGGTGTTATGAAAACATTTATCCGCGTATATAATAGGAAGCACTTCGTTTGCGCATCCGCGTACGCTATGGGCGACGCGTATCGTCAGCGAACCGATATGCCGCCACGCCTTCACGATACCCCCCTCCACCACGGCTTGCCCCGCCACCCCTACCCGATGCCCCCCCGGCAGCGTGATATACCCCTGCGCCAATTCCGATTCGAAGGCGTAGTACGAATGGCGGCTGACGCGTTCGATCGTTTCGGTTATGTCGTTAACGGAAGGGCGGTAATCCGAAGTCATCGTATTTCGGCGGGAGCCGCCGGAGTTCATCTGCTTTAGCGAAAGTATCATGGGCTTGTCCGTACGCAGCCGTATTTCCGTAACAACGGCCAATACATCCGCGCCCAACGCGTTTAATTGCCGCGCGACTTCCATCCCCAAAAAGTGGGTTATCATTTGTCCGCACCCCTTCCTTGTGAAAATATATGACAAGCCTTTCCTGTTTATGCAAAATTTCAAAAACAAGCAAAAATAAAAGAAATCATATTGCAAACGGGCTAAAATGTCGTATAATCGTCCATATCCGCTGTTCGTTGTCCTTGCGGTCTGGCACTCATTCGCGTAGAGTGCTAACAACAAACAAAAAACACCACATAGCGAAGCCCCGCGCAAGCACGCCGGGTTTCACAAAAGGAGGTAACACATGCAACTCAAACCCTTGTGCGACAGAGTCGTAATCAAGCAGCTCGAAGCCGAAGAAACCACCAAATCCGGCATCGTGCTCCCCACCGGGGCGAAGGAAAAACCCCAGCAAGCCGAAGTCGTGGCCGTAGGCCCCGGCGGCGTCGTTGACGGTAAGGAAATCAAAATGGAAGTAAAACCCGGCGACAAAGTCATCTACTCAAAGTACGCCGGCACGGAAGTAAAATTGGAAGAACAGGAATACATCATCGTAAAACAAAGCGATATACTCGCGATTGTGGAATAGGAGGCTAATCAATGGCAAAGCAAATCAAATACGCGATCGATGCCCGCACCGTACTCGAGGCGGGCGTAAACAAGCTGGCCGACACGGTCAATATCACCCTCGGGCCCAAGGGCCGCAACGTCGTACTCGATAAAAAGTACGGCACCCCCCTCATCACCAACGACGGCGTAACGATCGCCAAGGAAATCGAACTCGAATGTCCGTTTGAAAACATGGGCGCGCAGCTCGTAAAAGAAGTCGCAACCAAAACCAACGACGTAGCCGGCGACGGCACCACCACCGCTATCGTCCTCGCCCAATCCATGGTACGCGAAGGCTTAAAGAACATCGCCGCCGGCGCAAACCCCATCATCCTGCGCAACGGTATGCAAAAAGCCACCGATGCCGCCGTTTCCGCCCTCCAAGCCATGACCCAAAAGGTTGACGGCAAGAACCACATCGCCAAAGTCGCCGCCATCTCCGCCGGAAACGTGGAAGTGGGCGACATGGTGGCCGAAGCCATGGAGAAAGTATCCTCCGATGGTGTCATCACCGTTGAAGAATCCAAAACCATGATCACCGAGCTGGAACTCGTGGAAGGTATGCAATTCGACCGCGGCTACCTGTCGGCGTACATGTGCACCGATATGGAAAAAATGGTTGCCGTACTCGACAACCCCTATATCCTCATCACCGACAAGAAAATCTCAACCGTTGCCGAAATCCTCCCCGTCCTGGAGCAAATCGTGCAAACGGGCAGCAAATTGGTCATCATCGCCGAGGACATCGAAGGCGAAGCCCTCACCACCCTCGTACTCAACAAGCTGCGCGGCATGATCCATTGCGCCGCCGTCAAGGCCCCCGGCTTCGGCGACCGCCGCAAGGCCATGCTGGAAGACATCGCCATCCTTACGGGCGGGCAAGTCATCTCCTCCGAGTTGGGCCTCGACCTCAAAGACGCGACCCTCGAATCCCTCGGCCGCGCCAAAACCGTTAAAGTGGAAAAAGAAAATACCATCATTATCGACGGCGCCGGTTCCGCGGACGAAATCAAAAACCGCGTCGCACAAATTAAGTCCCAAATCGAGGAAACCACCTCCGATTTCGATAAGGAAAAATTACAAGAACGCCTGGCCAAGATGGCGGGCGGCGTAGCCGTAATCAAGGTCGGCGCCCCCACCGAAACCGAACTCAAGGAAAAGAAGCTCCGCATGGAAGACGCCCTCGCCGCGACAAGAGCCGCGGTGGAAGAAGGAATCATTTGCGGCGGCGGCTCCGCGTATATCCACGCCATGGCCGACGTGAAGAAAGTCATCGACAAGCTCATCGGCGACGAAAAAACCGGAGCGGAAATCGTCCTCAAATCCCTCGAATCCCCCTCCTGGCACATCGTAGCCAACGCGGGCCTCGAAGGCGCGGTCATCGTCAACGAACTTAAAAAGAGCGACAAAGGCGTCGGCTTCGACGTACTCGCCGAAAAGTTCGTCAACATGGTGGAAGCGGGCATCATCGACCCCACCAAAGTAGCCCGCTCCGCGCTCCAAAACGCAACGAGCGTAGCCTCCACCCTTCTTACCACCGAAGCCGTAGTCACCGACATTAAAGAACCTGAACCCCCAATGCCTCCCGGCGGCGGCGGTATGGGCATGATGTAATACCCCCCAACACAAAAAACCCGCGAAAAATCCCGCGGGTTTTTTATTGCAATATTATCAAGGATACATTCAATTACACAGCAATCTTTTTATAATCACATAAATTAAAAACAGTCCACAAGAGCATCATCAAGAGAATCGAAATTGGGAAGAATTCTACGAAGTCTGCACTTTAACCACGCCCAGAACTTTTCGATGGGATTTAAGT
>WQZS01000004.1 GCA_009780585.1 Defluviitaleaceae bacterium | reverse complement strand
GAATTTTTATTTGCTTTCTATTGCTTTTTATTGCCTTTTATATCTTCTTTGTTTCTTTTCCTTCTCCGCCCCCTCCCGATTCCATTTCGAGATTGGGTTCTTTCATTTCGCAATTATTTATATCAACACTAATATTTTCTAAAAAATTAATTCTTAATAATGAAGTTGCCCCTTCAAACGCCCTTTCTCCAATGCGTTCAACACTGTTTGGTATTGTTATTCCTGTCATCGAGGTTAAATTTTCAAACATTTGGGAAGGTATATCCAAAAGCGTATTTGGTAGTTCAATGTTTCGTATAGCTGCAAAAACATCACGATTAACACCGCTTCTACTTTGGTGAACAAGGTGTGTAACCCCATGAGGAACTGTTATGGAATTGGGCAGATTGTCGGGTGTGTTCCGTGGTGCTTGACCTATTACTTCTATTGCGCCAAATTCAAAAACACGCACAGTCGGCGGGAAGAATACGTTTGTAACAGGCATAACGGTTACTACTTCATTTTGAATAACGGCGAGCGGGAAGGCGTTTCTACCAATAGCAACAACGGGAAATCCTTCGATAGTATCGGGGATTCTTACTTGTAACAATTCGCCGTGGTATGCCGTTATAACTATACCGCTTTGGTCAAATTCAACACCCGCTCGTAAAAGACCGCTGCCGTCTGCGTATTCATGTCCAAATCTTCGATATAATTGTTCAACATTCATAAACTCATACGTAAACATTTCATAAGGCTCCGCCGCAAGCCCTGCGGGGGCTTGGTTTCCTTGCGGTGCTGGAGTTGTTATCGGGTCATTTGTTCCGTTGTTTTGTTGTTGATTGTCCTGTTGATTATTTTGTGTTTGTTCGGGTGTCGCTGTCGGGCTGTTTGGTACGTTCGCGCACCCAACAACGGCAACTGCTATCAGCGTAATAAACGAAAATAATAAATATCGTTTCTTCATCTTATATATCCCCTTTTTATAAAGTATCTTGTTATTTGTAAAACAATATAAAAAACGGCTACCCCCTGCGTTTATAGCGCAATGAGTAACCGTTCGTATACTTGTTCAGATATGTTTATATTTTCATGGCACGATAAACAACGCCTGCCTGCCTGCCTGCCTGCCTGCCTGCCTGCCTGCCTGCCTAAAATTATGTGGTGTCAATCGCATTTGTCAAGCCCCCGTGGCATTTCGTGGTCTTGAATCGTTCCAATAGTTAATCTACCATAAAAAGTTAGAGGCTTGCAACCCTCTTGCTTAAAATACTCTCTTGCTTAAAACAATAAAGCGGAGGCGGTAAATAAAATTGTCAATCTATCTATTTAAAAGCAGTATGACGGCTATGTCGCGTGCTTAGTTAAGTACAATGCAAAAAAAGACAGGGCGTTTTTCCGGCGGAGAGGTATTTACATACGCAGACAGCCTTCACTTTTAATGCGCGAAATGGTAATTCATAATCATTTCCACGTACGCTATCCCCGCGGGGTGCGATATGGCTAAGCGCGTCTCACGAAAAACGTGATTTCCGGCGAACGGGCGGCTTATGTGGTTGGTGTCCGGCATTTATGACGGACACAACCACTTGCCGCACGGAGCCGGTAATCGCGTTTTTCGTGCTAACGCGCGTGCCATATCACACCCCGCGGGGAGGGGCATGTACATAAAATAAAGAACTTATTTAAAGACTATATAAATGCTTGCGCGGCGGCGGTTAGTTCATCGCGGTAATCGGGGTGGGCGATGGCGATCAGCCGTTCGGCGCGTTCCCTGACGGAGGTGCCGCGCAGGTGCGCTACGCCGTATTCGGTGACGGCGTAGTCCACGTCGTTGCGTGAGAGGGAAACGATTGCGCCTTGCTTTAACATGGGGACGATTTTGGAAACGCGGGTACGGGCAAAAGTTCCGTCCGCGTTTTTTTCGGGGCTTTTGATTTCTGCTGTGGAATAGAGTGCGATGAAGGATTTGCCGCCCTTTGCCTTCTGTGCGCCGACGGCGGTGTCGGTTTGGCCGCCGGTGCCCGAATATTGGCGCGGGCCGATGGATTCGGAGCAGCATTGTCCGGTGAGGTCGATTTCGAGGGTGGTATTGATTGAGATTTGGTTGTCATTTTGTGCGATGACGGCGGGGTCGTTTACGTAGTTGGCGTCGAAGAAGAGGACCGAGGGGTTGTCGTTGATGTAGTCATAGACCTCACGCGTGCCTAAAGCAAATGCCGCGATCGTTTTGCCGGGGAACTTCGTCTTGCGGGCGTTGGTGACGACGCCGGATTTCACGAGCTTAACGAGGCCGGAGGAAAGCATCTCGGTGTGTATGCCGAGGTCTTTTTTATCCGCCAGCGCGTTCGCCACGGCGTTGGGGATGCCGCCGATGCCCAGTTGCAGGCAATCGCCGTCGTTGATGTATTCGGCTATGTGGCGGCCGATAAGTTCGTCGCGATCGGTGACGGGGGCTTCGGGTAATGTAGGCACGGGGTAGTCGGCCTCGATGAAGTAATCGGCTTCGTTTATGTGCAGTTCAAGGTCGCCGAAGGTACGGGGGAAGTTGGGGTTGATTTCCAGGATAACGATGTCGGCTTGGCGGATCATCCGTTTTTCGTATGTATTCGATACACTCAGGCTTACGAAGCCGTGTTTATCGGGCATCGTCGCCGCGCCGATATAGATGTTCGGCTTCCTATGTACCAGCCGATTGACGCCGCACGCGTGCAAATGGCCGGGTAAATATGAAACGTTGCCGTTCGGGTAAGCGGCGCGTGTGGGCGGGGAAAGGAATATCGAATCCGTTTGGAAGGTATCGCGGTAAGCCGCGTCAAGGTAAGGATATCCGCGCAGCGACAGACAGCTCGTGACGGTGATATCCTTCAAGCGGCCGGCGGCGGTGTGCAATTCGCCTAAGAAGCATTGCCCCTCCGCTGCGCCCAACGCCGAAACGATATGGTCACCGTTTTTAATAAATCCAACTGCTTGGCTTGCGGTAATGAGCTTCATACCCTGCCCGCCTTTGTTTTATTCGTTTATTATTTGTCTTTTATCCCGGATTAATAATTAACCGACCGCAGTTCAAAATACCCCTGCGGATGCACGCATACCGGGCAAACTTTGGGCGCGTTTTCGGCATCGGCGATATGCCCGCAGTTGCGGCAGATCCATACGGACTTTTCCTTACGGGAAAAGACCTTGCCCTCTTCGATGTTTTGCAGCAGCGTGAGGTAGCGTTCCTCGTGTTCTTTCTCGATTTTTCCGACCTTGTCGAACAGGTTAGCGATGCGGTCGAAGCCTTCCTCGCGGGCCTCGGCGGCCATACGCTTGTACATTTCGGTCCATTCCTCGTGTTCGCCCGCGGCGGCGGCTTTTAAGTTGTCGATGGTGGAAGGGATTTCGCCCCCGCAAAGCAGCTTGAACCAAATCTTCGCGTGTTCCTTTTCGTTGCCCGCGGTTTCCTCGAAGAGCGCGGCGATTTGCTCATACCCGTCCTTCCGCGCTTTTCCGGCGAAGTAGGTGTATTTGTTGCGGGCCTGACTTTCCCCCGCGAACGCTTCGGCGAGGTTACGTTCGGTTTTCGTGCCTTTGATGTTTTCCATTGGGTATGCCTCCTTGGGTTTTGTTGTTAGTATTGGTAAAAATATACTATGATACCGTATTTGAATCAAGGACATTGCAATTAATTTTATTTACAATTTTCATTTAATCCCCTATATTACGTTGAGTTGGGGTTCGTTGAAATTTTTAAAGGGAGATTATTAATCATGTCTGAAATGGTTTTGCATGTAAAGGCATTGCCTGAAACTTTATTTAAGATGATACCGACAGAGCGGGTAAAACTTAGGCAAAAAGGCAATGTTATCAGTCTTATTCCCTTTCGTGATGTCACGGAAGGCGAATGTCCTTTACTTGGGCTTACTGCCGGCAGCAGCCTTACTGTGGATAAATTTTTAGCTATGACAAGGGAGGATAAAATACTTGAGGGCTTGGAATCATGAATGATATATTTATTCTGGATGCTTGTGCCTTGATTGCGCTTACAAACCAAGAAAAGGGTGCCGGCATTGTTGCGGATATATTAAGGCAAGCCAATAACGGCAATGCACGATTATTTATGAACAGGATAAATCTTTATGAAGTGTATTATGGGTTTTATCGTGAATACGGAAAAGATTATGCCTTGAATGTAATTGAAAATGTTGAAGATTCCCCTATCTTTATTACGGAGTTTGACAGAGATGTTTTCCTTGAAGCGGGGAGAATAAAAGCAACATATAAATTGTCGTTAGCCGATTCTATTGTAATAGCGCAGTCCATACATTTGAAGGGTTCTATTCTCACGGCAGACCACCATGAATTTGATGCCATTGAAGGAAAGGAAAATCTTACTTTCAATTGGATAAGATGATGCTGTTAAAAACAGCAGGATGATTAATTCCAACAAGTGTATCAACCGCCGCAAATTAATAATTATTTAAAGTGAGTGAAAATCATGGAAATAAATCCCCAATCCCTTATCCTCGAAGGCCGCAAGGCCGTCCTCGAAGCCCTCAACCACGAAAAGCCCATCGACCGTATCCTCTTGCGTGTGGACGGTAAGCATAAAGCCATAAGCGGCGATGCGTCCCGCAACTTGTCCTCCGTTGGGGGACAAGTGAATACCCCCCCCGTTAAGCTGGAAGGTACCCTGCGTTTAATCGCCTCCAAGGCGCGCGCGCGGAAGATCGTCGTGCAAGAAGTTACCCGCGAAAAATTGGACGAGCTTTCGGGGACGGGGCATCACCAGGGGGTTATCGCCTTGTGCCCCGCCGTGCCGTATGCGGAAATTGAGGATATTTTGAATATTGCCGTGGATCGCGGTGAGGCTCCCTTCGTTATCGTGCTGGACGGCGTGACCGATCCGCATAATTTGGGCGCGGTGATGCGCACGGCGGAAGCGGGCGGCGCGCACGGGGTCATCATCCCCAAGCGGCGGGCCGTGGGGCTGACGGGTACCGTGGCGAAGACCTCGGCGGGCGCGATTTCGCACATCGCGGTGGCGCGTGTTACGAACATCACGCAAGCGTTGGAGGCGTTAAAGAAAGCGGGCTTGTGGATCGCTTGCGCCGACGCGGGGGAGAAAAGCATATACGACGCGGATTTCGCGGGGCCCATCGCGCTTGTGTTCGGCGCGGAGGGCGAGGGTGTGAGCCGGTTGGTGCGCGAAAACGCGGACTTCGTTGTGGGGATTCCCATGCTGGGTAAGATCGGTTCGCTTAACGTGTCGGTGGCGGCGGGGATACTGATATATGAAGTGGTGCGCAAGCGAATCGGTTTGAACTAAGCGTCATGGCGCATTACATGCTGGTGGACGGGTACAACGTCATCCACGCCGACGGTGCGTTGGCCCGTACGGCCGAGGATTCGCTGGAAACGGCGCGGTTAAAGCTGTGTGATTTGCTGTGCGAGTTCCGTGCTTTGAGCCTTTACCGCGTCATCGTGGTGTTTGACGCGCACCTGGTTTCCGGCGGAGTCGGGAGCGTAACGGATTACCATAATATCAAGGTCGTCTTCACCAAGGAAGCGGAAACAGCCGACCGGTACATAGAACGCGCCGCTTACAGGATGGCGCGGATTAAGGAAGACAAAGTAACCGTCGCGACGTCCGACGTGTTGGAACAACTGATCATCCTCGGGCAGGGGGCGAGCCGTATTTCCGCGGACGCGTTGCTTTCGGAAATCGAAACCGCCCGCGAGAATATGCGCGCCAGGCATATCCAAAACCGCCCAGTCAAGAATAACCCCGTGATTAACCTGGTGGATGAAAAAACGGCGAAGCTGCTGGAGGAAATGCGTCATGAAAAACCCAAGCCCAAGCGATGAACAATTGATCCACGCCGCGCGGGCGGGCGGTATGGATGCCCTCGACGCGCTCCTTTCCCGTTTTAAGCCGTTGGTAAAAGCGAAAGCCGCCGCGTATTTCCTTTCTGGCGGCGACCGCGACGACTTGATACAGGAAGGCATGATCGGCCTATATAAAGCCTTTTTGGATTACGCGCCGGAGAAAAACCCCGTGTTTTCGGCGTTCGCTTCATTATGTATCAATCGGCAGATATTAACCGCCATCAAAGCCGCCGCGCGGCGTAAGCACGCACCGCTCAACGCTTCCCTCGCGCTCGACACTGCGGAGGATGCCCCCCAAATCGGGTCAAACCCCGAAACCCTTCTCATCAGCCGTGAGTCTTCGGAGGATATCAGCTTGTTTATCCGCGAGAACCTTTCCGCGTTGGAATACGATGTACTGATGTTATACATGGAAGGAATGAACCACGCGCAAATCGCCGAAACCTTGGGAAAGCCGTTAAAATCGGTGGATAATACGCTCCAGCGCGTACGGAAAAAGGTGTCGCGGGGCGTAGCGCATCCTTAATTCATATCAAGTCCTTTACGCGCAGCATCGCCGCGTAGATTTCCTTCTTCGATTTCTTGGGGGGAAGGGTGTGCAGGAGGGCGGCGGCGGTCTTTATATCGCAATTTTCCTTTACCATCAGGTCAACCAATTGCGCTTCCATGGAAATCGCTTCCGTTTGGCAGATGTTTTCTATATTTAACTTTGTCTCAATTTGAGACAAAGTGAACACGCATGTATATTCACCCTTCCGCGCGTCGGGGTTGTCGGTTAATTGGGCGATGATTTCCGCAGGTGTGCCGCGGTAGGTGCGTTCAAACTTCTTCGAAAGGTCGTTGCATAAACAAATTTGCATCGCCGGGTCGGCATTTTGCATAAATGATAAGGTTTTAATAATCCGCATCGGCGATTCGTAGAAAACGACCGCGCCGTTAAAATCCCTTATATCCCGCCACGCGGTTTCCTGCTCTTTTTTATTGCGCGGCCAAAAGCCGACGAACGCGAACCGCGAAGCGTCGAATCCGCTGACCGATAACGCGCTGACGACCGCACTCGCTCCGCATACGGGTACGACGTTGATACCGGCATCGGCGGCGGTGCGTATCAGGTGATGCCCGGGGTCGGAAATGCAGGGCGTACCCGCGTCGGATATCAGCGCGACGTCCTTACCTTCCCGCAAAGCGCGGATAAAAAAATCCCCTTTTTTCTCCTCATTGTGCGCGTGGCAGGAGTAAAGGGGTGTTTTTATTTGGAAATGGGTGAACAATGCACGGGAGCGGCGCGTATCTTCGGCGGCGGCCATGCCCGCTTCGCGGAGGGTGTCGATGGCGCGGGGGGTCATGTCGGCGAGGTTGCCGATGGGGGTCGCCACGACGTAGAGCGTACCCGCGGTCATAACAATAATTCCATGGATGCGGAGTCGTCGGGCGCGTCCATGGCGATGCCCGTGTTGCCGTCGAATTCGTACGATACGGCGGCATCCGCCGAAAGTGCGGCGCGAAGGTTCGTGGGGGCGTTCGGGTCAAAGCCGCCGTCCTGCGCGGAATACAACAGGGATTGGCGTACGCGTATCGAGCGTTCCTTCAAATCGTTTTGGCGTTGGCGGCGCACCTTGGGACATTCATCGCGTTTGGCTTTCTTTTCCTCCTCCACGGCGCGCAAACGCCTGCGGATGGCGATGATCTGGCGGTCCACCCGATCGAGCTGCAGCTTTACTTCCGCCGCCATCCCGTCGCGGGTGCGGGCATCCACATCGGCTCCGGTGACTTCCTGCAACTTGGCCATCAAGCGGCGGCGAACCGACTGCGCCGTGCGGATCGAATCGGTGTTGCTCAACCGTTCCGTCCCGACGCGCGGACGCGGACGGGGCCTGCGTGCGAGGTCGGCTTCCTTGGCGCGGTTGTGCGCGTCCGCCAGCTTTGCGTTAAACGCGTCCCGTTTGCTTCGGTTGTCCTGTGCCCATAACGTGGTCATGTTTAACCCCCTTCCAATATTTATCGTATAAATACTACAATTATGTTACAATTATATAGTAGGAGCGTTACGCAAACCAAGGCATGAAAGAGGTAGGTTATGTCAGGGATTTCGAAGATCGTGGACGAACGCATCGAACAACTGCGCAAGGAAAAGGCCGAGCTGGACAACATTCGGGAGGATTTGAAAAAGCGGGAGGCGTTGCTGGACGAACGTGAGGCCGCCGTACCCGCGTCTTCGGGGCCCGCCCCCGATCCGTCCGCTCCGGTTAAGCGCGGCAGGGGCCGCCCCCGCAAAGGAGAAAGCCCGAACACCCCCCCGCCCGACAGCGATGTATGGCGCAAAGCCGCCGCGGACATGGCACGCCTGCGCGCCGCCCAATTCGCCGACCTTGCCGCTATCGAGGGGCAAAAGCTGGCGATACTGGAGGAAATCGAGCAAATCAAGGCAAAGGACATAGCCGAGCGGGAGCGTTTGCACTTGGAATATATAGACGAACTCGCGAAGATGAAATTGCAAAAAATGGCCGAGTTGGAACGATACCTGGAGGAATACCGCGAGGAATGTTTCGCCAATATCCAAGCCGACTTCCAACGGCAAAAAGAATTAAACATCCAGCGTGCCGCGGAATTCGCGGCGACACCGCGAACAACGGAAAAAGCAGCAACACCGCGTGCCACGCAAACCGCGAAGCCCGCAAAACCCGCGGAAAAAACCACCCCCCGCAAATCCGGCGGTAAATGAAAAACGTTGTCATATTGGGCGTTTCCTTCGCGCATTTGACCTTTGAGGATGCCCTAACCGTACTGGAATCCTACCTGCACGAACCCCGCAACCACATCGTCGTCACGCCCAACCCGGAGTGTGTGATGCTGACCCGCCGCAACCCCGACTTCAAAAAGGCGATCGGCAACGCGGATTTGCGGTTGGCGGACGGTACGGGCATCGTCCTCGCGGCGCGGTATAAAAAAACGCCCCTGCCGGGACGGGTACGGGGCGTGGACATCACCTATGCTTTGTTTGAACGATTATCGCAAAAGCAAAAATTCACCGCGTATTTCTTGGGCGCGGCGCACGGCGTAGCCGAACAAGCGAAGGCCAACATGGAAGGACACTTCCCCGGGTTAAGCGTCGTCGGTTTGCACCACGGTTTTTTCACCCCGGGGGACGAAACCGAAAAGCGCGTTTTATCGGAAATTCATGAAAAAAAACCCGATATCCTGCTCGTATGCACCGGGATGCCCCGCGCGGAAATATGGGCAAACACCAACCGCGATTTGCCCGTGCGTTTAACCCTGTGTTTGGGCGGCACGCTGGACATCATGGGCGGCAACGTCAAGCTCGCCCCGAAATTTTGGCGCGCGGTCGGCTTGGAATGGTTATACCGATTATTTACGCAACCCAAACGCGCGCGAAGAATGTTGGACATCCCCCGCTTTGTGCGGCACGTATTGAGAGGGAATTAAATGGACATTTCGCAAACCCGCAAACAGCAAGTACGCGACTATTTACTGATCATCGCCGGCACGTATCTGATGGCCTTCTCCATCGTGTCCTTTTGGCAGCCGCATTATTTGGTAACGGGCGGCGTTTCGGGCTTGGCGATTATCGTGGAGGATTATACATACGGGATGGGCTTCCCGATCCCCCTGTGGGCGACGAATTTGGCGTTAAACATCCCCCTGTTCCTACTCGGGTTTAAGACGATGGGTAAGAAGTTTTTTATCCGTTCGCTGTTTACGATGCTGTTATTTTCGATGGCGATGCAGAATTTAACCTATTTGCCCGCAATACCCGGCGATATATTGCTGGGTTCTTTATTTGGCGGGGTGTTTAGCGGTATCGGGGTGGCGTTGATCGTACGGGGTATGTCCAGCACGGGCGGTACGGTGTTGCTGGCCGCGATATTGCACAACAAGCTGTTTAAACATGTTTCGATCGGCAAGCTGATCTTCGCCTGTGATTTTTTAGTGATTATCGTGGGGTTGATCGCCTTCGGGCCGGAACGCGCCATGTACGCCGTGATAGGCGTGTTCGCGGCGGCCAAAGTGACGGATGCCGTACTGGAAGGCTTTAACTTCGCGAAGGCGGCTTATATTATTTCCGACGAATCGGAAGCCATCGCCGCGGAAATATTCAAGCAACTCGACCGCGGCGCGACGAAGATTTCCGCGCAGGGCATGTACACGGGCGAACCGCGCGGTATGCTCATGTGCGTGATTTCCGCGCGGGAACTGGTGCAACTAAAGCAACTGGTTTACGCGCAGGATAAAAGCGCGTTTATGATCGTGGCTGAAGTTAGGGAAGTGCTGGGGGAAGGATTTACGGCACATTCTTTATAAATACAGCGTTCGGAAGTAAGAATTATGAATTAAAAATATAAGGATTGGGGGAATCTTGTGGAGCGGGTAATTTTCGGCAGGACGGGATTGGAAGCGGGGCGCACGGGGTTTGGGTGTATCCCCATCCAACGGATATCGTACGGGGAAAGTACGGTGCTTCTGCGGCGAGCGTATGAAGGCGGCGTGACCGTTTACGATACGGCCAACGGATATACCACCAGCGAGGAGCGGATCGGGATCGCGCTGGGCGGCGTGCGGGCGAACGTTGTGCTTTGCACGAAATCGGGCGCGCAAAAACCGTCGGATTTAACGGCGCACCTCGAAAACAGCCTAAAGATGATGCGCACGGATTATATCGATGTGTTCCAATTCCATAACCCCGCTTCCGTGCCGTTGCCGGGCGGGGAGGACGGGTTGTACGACGCGTTGCTGGCGGCTAAGGCGCAGGGCAAGGTGCGTTTTATCGGTATTTCGTCCCATAAACGGGAAGTGGCGGAAAAAGCCGTGACGTCAGACCTGTACGATGTGTTGCAATACCCGTTTTCGTACCTTTCCACCGACGCGGAAATGGCGGTCGCGGAATTATGCCGTACGCATAACGTCGGCATCCTGGGGATGAAGGCTTTGTGCGGCGGGATCCTGACCAACGCGCGCGCCGCGTTCGCGTTTTTGCGTAAATATGAAAACATCATACCCATATGGGGTATGCAGGAAATCCCGCAGTTGGAGGAACTCCTTTCGTACGAGGATAACCCGCCCGCTTGGGACGATGACCTGCAAGCCGTAATCGACGCCGACCGCGCGGAATTGTCCGGCGCGTTTTGCCGCGCGTGCGGGTACTGTTTACCCTGCCCCGCGAACATCCCCATCCCCATGGCGGCAAGGATGACGTTTTTATTGGGGCGCATGAGGAAGGACGTACTCCAATCCGAGGATTGGCAGGCCAACATGCGCAGGATCGACGATTGTGCCGATTGCGGGCATTGCAAGGCGAATTGCCCGTACGAGCTGGATGTGCCCGCGCTCTTAAGGCAGCATAGGGACGATTACTTTAAACAATTAAATCCCCGGGAAAAGGGTTGATAACAATGGCAAATATTTTACGCCCGCCCTGGAAGGGTGAGCTTACCCCGCGCGAACGGTTTAACCGGCAAATGCGCTTCCAAAGCGTAGACCGTTCCTTTCACATGGAGTTCGGCTATTGGGACGAGAACTACACCGTGTGGGAAGCCTTTAGGCAAAACGGCATCAAGCACGAATGGGAGGCCAACCGCGCCCTTTCCTTCGACCCGATACACGTAATTTCGGGCTGGAACCACATATGGCTTAACCCGTATTTCGAGCGCAAGGAAATCGCCCGCCATGGAGATAAAATTATCATCCAGGACCATAACGGCCTTACTGCGGAGGTATTCGGGGAAGGGCATGGCGCGACGATTCCGCACTACACGAAGTCGTCGATCAACACCCCCGACGACTGGCTGAAGGTAAAAAAGGAACGCTTCGACCCGGCGACCCCGTCCCGGCGACCCGACGTGGCGGAGCTGATCGAGCAGCACCCGCCGACGCGCGATTATCCGCTGGGCATCTACGCGGGCTCCATGATCGGCAACATCCGCGATATGCTGACCTTCGAAGGGTTATGCTACGCGTACGCGGATTATCCCGATATGCTGGAAGACATGGTGGAAACCTGCTGCGTACTGGCGGAAAATTACCTGGACGCGGTGCTGGGGCGCATCGACTTCGACTACGCCAGCGGCTGGGAAGACATTTGTTTCAACTACGGGCCCATATTGCCTCCGAAGTTCTTTGAGGAAGTGGTCGCGCCGCGGTATAAGCGGATCGCGAAAAAACTGACAAACAACGGCATCGACCTGTGGTACACCGACTGCGACGGAGACGTGCGGCCCTTGTTAAAGGTCTTTATAGATTCGGGCATCAATTGCCTGTTCCCGTACGAAGTCAATTCCTGCGCGCACCCCGGCGAGCTGCTGGACGCGTACCCGGGCTTGCGCATCATGGGCGGGGTGGACAAGATGCAGATGATCAAAGGGGGCGAGGCGATAACGGCATACCTCGAATCCCTTGTGCCCTACGTAAAACGCGGCGGGTTTATCCCCTTCTGCGACCATCGCTGCCCGCCCGACGTTACGTGGGAGAATTACCTGTTCTATTTAGACGAAAAGGAACGCCTTTTTGGTTTGTAGAAATTCGGGATTTATAATTTTGGAATAAAAATATAAAGGAGATGTATTATGAGCAATTTGTACGGGGAAATTTCGATTGCCTTGCAAAAAGGCAAGCAAAACGACGTGAAGGCGTTGGTTGAGCAAGCCATCGCAGAGGGGCTTCCTGCGGAAGAAATACTTGATAAGGGCTTGCTGGCGGGCATGGACGTGATTTCCAAGCAGTTCCAGGAAAATGAAGTCTATGTACCCGAGGTGCTGGTAGCCGCCCGCGCCATGAACGCGGGCACGGCGGTGCTTAAACCGTTGTTAGCGGAAGCGGGCGCGAAGGCTGTGGGTAAGGTGCTGATCGGCACGGTAAAAGGTGATTTACACGACATCGGCAAAAACCTTGTGCGCTTGATGCTTGAAGGCAAGGGGTTGGAAGCGATTGACTTGGGCGTGGATGTTTCCGCCGAGCAGTTCCTTGCGGCGCATAAGGAGCATAAGGCTGATGCCGTTGCCTTGTCCGCGCTGCTTACCACTACCATGCAGGAAATGAAGAATATTATCGGGGCATTTGAGGAAGCCGGTTGCCGCGACGAAGTGATTTTCCTTGTGGGCGGCGCGCCGATATCCGAATCGTTTAAGCAGACCGTGGGCGCGGATATTTATACGCCCGACGCGGCTAGTGCGGCGGAGGAATGTAAGAAGGCGATATTGGCGCGGAAGTGAGTTTTGGTTGACGGGTGAACGTCCGCGGACGGGGGCGGGGGATGTGACGCGCACCTGCGAAAATCGGGGGGCAATCGGCTCGGTCGGGCAAGTGAAACCGCTTGTCTCCGCAAGCGGAGCCTTCTCGGTTTCACATAAGCCCGCCCTTCGCCGCTTGCCCCCCGATTTTCGCAGGTGCGCTTACACATCCCCCCACCCCCGTCCGCTGGTGTACGGTGGAAATCTTCGGGTATTTTACAGGTCGTTTCTTTTCTTTTCTTCCCCCGATTGGGGTAGAACGCGAAAGAAATGACTTTTAAACCTTGACGGTGTTTTGATGTGGAAGGACAAGCCCGGAAAGACGTGCAAAAATAATGCAAGATGAACGAACAAATCTTATAAAAAGGAGCATATCATTATGGCAAATGTAGTTTCGTATAATTCTTATAAATTGCAAAAAGGAGCATCCGTGCCGGACTTCTTGTTACAGATGGAGACATTGATTAACGAGTTCGTATCTAAACAAAAGGGGTTTATTTCTTCCAAAACGCTTGTTGATGGAGAAACATGGGCAGATTTCACGATTTGGGAAACAATGGATGATTTGAAAGATTTTATTCCATTATGTAATAAAAACGAATTGGCAAGAAAGGGTTACACATACATGGACTTCGGTACGTTGAAAAGTCATACTTTTTTGATTGAACAAAGTTTTTAATTCGGTAACTTCTCCGCACAAGTTTTCCCTTATATCAAGTCCGCATGGACGGACAAGCCTTCAAAAGCGTGTTACGATGTGCATAGCAATTACAAATTTTATATTAATGGTGATATTTTATGAATATAAAAATGATAGTCACTGACCTTGATGGTACTTTGCTTCGAAATGATAAAACGGTGTCTGAACGTAACAAACAGGCCTTGTTGCGTTGCAGAAACTTAGGTCTTAAAGTGGCTTTCGCTACCGCTCGAAGTTATCGAACTAAAATAGTCCCTCAAGATTGGTTTGACGGATATGTGTGTTGTAATGGCGCGTATGCTTATGCCGGAACAACATTAATATACCAACGCACGTTTTCCAACGAAACTACGCGTTTTATTATAGATGCTTGCAACCAACAAGGTATTATAGCTGAACCCAGATGGGATGAGGAAGTATGCTTGCCCGATATGAAACCCGGAGATGCTGAATATATTCGCTTGATACTCCCAACTGACCTGTATTTAGTTATAACGGAAAAAAATTATGGTCAAATTATGCACAAAGAAGCCACAAAATCTAAAGCCATCGAAGCTTTGGCAAGACATTGGGAGGTAGATAAAATTAATATTGCCGCATTCGGCGATGACTTGAACGATATAGATATACTTTCGTGGGCAGGTATCGGAATAGTAATGGGAAATGCGGTGGACGAATTGGTAATAAATGCGGACGAAGTTTGTTTGAGCAATGAGGATGATGGTGTAGCTATGTGGATAAAAGAAAATGTGTTTTCTGCTTTTTAAATATAAAGTTTTGTCGTAGCAATCAAGTATTTTTTTCAGTCAACAATGGCTTGCATAAATTTTCCCTTATATCAAGTCCGCTTGGACGGAAAAGCCTGTGAAGGCGTGCTGTTATTTATTTAACTTATTACAAACGAAGGAAATTTTATGTTCGTGGGGGTTTAAAAATGTTTGGTATTTCACCTGAATATAGTGAATCATTTATGATTATAATGTATTTTTTACCGGCTTTAGTTTCGCTTATTGTTTTACTTTTCGCAAAACGAAAACTCATTTGGTTAGCAATACCAATAACGATAACTGCGGATTTAATTACTTTTTGGGGTGCAATAACTTATTATGAAACGCGGGGGCTTGCTTTCCTATTTTTAATTCCGCAAATAATAGTTGTGTCTATTATATCTTTAGTCATCATGCTTGTTCACAAAAAAAGACTGCGTACACGATAATATGTATAATCTTTGGTAATCCGTAAACGAATTTCCCCTTATATCAAGTCCGCTTACAGAAGCTGCTAAACCCCATCACGCAAAGGAGTGAAATAAATGGATATAACCGCTTATCTCAACCGTATCAATTTTATTGGGGAGGCTGCGCCCGATTTTGCTTCGCTTTGTCAGTTGCAACGCCGGCATCTTATGGCTGTTCCTTACGAAAACTTGGACATCATGCGGGACATCCCGCTTTCGCTGGAAACGGACGCCCTCTACGAAAAAATCGTAACGCGCGGGCGCGGCGGCTATTGCTTCGAGCTGAACGGCTTGTTCGCGTGGCTGCTTAAAGAGATCGGTTTCGGCGTAACGGAATACTTCGCGCGGTTTCTGCGCAACGAAACGGCGATCCCCATGCGGCGGCACCGTGTTTTGCGCGTGACCTGCGCTAACGGCGCGGAGTACCTCGCCGACGTGGGCGTGGGGCAAATCATTCCGCGCGAGCCGCTGCCGTTTACGCTTGATGTAATCAGCGCGCAAGGCAATGAGCGATACAAGTTGGTGAAGGATGACTTTTTAGGATATGTATTATATGAATTTTACAAGGGCGATTGGCGGTGGGTATATTCCTTCACGCCCGACCCGCAGGTGCCCGAAGACTTTGAGGCCATTACGTTCTATTGTGAAAAATATCCCGAATCCTTTTTCCGCACGATAGACATGGTGCATCTCTTCACCGAAAACGGGCGCAAGCTCGTAGCCGGGCGTGAGTTTAAAGCGTATACGCCGGAGGGCGTGCAAATCCACACACCCGCGTCGGAAGGGGAATATACGGCGTTATTGGAACGGGAGTTCGGGATTAGGCTGTAAACGGCTGATACCCGACCTCCTCCAGCACCAGCCCTTCCGGCGGCATGGTTTTGCCGGCTTTTGTACGGTCCTTCGCGGTGATGATTTCGGGGATGGCTCCGTGCGGGATTTTACCCAACCCCACGTATACCAGCGTCCCCGCGATGATGCGCACCATGTTGTATAAGAAGCCGTTGCCCGTGATAATAATTTTTACCGGCCCGCAAGGAAAATATTTTTCACCGGGGGAGGCTTTCACTTCGTCCCCAAAAAAAATTTTTTCACCGGGGGAGATTTCCACTTCGTCTCCAAGAAAAGTTTTTTTCCCGTAGGGGCGGGGGAACCTTACCCCGCATTGATACACCTCCCGCACGGTGGTTTTCGCGCTCCCCCCCGCCGCGCAAAAGGACGTAAAATCATGCCGCCCAATGAAATTCCGGGCGGCTTTTTGCATGGCTTCGATGTCCAACGGCTGCGGGACGAAGGCGGAATAACGGCGCAAGAGGGGATTGGGGATGGGCGCGTTATTGATATGATAAGCGTAGGTTTTATATTTGGCGGCGAAGCGGGGGTTAAACGACTTCGGAACAAATTGTGCCGAAGTTACAGAGATATCTGAGGGCAGCAGCCCGTTTAATACCTGCGGGAATTTATCCAAAGGGATTTTGAGTTCATCGATATCGAAAACCGCACGCTGGCCGAGGGCATGGACACCCGCGTCGGTACGGGAAGCGGCGATGGTTTTTACGTCGTTTATATCGCGGTTTAATAAAACAGCCAAGGCTTCCTCCAGCGTTTGCTGTACGGAAGGGCCGTTAATCTGCCGCTGCCAGCCGCAGTAGTTTGTGCCGTCATAGGCTAGAGTTAGTAGTATCCGCATGTTAACCTCCTGCTGCTGTTGGTTTTTGCGGCGGAAACATGCTCTTTGAAAATGTTACCAAACCCACGGCACATTGTATTTTTGTATATTTTCATCTGCGGTTATAATTGTCATTTCTTGTAAAAGTGCGGTTGAAACAATGATTCCATCGAACGGGTCACGATGCAAAAGTGGCAGGGCATTATAAGTTTCAAGACATCCCTGATTAATACCGATAATCCCGAAGCCGTTCATTTCCACTTCGGTAAAGACACCGGACAAGTCGTTTGGTAATAGCAACTTTCCGATACGATTCATTATTGAAATTTCCCACAAGGAAGAAATGCTGACGAATTTATGGGTGCTTTTGTCTAAAATGATTTTTTGTGCCAATGGGGATAATTTATCCGAATCAAATATTATCCATAACAACACATGCGTATCTAAAAGATAGTCCATTAATACATATACTCCTTCATTTCATCCAAAGGTTCATTAAAATTATCCGGGATTTTTATAGTGCCATTGAGCCTCCCAAGCACAGGGGTTTTGTTTATATTCGGTTTAAGAAGGTAAAGCGGGTTATCTGTTTCGGTTTTTTCTGTCGGTTCGATAAACATAATCAAAACCTCATGCGGCTCTTTAACAGCGATTGGCTGCTTTGGTTTGAAGTTAACGCCATCATAAATTGCCTTTACGGCATACATATTTTTTCCTCCTTCATGTCTGCCTCTTCGTTGGGTTTATCGTTCCAACCACTTGACAACCCTGTAACCATGCAAAATTATAACAAACTTTTGACTTTCTTTTCATTTCGGATATGCCGGAAAACCGAACCCACCCTTAAAATTGTTCCTTACCCGTAATGCTTATCCATTGTTTACCAGGCAAAAATGTTTTTCCAACAACATTAATGTTTTTTCGACCGTGCTTTCTTCGTTTCTTACTATGTTGAACAAATTGTATTTTGCGGCTTTTTCAAATTCTTCCTTGGCGTGGATTCTGAATAATTCATTTTGCACTTCAAATTTTTGCTCGGGATTTTCCAGCGCTTGGATCGCTTTTGTAAAGGCTATGTGGTCGTCGCGTTGGTAATAATCGCGGATGATCAATTCACCCGGCGCCAATAAACAAGCGATTTTGCTATGGTCGGAGATTTCCAGCAGAAATTCATAATCCTCTATCCAAATATCCGCGACGACCGTATTTTTTTGCGCCAGCTTGATAATTTCTATTATAGAAAATGCTATGGATTCCATATTCGCGGTTTGGTTCCTTTTTTTATCGGCCAAAAATTCCTCAACGGACCTGCCGAAATATTCTTCATTGCTTAGCGACCGTCCCCCGTTGTATGAAAAAGGCTGATATTTTTCACAAATTACGGATTCCCATTCCTTCCAATTAGATTCGTTCCAGTTATCGCTGAAATAGGCAAACCCGTATTTTTTCGACAGTTCCTTACCCATTGTCGTCTTTCCGCCGCACGCCGTTCCCACAAAGAAATAGACGTTTTGCAAGCTGCGCTTTAGGATATTATTGGCTATGTTCATGGTATTTTCCTTCCGGTATATGCGGTTGGCGGCTGCCGAATACGCTTGTTAGCCGATGTTATGATTTAAGTTTTTTATGTTGGAAATAATCGTAATTTTCAAGGCTTTCAACAGGCATGGCTGTTGTCCAATGGTACGGTTGAAGCTCCGCAAGCGAAGCAAATTTGATGGCATTATCAGGCGTTGTTACCCCAACCATAACGTTATCGCCCCAAAACCTTAACCGCTCCTGGCATACGCCGCAAGGTGTAAGGATTTCGTATTTGCTGTTTTCGTCGTTGCGTACAACACAAAGGCTGTGTGTTACCCGTGTATCATGCTTGTGGGCTTCGCACATTGCCCCGGCTTCAATACAAAGCGAAACATCGGCCATCGCTTCCAAGTAAACACTTGTGAAATACATGTCATCTTCTGTTCGTATAACGCCCGCCCCGCCCCATCCTTCGGGGTAACGCTTATTGATTAATTTAACGGCTTCGTCAAACATTTTTTGTTCGATGTTTTTACCGTCCATTTTCCGCGCCCCTTCGTCTAATATAAATCGCACACGTATCTCATTATTCTTTTAAAGACCGCTCCCCCATACAACACACTTAATTAAATCATGGTTGATTGCTTTTATATGAAGCGTCAAGTCCGCATTTTTCATAAATTTCAAGGATAACGGGTTGTTTGCCCAAAATGTAGTTGTCTATATCATGCGGGTACTTTGCGGCCATGGCTTGCTTTATTCGGCTGTATTTATCGCGGTACTCGCTGTTACCGCGCAGGAAGTTGCGTAAAGCGATGTGTCTTTGTAGCTCGTCCGCGTTTTTGTCGCACACACATAAATGGTGTTCCATAAGGTGCGGCTTATCCTCATATTTGAACGCTACACGCCCGAATATCCCGAGGTCGCCAACGTGCGTATATCCTATGCCCGCTAACCGTTTTTGAACAACGTCAAAATCACGCATATCAATTACGATATCAATGTCTATAATGGGCTTGGCAAACAAACCGGGAACGGATGTACTGCCTACATGTTCAATGGCAAGTACAGCATCCGGTAATGCGGAAACGAGTTCGTCCTCGATTTTTTTGAATTCATCCGGCCATGCCGCATCATACGGCATTACGGTTATTGTCCTCACGTTAACCCCTTACTGCCGCTTTGAAATTCATTATTACCCTCGTTCCCACTCGCCATCAACCTGTGATTGAATACGCCCAAAGCAAACGCCCTTATCCTCCGCGCCCAAATCACGGTATGCCTTTGTTAAATCCTGCGTCGTAACCTCCAGCATTTCCATGAATTGCGTAGTGGCAAACGTTAACTTGGGGTCGGCTTCGTCCTCGCCGTATACACAATGTAGCAAATTTTCAATCATTTGGTCCATACCCCATAACTTGATGTGCAGCAGTTCATGAATCACTACCTCTTCGATGTTGGTTACTTTGGGGTTGCGGTTATTGATTAGCAAAATAGCCGCTTTGTCAGCTTGGTCGATTTTCACATCGCCGGTCTTACGCCATTCCTTCGTGACAAATTCAAGTTTTATATCCCAATCGCGTAAACGCAGGATGTTTTGCCATTTCTTTAAATAGCCATGCACTTTCTCAAAATCGAACATCCTTATGCCTCCGCAAATATGTACTTTTTCGCTTGCTTTAAAAATCATCACACATCTTTAACGGTTTATGCTTCCAAGCGGACTTGATAAAAAGTAAAACATATCGTCTCATAATATGACGTTTGACATAAATTATTTTTCGCCGTTTTTGATTCTGTCATTTACATGGGATAATATTTTATTACAAAAAACTTCTGTTTGTTTTATATCAAAACAATATTTGTCAATAATTAAATTGCATTCATTTAATGCCGAATCATATTGTTCTTTTGATAATTCGCCAAGCCTAAATGCTTCGTCAAGTTCATCGCGGTCATCAATGATAACATCGCCCTGCGGCGTAAAAACTACATCCAAATATTTATCAGTAAATATAACTACGCCATCAGCATCATATTCAATGCCATCAATGATATCAACATACCATATTGATACCGAACCATCCGGTAGATATTTAACGCTCATTACCCGCTCACCATCGTCAGGAACCAATTGTAACCACGTCATTCCTTTTCCGATTACCATCACTTTTCCGGCGATAGGCAAATCCCAATGATGGGATTTTTCATCAACTAAGTAAAGAACACCAACCAACCCATTGAACCCTTCAATATCAACACGCAATTGATAATATCGAGGGAATACCGTATTGTTATGTTCCCACCATGTATCAAAGTCAAGACGTTTTCGCTTCATTATATTCACCGCCTTTAAATAGATTATAACAACATTTTAACAGGCTTGTCCTTCCACATGTGTTGCAAGGTATTTGCCACGGTATATCCGGGCGGCGGTGTGGGGGTGTTCCATAAACCGCGTCTGCGAAAAACGGGCGCCCGGCGGCGAAGGGACGGCTTACGTGAAATCGAGAAGGCTCCGCTTGCGGAGACAAGCGATTTCACTTGCCGTACCGAGCCGACGGGTGCCCGTTTTCGCTAAACGCTGCGTTGGAACACCCCCGCACCGCCGCCCCCTGTAGCCCGCAATTCATTCCCCACCAACTTGTCCCCTACCAGGGGCTTAAGTTGCAATACCCGTCATCCCACAATTGGGCTTCAATATATTTATACTTTTCGTTAATTTCATTCAAAAAATCACCGAACGTCCCGTTATATCGGTTAAGGACATCGTACAACATTTCCTTGGTATACATTATCAATTTACCATGCTGGATTTCATTAACCATCAAGCCGTCCTTTTTTGTAACAACCATACTGTCACCCAATGTAAAACTTATGTACGCGGAGGGAATGTCCTTCAATCTGATTTTATTTATGGTTCCCTTGCCAAACCAATTATCAAGGTATTCACTCCCCTGTAAAACAAACGAAAGCGGGTGCCTTTCTTTGGGGCTTCCGCCGAGAGAGTTAAACAAATCATACAGATACGCATCCGTTTTCATACGCCTGGGATAATAATTTTCAAAATCGGCAAACCGATAAAAAGCGGTCGTATCGGGGTTTTCCTTCGCCATCTTGTATGCGGTCGCAAAGGCTTCTTCCTTCGGCAACCTGCAAATATTGAAAAATGGAACGCAATTGGGGTGGCAATAATTCACAATACATAATTCATCCGTATTTATCATAATTATGCGCCTTTCGCCGGAAAATCGAACCCCTTCAACTTTTGCTCTTCGCGAGCAAAAGTTAAACCCATATAAATATTTACTTACCGCGCTGTTCCCAAAGGGTTTTGAATGCCGTATGTTTTTCCGGCTTACCCAACAATTCGATAATCCTGTCGGCACATTCCTCCGTTGTGTTGTCAAAAGTGTCCACGGTTATGTCGTACGTATCTTTCGGGCATAATTGGGACAGCATTTTTTCGGCGTTTCCGATTGGCCGGTCGCCGCGCCCCTTTTCTCTTCGCCTTAATTCATCCAAAGGACATGTGACATGGACGAACAAAACCTCATGTTCATGAAGCAAGAATACGCACTCCCCCATATTGTCCGACCCCATACCGGTAGCGGTATAATCCTTGCCGTCCCCCTCCAAAAAAACATAGTCGGCAATTACATTGATACCCCTATCGGAATACGTTTTAATGGTATGGTTTAACGCGGTTAAAGCGATCGAAACGGTTTTCTCGGGGTTCAACCGTATAAACTTTTCCGGCCATATACCAAATATACCATCCACCGAAAGATGGTAAAAAGGTTCATCCAACCTGGATTGCAACGTCTTTGCCAATGTCGACTTCCCCGTGCTTCCCGTCCCATTCAAAAAAATAATTTTCCCTTTCTTCATGCCAAAGCGCCTCCAAATGTAAAATATATCCACTAACCATATAGAATTATAGCATATCTTTATTAGCTTATCCCTCCGCATGAAATGCGGAATATTTACCACGCCATGCCCGGGCGGCGGGGTGGGGGTGTTCCATAAGCCGCGTCTGCGAAAACGGGTACCCGGCGGCGAAGGGACGGCTTACGTGAAATCGAGAAGGCTCCGCTTGCGGAGACAAGCGATTTCACTTGCCGTACCGAGCCGACGGGTGCCCGTTTTCGCTAAACGCGGCGTTGGAACACCCCCGCCCCGCCGCCCCCGTGCAGCCCGCCGTTTATCCCCGCCTTTGCATTTTCCTATGTATAGCTTATACTAATTTTTGTCCGTATTTTCCACAACTCCACAGCAACCCCACCGGAGGCATCCGTGCCAAATAAAACCCCCGCCCCCCATTCCCCCAAACAAAGCGCGTCCCCCAACCGCAGCGCGTCCGACGTTGCCGTCCTTTCCTTTTTCGGGCGGGTCTTAACGTTCGTCGGGCGCACAATGTCCATCGGGCGGTTCGGCGCGGCCAATCCGCTGCTTAACGCCTTCACCTATGCCCTCCATGTACCGCAGGTAATGTTCAACATCGTGGGGACCGCTCTCAGCACGGTATTCATCCCCGTATACAATACCTTGCTGGCCGAGGAAAAACGCGGAGAAGCAAAAGCGTTCATCGATAACGTCATCACGATCGCGATCGTGTTCCTGCTTTTCCTCGCTTCAATCGGAATCATCGCTGCGCCTTTGGTTTCGCGTATCGTAGGCGGCGCGGAATTCGGCGAGCCGCAATATCTGACCTTTTCGCTGCGCGTCCTGATGCCCGCGATGGTGTTCTTCGGCTTCGGCGCGGTATTTACGGGCTTGCTGCAATCGCACGGCAGGTTCCGCTTACCCGCGCTGGTTTCCGCGCCCGGCGGTATCCTGTTGATTCTCTATATCGTTTTCCTCGGCGACCGCTTCGGCGTGACGGGGTTGCTTTGCGCAACGCTTTTGGGCGCGGCCATGCAGCCGTTGATCATGATTCCCGCTATTCGAAGCCTTGGTTACCGCTATTCCTTTTCCCTTGATTATAAAAACGAAAATATCCGCGCCGCGGGGAGGCTCTGCGTACCCGTTTTGGTATCGGTCATTTCCTACCAGGCGCATTTTTTATTCGCACATTCCATGGCGCTGCGGATGGGATACGCGGCGGTTATGGACTACGCGCAGCAATTGGTGCAGGTGTTTATCATGATCATCGTCCTGTCCGTAGCGGCGGTATACTTCCCCAAGTTGTCCGCGTTATGGGCGAAGGCGGATCGCGGCGAATATAACGCGGCCTTGATAAACGCCTTTGTTTATACTATATTTTTGGTGCTTCCCGCCGCTTGCGGCTTGATCCTGCTGCGGTTGGAAATCATGGAATTCCTGCTTGATTGGCGCGGGCAAGGGGATACACAAACGGCGGGGACGTTAATGGGGATATACGCGATCGGTATCATCGCCACCGCCGTACGGGAAATCGGCGACCGCGGGTTTTATTCCATGAAGGATTCGGTGACGCCCGCGCTCTTCGGCGTTACGATTATGGCGGTTAATATCACCGTTACGGTATTGTTGATCCCGCGCTTCGGCGTATATACCATGCCTATCGCGTATACCGTCGCGGCGGGGCTGGGGGTGAGCGGCTTGCTCGCGCGGCTTTACCGGAGGACGCGGTTCATCAATCGGCGGTTGTTGTTGGAAATCGGTAAGATTATCCTTGCCGTTGTTATTATGGCCGGTGTTGTGCTGTTCGTAAGGAATACATTGCCTGCGGATAATCGCCTGCTCGCCGTCGCGCTCCCCGCGTTGGCGGGCGCGGCGGCTTATTTTGCAACCGCCCGCTTGATACGGATAAAAGCGATAACGGAGCCTGTTAAATGGAACGCGTCCTAATCGTCCTCCCCAACCTCGACCAAGGCGGCACGGAAATGGCCGTCATGAACTATTTCCGCGTGTCGGGTCTTCCCTTCGATTTCGCGGTGCATGGCGCGGCGGGGTATTATGAAGCGGAGGCGGAATCGCTGGGCGCGCGGATTTTCCGCGTACCCACGCGTTCGCAGGGGTTATGGAAGAATATCCGCGCCATGCGGGATTTATATAGGAAGCGGGATTCATACGGGAAGCACATTTATAAAACCGTCATCGTATGCACCGAACACTCCTTCGCGTTTATCGAATTGCTTACGGCGAAGATGTGCGGCGTACGGGTCCGCGCCGCGTGGAGCCATTTTTCCGATTACCAAGGCGCGTCGCGGTTGAAAAGGCGGTTGCATTTCATTACCCGCCCGCTGATGCGGCTGTTTGGAAATTTATTTTTAGCCTGTACGAAGGACGCGGGCAAGTGGCTGTTCGGCCGATCGGTTTTGCGGGACAGACGCTTCCATGTCATTAACAACGCCATAGATTTGGATCGGTTCAAATACAATCCCGCCGTGCGCGCCGCCATGCGGGACAAGCTGGGCCTTGGTGGCAAATTCGCCGTCGGCATCGTGGGGCGGCTCGCGCCTGTAAAGAACCACGCTTTCGCGCTGGAGGTGTTTGCGCAAATTAGTGAAAAAGATGATACCGCCGCGTTTGTCATAATCGGCGTGGGCGAATTAGAGGATGAAATCACCGCAAATGCCGCGCGATTGGGGATAACCGATAAAACACGTTTTATCGGTATGGCCGGCGATTTGCCGGGCTATTATCAAGCCATGGACGCGTTGATCGTCCCTTCCTTGCACGAAGGGTTCGGCATAGTTGCCTTGGAAGGGCAAGCCGCGGGGCTGCCGACATTACTGTCCGAAGGCGTGCCGCTTGCCGCAGCCGTTTGCAACCTTGCGCGGCATATGAACCTTTCCGAAGGAACGGAAGCGTGGGCGGACGTTATCCTCACGATGAAAGGCATCGAACGTAAGGAAATCGACCTGACCGCGTCGGGCTTTCACATAACCGAAGCGGCAAGTAAATTCCGTAAAATCATATTGGAGGCCGGACAATGATAGATAACAAAGGCCGTTTATTCGGAAAGGTAAGTCTGGTTGACTTGTTTGCCGCGGTTGTGTTTGCCGCGGTTTTTTTCGTGGTCTTTAACGCTGTACGCGCGGACGACCGGTTGGAAATGGGCGAAGAACAATCCGTGGTCATCACCTTCTTTTCCCCGACCGCGTACGGGTTTGTGGCTGATGCCTTCCGGCACGGCGTATCGGTGACGGACAGCGAACGGCGTGTCCCTTTGGGGCAGGTCATAAACGTCGAGGTTGGGGACAGCCGATTCTTCCTAACCGACAGGCAAGGCAACGAAGTCGTTTCGCACCGGGAGGGCTACGCCTCGGTGCATATTTCGTCGCGCGTGACGGCCCGGTTGACGGATGGTGCCGCGGTCATCGGGGGTGTCGTGTACGCCGTCGGTTCGGAGGTCTATATTTGGGCGGGCGACGTGTGGCTCATCACGCATATTTCGGATATTTCGGAGGGATGACATGATCATCGACAAGGAAGCGAAGCTCTTCGGCAAAATTAATATCATAGACGCGCTCATCGTAATCGCGGTGATCGCCCTCGTCGCCTTCGGCGCGTACCAACTGCGCAGCGGGCGCGGGCTGATCGGCGGCGAATCGCGGGAGTTCATCCTCACGTTCTTCACCGAGGAAATCGAGGACTGGGCTGTGGAGGGTATCCGCACAGGCGACAACGTTTTCGATCATTTGACGGGCCTGTACCTCGGCACGGTCGAATCCATCCGCATCGATGACTCCATCGTATGGAACGCCGACCAATACGGCAATACCGTACGCAGTACCAAGGAAGGATTTTCCTCGATGGAAGTACGGGTGCGCGTGACGGGTACCACCCGCGAACACGGCGTATACATCGCGGGCAACCGCTACGGCATCGGCATGAACCGCCCCATACGCGCGGGTGGTAACGCCGTCTTCACGCGGATATCGGGCCTGCGGGAAGCCGGGCAATAATGCAAACCCACAGCACGATCATTAATAAAATCATCTCCCTGCTGGGGTCGTTTAACCTTTGGTTCGAACACAGCTTGCTTTACCGTGTTGTCTGCGCAATCAAAAAAACCGCGGGGGGGAGCTTTTTTATCGCGGGCTTCTTGAATACCGAGCATCGGGATTATTGGCGGGGCTCGTTACTCATGCGCTTTATCGGTTTTATTTTCGGAAATATCATGGCGGCTTTCGCTTATATCATCCGCGCTTTCGTTAAAGCCAACGAACACAGCGCAAATAAAAAAATATACACAAAAATAAAAAAATCGTCCTTTTTGATGATAATGGTAAAGGCGATTTTGGGTTGTGTTCCCGTACGTCTGATCAAATGGTTCTTTTCCGATTGCCGCGAACAAACCCAAATTGCACCCTATAAAGTTATCTACATGCTCTTCCTCTGCGGTGCGCTGGTCATCCCCGATTATTTTTGGAACAACGGCTTCCTTTTATTGTCCGCGTTGTTCTTCGCGGGGGTGTTTACAGTTAAATGGGCATTACGCGGCGTGCCGGATATAAAAAATTACAACACTTGCAACGCGCAGCCCTTCTCCGTCCTATCCCCCGCGTTGGTCCTGTTCGTCCTCTTCTGCGCGTTGAGTATATTTACCGGTTACGGCGGGGCGGATTCGGCGCGTGTATTCGTTATCTTCTTCGCGTGCGTCGTACATTCGATACTCGTCACATTATCGTTGCGCAGCATGTCCGATTTGCGCTTGTTTATCAAATTCATCGCGGCGGCCTTGGCTGTTTCCGCGTTGTTCGGCTTTTACCAATGGATCGCGGGCATCCCCATCCTGTTGGAGCATACCGACTTACTCGCGAACCCCGGATTGGCGCGATTACATTCCGCGTTCGGTAACCCCAACAACGACGCGAAGGCATGGGCGATGCTCATCCCCTTCGCCATCGCGATTACCGTGGTTGTCAAATGCGATAAAAAGCGCATCATCCTCGCGGGGATCGCCGCTCTCGGCGTGGCGGCGTTGGCACTAACTTATTCCCGCGCGGGTTATATCGCGCTCATCACGGGGGTCGGCGTCTTTATATTAATGAGCGCACCGCGGCTCGTACCCGTCGCGGTTGTGTTGTTGGTTCCGGCGGTTTTCTTCATCCCCGCGGGGGTTATCGAACGCCTGTTGACCCTCGGCACGGATTCGTCGAGCCTGTATCGTTTTAATATTTGGCGCGGGGCGTGGGACATATTGCAAGACTATTGGATACGCGGCATCGGCATGGGGCCCGCCGCGTTTACGCAAACCTACGCCAACTACTACCACGGCGAGGCATGGCGGGCTTTGCACGCGCATAACACGTTTTTGGATATTTTCATCCATTCGGGTATCGGCGCGATTACCGCGTTTATGGCGTATCTTTTCCGGTTATTTAAACGCGGGATATCCGCGCATATGGCTTCCACGGATAAGGAATACAAAATCCTCATGGCGGCAGGGATCGCGTCCTTGGTCGTCTTCATCGTGTTCGGCATCGGCGAATACGTATGGTTCTACCCCCGTGTGATGCTGGTGTTTTGGATGATTGCGGGGATCACGGTCGCGATACCGGGACTGCCGAAGGAAACCCACCCATGAAAGTCCTCCACATGATTTCAGGTGGTGACAAAGGCGGCGCGAAGACCGCCGTTTTTTCGTTATTACTCGCGCTCAGCGAGGAGATCGACATCACGATCGCGTGCTTTACCGAGGGCGTTTTTTATCAAGAGGTTCAGGAGCTTCCCGTCAAGTCGGTTTTATTCAAGCAACGGTTCCGCAACGATTTAAGCATTATCGGGCGGTTGTCGCGTTATATCCGTCAAAACGGCTTCGACATCATCCACGCGCACGGCGCGCGCGCCAATTTTATTTCCATGATGCTTAAGCTCTTTGTGAAGGTGCCGGTCGTCACCACCGTACACAGTGATTACAAGCTGGACTTTACCGACAAGCTATATAAAAAATGGGTCTTTACGCTGCTTAACGCGATCGCATTGCGCACGATGGACTATTATATCGGCGTGTCGGACGCGTTCCGAAAAATGCTGATCGATCGGGGATTCGCGAAGGACCGCGTTTTTTCGGTGCACAACACAGTGGAAACCGAACGCGCGCTCGAATTCGTACCCAAAGGGGAATTCCTGCGCCGCTTCGACGACTCCGAGGTTAGCGGCACAAGGTTATCATCCAACGTCTTGGTCGGCATCATCGGCCGTTTGGACTATGTAAAGGGACACGACATCTTCCTACGCGCGGCCGCGGAAATATGTAAAAAACGCGATGACACGATGTTTTTGATCGCGGGCGAGGGCTTCGAGGAAGCGAACTTGCGTAAGCTGGCGAAGTCGCTGGGCATCGCCGACCGCGTCATCTTCACGGGCTTCGTTGATGATATTTTCAGCTTTATCAACGCTATCGATATCAATGTTTGTACGTCGCGGTCGGAAAGTTTCGCTTATATGCTGCACGAGGGCGCGCTGATGGAAAAGCCTGCCGTTTCCACAAATGTCGGCGGAATAAGCGAGCTGATCATCGACGGCGAAACGGGGACGCTCGTACCGGCGGGGGATTATAAGGCATTGGCCGCCGCAATCGTCCGCTACATCGAGGACCCCGCTTTGGGCGCGGCACACGGTAAAAAACTCCGCGCCCATGCCACCGCGAATTTTTCCAAGGAAAAAATGCAACGCAAATCCATCGGAATATATAACACGGTCCTCACGAACGAAAAAAAGGCGAACCGCGTAATCGATATCATGCTTTCGGGTTATTACGGCTACACCAATTCCGGCGACAACGCCCTGCTCGACGCGGTGATCAAGTCCCTTCGGCGGGAACGGGAGGACCTTTCGATCCTTGTCCTCAGCCGCAACCCGCAGGAAACGATGCGCGACTACGGCGTATTTTCGATAAACCGATTAAATTTCCCGCTCGTACACCGCTATATGAAGCGCACGCGCTTGATCGTCTACGGCGGCGGCAGCCACATGCAGGACATCACATCAACGCGTTCGCTGGTTTATTACACCTTCCTCATCCGCATGGCCAAATACATGGGGTTGCGCGTAATGCTCTACGGCAACGGCATCGGGCCCATAATCAAAAAACGCAATATCGCGAAGGCAAGGGGTGCGCTGGAGATTTGCGATTATGTTTCCCTGCGCGATCCGGAATCGTATGCCTTCGTAAAGGATATCGGGGTGAGGAACCCCAACGTCACCGTTACCGTTGATCCGGTTTTTTCCTTGTATTCAGAGGATGGGAGCGTTCCCGACGGGCAAGTGTCCGACCCGGGCGCGTCCACGGACATGCCAAAATTGGCGGATTCGGGGTACTTCGCTGTGTCCCTGCGTCCGTGGCAATATAACGAGGCGGGCTTTACAGATAAAATCGCCGAAGCGATTAATTACACGGCGGAAGCCTACGGATTAACGCCCTTGCTTATCCCCATGGAAACGCCGGATATAAACACGTTAAAGGAACTCGCGAGGAAAATCAACGGCGCGTATGTCCTCTTGCCCCGCGTCTTCCGATACGACGAGATCATGTCCGCCATATCGCGCGCCGAGTTCGCCATGTGTATGCGTCTGCATACGCTGATTTACGCGGCGGGGATGGGGTTGCCCATCATCGGCTTGGTGTACGACCCCAAGGTAGCGAACTTTATCGCGTACATGAACGAGGTAACGAAGGTCGATACCTCCGATTTGGATTTGCCCGCGCTTAAAGGCATGATCGACGGCATCATGCAAAACCCCGCCGCCGCGCGCACAAGGATCGCAACCGAACGCGATCGCCTGCGCATGTTATCCCACCATGACGCAAAAGCCGCCATCCGTTTATTGGAAGGTAAAGATATATGACGAAAATGAAAAAGTTGATTATTGCCGCATGGATATTGCTTGCGGTCGTCCTTTCCTTGTTTGCCCTCTATTTATTGCATGAACGCAGGAACCGCCCGCTTCCGCCGGAGATCCCGCCGCCTACCCCGCCGATCCTTATTAGCTCCCTCCCTGACATCACCCCGCCCCCCGGCCAATCCGATCCCCCCAACCTCCCCGTTACGCTTATGCCCGAAGGCGTGTTCGATTTCCCGTCCCTTCATTTGCACAGCGCGTACGATCCCTTCGCCGTGGAGCGTAATTTTTGGCACGACGGCACCTTGCGCGTAACGGGTACGTCCGAACCTTTCCTGATGGACGAAACGGCTGTCCGAATACGCGGGCGCGGCAATTCCACCTGGGCGGCCGGGCAGGAAAAGAGGCCCTTGCGTATCCGCTTTACGGAGCCGCGAACGTTTTTGGATTCCCCCAACGCCGCACGCGATTGGGTTTTGATCGCCAATTTATTCGACGCTTCCTTGATACGTACCCACATCGCGTTCTACCTGGCGGGTATGCTGGAAGGGATGCCGTGGTCGCCTTTTTCGCGGCTGGTGCATGTATATATCAACGGTGATTACAAAGGCATCTACCAGCTCGCCGACGAACGCAACACCGAAGAAGGCCGCGCGGACGGTGACTTCCTGTTCGAAATCGACGGCTCCGCGCCGTCGCGGGACAGACGGCTGTCCCAAGGGGAAACGGAAGGCGTGGACTTCGTATTCGTCAACGGCTGGGTCATTGATGTGCGCCACCCGCACCGCCGTGACCGCGATAACCACATGGCGTATCTGAAGGATTATTTGGAACGGGTGGACGACGCGATAAAAACTAGGGACTTCGCTGCGCTGGAAGCCCTCGTGGATATCCCGTCGCTGATCGACTTTTACCTCGTACAGGAGCTTTTTAAGAATTTGGATGTGGGCGACCGCAGTATCTTCTTGCAGATACGCGGGCAAGGGGACGCGCGGCGGATCTATTTCGGCCCGGTGTGGGATTTCGACCGTTCGGCGGGGAATATGGTCGCGTGGTTTACGCCCGAATATATCTTCGCCGCGTACCGTAATTCGTGGTTCGTCGATTTGCTGGATACGCCGGAATTCTTCGCGCTGACCGCCGAGCGCTGGCGAGAAATCAACCTTGCGCAAATCCCGCATATGTTATTGTATGTACAGTATCTGTCGGACAACTACGAAGAAGCCTTCGACCGCAATTTCGAAAGGCATACGCACATCTTCGATGTTTTTAACGGCATCGGAAGCGAACCGCCTTGGCTGGTTATGATCCCGCCCCCAATACGGGAAATCCATACGGCAAAGGAGCAAATCCAATTTTTAATGAGTTGGCTGTACCAACGGGCGGAATGGCTGGATGATTTTTTTGCGCGATGATGTTGCAACGGAATGGTAATAATGGTACTTTATGGAGCGATCAAATAAATAAACGGGGGACTTGACTTTGACTGATTCACGTACGAAGCAATTAACCACCCTTGCCATGATGGCGGCGATGGCGTGTATCGTCATGCTCATCCGCATACCCGTCGCGCTGCCGCCCACCAACTTCCTTACCTACGACCCCAAGGATACGATTATCGTCATGGGCGGGTTCATGTTCGGCCCGTTTGCGGCGTTTATGCTGGCGGCGGTTACAGCCTTGGTGGAAATGGTGACCGTATCGGAAACGGGGCCTTGGGGTATGCTAATGAACGGGGTCTCCAGCTCCGCCTTCGCCGTACCCGCGGCGGTGATCTATAAATACCGCCGAACCCTACCCGGCGCGGTTATCGGCTTGACGGTAGGGGTTTTGACGGTTGTACCCGTTATGCTGCTGTGGAATTGGCTGGTCGTGCCTATCTACATGGGGTGGCCACGCGCCATGGTGGCGGAATTGCTGGTCCCCGTGTTCCTGCCGTTTAACGCCATCAAGTACAGCCTTAACGCGGCTATCGCGTTGATCGTATATAAACCCATTGTAAGGGCCTTAATGGCGGCAGGGCTGTATCGGCCCGCCGCAAGTACGGCCGAAGAAGGCAAGGGCCGTATCAATTGGGGCGTATTGCTGACGGCGGTTGTGCTGGTCATCGCCTTGGCGCTGTTGATCGTATTTCTGAATATTCGGGAGGCATCGTGAAAAAAGAACGCACCGCGTACGAAACCGATCCGGTGGAGAACATCGGCGAAGCCATCGTGGCCTTAACGCACGCGTACAACCGCTTGCAGGACGTACTCCATTCGGGATCGGCGGAATGGTCGGCCTTCGGCGAGGAATTGCGCGCGGAAATGAACAAGCCCGTAACCGTCCGCGGTAAAAAGGGCTTGCAAATCAGCCTGTACGAAATCGGCATCGCCCATTCCCCCGACGCGTCCCATGCCAAGCCCGGGCGCCTGGGCGTCAACGGCGAAAAATTGAACCGCGCGCTGGAGGAACGGACCTCCGAATTGCAAGCGTTGCTCGCGTGTGAGGACAACGGCCTGTTGCCCCGTTTATGCCGCCAGCTTTATAATTTCAAACAAAAAAACACGCCGGATAACGATGCGCCGCCCAAGCATTGGGGGGTCGTTTACCCCCCGCTCGTACGTTTTAACAATGAGTGCCGCCGTCTACAAGCCTTTTGGTGGCAGTAGGGACAACAAAAAATCAATCGAATCCGCGAACCCCAACCCGCTTTCCGAATCACAAACGTAAGCGGGTTTTTTATGCAGCTTATCCAAGAAAGGTAGGATATTCGCCACCGCGCAGCTATGCGGGAAAAAGCCGAACATCGGCTCGTCATTGGGTGAATCGCCGAAGAAGACCGACGTATCCAAAAAATCCGGTTCACGGAAAATCCGCGCGAAAACCATTTCCGCCATACTCAGTTTGTCGTATTCGCCGAACCACGTGTTCACATGGATCGAGCTCACCTTCGCCTGCGCGCCGAAGCCTTCGCAAATATCGCGGATCGCGTATGCCGCGTCCAAGCCAAAGCGGGGTTCATCTTCGCAAAAATCGATCGCCAAATCATACCGCCGCGCGAATTGATCCTTAGCCACGCGGCTTTCGGGGAATTTTTCCAAGACCGCGTTACGGATTGCCGTTAACCGTTCCCGCGCGTCTTCATATACATTGGGGTGGGTCAGCTCCGCGTAGCCGTTATCCGTACGGTAAAAACAAAACGCTCCGTTTTCGCCGATTACCGCGTCCACCGGCCATTGGCGGATGATCATATCGCACCAACCCGCCGGGCGGCCCGTCACGGGGATGAGCGTAAGCCCGCGCTCGCGCGACGCCCACAACGCGCGGTAGGCGTCACAAGTCAAACGCCCCCCCGTGGTAATGGTGTCGTCAATGTCGAAGAGGATATATTTGATTTTACGCGCGACGGCGGGTGGGAAGGCTTTGAAGTTCGTCATGATTGTATGATAACACGGACGTTATATGGTATGCTAGCCATTACTTGAAAGGGGAAATCACTTTGACCGCAAACATCGACCTCGCCCAAGGCTGGCGCGACTACGTCCTCATCGATACGGGCGGCGGCGAAAAGCTGGAGAGGTGGGGCACGGTTACCGTTATCCGCCCCGACCCGCAAGCCATTTGGCCGCGGGATAAAAGCGTGGATTGGGGTATCGCGCACACGCGTTATATACGCAGCCGCGCGGGCGGCGGGCAATGGGAAACGCTGCGCGGTGATATGCCGGAAGCGTGGACGATCGCTTACGACAGGATGCGCTTTCACATAAGGCCGACGGGGTTTAAGCATATGGGGCTGTTCCCCGAACAAGCGGTTAATTGGCGGTGGATGCAGGAAAGAATCCGCGCGAGGGTTGCCGAAGCAAATGCACCCGTGCGGGTTTTAAATCTGTTTGCCTATACCGGCGGCGCGACGGTGGCTTGTATGCAAGCAGGCGCGAACGTCACCCATATCGACGCGGCCAAGGGCATGAACCAATGGGCGCGGGACAACATTGTACTGTCGGGTTTGGGGGATTGCCCGCATAAGGTATTGACCGACGACGTATTAAAGTTCGTACACCGCGAAGGGCGGCGCGGCAACCGCTACGACGCCGTCGTGATGGACCCTCCCGTATTCGGGCGCGGGCCCGGCGGTGAAATGTGGAAACTGGAGGAACGGTTGTTTGAACTGGTAACGGCGTGTGTCGGATTGCTTTCCGACGCGCCGTTATTTTTGTTGGTTAACGCGTACACGGCGGGCTATTCGCCGGCGGTATACGGCAATGTATTGACTGCCGCTTTGGCGCAAGCGAAGCCTTCTTCCCCCGGGCATATATCCCGTTGCGCCATCAACTTCGGTGAGGTGGGGCTGGCGGCCAAAAGCGGGACTACCCTGCCTTGTGGTATGTATGCCAGGGCTGTGTGGTGATAAACCATTCGTCCGCCATCTCCATAAGGACGCTCGGAGGGACGGTCCCCTTCGCAAAGGCTTTGACCATCGCCATCGCTTCGCGGCGCGAGGCGGTAAGGGGATAAGTTTCGTTTTTTTCAAGCAGCGTCCCGTCGCGGGTCAGCTTGTCCACCCGTATGGCGAACAGGTCGCCCTCGCTTTGGGAAGGGACGACTTGCAAGTAATACACGAAAATCCATTGCGTGCCGTTTTCGTGCCTGACCGTAACTTCGGAAATACGCTCCGTCGTACGCATTTTTATCACTCCCGTGTCGTTTTGCCGTTGGTTTGCGGAAGGTTCCGCCGGCTAAACAAATTATATACTATAAGTATATCGTAGCAACGCGCATATTGTCGTATTTTACGCATAAATACATTATTTTCCGTCAAATAAATACATTTGGTATATTTTATTGAGGCATTTTGAGGCGGAATGAGGCCGATTGAGGCGATACAATTTAAAGGGGTAATTACACATGTTTTACATCAGGAAAACCACGAACGATGATCTTGATACCGTAATGGATATCTACGCCTACGCCCGCAAAACGATGAAGGAATCCGGCAACCCCGACCAATGGGGCGATGACCACCCGCCCCGCGCTACGATAGAAGGGGACATCCGCGCGGGCTTGAGTTATGTATGCGAAAGCGGCGGGCGTGTCATTGCCGTTTTTTACTTCAACATCGCCGCCGACCCCACATATACGCGCATCGACGGAAATTGGCTTGACGATACGTTGCCTTACGGCGTCGTCCACCGCATCGCCCGCGCGGAGGGCGCGAAAGGCGCGGGTAAGGCGTGTTTGGAATGGTGCTACGCGTTATGCGGGAATATCCGCATCGACACCCACAAAAATAACGCGCCCATGATCAAGCTGCTGGAAAAATCGGGTTACGGTTATTGCGGCGTGATACGGCTCGGATTGTTCGACGATCCTTACCTTGACGAACGGCGCGCGTATCAAAAAATATCGCCCGTATCCCGTATGAAGGGCTTGTCCGAACATCTACGGGAAGCGTCCAAAGCCTATTACCATGAAAACCGCGAGCTGATGACCGACCGCGAATATGACGCCCTCTACGATGAATTGGTACGCTTGGAATCGGAAACGGGGACGGTCCTTGCGAACAGCCCCACGCAAAAAGTAGGCTACGAAGTCGTAAGCGAATTAAAAAAAGTACCGCATACCGTCCCCATGCTTTCGCTGGACAAGACGAAGGACGCGCAGGCCCTTGCCGCGTTCCTGGGGGAGGAAACAGGTCTGCTGACATATAAACTGGACGGTTTAGCCGTTTCGCTGGCTTACGAAAACGGCACGCTTACGCAAGCCTTGACCCGCGGCAACGGCGTCATTGGGGAGGACGTAACCCACAACGCCCGTACCTTTATCAACCTGCCTTTATCCGTGGCATGTAAAGGTAGCTTTACCGTACGGGGCGAAGCCGTGATCCCCTTTTCCGATTTCGACGCCATCAACGCCGCCCTCCCCGCGGAGGAAGCCTACAAAAACCCGCGCAACCTTTGCAGCGGCACGGTGCGCCAGCTTAACAGCGAGGTTGCGGCGGCGCGAAGGGTTCGGTTCTACGCGATCGGGGTGAGTGGATTCGGAATTCGGGATTTGGGATTTGGGATTCGGAATTCGGAATTTGAAATTCGAAATTCGGAATCCGAGATTCGAAATTCAAAATTTGAAATTCAAAATTTGGAATCCGGAACAGACGGTTTGTCCTTTGAATTAAAATCCGCGCAATTGCAATGGCTGGCGGATTTGGGCTTCGAAGTTGTGGCGAATAAGACCGTGACGGCTGATACGGTGGTTGCCGCCGTAGAGGATTTTAAGGCGCGAACCGCGGAAGCACGGGTTGCGACCGATGGATTGGTCTTAACCATAGATAATATCGCCAAAGGTGAAGCGATGGGCGCAACGTCCAAGTTCCCGCGTGATTCCATCGCCTTCAAATGGGCGGACGAAGTGCGGGAGACGACCCTGCGTGCCGTGGAGTGGAACACCTCGCGCACGGGCTTGATCAATCCCGTCGCCATTTTTGATACGGTGGAGTTGGAAGGTACGTCCGTCAGCCGCGCAAGCGTTCACAACGTAAGCATCCTGCGTGAGCTCGCGCTTGGTATCGGCGATTGCATCACCGTATATAAGGCAAATATGATCATCCCGCAAGTAGCGGAGAACCTTAGCCGAAACACATCGGGCGGGGGAGAACAATCGCGTTCCCTTGTGATGAATGCAGGAACGATTAATTCTGCATTCGTTTGTGGTGAAGACGCTCACCGCAACAGCCCTTCCCCGCTCGTTCCTATCCCCGCTTTTTGTCCGGTGTGCGGCGGCGCGACCGAAATCGTCGCCGGCCCGAGCGGGGAGGCATTGTATTGCGTCGGCACAAGCTGCGGCGCGCAGCGGTTGCAAGCATTGGCGCACTTCGTCAGCCGCAACGCCTTTAATATCGAAGGATTGTCCGAGCAAACGCTGGAGAAGTTCATTTCATTAGGCTTGGTGGATACCTACCCCGACTTGTTTGACCTAGCCCGTCACGAGGAAACCATCATTGATATGGAAGGCTTCGGCAGGAAATCCTTTGACAATATTATCAAAGCCGTGGAAGCGGCGAAGGACATCGCCTTGCCCAATTTCATCTACGCGTTGGGTATACGCCACGTAGGGCTGGCGAACGCGAAACTATTATGCGCACATTTTTCGCATGATATGGAAAAAATCATCGGCGTATGCACAAGCGACGATTACGCCGTTCAACTCAACGAAATCAAGCACTTCGGCGAAGCTATCGCGCAAAGTCTGCATACCTACTTTTCCAACGGCGAAAATCTGGAACTCATCAAAAAAACACTTCCCCTATTAAGGTTAAAAATCCCCGCTCATGTGAACGCAACGACCCAAGCGGGTGGAACGGTTTCGGCGGGCGTTACGGCCGATCTCCCGTTGTCCGGCCTTACCTTCGTGATCACCGGGGAGGTTATCCGATATAAAAACCGTAAAGAATTGCAAGACTTTATCGAAAGCCAAGGCGGTAAGGTGACGGGCAGCGTCACAGCCAAAACCTCCTACCTGATTAATAACGACGCGGCATCAACCTCCGGTAAAAACAAAAAGGCCGCCGAACTCGGCGTGCCTGTTTTGACGGAAGAAGGGTTTACAGCGTTGTATGACAACGCTATAATAAGGTTAGAATAAAAAAGAGCGAGAGTTGTAGCTCCCGCTCGTGTTGTAGCCGCAAGGCGTACAGCCGACCCGTATTATTAAATCACGAGAATAACCGCCACGCTTGCCAGGGCATGGGCGGTTATTTTTTATTCCGTGTTATCACATCAACAATAAAAACGATCAGACTGATAATTGCAACAACAAAAGTCATTGCCGCGAATACAATCAAAAACATTTCCATCGTGAGCCTCACCGCCTTTCGGCGGATCAGCCGGAAACCACCCTGCACTACAACAAGGTGATTATATCATATTTTGCAAAATTTTATATTTTTACCTATGGTACAACCCCGTTAAATACGCAAGCCTTTCCGCGTGTTTAACAGTCAGCATATCCGCCGTGTAGCGGAAACGCCACCATCCCGTAGCCTGGCCGGGTTGGTTCATGCGGGCCTCGGTGCCCAGGGAAAGGACGTCCTGTACGGGTACGACCGCAAACATCGCGGTGGTGGAAAACGCGAGCCGAATGAAATCCCATGACACGTCTTCACCGGAAACATTAAGGTAACGCCGCAGGTAATCGCGTTCGTTTTCCGCGGCGGAACCGTACCATCCGAGGGTCGTGTCGTTGTCGTGCGTGCCGGAATAGACGACGGTTTTGTTATCTTCGAAATGGTGGGGCAGGTACGCGCTTTCGTCCTCGGGGTTGAAGGCGAATTGCAATACCTTCATGCCGGGCAAATCGAAACCCGTACGCAGGGCGTCCACTTCTTTGGTGATGATGCCCAAGTCTTCCGCGATGATGGGCAGATTGCCCAAGCGTTTTTTAAAGGCGTCGAAGAGGGACGCGCCCGGGCCTTTTATCCACTTGCCCTTGATGGCGGTCTTTTCACGCGAGGATACGGACCAATAGGCTTCGAAGCCGCGGAAATGGTCGATGCGTACGATGTCCACCGTTTTGAGGGTCGCCTCCACGCGGTCGCACCACCACGCGTAACCGTCTTCCTTATGTTTGGCCCAATCGTACAAGGGGTTACCCCAAAGCTGCCCCGTCTCGCTGAAATAATCGGGCGGTACACCCGCCACGGCGGTTGGCCAGCTTTCTTCGTTGAGGTGATACAATTCGGGCTTGCCCCATGTATCGGCCGAATCCATCGCCACGAAAATCGGGATATCCCCGATGATGCGGATCCCTTTTTTGTTCGCATATGATTTAAGCGCGCCCCATTGGCGGAAGAATTCGTATTGCAGGAACTTGGTTAACCCGATTTCGCCGTCGAGCTCCTTGGCGGTTTTTCTGAGCGCGGCTTTTTCGCGGTTTGCGATTTCCGCGGGCCAACTGCTCCACGTCGCGCCGTAATAATAGTCGTCGATTTGGGCGGGTGTGAGATATTTTTTCACGGTTTTGGCGTAGGCTTTTAACCCCGGCGAATGCCATTCGTTTTTGCGTTCGGCGATCAAATGCGCCTTGATCGCCATAAACAGCGCGTAATCGTCAAGCCATGACTTGTTTTTATTACAGAAACGCTTAAACGCCTGATCGCTTGTATCAAAGCGTTCGTACGCCTTGCGGTACAGCCCTGTTTTATGTTCGATCACCGGGCCGTAGTCCACGCTTAACGTGTCGAAGTCCGGCACATCGCTCAGGTCATCATGCGTAAGTAAGCCTTCCTTTAGCAATTCGTCGGGGCTGACCAACAGCGGATTCCCCGCGAAAGCGGAAAAACTCTGGTAAGGCGAATCCCCGAAACCTGTCGGCCCGAGGGGAAGCACCTGCCAGAGCTTTTGCCCGGCCTCCGCCAGGAAATCCACGAAAGCGTATGCCCCTTCACCCAAATCACCGATGCCGTACGGCGCGGGAAACGATGTGGGATGCGCAAGCACCCCTGCGGCGCGTTTGTTAAACATACGGTTAACTCCCCTTATCGGAACAATTTCCAATTTTTAGGCAGTTTACCACAACTACGCCGCTTCTTCCAATGGAATCGCCGCGCAAGCCGAATATTTTTTGCAATACGCGAACGCCAACGCGCCCGGGCCCGTGTGGGTGCTGATAACCGCGCCCACTACCACCGACGGGTTAAGGACGGCGATACCCCATCCGCCCGATAACGACACGTTAAGCGCGAGGGCGTCGGTTTCGTTCTGTACATGGCCGACGCTGAAGCGGTAATCCCCTTTATCGGTTTTGATATCCGACGATGACTTTTTGCCGATTAAATCGAAGATGTTCCTTTTACCGCGTACGGTCGCCAGCGGAAGCACCGCCCCGTCGATTATATGCAGTACAGGGCGCAAGCCCAAAATCCCGCCGACGAAAGCCTTCGTAAAATTGATGCGCCCGCCCCGCCGCAAGTGGTCAAGGCTTTCCACCGTAAAGTATACCCGCGTGCTTTTTATCACCTCGGCGGCGAGCCGCGCCGTATCGCGCAGGGAAAAGCCGTTATCGCGCATGTCTATGATTTCACGCAGTATCAACCCTTGACCGACGCTCCCGCTGAGGGAATCGAGCACGGTAACGGTACGCCCGGGGTAATCCTCCGCGAGCATTTCCGCGGCCAAAACCGCGCTGTTATAAGAACCGCTCAATTTGGAAGAAATCGTGAGGAGCAAAATATCCTCCCCCTTTACCAAGTACGGTGTCAGCGCATCGACGTAATCCTGCGGATTGGGTTGGGACGTTTTTTTCATGCCGTTTTCCTCCGTGACATAAAACGGTACGGTATCCACCCCGTGTTCCCTTGCTTGCGCGGCGGTAAAATCACAAGCCGCGTCCGAAATGATTTTAAACATGTGAAGCCCTCCTGTTTTTGTGTGCTATACTTACCGAAACAGGAAAGAAGCGCGGCGCGTTGCGCAACGTTAATGGGAAATTACGGTTTAATTGATTATAAAGGGTGATGGGCTTGGACGACGGCACGATACTGGATTTGTTCTTCGAGCGGGACGAGGCGGCTATAGAGGAAGCGAAGCGCAAGTACGGCAAACGGTTGTTTATGACGGCCCGTAACATCCTGCGCTCCAATGAGGACGCGGAAGAATGTGTCAACGACGCCTTATTAAAGGCATGGGGGAGCATACCGCCCAACCGCCCGCAAATGTTGGGCGCGTACCTTTCAAAGATTACCCGCAACCGTTCGCTAAACCGCTGGGAGGAACGGAACGCCGCAAAGCGCGGCGGCGGCGAGGTAACGCTGCTGCTCGGCGAGCTGGAGGAATCCGTCCCTTCGGCCGATTCAATCGAAAAGACGCAGAATTCCGCCGAAACGACGGCGGCCATCAACACGTACCTTGCCAAAGCGGACAAAACGGCACGCATCATGTTCGTCCTGCGTTACTTCCACGGGGAAAGCATCGTCGGCATCTCCACACGTTTGAAAATGAACGAAAATAAAATTAAGTCAACATTGTTCAGGCTGCGCAAAAAACTGCGCGCCCACTTGGAAAAGGAAGGGATTACCCTATGATCATCCAAATCTCCGCCATGCACCTGCTAAATTGTATCGAAAACATCCACGACTTCTTTTTAGAAGAAGCGGAAAGCGCGGATTATCACGCCATCGCCCGCAAGCGAAAGGTACGCAACTCCACCCTGGCCGCCGTCGGCGCGATCGGCGTAGCCGCGATTATCTTGAAAGTAGTACACACCAAACGCACGTTAAAAAGCGCGTAAAGCAAAATCAATGAATAACGGTCTTACCCGAGCCGAAAATAGCGGGTGTTCAACCGGATTCCGTATAAAAAGGAGACTGATATGCTAAAGGGAATCCCCCCGATTCTAACCCCCGAATTGCTAAAAGTCCTAATGGAAATGGGCCACGGCGACGAACTGCTTCTGGCCGACGGCAACTACCCGCGTTCAGGCCACCCCAAGCGCGTTATCCGCTGCGACGGCCAAGGCATCCCCCAATTGTTGGACGCGATCATGCAATTTATGCCGCTGGATACCTATGTGGAAACCCCCATAATTTTTATGGCCGTAGTGGACGGCGACGAAAACATGGCTCTCCATAATAATGGGAAAGCATATGAACCTACCATTTGGAGCGAATACCGTACCATCATCGCCCGACACGAAAAAACGGGCGTAAGGGACACAGCTATCGAACGCCATGCCTTCTACGCCCGCGCGCGGGAAGCGTACGCCGCCGTAACCACAAGCGAAACGGCGCTGTACGCAAATATAATCCTAAAAAAGGGTGTGATTGTTTAACGCAACCCCAGCGGTATACAAAATCAAATCCTTTGCAACATCCCCTCTACCGCACCAGGTCCTTTCGCCGCTTCCGCAAACAACCCCTCTATCCGTTCACCAAGCCCCACTTGGTACAAGTCCACGCCAAATTGCTTTTCGTCCTTTAATATTTCTTTCAAATCCACCGCCGTGCCAAAGGGCAATCCCTCCAGCGCGGCAATTTTTTCCGGTACCAGCGGATCCGGAGCAAGGGTCAACCTTGCGCCGTCGTCAGCCCACCCCAAACGATACCGCAGCCACAACGCGATGAGAAGCGGTATCGCTTCCGGGCTTGGTACTGTCCGGGGACTTGGCAAGGGGGGCGCAAGGGGGTTGCAGCGAGCGACTTCGCCTTCAAGTGAGCGCAACCCCCTTGCGCCCCCCGTCCCGTCAACTCTCGTTTCGTCAACTTCCGCTCCATTAACTCCCGTTTCATACAAAGCCTTCAAAGTCTGCCCAAAACGTATCGGTATCTTCTGCGAGCAATCGGTAACAATACGCGCGGGCGTATCAGGAATAAAAGGATTAGGGAACCGTACGGTCAAAACCTCTTCCAAAAAAGCCCGCGGATCAATAATGCCGGGATGCGCAACCGCAGGCAGCGCTTCGTTGGCAGCCTTGCGCACGAAAGCAACCAAACGCGGGTCCCGCATACAAGCGGCGATCGTAGGATAACCCAGCAACATGCCGCACACGCCCAATATCGTATGCAAGGGATTCAAACAAGCGCAAACCTTCATGTGATCGACCTTGCGTACGGTTTCGCGGTCGGTGAGGTAAACGCCCGCCGATTTGAGCTTTTCGAACGGGGGCTTGCCGTTGGGGAAGCGATCCTCCATTACGAGGTATTGGCTGGCTTCGGCATTGACGAAGGGCGCGATAAACGTGCCTTTTTTCGTTTTGGTAATCGCCGTATGGGTAAAGCCCACTTCGGCCAACATCTTCGCCACGGCCTCGGAAGGGTGCGGGGTGATCTTGTCGATCATCGTCCATGGGTACGCAAGCGCCGAAACGTAAGAAACAAAGACTTCGGGAACGCTCCCGTTATCGCGCCATACCCTTGCGATGGTGGTAACCGCGTTTTTTAAAACGTCGCCGTTCGCCGCGAAGTTGTCCATGGCTACGAGCGCGAGCGGCTTCGCGCCGTTGTTAAAGCGCGCATACAGCGCGGCAGTGAGACATTCGAGCGTGGTTTCGACGTTTTCCAACTTGTGCCCTACTAGGGCAGAAGTTACCGCGTACCCTTTTTCGGTAATGGTCAGGCTCACCATTTGTAAATCGGGGTGCGAAACGACTTCCGCCAGCCTTTCTTTATCGCGCCCGAAGGCTTCCGCTATGCTTGTAATCCTGCGCTTTTCGATGCCGCCGCTTGCGTGCAGCGTAACAGCCATCACTTCATTGTCATACGGCGTGAATACCGTGGGGATGATTTCCTCGTCAAAACATTCGCACACGGCTAGTGTACCGTTCGCTTCATTCGCGTCTTTCGCATCACCCGCATCGTCTGCGTCACCCGCGTTAATTAAATCCTGTTGCAACGCGGCAAGGAAGATACGGAAGATATTCCCCGCGCCAAGGTGGAGCCATGTGTGAGCAGGCGTGGTACCGGTACCGGTGAGCGGCTTCGTCTGTCCCGGTTGAAAGCCGGTTAAAGGAGCGGGAGCGCTCCCACTCTCCCCGCGCATCACGCTTCACCCCCGCGGCTGATCGCTTCCCATAGGCCCAGCAGATAATTCGCGCCCAACGCGCGGTCATACAGGCCGTAGCCCGGGCGGCCTTTCTTGGTCGTTTCGTCCCAAATCATGCGGCCGTGGTCGGGCCTTATCCATCCGTTAAAGCCGATGTCGTGGAACGCTTTCATGATCGCGTATATATCCAGCGACCCGCAGGGCGAATAGTGCGCGGATTCGTAGAAGTCCGTTTCATTTTCGAAGCGCAAATTACGCACATGGGCGAAGTGTATACGCCCCTCCGCGCCAAATTCGCGTATCAGCGCGGGTACGTCGTTAGCCTTGCTTGCCCCCAGCGAACCCGTACACAGCGTTAACCCGTTATTTTTACTCGGGTTCAAATCCAAATAACGCCGCAGGTTTTCGCGGCTGATGATCAGCTTCGGTAAGCCGAAGATCGGCTGCGGCGGGTCGTCGGGGTGTACACCCATTAAGATATTCGCTTTTTCCGCACAGGGGATGACAGCGTCCAGGAAGTATTTCATGTTCGCGTAGAAGTCGTCCTCGGTCAGGCTTGCGTACGCCTCCAGGTATTTGCGGATATGCTTCATGCGTTCGGGCTCCCAGCCCGGCATTTCGTAGGCTTCGGATTCCTTGGCGTAACGCGCGGCAAGCTCCTCGGGTGTGGTCGAGGCGATAAAATCCGCTTGATACCGCATCGTATTGGACCCATCGGGTAAATCGTAATACAAATGGGACCGCGCCCAGTCCAGCACGGGCATCATGTTATAACAAATGCACTTCACGCCGACGTGCCCCAGGCGTTCGATTGTGGTGATGTAATTTTCGATCTTTTCGTCGCGCCCGGGGGCGCCCAGCTTGATGTCCTCGTGGATATTGACGCTTTCGATGACTTCCATTTCGAGGCCTGCTTTGGCGACTTCCGCCTTCGCCGCCATGATGCGCGTCATCGGCCACGCTTCACCCGCGGGGATGTCGAGCAGCGATGTGACCACCCCCGTCATGCCCGGTATCTGTTTAATATCGCGCAGTTTTACCGGATCGTGCCCGGCTCCGAACCAGCGGAATGTCATTTTCATATAAATAGCTCCCTTGGGTTTGAAATATTATCTTCCGCCTTTGTCATACGGTTGGCCGACGGCTTTGGGCGCGGCTGTGTTCTTGGAAGTAAAAGCGAGGACGATCAGCGTCGCGACGTACGGCGTCATACGGAAGAAATTGGCGTGTATGCCCAAGTCCCGCAGGAACGGTATCGCCGAAAATTGCGACGCAATCGAAAGCATAAGCCCGAAGAAAAACGCCGCGAACAGTATACGCTGGGGCTTCCACGCGCCGAAGATCAATACTGCCAGCGCAAGGAAGCCGTAACCCGCTACGCTGCCCGAAAACGCCGACGCGATGGGTACGATATATAATATGCCGCCCATGCCCGCCAGCGCACCGGAAAGGATCACCCCGGCATAACGCATCTTTGTTACGCTTACGCCTACGCTATCCGCCGCTTGCGGATGCTCGCCGCACGCGCGCAGGCGCAGCCCGAATTTCGTTTTATATAGAACAAACGCCGATACCGCCAAAATAATGATTCCCAGCAATGACGTAAAATACGTGTTTTGGAACAACATGGGGCCGAGGATGGGGATCCGGTGTAACAGCGGCACGTTATCGATACGGAATACATTCCTGTAATGGATGTGCTGTGATCCGGCGGTGGTTAGGGCGCGCGCCGTGTATATCGCAAACGCCACGGCGAACATGTTGATCGCGATGCCGCTGATTACTTGGTTCGCGCGGAGGTTGATGGACGCGTAGGCATGGGCGAGGCTGACGACGATACCCGTAGCCGTGGCGATAATCAGCGTGCATATAAGCAACAGCCAAGGCGACATGGCGATTTGCCATACGTTCTGCACATAGTACATAAACATCGTACCGGCGAACGCGCCCATGATCATCTTGCCCTCCAGCGCGATGTTGACCACGCCGCTCTTTTCGGAGAACATCCCGCCCAGCGATACGACGATCAGCGGAATCATAATATATACAGCCCAATGCATGATGCTGTAAAAAATCGCCATGTTCATGCGTTATCCCCCTTAAACCGAAGCAATTTGCCGATATGCTTGCCCAAGAACGTTTTCACCAAAAAGACGAAGGCGCAGAAATAGATGATAACGGAGATGACGATTTCCACTACTTCAATGGAAAAGCCCATCACCTGCGTACGCGCCCCCCCGAGGAAAAGGTAGGACACCAGCGAACCGCTAAAGATGATGCCGATGGGATGATTCAAACCCAAAAACGCCACGGATATGCCTGTAAACCCGTAAGGGAGCAGTACGTTGGACGCGCCCATGGCTTCCGTGCCGCTTGTGTACAGCAACGCGCCGCCCAAGCCCGCCAACGCGCCGGAAATCATCATGGAAGCGACGATGTTGCGGTTTTGGTTGATACCGGCGTACTTCGCGGCGTCCTTGTTAAAACCACAGGCTTTCAATTCATAACCGAAGGTTGTTTTCTCCAATATGATGTAAATAATGACCGCGGCGATAATGGCGATCAATATCCCCGCGTTGACCCGTGACACACGGTAAAAGCCGGGGAGGAATTCTTCGCGGAAGATGTGCTCAAAGCCCAGCGTGGGCAGGTTGCTTCCTTCGGGGAGCGCCAAACTTTTTCCGACAGCCGGGTTAAAGGCGTAACGGTCAATCAAAAACGTAACCAAAAACATACCGATGTAGTTGGTCATGATGCACGATATGACTTCATGTACATTGCGGAAAGCCTTAAGCAGCCCCGGGATGGCACCCCACAACGCGCCCGCCGCGGTAGCCGCCGCCAACGCGAACACGATGCGCAGCCCGTCCGGCATACCCGTAAAGTTGTGCCCGATCAATATCGCCGTCAGCCCGCCGAAGGCGAATTGCCCCGTCGCGCCGATGTTGAACAAACCCGTCTTAAACGCGAACGCGACGGACAAGCCCGTCATGATAATGGGCGTCGCGCCCAGCAGTACGTCCCCGACATTTCGTATGCCGCTGAACCCGAAGGTTAAAATCGTACGGAAAGCCTCCCACGCCGAGCTTGCGTTGCTGACCAGCAAAATAATAAAGCCGATCAGCAACCCCGCCGCCAGCACCACCAGCGACGAAAGGAAGCTCATAACGGCATCCCTGTTCATACAGCCACCTCGCTTCTCTTAGCGCCGGACATGTACAGCCCCAGCTCTTGGAACGTCGTGTCCTTGGGGTTAACATCGGCGACGATTTCGCCCTCGTACATGACCAAAATCCGGTCGGATACATTCATGACTTCTTCCAACTCCAGCGAAACCAGCAGCACCGCCTTGCCCGAATCCCGCTGGGCGAGCAATTGCCGATGGATGTATTCGATGGCGCCCACATCCAACCCGCGGGTGGGTTGCACCGCGATCAGCAGCTTGGGGTCGCGGTCGATTTCCCGCGCGAGTATGACCTTTTGCTGGTTGCCGCCCGACATAGCGCGGGCGGGGGTTTCCGCGCCTTCCCCGGCGCGTATGTCAAAACGTTCGATCAAACGGTTGGCGTAGGCGATGATTTCCCGCGCCTTTAAAAAACCCAGCGACTGGTGCGTCGGTTTATAGTAGGTTTGCAATATCGTGTTTTGCGCCAGGGAATATTCCAGCACCAAGCCGTGTCGGTGCCTGTCCTCGGGGATGTGTGAGATACCCGTCTCGGTGCGTTTGCGAATTTTGGCCTTGGTGATGTCAACGCCCTCCATGGTTACGCGCCCGCCGTCTATGTTTTTTAAGCCCGTGAGGGCGTAGACAAGCTCGGTTTGCCCGTTGCCCTCGATGCCCGCTACGCAAAGAATTTCCCCCGCCTTTACGTCGAAGGAGATGTCCTTGAGGGAGCCTTTTTCGCCCGATTTGCCTTTTTTGGTGAGGTTGCGCACGGAAAGGATCGTTTCCTTGGGGTTAGCCGCTTCCTTGTCCAGCGAAAGGAGTACCTTACGGCCTACCATCATTTCGCTCATTTCTTCCTTGGTGGTTTCGGCTACGTTTATCGTCCCGATCATTTTGCCCTTGCGCAGTACGCTACAGCGGTCGGCGACCAGCTTAATTTCGTCCAGTTTGTGCGTGATGAAAAGGATGCTTTTGCCTTCCTCCGCCATGTTGCGCATGGTGCGCATCAGGGCTTCGATTTCCTGCGGGGTCAGTACCGCCGTGGGTTCGTCAAATATGAGTATCTCGTTTTCGCGGTACAGCATTTTCAGGATTTCCACGCGCTGCTGCATCCCCACGCTGATGTGGCGCACTTCCTTGTCGATGTCAATGTCAAAGGAATATTTCTTGGAAAGCGCCAGCACCTTTTCGCGGGCTTCCTTGATTTGCAAAACGCCGGACTTGGTGGTTTCCACGCCCAGCACGATATTTTCCAGCACCGTAAAATTATGCACCAGCTTAAAATGCTGATGCACCATGCCGATGCCCAAACGGTTGGCGTCGTTGGGGCCTTGTATTTGCACGGGCTCGCCGTTTTTGTATATCGCCCCCGCTTCCTGGCGGTACAAGCCGAAGAGGACGCTCATCAGGGTGCTTTTGCCCGCGCCGTTTTCGCCCAAGAGCGCGTGGATTTCACCCTTTTTTAGTTGAAGCGTCACGTCGTCGTTGGCGATTATACCCGGGAACCGCTTGGTTATGTTACGCATTTCGATAATGTACAAGAAATCAACCCCTCACGAATATGTAAAAAAAGGGGCGCATTTTGCGCCCCCTTGTTGTGTTAAACCTTACATTTCGTTGACGTTCACGATGCGCAGGCCCGCTATGATACCGGGGGTGTCATCCTGCGAGGAAAGGCCGCTCACGGTTACGGCACCGCTTGCCAGTTGCGCGAAGATGGCGTAATACTGCGATTGCGTGAAGGTGGTGAAACGGCTGTTGTTCATGGGAAGGGCTACGCCGTTATCCGCCGCGGTCAAGCGAAGTACGTTGCCGCCGCGGAAGCGGTTGTTGGTGATATCTTCAAGCATGTCGTATACGCTGTTGTCCAGGGCTTTCATTGCGGAGGTGAGTACGGTGGGGGACGCGCCGCCTTGGTCAACGTCCACGCCGATAACCCATCTGCCCGCGCCCGCGGCTGCCGCTTCCATTACGCTGAAGCCTACGGCGCCCGCCGCTACGAAGATAACTTCCGTACCGCCCGCGTACCAGCCGTTAGCCGTGGCTGTGTGCGCGGGGTCGGCGCCGAAGCCGCCCATATACATATAATTAACGCTGATGGAACCGGGGGCAAGGCCCATGTCCTGCGCCGCGTGTTCGGCACCCAGGAGGAAACCGTGGCCGAAACGTACGACCGCGGGTACGGGCAATCCGCCCATGAAGCCCAATTGCGTAAAGCCTTCGCGTACCGCGGCGTATCCGGCAAGGAAACCGGACTCTTGCTCAGCGTACAGCAAGCCTACCAGGTTGGAGGCGACCCTGTCGCCGCTGGGGCCCGTGTCAAGCACGATGAACTTCGTGTCGGGGAACAGGACTTGCGCTTCATTAATTACGTGTTGGAAGTGGAAGCCGGGGAGTACCAGCACATCCGCGCCTGCCGCAATGGCGTCGGCGAAGATGTCCATACGCGCTTCGTCCGTGCCGGCGTGGGGTTGCATGAATCTGAAGTCAGTGCCGGGATTGGCGGCTACGAAACGGCGGATGCCGTCTGCCGCGCCTTGGTTAAAGCTGCCGTCGTCCAGCGTGGAGTCCGGCGGGGGGCTGTGGGAGATAAGGTAGATGTTGAGTCCCGTATTACCGGCGGGTTCGCTTTCCTCGTTGTTGCGGTTGCATGACGTAAAGCCTGCCGTCACACCCATCAACAACGCGAGTACCAGCACGATTTTCAAAACCTTCTTCATATTTATTTCCTCCTTTTAACGGGGCTCAGCCCCTACGCGCCCTTGCGCGCTTTCATGTTCGTAACGAAATTGTAATAAACGCGTGATAGCTTGTCAACGATTGTCCGTACGAAAAAACCACCAAAGATTTTTAAAAAATTCGTTATTTTTCTACATATTAATTACCGCACCCGAAACCGCACCGTTAATCAAACCCGCCAGCGCGCCTTCCGTCAAGCGCGACTCCATGCGCTCGATCACCTGCGTATTGGGTTTATTTTCCGGATGTTTGGCCACAAAAAGCGTACAGCAATCGTCATATGGACGGATGGAAATATCGTATGTGCCGATACGCTTGGCGATTTCGATGATTTGGTGCTTGTCCATGGCGGTAAGGGGCCGCAGGATGGGGAGCGACGCGGCGGAGTTGACGGCGGCCAAACTGTGCAGCGTTTGGCTTGCAACTTGCCCGACGGCGTCCCCCGTAATCAAGCAATGCGCCTTCTCCCGCGCGGCGATGGCTGACGCGATTTTAAGCATGGCGCGTTTTAGCATGATCGTCAGTTTTTCCGCGGGGATGTTTTCCTGTAAGAACAACTGCGTTTCCGTAAAGGGGACGATGCGCAAGGGAAGGTTGCCCGTATAAGCCCCCAGCGCGCGCAGCAAATCGTTGACCTTATCCACCACACGTTCGGACACGTACGGCGGCGAATGGAAATATACGGGGATCAAGCCGACGCCCCTTTTTGCCGCGAGGTAACCCGCCACGGGGCTGTCGATGCCGCCGGAAAGAAGCAAAATACCCTTGCCCGCCGAACCGTAAGGCAAGCCGCCTTCGCCGGACACGGCATCCACGTAGAAGTACACATGGTTACGGATTTCCACGCGCAATACGGTGGAAGGGTTGTGCAGGTCCACCCGCGCTTCGGGCATATTGTCCAGCAGGTATTCGCCGATAGCGGCGGAGGTTTCGTTGGAGGTCAGCGGGAAACGCTTGTCGGCGCGTTTGGTGTCCACCTTAAAGGACGTACCACGCATACGCCCGCGGAAGAACCCGAGGGCGGCTTCCTTTATACCCTCTATCGTGCGCGTCGTCGTTTTAATCCCGTCGCAGAAGGCGATCGCGCCGAAGATATTCCTTATACGCGGCAATACGGCGTCCGCGTCGATGTCGCCCTCCGTATCCTCGATGAGGAAACGCCCTTGTTCACGGTATACGCGGATATTACCGCCGTGCAAATCTTTGATGCGCCGCTTGATATCATCCATGATTTGTTTTTCATAAAAAGCGCGGTTGCCTTGCCGTAAGGCCACCTCGCCGTATTTAACGAGCAAGATGCGCTTGGGCGCATCGGGTACGTTCGGGGATTCCATGTTTGCGTTCCTTCCTTTACATGGGGGGTTATTTGTAGCCCCTTATCTTACGCAGTTGATTGACGCTGGCGATTACCGATTCCTTCGTCCGTTCGATTTCATCCGGTGTATTAAAATGCGAAAAACTGAAACGTACCGCCGATTCGGTGATTTCTTTCGGAAAACCCATAACCGCGAGGGTGGATTTATCTTTTTTACGGCTCTTGCACGCCGCGCCCGTGGATGCGTAAATACCTTTTTCGCTGAGCATGTGGACGAGGACCTCACCCTTTACGCCGGGGAAGGACATGCTGAGGATATACGGGGATACGCCCGTACCCCGCATGGGGTTGCCGCGGCCGTTGTCAATTTGACACAGCTTATTAACCGCCGCGCCGGGGATTTCGTCCGTAAGCTCCGCAAGCGAATCCCGCAGCTTTTTAACTTTTCCGCAATTTGCGGAAAGATTGCCGTGCAGGTATTCCGCCGCGTGTGCCAGGCTAACGATCCCCGCCGTGTTTTCCGTACCCGAGCGCAAGCCGTTTTCCTGCCAGCCGCCGTGGATTAGGGGGGCGAGCTTGATATTACCGCGTATAGTTAAGCCGCCAACCCCCGCGGGCGCGTGGCATTTATGGCCGCTGAAGGTATAGATATCGGCGTGTTTATAGACCTCCGCCGCGTTTTCATCCTTGCAAAAACCCTGCGCGCCGTCCACGAAAATAACGGCTTCGGGGTTTATACCTTTAACATCGCGGGCAATCGCGGGAATATCGGTGATATCCCCCGTTTCGTGGTTGATATGTGACAGGCAAACCATAACCAGCCCGTTGGCGGGGATATTCCATTTTGAACCGGCGGCAATTTGGCCGTAAGCACGGTTTTGCTCAACGGTATAATGAATCGGCGCAAGCACGGACGGATGCGCCCACGGCTCGGCGAAGATCACGGGCAAGGCGTTCGGCTTCTTTTGCGCCATCGCGAAGCCCAGGATCGCCAAATTATTCGATTCCGTACCGCCGGAGGTAAAAATAATTTCCTTCGGCTTGCAACGTAAGATATCCGCAAGCGTTTGCCGCGCCTTTGAAACGGCCCGCTCCGCCGCGATACCCAAGACGTGCGGCGACGACGGGTTCGCGAAAAAAGCCGCGTTCCCCGGTGCGGTTGTTTCCAAGGGTTGTGTGGTTGCGGCGTTGTCCAAATAAATCATAGCGGGTACATCTCCATAAGCAAATTGATTTGCGCGAGCGCGGTGAACGCCGCCGTTTCGGTACGCAACACGCGCGGCCCGAGGGATATCGGCACCGCCCCCGCGGAAAACAAAGCGGTAATTTCCTCCGAAGAAAACCCGCCTTCGGGCCCTACCCACAAATCAATGTACGCGGAGGGCGCGTCACAATAAATGTCATGTAAAGCAGACGGACGGACTTCGGAACAAATTGTGCCGAAGTTGACGATTTCCCCCGGCGAAAGCGCGGCGAGCATCCGCGATTGTTTATCCCGCTCCGTTACGGCTTGCGTAAACGCGCTCGGCGGCGCGACCTTCGGCACGATCCCCCGCATACTTTGCTCGGCGGCGGATTCGGCGACACGCTGATAACGCGCGGTTTTCTTTTCCGCGCTGCGGATCAGGGAATGTGCCGTATATAACGGCACGATTTTGTGTACGCCCAGCTCCACGCATTTTTGGATGATCAGTTCCATTTTGTCACCCTTGGGCAGGGCTTGGTAAAGGGTGACGGAAACGGGGAGCTCCGTTCGGCACGGAGTCGGATCGGACAAATCGAAGCGGCAAATCCCGCGTTTGACATCCGTTTCCCGCAAAACGCCCCGCCAATCCATCCCCTTACCGTCACACAACGTAACCTCCGCGCCCGCTTTCATACGGAGCGCATGGATCAAATGGTGCGCCGTATCGTTACGCAAGGCTACGTATCCCTCGTTAAAATCGCCGTCGTTGAAAAAATATTTAGGCATGGGTACACACCATACAATACCAGCCATCCATTTCCTTGCTTGAAACCAAGGCCAGCCCGTTGTCGGGCAAAGCCGCAAGCACGTCCCCCGCCCGTTCGCCGATGATACCCGAAGCAATCAAAACCCCGCTTTTCTTTAACAAGACGGGTATAAAAGGAAGCAACGCGATCACCACATCGGCGACGATATTGGCGGCGATGATGTCATACTCAAACGCGCCGATATCCGCGCGGAGCTTATCGTCCGTAATAATATTGCCGTGCAAAACACACAGCCTGTCTAACGCTACGGGGTTTAATTCCGCGTTTTTACGCGCGGCGGAAACGGCCGAAGCGTCGATGTCGCACGCCGCGACACGTTCCGCGCCCAACAATAAACCGATCACGGACAAGATACCGCTGCCGCATCCCGCGTCCAACATCGTATGCCCGGGCTTTAGCCTTTCTTGCAACGCCTCCACGCATAAATAAGTAGTGGCGTGCTGGCCCGTCCCGAAGGCCGAACCCGGGTCAAGCGTGAACACGACTTCGGGTTGGGGCGGGGGCAGTTCGGCCGCCTCCCACGCGGGTACGATCGCGACCTTGCCTATGCGGATGGGCGCGAAATGCTTTTTCCATTCGTCCAGCCACGCGGTGTCGTCCACGCGCTGTACGGTAACGGACGGTTCATCCGCGCCGATACCGCAATCGTGTAACATCCCCCAGCGATCCTTGATTCGGGCAAGCTCGGCGTCCCCGTTCGCGTCGGCGGGGAGGTAGAACACGACATACGCGCGATCGTCGGCGGGGATATTAACGAGCGATTCATCCACATAATCCCACGATGTTTTGTCCTGTTGCAAATATACATTATATTCCCGCGGGTCGATAATCTCCACGCCGGAAATACCGCACGTCAGCAACAAATCGGTCAGCGGCTCAATCCCGCTTGAATTTGTCTGGATGCTAACCTTCGACCACTCCATATAAAACCTCAATTTCAATATTTAATATTGTGATAAGGAGGCACGTCCCACATTTTCTCAATACTGCATATTGAGGGTATGCCGCGAGCCGAAACGCATTATATCAAAATTATCGGATTGCGTGCTGCCTATTTATGTTATCATGGCCGCATGATACGGAGCGAAAACCTGCATTTTTCATACCTTCATACGGACGAAGGATTGCCCCCGCAGCCCGCCCTCGCCGGCATCAACCTTTCGGTCGGCAAGGGTGATTTCGTTGTTATCGCGGGGCGCAACGGCTCGGGCAAATCCACGCTCGCGCGGCATATCAACGCCCTGCTTTCCCCCTCCGAAGGCACGCTATGGGTCAACGGCATCGACACGAAAGACGAAACCCAACTTTGGGAAATCCGCAAGACTGCGGGCATGGTCTTCCAAAACCCCGACAACCAAATCGTCGCCGCTACTATCGAGGAGGACGTCGCTTTCGGGCCGGAAAACCTCGGCGTCCCTTCGGAGGAAATCCGTACGCGCGTTGATTCCGCCTTGGCCGCGGTAAAAATGTCCGAATACGCGAACGCCGCCCCCCACCATTTGTCCGGCGGGCAAAAGCAACGCGCCGCCATCGCAAGCGTTTTGGCGATGCGCCCGAGCGTTATCGTGTTCGACGAATCCACTTCCATGCTTGACCCACAAGGCCGCCGCGAGGTATTGGAAACGATTGACGGCCTCCGCCGTACGGGCATCACGATTATTTTGATCACCCATTCTATGGAGGAAGCGGCGTTGGCCGACCGCTTGATCGTGATGGACCGCGGCAAAATCGTGTTGGAAGATACCCCGCGCGCCGTTTTCCGCCAAGCCAACGCGTTAACCAAGCTCGGCCTTGCCGTACCCCAAGCCGCCGCGCTGGCGCAAGCCCTGCGGGAACGTGGCGTCCCTGTATCGGACGGGATTTTATCCGCGGAGGATTTGCTTGCCGACGAAGCGGTACAAAAAGCGGCATTAAAATATGCATCGGCAAATCATCCCGTACCGAAAGTCACCGCCCCCCTTCCCTCCCAACCCCATCCTTTACTGGAAATCCGCAACCTTACCCACATATACAACGCGGGCGCCGCCTATGAAAAGAAAGCCGTGGACGGCATCAGCCTCACCATCGGAAAGGGTGAAACCGTCGGGATCATCGGCCATACGGGATCGGGTAAAAGCACCTTGATCCAACACTTCAACGCCCTTTTGACGCCCACTTCGGGGCAGGTGCTGATCGACGGCGAGGATATCCACGCGGATAAAAAGAAATTAAAAACGCTCCGCCAACGCGTGGGCATGTTGTTCCAATACCCCGAACACCAGCTTTTTGAGTCCGATGTATACAGGGACGTCGCCTTTGGGCCTACGCGTATGGGCTTAAGCGACGAAGAAATTAAAACGCGGGTCGTAAAGGCCCTTACCATCGTCGGGCTGGGGGAAGACGTATACAACAAATCCCCTTTCGCGCTATCCGGAGGGCAAAAGCGCCGCGCCGCCATCGCGGGCGTTTTAGCCATGCAGCCCGAAATACTGGTACTGGACGAACCCGCCGCGGGGCTTGACCCGCAGGGCCGTGAAGGGACTTTTTCGCAGATAACGAAAATGCGCGAGGAGCTTGGCCTGACGGTTATCATTATTTCCCACAATATGGACGATATCGCGCGGCTTTGCGGGCGCGTCATCGCCGTTAGCCAAGGTAAAATCATCGCCGACGGCACACCCGCCGAGGTTTTTTCGCAAAACCGGATCCTTGAAGAAAGCGGCCTTGACATACCGCAAGTCACCCGCGTTATGGCACGCCTGGCGGAATCCAACCCCGCCATCCCGACGGGGATATTTACCGTGGAGGACGCGGCAAACGTATTATCGGGCGGCGGGGAGGGTCCGTTATGACCCGCCTAACCATCGGCCAATATTATCCCGCCGATTCCCCCCTGCACCGCTTGGACCCGCGCGTCAAGCTCTTGGCGGCTATCGCTTACATCACCGTATTGATATTCGTCACCAATTTTTACGGCTTTGGTATCGCGGTATTGTTTTTAGCGGTTGTCATCAGGGCTTCACGCGTACCCGCTCGCTTTATTTTCCGCGGTTTGCGGGCGATTTTGTTTATCCTGTCGTTTGCGGCGCTGATCAACCTTTTGCTGACGCCCGGCGAAAATGTCCTTTTTTCATACGCTTTCATACAAGTTACCACGGAGGGCATACACCGCGCGGCGTTGATGGCGTTGCGCCTAGTCCTGCTGATTACCGGCTCGTCTTTGCTTACGCTCACCACTTCCCCCATCCAACTGACCGACGGCATTGAGTCCTTGCTTAAGCCCTTGCGTTTGCCCGCTCATGACATTGCTATGATGATGACGATCGCTTTGCGGATGATCCCTACGCTTTCGGAGGAGCTTGGCAAAATCATGAAGGCGCAGAAGGCTCGCGGCGTGGATTTGGAAACCGGGGGGCCTTTAAAGCGCATTAAAAATATTATCCCGATACTTGTGCCGTTGTTTGTTTCTTCGTTTAAACGCGCCGATGAGTTGGCTACCGCTATGGAGGCTCGTTGTTACCGCGGGGGGAAGGGGCGCACGAAATTGAAGCCTTTGGGGTTTACGGGAAGGGATGCGTTGGCGGGGGGGATAATTGTGGTTTTTTGTGTGGGGTTGGTGTTGACGCGGTTTATTTGAGGGTTGGTTCCGGACCGAGGGGGCGGGGGGTACTCCAACGCCGCGCTTAACGAAATTGGGCGGAAATCGGCGAACGGATGCGTTACGTGGTTGGCATCGGGTGCTTGCAACCGATGCAACCACTTCGCGTACGGAGCCGATTTCCGCCCAATTTCGTAGGCGCTGCTTATGGAGTACCCCCCGCTCCCTCGGACGGATGTTTCCGTGGAAACTGCGAGGGTGTTAACTTCTGCCTTCAACTTCTGCCCAAGTTGGGCAGAAGTTTACATACGGTATTCCGCCTGACTTGTCCCCTACTAGGGGACAAGTTAACTTTTGCTCGCGGCGAGCAAAAGTTGAACTAAGGTGCGGTGCTTGTTCTTTTGCGGTTTGCATTAGGGGTGGGTTATGTGGTTTCGACACCGAGGGGGGGCTGTCTTGCTAAGGAAAAGCTGGTTTTAAATTCCTTTTCCTCCCTGCCACCCTTGAGGGCGTGGCGGAGGAATACAATAAACTGAAGGGCTCGGGAAAGATGGAAAATTAATGTCATCGTTGAAATTTTCATGCTATAATTAATGAATGAATCCATCCATTGAACATAATTAATATTGTCCATAGCAGGAAAAGAAAGAGGGACTTTTTATGGCGGAATTTTGTGATATTTATGATATAAACAGAAATAAAACAGGGCGGTTACATGAACGAGGCAAGCCCGATATGAAAGAAGGTGACTGCCTTCTTGCTGTTATCGTGTGGGTAATGAACAGCAAAAACGAATTTCTTATATCAAAACGGTCAGACAGCAGATGGAAATCGGGTATGTGGCAATCAACAAGCGGTTGTGCTGTAGCCGGTGACGATAGCCTTACGGCTGCTCTGCGTGAAGTCAAAGAAGAATTGGGTGTCACTCTCGACCCAAGTAACGGGCAGATGTTTAAGCAACACAACGGGGATGGGCTTTTATTTGACGAATGGCTTTTTTGTCAGGAATTTGATATTAACGATGTTGTTTTACAACCTGATGAAACTTGTGATGCAATGTGGGCAAGCAGGGAACGAATAAGCGAATTGATTGTTGAAAATAATTTTATGAATGGGGAGTCTTTTAATTTGGTGTGTAACTGCGCAGATTATTAAGATTGGAGATTAAAATGAAAAATGAAAATAACGTAAAAGCATGGGACCATGCAATTGGTATTGTTCAAGTGGAAGGCATCAAACCTTCCCAAGAGTTTCTTGAGCTTGCCGAAAAAGAAAAACGCGGCGAGCTTACAAACGATGATATTCGGAAGGTTCTGGTGAAAAAATATACCGTTAACGGAGAACCCGTACATGCATGACCCCTATCTTTATGATGGTTTTAATAATTCTTTTCCTCCCTGCCACCCGTGAAAGCGGGACAAAGGAATAAACACCACGATAATAAAAAATAACTTGCATCCGTATGGGCGCAAGTTATTTTTTTGGGGGATGCTTATTTTACCGCACCATACTCCCGATCACATCGCGTATCCAATCATCGCTTGCGTCGGTCGGCGGGTACATGCGGTACACCATGCCGTCGTGCAGCCAAATAAAGTGCGTGGCGTAGTTATGGCCGGTGATCATGAATACGGTCGTATTTACGATGGTATATTCCGCGGCCGCGCCGGGGAACGATCTTTCCCATGGGATTTCGCCGCTTTCCCGCGCGTTTTCGATTTGGATGCGTACGCTCCGGCTCATCAGGTTCGTATCATTACATACATACATGACGGATACCCAACTATTTATATCGAATATAGGGGGGTTGAATTTTTCCGTGTTCACGGCAGGCAGACGGGGTTCCCTACCCAGGAAAGCGACCGCTTCCTCAAATGTATTTTTAAAACCTTCCTTTTCCTCATATTCTTCGACGGTCAGGATTTCCAAACGCAGGATTTTACTGTGTTGGCTCCATGCCCGTATATAACCGATTTCCTCCCCGTCGGCGTTGTACAGTAAATGCCCGCGGCTGTCGATATGGTATCCCTCGAATATGAACGGGCCGTAATCCGCCCATTCGGGATTTACGGCGGGTAACATAAGGGTGCCGTGTACCAACAGGTCATAAGGAAACGGACTTCCGTCGGCAAGGAAGATTTTACCCGAAAGCATCCCGTTAATAGCCGCCGCGTTTTCAGGTTCATCATAAAAGTAGCGGTCGTCATACAGGAAACGCCAAGGTATAACGGCGTTTGGACTGGTATATATCAATTGTCCGTAATGCGCGTCGGCACGCCTTTGTATATATTCCGGATCGTCCTCCGTCACGAAGACGTATTCCCACGCACCGCCCGTATCCAGCCGGCCGCGTTCGTATATCATTGCCCCCACCGCGTACGCCCCGCTCGCGAAAGCCAGCGAAACCGCTGTGATGATCGCCGCCGTATACCAACGCAATCGCCTAACGGACGGCCTTTGCCATGCGGTTTGCGCGGTTTGGGCGTGGCACGCTTCGCGCACCTGCTCCATATCCGGCATCTTATCGCGGGTGATTTGGTTCATGATTTCCTTGCCTTTCATATGATCCCTCTTTTCCGGTTTTAACTTTGTGTCAGTTTGACACGAAGTTCCTTTAAGGTGCGGTAGAGCCTGTTCTTTACGTTGGATTCGCCTATCCCCAGCATTTGCGCGGTTTCGGGGATGGTCAGGCCCACGCCGTACACCAGGTGGAAGACCTTCTGCGTAACCTCCGGTTTTTCGCCCAGGCATTGGCGCAGGCTTTCCAGCAATACATAGTTGGCCGTAAAGTCCTCCGCCATGAACCGCTCCGCGTCAAAGCCGCTTAAGTCGGCTTCTTCGCCGTCGTCTGCCGCGGTCAGCGATATAAAATTGCGCATCCGCTCCGTAAGCGAATAATATCCGGCGATCTTCCGCTTCGCGATCTTCATCACGAAGGCTTTATCGTGCTTGACGTAATCCGCTCCGCGTTTTTCCAACACTTTATACAACGCCATGTACGTCTCTTGGAAGATATCCCTGATGTCAGCCGTGCGCGCGCACTTGGCCGTAATGTAGGCCAGCACGGCTTTGTTTGTGGCGTCATATATTTCATCGAAGCGCATCGAGTCCACCCCTCTACTATATTAGTGCGCGGTTAAGGGTATATTGTTTCACGGTATAATACTTTTTTAACTTAGATCATTACAATTTTTTTAATATAATTGATACAATCGGTTGGAGGGGCTGCCGGGGTAGAATTTGTTAAACCGCAAATATATGTAGGGGTTGTCTTATCTATCGTGTTCCGTGGGGCGGGAGCGGGCGGATGTTCCAACGCCGCGCTGAACGCAATCGGGCGATGAACGGCTCCGTGCGCGAAGTGGTTGCATCGGTTGACAAGCACCCGATGCCAACCACATAACGCGCCCGTTCGCCGTTAATCGTCCGATTGCGTAGGCGCTGCTTATGGAACATCCGCCCGCCCCCGCTCCACTGGTGTCCGGTGTTTTGGCATCCCGTTCTTTTTTTCGGTATATCCAACCCAACTTGTGCCCTGGTAGGGCAGAAGTTAAAAAGGCAATCACTTTTCCGGTTGTGTGGGTTTCAACTTTGTCTCATTTTGAGACAAAGTTAAAGAAATCGTTTTTCCTGTTATTACTTGCCCTCGGTAGCCTCTTTATTAAAACAGCCCCTATTTAATGTTGATTCTGATACAACGAAATGTTATGGTGTGTGCTGTGAAGGGTAGAAATAACGCACAGCATAAGGCCCATTGCCGGCGTGTATTCCCGTATCATAAAAAATACCCACCCTAACAACTATACCAACGGAATCATTAATGTATTTTCATCTTTTTTACCGCCACTCATATCCGATTATGGAAACAACCTATATTGGGCAAACAAAGAATAATTAATTGAATCATACAAAGAAGGGGCTTTGCTATAGGGGTGGCAACCTGCTGCCCGCGACGTAGAAAATCTATATTTTCGACAGGAGAAATATTTATGGAAATTCTTTTTATAAGGCATGGAAAACCAGATTACACACCCTGTTGGGAAAGAGGATTTATAGGGCATGGGAAAGATTTAGCCTGTTTAACGCCAGAAGGAATTAAACAAGCAGAAGAAGTTTCACGAAATCCTATCCTTGATGGGAGTGAATTAATTATTTCTTCTCCCTACACAAGAGCATTGCAAACAGCAGCAATTATATCGAAAAACACTCAACTCGACATAGTCGTTGAGATTGATTTGCATGAGTTCCTGCCTGATAAAACATTCCAATATAAAGGTAAAGAAGAATCAGATATGCTGCATACAGACTTTATAAATTGTCTTGGCATTTACCCCACAGGTGAAGCACGTATATGGGAAACCATTGAAGAAATAAAAAATCGCGTTATTCCTGTAATGAAAAAATATCTTGATTATAATAAAATAATTGTGGTGGCACATGGAGGAGTTATTAGAAGATTTACAGGGGTTTCAGAAGTTAATTTGTGTACACCGTATCTTGTTAATTTTAACGAAAATTTTAATTGTTTCGATTTTACTTATTAATATTTATCTAATAAACATTATATACGCTGCCCCATGGGGGTGCATCCAAACACCTCTTGCCTTTCTGTTTTAAGTTATCCCAAACCAAGTCCCGACAACAAGGAAAGCCCCAAACATCAGCCGTTTGGGGCTTCTTGCATTTATATCAACCTCGACATCCAAACGCCCCGGTTTGACGTTGATTGCATTTCCCGTCAAACAGGGCGGTAGGGCGGGCGGATGTTCCATAAGCAGCGCCTACGCAATCGGGTGATTAACGGCGAACGGGCGGCTTATGTGGTTGGTGTCCGGCATTTATGACGGACACAACCACTTGCCGCACGGAGCCGTTCATCGCCCGATTGCGTTCAGCGCGGCGTTGGAACATCCGCTCGCCTTGCCGCCCGGGGCAACCCGGAAAAGTCATCCCCGTCAATTGTGGAAAATATTTTCAAAACCCTATTGACTTCCCCGGTCAACGTGCTATAATTGACTTACCGGGTCAGTCAACGCCCGTACTTCTATGAAAAGGACGTGATCTAATGAACGAAATACAAGAAACAAGCGAATTCTTGGATTCGCTGCACCCAAAATTCTTCGCCTTGGACGAGGAAAAGCGCGGCAGGATCATCAACGCCGCCATGGCGGAATTCCTGCACGGCTTCGCGCAGGCCAAAACGGACAACATCGTAAAGGAAGCGGGAATTTCAAAAGGGCTTTTGTTCCACTACTTCGGCACGAAGGAAAACCTGTACGACTTCCTCATCGATTACGCCATCGACACGATACGCGCGGAATTTATCGAAATGATCAACCCCCGCCAGCCGGATATCTTGGACAGCGTTTGGCAGATGTCACTCTTAAAGCAGGATATATCGCGCCGCTTCCCCGCCATGTTCGACTTTATAACCAGCACCTACCTGGACACGCGCCACAGCATGAACCCCGTCCAAGCGGCGCATGTGGTTAAGTTCACGCAACTGCGCGACAAAGTACTGGCCGAGAGCTTCGAGCATTGCGACAAATCCCTTTTCCGCGACGAAATTGATCCGCAAAAAGCCATCAAAATCATCATGTGGTCGTTGGCGGGTTACGCGGAGGAGATGACCGCCGAAGCAAAAGCGGCGGGGCTTTCCACCGTAGGATCGGAAGCGCGGGAAAATTATGACCGCTACCTCAGCGAGTTCCGCGATTATTTAAACATCCTAAGAACATGCATCTATAAACCAAATTAACCCCTGCGGGGCGAAAGGAAGGGTTTTATTATGCGCTACAGCGTAGAAGTCACGAACCTTGACAAGTTTTTCGGCAGGTTCCAAGCGTTAAAGGACGTTAACCTGCAAATCGCCGAGGGCGAGGTATTCGCTTACATCGGGCCCAACGGGGCGGGCAAATCCACCACCATCCGCGTAATGCTGGGTATTTTGCAAGCCACCCGCGGCAGCGCGAAAATCTTCGGCAAGGATGCCTGGAAGGACGCGGTCGAAATCCACAAGCGCATCGCCTACGTACCCGGCGACGTCAACCTTTGGCCCAACCTGACGGGGGGCGAGGTCATCGATTTATTCGTCAACCTGCGCGGCAAGTATGACAAAACGCTGCGCGACCGCCTCATCAGGGACTTTAACCTCGACCCCACGAAGAAGTGCCGCACCTATTCCAAGGGCAACCGCCAAAAAGTCGCCCTCGTAGCCGCCTTCGCCGGGGAAGCGGACTTGTACATCCTCGACGAACCCACCAGCGGCCTCGACCCCCTGATGGAGCAGGTATTCCAGGCGTGCGTATTGGAGCAGAAGGCGAAGGGCAAGGGTGTGTTCCTGTCCAGCCATATCATGTCGGAAGTGGAACGCCTGTGCGACCGCGTGGGCATCATCCGCGAAGGCGAAGTCGTGCAGACCGGCACCCTCGACGAGCTGCGCCATCTTACCCGCTACGCCATGACCGTAACCACGGAGAACACCATCGAAGGGCTCGAAAAGCTCGACGGCGTGTACGACATCGTAAAGGAATCCTACGGCCTGCACTTCTACGTGGACACAGGCAAAATGGGCGCGGTCATCAACCATGTAAACGGCTTCGGCATTAAAAAGCTGGAAAGCGTGCCGCCTTCATTGGAAGAACTGTTCATGCAGCATTACCAAAAGGAGGCCGTATAATGAACTTCGCGAATACCGCACTCCTCACCCGCTTCATGCTGCGGCGGGAGCGGGTCAACACGCTTTTGTGGATTCTGCTGTTGGGCGGGATCGTAATCCTGCTCGTTCCCGGCATGTATTACGCGCTGCCCCCCGACGAACGGTTCGCCATCGTGGACGCCCTCTCCATGCCCGCCATGGTCAGCATCATCGGGCCCGCTTTCGCCGTGGAAACGCAAACCTACGGCGCGCTGTACACCAACTTCATGATGCTCTTTACCGCGCTGACCGCCGCATTGATGAACATCTTCCTGGTGGTGCGCCTGACGAGGACCGACGAAGAAAAGGGACGCTACGAAGTGCTGCGTTCCCTCCCCGTGGGGCGTTTATCCAACCTGAGCGCGGCTATGATTACGGCGGTAATCGTTAACGCCTTGCTTGCCCTGTTCGTGGGGCTGGGGATGTACGCCTTCGGCGTTGCCCTTGAAGATACGGGCATGTGCTTCAACGGCTCGATGCTGTGGGGCGCGACCTTAGCCGTAACGGGGCTCGTTTTCGCCGCTTTTACCGCGCTCTTTGCGCAGTTGACGGCAAGCGCCCGCACCGCCATGGGCTATTCTTTCCTTGCCCTCGGCGTGTTCTTCATGATGCGCGCCCCCGGCGACATGAACCCCGACTTGGTCCTCCTTTCCTACCTCAGCCCGATGGGACTGCCCCTCTACACCGAGGCATACATTTCCAACCATTGGTGGCCCATCCTCGTAATGCTGGGGACGACCGCGGCGGTAACGGTGCTCGCCTTTAAGCTGACCTCCATCCGCGACATCGACCAAGGGCTGATCCCCGCGAAGCCGGGCAGGGCGTACGCTTCGTCCCTGTTAAAAACCCCCGTCGGTTTGGCGTATAAATTGTCCCGCACCGCCATCATCGTGTGGCTCATCTGCCTCTTTATATTGGGCGCGTCCTACGGCGCGGTGCTGGGTACGCTGGACGAATTCATCGCCTCTAACGATATGTACCAACAGCTCATCCTCGGGCCGTTCGGTATCACCATCCCGGAAGGGCTGCCCCTTGAAGAAGCCGTCGCCATCCTGCGCGAAACCGTCGCCCTCGCGGGATTCACCCTGCCGCAGCTCTTCTCCGCCATGATCAACCTCATCATGGGCATGTTCGCGACCGTACCCGCCGTCCTGTTCGTACTCAAAGCGCGCAGCGAAGAAAACGACATCCGCGCCGAGCTCGTACTCGCCACCCCCGTCAGCCGTTACCGTTACTTCATCGGGTACGTCGTCATCGCCTTTGTCATGGCTGCGCTGGTGCAAGCCGCCTCCGCCATCGGCATGTATTCCGGCGGCATAAGCGTCATGGAGGACCCCGCCGACTTCCCCCTCGGTTTCGCCATGCAGGTGGCGCTCATCTACGTACCCGCCATTTGGGTAAAGGTAGGCGTCGCCGTCCTGCTGGTAGGCGCATGGCCGAAGAAAGCCGGACTCATTTGGGCGTACTTCGGCTATACCTTCCTGTTCCTGTTCCTGGGGCAAGGCTTCGGTATCTTCCCCGAATGGATGATGTACCTGTCGCCGTACGCCTTCGTACAGCAATTGCCTCTCGCGCCGGGCGAATCGCTTAACCTTCTGCCGATTATTATAAAAATCGTACTTGCCGCGGCGTTGACCGTTGCAGGGTTTTGGTTCTATCGGAAGAGGGATATTAATGCGATAACGAATTGAATTATATAGAAATACCGTTTAGCTGATTTTGGCGGATTCCCCCAAAATTAAAATCACCCCGGGCAGGGGAGGAAATATCTCCGCCGCCCGGGGTGTTCTTTGTATCGCCAATGTTATTATTCATGTATCTGCCTGACCTCCACCCTACCCCGCAGCAGTTTCGCCAATTCAATGACGATGTTGATTTCATCATCGTCGTAGTCGTACAGCGCAGCTAACAAATTGGCAAACCTTGATGTGTTGTGGGTATGGATGGCGTCATGGTTACCCGTCACCAAATAATCCAGGGAGCAGTTGTAAAGCTGGGCCAACTTGTACAGGTTTTCAAGGCTTACGCCCGAAGCGGCCCTTTCGATAAGCCCGATAAAGGATGGGGAATACTATTACCGTGGATGTGGACGGCGTGCCGACGGAAATCACACTGACGCGCCTCGTCACCGACCCGTGGGAAGAAACCACGGCTTCACTAATCGCACTTGATATCGTGCTTTCCAGGATAAGCGGATTTAGAGCGACCGCCGGCGCACAGAAAAACCGTCTCGAACACACGAACAACAACCTATCAATAGCCCACATGAACTTAGAAAACGCCCGTTCCCGTATAATGGATGCGGACCTGGCGCTGGAGACGATGAACCTGATGAAAGCCAATATATTACAAGAATCCGCTTCGGCTATGTTGGCTCAAGCCGGTCAAACCCCGGACGCGGTGTTGCAATTGTTGACATAAAAATTTATTCCCTATTTTTATACCCGTGCTTCTCCGCGTTACCCAGCAAATAAAGGAAGCAAAACGCGGGGATGCGCAGGATATCCTTGCCCGTTTTTGTGGGATTTACGCCGAAGTCGGTTGCCCGCTTCGTTACGACAATGGCAAGCGACGCGTCGCCGGCATGTTGGTACAGGGCATCCTTTTCTTTAATTTCAGCGTTCTCGCGATATTTTATTTCAATTAACGCCTTCCAGCGGGGCCGGTCTACGACGATATCGATTTCGTTCCCTTTTTTGCCGCCGCGGAAATACCCTACCGCGGTGGCGTTTTGGTAATAAAAGGCTGCCAAGTGTTTATAGACTGCCGTCTCCACGATAATCCCCATTTGTACGGGGTCGGTCATGTGGCTGTCGTCCATCAGCACGGCGTTTCGGATGGCGGCGTCGGATATATAGATTTTTGACATGGCCTTTAAAATTAGCCTGCCGCTCAAATCCACGGGATAACTCCTGTAAATCAAATTCGCGCTTTCCATGTAGCTTATATATTCCTCAACCGTGGCGCGGCTGACGCCGTTTAATTCCCTGGCGATGGTTTCCACGGATATGATGTTGGAGGAGCAATAACACAGGTATAAAAATATGCGCTCAAGCTCTGTCGTGTTGCGGATTCCGTACAGGGAAGGAATGTCGCGCTTGAGTACCTTGTCCACCACATCCTCACGCATTACGTGCTGCGCCATATAGTCATCGGATGCCAACGCAAGTTCGGGGAAGCCGCCCACCGTCAAGTAACGGTTAAAATGCCTTTGCAAATCCGACAACCGGTTCATCAGCGACGTCATTTCCCGTGTATCGTAGCGCAGCAAATGGGTTAGCCTAATGTCCGGCGCCAAATCGGGCCGCGGGATGTTCAGGATTTCACAATATTCATAAAAGGACAGCGTGGGTACCTGTACAATCGTCCACCTGCCCGCGCCGCTTTCGGCGGCTCTTTTTCTTAATACGGGGCTTGCCGAGCCTGTCGCCACCATACGCGATGTAGGCTTCGTGTCATAGATAATCTTTATCCAACGGTCCCAATCGGTCGCGTACTGCACCTCGTCCAAGAAATAATAACAATCGTCGTCCCAATGGATGTTGGCGTGGTAGCACTCCAGCACGTCGTTAAGGCTGCTTAATTTTAAAAGGGGATGGTCGAAGGAAATATATACGATGCGCTGCGGTTTAACACCCGTGCGAAGTAGCTCTTCAATCATTTGGTATTGAATCGTCGTCTTGCCCACACGGCGCGTCCCCGTAAGGATGGCGGTACGCCGGATGCTTTCGTGCATTAAAATTTTCATCGCTTCGTAGAAGGCGAAGCGTTTATACATCCTTTGGTATTCCGAACGGAGCGCACCCGTTTTCCACCAGGGATTATATGCGTTTAGGACTTTTAATATATTTTCCTGCGATGTGATGCGCATAACGTACCTCCTTGTTTATGTTATGTATACATTACATTATATTGATTTTATATGCAATATATAAATTACATTTTATTTATATTTATGCCATGTATACATTATATATATAAATGAAAAGCCGGGGTATTCCCCGGCTTTTCATTCAATCGATATAGTTCCTTCAGCCTTCGTCATCATCCTTATCCAATGGGTTTCCCTTCCTCCGCTTCACACATTCAGTCAGCAGGTATTCAATTTGCCCGTTAACCGAGCGGAAGTCGTCCTCGGCCCATTTGGAAACCTCGGTATACAGCGCCTTCGAAAGCCTTAGCGGGATTTGCTTTTTTTCATCCATTTGGGCATTTTTAGTATAGCGAGCCGCTGTTGATTACGGGTTGGGCGTCACGGCTCCCGCAGAGGATAACCATGAGGTTTGACACCATGGCGGCTTTGCGCTCGTCGTCGAGGGCGACGATGTTCTTCGCGCTCAGCTTGGCGATGGCCATTTCCACCATGCCGACGGCGTTTTCGACGATCATTTGCTTCGCGTCGATGACGGCGGAGGCTTGCTGGCGCTGGAGCATGGCGGAGGCGATTTCGGGCGCGTAAGCGAGGTGGGTGATGCGGGCTTCGCCGATTTCGATGCCTGCGACATGGACCTTTTCTTGGATTTCGTCTTTTAATTTAATGGCGATTTCCTGCGAGGAACCGCGCAGGGTCTTTTCATTATCGTCGCCGTGGGTGTCGTAGGGGTACAGGCGCACGATGTTGCGCAGGGCGGAATCGCATTGGATGGACAGGAATTCCTTATAATTGTCCACGTTAAAGACCGCTTTCGTGGGGTTGACGACCCGCCACACTACTACGATGCCGATGACGATGGGATTGCCCAACATGTCGTTAATTTTTTGGCGTTCGTTGTTCAATGTAATGACCTTAAGGGAAATCTTCTTACTGCCGCCCAGCGTAAGCGAACCTGCGGGCAGGTTAACCCCGGCGGCGGCAAGCGCGACCTTGGTCGGGTCAGCGGCGGGAGCGGTGGCGGTTTGCGTGGTGGTGCCCGCCGTGGGGTTGACCGCCGTCACAAACGGGTTAACAAAGAAGAAGCCTTCCCTTTTGATCGTACCGTAATACTTACCGAACAGCGTCAGCACAAGCGCTTCGTTGGGTTTGAGAATTTTCAAACCGGCATACGGTATCCACCCGATTAGGAAGCCGTACAACGCTCCAATGATGACCATTGCGATACCCAACGGGTGCCCGCTTTCGCCTACCAGCAGCACGATACCAAACGCGAACGCCGCCCAAGACGCGAGTATCAGCAACGTGATTAAAAATAACGCCGCCATACCGTTTGAGGTCCTTGGGGTTTTTTCTTCGTAATACATTTTCTTTTCGTCCATACTTTCCCTCCGTTTTAATATTTGATATCATTGTGATATCATTTTAATGTACGTGGAAGGAAATGTAAAGTCTTATTTATTGTTCAATCCGATAGCGTCATTTTATTTCAAGATTTCGACCCCTTTTCGGCGCTATTTTAAAGAAGCGGGTATATTGACTTTCCATGGGGTTGCATTGTATTATATTGGTGAGAAGGTGTCGGTTATATCTACTACACCGTACATAGATACCTTTTAAAAAGGCAAATTCAACAAAAGGGGCGCGGCAAGCCCCTTTACGGCCGTTCCGATCCGTCTTTCAACGGCGTTGTTTTTGTTTATTTCATATACAGCCGTGAACAAGGTCAATCGTTAAAGCGACGGAGGTGTATTTATGTTTAGTTCTTCGAAACATCAAAAAGGGTACGGTTTTGTCAAAAAGTTGAGCATGTTGGTGGCGGTTACGGCCTTGTTTACCGGAATTGCCCTGGGGGTCCTTCCCGCACGGTACGTAATCGACGCGGGGTATACCGAACCGGAGCTCCTCTTGTTCACGTCGGATTTTGCCTACCGCAACAACGATCCCGTCAACAGCTACGACGCGCTGGGCATGAATCAGGACCATACGGTCTCCTCGCGATTTGACAACTACGCCTTCCTGGACGCGCGGTTTGTCATCAGGTCCGGCCTTCCGGGACAGCAGACATTAGGCCATCCGCTCCTCGCCTTTTGTATGAACTATAATCTGCTGCCCCCCCATGACAACCACGTCCACCGCGCGGATATCCCTTGGGGCCCCAACCATTACGCCACTTCATTGGCTGTCGCTTTGGCCAGCTCCGGGTACGGGGCCACGCTGGATTTGGCGGAGTTTAACCGCATGTTCGGCATAAACGCCACGGAGGAAATGCGGCTGGTCATCATGACCGGATTCGTATGGTCCTTCGAGGACGCCATGCGGCTTGCCGCCGACCCGACTTACACCGCGGCCGTCCAATTCGACCCCGACAACCGCGGTACATGGCATCTTGTCACCGACATCGAAAGATGGGAACCCCGCAACATCGGGTTTGTCAAGGACCGCTTGCTGGGGAACCCCGGAGACCTGGACGGCGGATACCTAAGCGGCGATATCGGGACCTTGCCCCTTGATTTTTATACCAAGGTAGCCGAAAGGCTCTTGGAAATGACACAGGAATATGTACACACCACAACTGCCCCGTCGGGTTTATCCGGCTTGCAAGCCCTATACAACCCGGCAACCGGGGCCTTGTCCGTCAGCCGCACGGGTCATTTGAATAACCGGACCGAAAACCTGTTGCTGACCGTAACCGGAGGCACGAACGTTTCCGTTTACATCAACGGCACTTCTTCAGCCCACAGGGTCGATAACATCACCAACAGCATTTCCTTCGCCCCCGGTGCCGAGCTGTATATCTTCGGGGCAGGTGACGTCAACATCAGGATTGACGAGCCTTCCAACTACTTAACCCTGGCCAACGGAAGCATCCGCGGCCATGTGCTGAGGAACCTCCACAACACTTCAACCACAGAATTCCAGCCCATCATCACCGGTTACGCCCAATTCGGTGCCCCGTTCCTTAGCTTTACGCTGGAATCCAATGTGCGCAAGGCTGTTACGACCCCGGAATTTTACAAAGCCGTCGTAGGCGTACTGCCCACCGGAAACGTGTTAAACCAAACCTTCGTGTTCAACATCGATAAAGTGGACGTCAACGGCAATGTCTTCCTTTCGGGCTCTTCCGACCATTTTAACGCCACCCGCACCGTAGGGGGAGCGCTCCCAGCCGATATCCCGATGAACTGGACAGGGGCCGGGACGGATGAAAACCCCTACTTAAGCAACGCGGTAACCTTCGAGCTGGATTTACCCGCCGGGGTGCATTACTTCCGCATACGTGAAACCATTCCCGCTTCCCCCGCGGCGGATGCCGGATGGATAAACGATACCGCCGACCGTTTTATGCGGGTGGAGGTATTCCGTGACAGCAAGCCGACCGAGTTTTGGTTTAAACACAACAGCATAACCACCGGCGAATGGATCCCCCTCGTACCCCCGGCAAATGACGACGACGATGATGATGATGCCGACGATATAGATGACGATGATGACGACGAGGAAGACAACCGGATATTCGCGGCCGCGGACAGCCATTTCCGCCGGATTACCAACGGCTACCGGCCCTTGACCATCAGCGTTCCGGTAACGTTTAACAAAGTCGTCGAAGGGACTTGGCCCACGAATCATAACTTGGCGGCTACGACCTTCGGCTTCCGGTATATCAAACTAAATGATAACAACACTTCGATAGGCACTACCTGGACAACCGCGACAACCTCCGCAACCGTAGATGCCCGAACCGGGCAATCCGATGCTGCCGGCGGCTTTACGCTTACCGGCCTCGCCGTGGGGACCCACCGGTACCTCATAGAAGAAAACATCCCCGCCGCCATCAATAACGCCGCCACCACCGGGCTCGGGTGGGGCTTTGACCGGTACAGGATCCTTCGGGTAGAAGTCAGCAACGATAACACCCGCCCCATCAGAGCCAACGCTTCCGGGGTTATGCAATATGCCCTCAAGTACGAAATCTCCTGGATTGAACTTGCCATGACCTCCACCACACGGGTTGCAACCTTAAACTTAAACGCAAGCGGTTTTTACACGGATAACACCCTCCCCGGCAATTCCACCTTCGCCAACACCTACGTCAACATCCCATCCGTCAACGTCGAATACACCAAAAAGGTAGTCGGGGACGGCGCCGCGCCGGGAGCCACTTTCAATTTCCAATACCGTCAGTTTAATCACTTAACCGGAGCGCAAATAGGCAGCATCGTCCCCATAAGCCCCATTACGGTAACCACGGACCCGGAACACGGGACTATCTTCGGCCAGCAGTCCTTCTCCCTTCCGGTCGGCATTACCGCCGGGGTATTTTATTATTTGGTGGAAGAACTGGTGCCCAACCCCATCCCCGAAGGCTGGATATATGACCGTTATCGGGTACTGCGGGTTACCGTCGCGCAGAATTTGAACGATGACGGCGGCATCATTGATTACCTGAAGGCAACGGCGGAATGGATTGACTTTGACCTAGCGCCGCTGATCACCTCCGGGTTGGTTGCCGAAGGCTTTGCCACTTCGACCGAAGCGGATAAGGCAGGCAATTTTGTCAACACCAACAACAGTATTTCCTACGGCGTAACCGTCAATAAAACCGTCCTGGGGGTGGAACCGGCTGATTTACCCGCCGCCGGACGCACCTTCGACTTTGACCTCCGCCGTATCAAGCAAGAGGGAACGTCATGGACGGCATACCACGGGAATGACGTGTGGAGCGATATCCATACCGAAAGTTTCTCCATCACCGTAACCGAAAACGCGGACGGGAGCCTCAGCGGCTTTACCTCCCTGCATTTCGGCATCGCCCAATCCGAGCCTTATTACTATCTCGTACGGGAGAGGCTGCCCACAGGCACATTACCCGTCGGCTGGACCTACGACCGCTACCGCGTCCTAAAGATTACACCCACCCCCGAAGACGGAGCAGTTGACCCCGCCGTACATGAATGGATATCCCTTGACTTGGCGGATTTCCCCTTGGCGCAAGAAGACCCGAGGTTCAATGCCTTGTATCCCGACGGAAAAACCCCGGACAACGACACCTTCGTCAATTTCCACGACAGCATCACCGTCGTTTTGAACTACAGCAAGCAGGTATTGGGTTCCTCCGCGGCCCATACGTGGAACTTCATGGGGCACCGTCTCGTGAAAAACGAAGACGGTACCTTTACCGGAGCGGGCGGATGGTTTGACCTTGCCTCCATTAACACGTCAAGCAACGACGAAGTCATACACGCGGTGCCCGACGCAAGGCATGAACTGACCTTCCACGAACCCGGGGAATATTACTTCCTGTTGTGGGAAACAAACCCCCTCCCCGAAGCCCAGCCCTGGTACTACGACCGCTTCCGTGTGGCTCGTATTACCGTTATACAGCACGGCGGCGGCTTCCCCTACGGTGTGGGCAAACTGATGACCCATCCCCTAACGGACCCCGACGACCCCGAACAACCCGGCAACCCCGTCGCCTTTGTTTCCGTCAACTTGGCGGAGATCGGCGGATTGTCGGAAGCACCCGTCGGCTTGGAACTTCCCCTTGACAATATATTGGAACTCTACAGGGCCGAAGGAGACCGTCCCGCCGGATGGACACCACCCACGGGGACCTTCGTCAACCGCTCCCTTGTCGGGGGCCCCGGCTCCGGCCCCGTGCTTTACAAGCATGTGTTCGGCACCCAAAGCCACGAAATCAACTACAGCACCCGTTATTACTTCCAAATGCAGCAAATCGCCAGACCCGAACCGGGCGCGGCCTTCGCACCCGTAACCAACACCCTCCGCGATATCGGCAACATGATGCCCAGCGACGAAGTACCCAGGCGCTGGATTGGGGTACCCCTCTCCGGGGTGCCGACGGCGGACGGCACGTACCACTTCCTGGTGGAGGAAAAACTCCCGGCAACCGGGCCGGATGACGGCTGGACCTATGACCGCTTCCGCGTGATGCAGGTCGTCGTATCCGCGGGGACGCAAACCGTTTCCTGGATATCCGTCCCCGTAAGCGACATCAGCTCCATGCTGTTACCCGCGGATATCGCGTATTACAACCGCTTCCGCGGCGGGTATATCCCCGCCAACAACGAATTCGAAAACGCCTACCGCAGGGTAAGCACCCAAATCGAGTTCTTTAAGGAAATCGCCCCCAATAACAACCTCGCCGGAAGTTTCGCATTCAACGTCTACGCCCTCGACGCGACGGAAAGCGGCGGGACATGGAACTTTACCCGCCAAAGCACCCCCATCGAAAACACCAACGCCACGCAAACCATCCAAAAAATAGCGGGGCAGCGGACACCGAGCGCGTTAATCAACTTCACCTTCTTTGAGCCGGGGGAACACTTCTTCCTAATAGAAGAAACCCTCCCCTTGCCGCCGGCGGACGGTTGGACTTATGACCGCTTCCGCATTGTGAGGATCACCGTAACGGAGGACGGGGAAATCGTCCAAAACAAAAACGCCCCCAACACCTACGGCCTCCAAGAACTGAACGCCTCCGTAGCTTACGCGGCTCCGAATGTGGACGCGGCGGGTAACGTTATCTTGACCGGCATCACATTCGCGGCCGGCGGTCTTGTCTTTGCCCCCGACAACAACGTATTCGTCAACCGCTTTGACAGCGTTACTTCCACGTTTACCTATTACAAGGAAATCGTCGGACCCGGCGCGGCATCCCATACCGTCCGTTCCTACCGCTTTAATGTGCATCCCATCAACGGCAACGCGGGCGCCTTTACCGTAGGCCCGACAGAGGTACCGAATTCCGGTTCCTCCCTGTCCCCCAACGCTGTAGGGGAAGGCGGAAGGGAAAGCCACAGCTTCAACGTTACCTTCTATCAGCCCGGTACGTATTACTTCTTAATCGAAGAGGAAGTACCGAGCACGGGCATCCCGCCGGGCTGGGAATATGACCGTTTCAGAATCGCCAAGGTGGATGTAACCTTCGATGCGGTTACCGACAGTTTAGTCGCTTCCGCCCCGTTGTACGCCATCCCCTCCCTCAACCACGGGAATACGACGGTGAATTTTGAGGCATACCATGCATGGTACGCGGCGGGCAGTCTCTCCTCTTTTTCCGCCAATAACAACGTATTTATCAACCGGTACAGCCGCATTACCGTAACCGTACCCATCAGCAAGGAAGTACGGGGCATTACATCCGGCTTCGGCACCTACAACTTCGCGGTAAGGGAAATCCCGGGGTCAAGCATCACAACGACGGACGGCGTAATTACCGCCGCGGCACCGGGCGAACCCCTGTCCATTCCCCTTGCGATTAACCTGACCTCCGCCACGGGTTCCACTTCCTTTAATATGGAATTCCAAGGGGTCGGTACCCACTATTATTTGATCGAGGAATTGGGGACCCAACCCGCGGGCTGGAGATACGACAGATACCGGGTATTGCGGATAGCGATTGAAAACGACCCCGTCACCCATATGCTGCGTTCTACCGTAACGTGGCTGCCCGCTAACCTCAGCAGCCTCTTCCCCAATACCCCCACAACGGTTGAAGGGAATTCCACCTTCGTCAATATATACTACGGCGCGGGCATTAACCTCACTTACGGTAAGGAAGTACGGAGCAGGAACACCCTCGCCGCCGCCCAGTTCGAAACGACCTACACCTTCAGGTATATCGAGCTGGAATATAATGAAACTACGGAACGGTATACCGGCTTGGGTAACTGGGCAGCGGCTAACTCCTTAAAACCCACCGCCGCCAACAACCCCATCACAAGCAACATCAATATCACCTACAACGCCCCGGGGATTTACTACTATTTAATAGAAGAAACGAGTACCGCCCCAAGCAATGACTGGGTGTATGACAAATACCGCCTGTTAAAAGTGGTTATCGATTACGGCGACAACGGTATGCTGACGAAGATCAGCCAATCGTATATAACAGCGCCCCTGGCGAATATCCACATCGACGGGATCGGCTTCTTAAACACCACGACCACCCTGTACACCGACATCCCGGCGGAGGATAACTTTATCAATGTCTTCCTGCCGAAGACCACCGACTTAATAAACATCACCAAAACCGTCGTTGGGAGCGCTCCCCCCGCCATCAACTTCGCCTTCTTCCGTTACGCGCTTACCAAAAACGACGACAACACCTTTACCGTAACCGGAGCGGAAACCAAGATTACGGATATGGCCCGCAACGGGAGCCATAACTTCTCCCTAACCTTCTCCGAACCGGGCGAGTATTACTTCCTGCTAGAGGAAAGGATGCCTGCGGGCAGTACAGCAGGCGGTTGGATACTCGATGCCCACCGGGTACTAAAGGTAACCGTAACCCCGGGAAGCGGACTGGCCCACGGTTATAACAACTTGGTTATCGATACCCCCCAATGGCAATCCGTTGACCTAAGCAAGGTTTACTATAACGGCCAGCCGCTGGCGGATGTTACTACCATGACCCCCGATAACGGTGCCTTTAACAACACCTATTTCCTGGGCTCCGCGACTATCAGCTTCTATAAGATTTATCCGGTGCTGACTTCCCCGACCACCGGGCTGCCCGAACCCCCGCCGAGCAGGAGCTTCGCTTTTACCTTGCGAGAACTCAGCCCCGTATTGGATTCGGGTGACTTGACCGACAACCCCATCAACATGCGCGCCATGCCCGCGGAAAGTTCCGTACTGGCCGGTGGGGAAGCGCGTATCCAAAACGCGCGTACAGCGGCCACGTCCCAAGTCAGTTACAACCTGCCCAATATGGAGCGGGGGACGTATTACTTCCGCTTGACGGAAAACCCCAACGAAACCTCCGGGCCCCATTGGAACGGCTGGACCCACGACCGCGCCGTATTGTTCGTAAAGCTGACGTCCGATCCGGTAACCGGGCAGTTCAGCCAATACTGGTGGGACGGGGATGAATGGAAATCCGGAACGGATGCCCCCCTGGCGGCGAATACCGAATTCCGCCGCTTCACCAACACCTTCGATAATATCGAAAAGGGCAAAACCTCCTTGGTTATCGAAGGGATAAAGGAACTTGATATCCTGCGCGGTAATCCCGTCAGTACAACCTTTACCTTTGACCTGGTGGAAGTTATCGGAATACCCGGCGGGCAAGCCACGGGAACGATCAACAATACCGCGGTAACGGATGGGATCACCTCAACCGCGACCACCACGGGTACTTCCGACGGTAAGGTATTTGCCTTTGACGCGATTACCTGGCTGCTTTTGGAAGAGCATGACCAATACTTCTTCTTTAGGATAACGGAACGCAACCCCGGACCGTCCTGGATGATTGAACAAAACCCTGTGTGGATGCGGGTACTCGTCACCCATGAACCTACAACCCACGCGGTCATCACCCACATTTACAGAACGGTGAACGGCGTGTTTACAACCACGGAAATAAACGGCGTGTATAACCCGGAAATGCTGAAATTTCTAAACACGTACGCCCCGGAAGCCCTTGAAGTCACGAAGGTGTGGGAAGGCGCGCCGGCTCCCCACGAGCAAATCGTGGTGGAACTGGTTATCGACGGTGTACCTTCGGGAATCACCGAAGTAATGGGCCCCTATAATTGGAACGTTGTCTTTAATGACCTGGAACCGGGACGTTCCTATTCCGTCATCGAAAAAACGAACTTGACGGATTGGACGATGGTGGAATACAGCGCGTTGACCCCGGTTTCCGGCGACGGTTTTATCACCGGAACCATAACGGTTACCAACCGCTATACCGGTTTGGGCAGTATCGATGTATATAAGGAATGGGTAGGCGCCGATATACCCGCGTCCGGGAACATTCGGGTCGATTTGGTCCGTATCAAGCCGGAAGACCTGGTGGTTACCAACAGGGCGCGCGGCGATTATTGGGATAACTGGGAAGCGACGGGACAATGGTTGCCCATTGACGTCGTTAACAACGGGACCGTTACCTTTACAAACCTGGAACCCGGTTATATCTACACCGTCAAGGAACAAGGGCCTACAGGCTGGGTAGCATCCTACAGCCCCAACGTTGAAATCATCGCCGGGGAAAACATGCACGGCAGCATCACCATAACCAACACCAGCACCCTGGTACCCGCCCCCCTCCTTATACCCATATATGGGATAAAGATGGTGAACGGCGAAGTCCCCGGTCCGGGCTGGGTGTTTGACTTCACCGTCAGGGACGCGAATTCCCGCGTCGTATCAACCGGCAGCAACGACCAATGGGGCGTTATCTTCTTTGACCCCATCGAGATAACGACCGCCGGAACCCATCGGTTTACGGTAACGGAAAACCCGGGCGGCCGCTATCCCGCGCATTACAACGTGACATTTGACAACCTCACCCATATCATCGAAATCGAAGTCGTACGCAACGGAAACGGCACCCTGTCATGGGTTTCCACTACCTATATAGGGGAAGGGCCGGACGGAGCGGACGAAACGGATTATGACTTCGACAGGGAAGGAACGGCTCAATTGGATGTGGGCCCGAAGATGAAATTCTTCAACACCTCCGACAGAGCCCCCCGCAGCTACGACAGCATCGAGGTTAAACTGACCGGCCTCAAGAAAGTCGACGGAGCCGCCCCCAACAGCCATCCGGATTACGATTCAAGCTGGGTGTTTGGCTTCTCCGTACACCGCTTGAACGATGAAACCAACGAGCTCCATCCCGTACCGGAGGTAATGGGCTACAGCAACGGAGCGGGCAATATTATCTTTGACGGGCCCATCCTTATCAACGAAGCGGGGACGCATACGTTCATCATCCGCGAGGTGCTTCCGCCGGTAGGCCAACGGATTGAAGGCATGACCTATGACGAAGACGACAAATGGGTCATCATCCAAATCGACGAAGTGGAAAGGGAAGTCAACGGGGAGCTTGTGCTCACGCTGGAACGGACCTCCACCAACTACGACAGCGGTTACGGCATCGAGTGGCCCATGATTTTTGTAAATGAATATACCCCGCCAACGCCGCCGCTCTTTGACCCCGTCCAATTAGTCCTGTATGCGAATAAGGACGTCGTGTACGAATACGGGGTTGACGCCCCGGGAACGCTCCCGATGTTTACCTTCAACGTTACGGATATGGAAACGTCCAACCCCGTAACCACCGGACAAACCAACCTTACGGGCGGGTTTACCTTCGCTCCCATTACCTTCACCGAGCCCGGGACGTACCGCTTAAGAATTGAAGAAAACCGGATTAATCATCCCGAATTCACCTACGATACGGTCAAATACTTCATGACGGTGGAAGTAACGGAAGAAAACGGCAGCCTCTCGTACCGCGTCGATGAACTGTCAAGGGCCGACGATGTCCTTGCGTCCAGGATCATCCTTAATTACGGCACGGACGAAATCAGGTTCGTCAACACCTACGCCCCAAGCGATTTAATAGATACATCCATCGTTATCTACGGCAATAAGGTGCTTACGGGCAGGGATATGGTCGCGGGTGAATTCATCTTCCACTTGCTGGATGCCCAAGGCAGACAACTGGCCACCACCACCAATGACGCCTACGGTAACTTCAGCTTCACCCTTTATTATTCCGAAGACAGGGTCGGCACCCATAACTACCGGGTCATAGAAATCATGACGGGTGACGCGAACGTTTCTTACGACGTCACCGTTTACGAATTGTCTGTCAATGTCTATGTTGAAGGGGACGACGCTCCGATAGTGCTTCCGGTGATTCCTCCGGTAACCCCGGATGATGATGACGACGACGATGTAAACGCCGAAGACGATGAAGACGACGATGCCGATAATGACGGCGACGAAGACCTTGACGCCGACGATGGAGATGATGAAGACGACGATGATAACGACGAAAACGGCGACGACAACGATGACCTTGATAGTGATGACGATGACAACGGCGATGACAACGATGGCCAAAGTAATGATGGTGACGGAAACGGCGACGGCGGTGATCCGCAAGACAACGGCGGCGGTTTCTCCCCATTCGACGGAAGCATAGACAGCGACGATGACGATGGTTTAATCATTATACTTGACGATGGCGTGCCCCAATCCGATTTTGACGGGTTGCCGAACATGCACGCGGTCCGCAGGCTGGTGGCTTCCTTCGGCAGCTACCCGGGTATCGTATTCACCAACCGCTATACCCCTCCCGTTACGCCAACCCCCACACCGGAATCGACCCCCAGGCCCTTGCCGACGCCAAGGCCAAGGCCGACCCCCACGCCGATTATACCGATAACCGATGACGATCCGCTGCCAACCCCCTCACCTTCACCCTCGCCGACGCCGACGCCGACACCCACTCCGACGCCTTCGCCGAGCCCGACGCCTGAGCCGGAAACCGACGACCCCGAACCGGAGCCTTCACCGAGTCCGACACCCGAAACCGAGCCCGACGACCCCACACCGCCGGAACCTTCACCGAGCCCGACACCGCCGATCCATATCGTATTCTCGGAGGAACTGACACCGGATAGCTATCCCCCCGACTTTGACTTTACGGGGACCCAGCCCGACCCGGATACACCGGGCGGTTCGAACCCGTATGTCCCGCCCGTCCCATCGGTACCCGGTTATACCTTGGTACCCATGATGGACGGCGACGAAATCTACTTTATGGAATTTGACGATATGGGCATCCCGCTGGGCAACTGGTGCTGGGACGACGACGAGGAACTGTGGATTTTCGAGGATTGGGATGTACCGCTGGGGGATTGGGAATCTCTCGGGATGCCGGCGACCGGTGAAACCCCAAGGAGCCATGTGTTATTCGGCGCGGGATTGCTCATGACGCTGCTGGGTATCACAATAAAAGTGATAAGGAAAAAATATCGGAAGTAACACGAACGGATAAACACGATTATAAAGGCATGGCGTTAATGACGCGCCATGCCTTTTCCTTTATCCGCGGGCGATTTTCGTTTAAAAGGTTACAAATTCCTGGCCTTTGTTGATAAAATGTGGTATACATTATAATGAAGCGATTGGAATAGGGGTATCCCGAATGAAAAATTGCCGAATCCTTTCATATCTCATTTTTCTTCTTGCCGCTTTCTTTTCGGTTGTTTATTTCGGTGTGTCCGCCGTGTATCCGAACGATCCCGAACAAAGCCATTTCGTCATCGCCACCGCCAATACCGAGCCTATATCCACCAATCGCCTGTTATACGTTGCGTTCCGTTCGCTGGGCAAAAGCGTCGATTTCGTAACCCCCATCATCAGGGAGGGGTATACGCAGGCAAACGAGGGGATTGTCGATGGCCTTACCACGGGTTACCCCAATTTACACCATACATATACAAACCTTATCCAAGTCCCGATCCCCATTGAAAATTCCAACGTACGCGTTTTTGCGCGGGACGGCAGCGATTTGCGTATTAATTCGTGGGCGGAGCTTGACGGCTTGCGCGTAGGGATACTGGAAAACCGTACCTTTATTTTGGAGAACCTCCCCGCGGGCGCGTCGGTTACCGAACGCCCCACCAGCAGAGCCGTGCTCAACGGGTTGGAAAACGGGGACTACGACGTAGCCGTATTGGCCGAACGCGACCACGAAAACATCGGTGCACGCTACAGCGTCATACGCGTGGGGCAGGTGCATATCCTGCCGGTACATATCTATTTGCATGAAAGCCACGCGGCGGTTGTGCCCTTGCTTAACGACACGCTGACGCGTATGTTTGCGGACGGGAGCGCTTCACGTATCCTTTCCGACCTTGCGCTGCCGGAACTGAACCCCAAGCGGACGGTACTGCATATCATTTCTACCGGTATTGAACTCAGCCGCGAGGATCGCTTCGCCGCGGCCCTGCGTTCCCAATTCGAGGACGACGAATCCATCGAATGGATTACGGTCAATATCGACGCCAACCGCTTCACGCGCGGGCAGCAGAATATGGCGTACATCGCTTCGCTTTTGCGGGCCGATATCGTTTCCCGCAATATTTCGTCGGTGATCGTTTCGGGCGACCCCGCGCTGGAGTTTTTAAAGGATTATTATTACCTGTTCTTCCGCAACGCGCCCGTGTTGTTTTACGGCATCAGCCCGAACTCCCACGCCGCTATCGCCGAACACGAACAGCAATATAATTTTACGGGTATCGTGAAGGCGATTGACGCCTACAAAACGGTTAACGCTTTCCTGGATTTGTTCCCCGATACGCGTACGCTGTTTGTGGTCAACGACTTTACCACGGAGGGCATACAATACCGTGAAGCCATTGAAGCGCAATTGCGCCCCCTTGCTTCGCGGCTGGATATCCGATACAACCAAAATATTTCCGCCGTTGCCTTAATGGAGCAAATCGGCGCGTTGCCGCCGTACGGCATGGTACTGTTCGGCTCCTATTTCGTGGACGGCGCGTACCAATACCTTTCGTTGGGCGAAACGCGGCGGCTGTTGGAGCGGCACGCCCGCGTCCCGATCGCCTCCCTGTACGATACACGGCTGGAATACAGCGCGCTGGGGGGATTGGGGCCGGATTACGTCCGTTACGGATACACCGTCGCCGGTATGTTGCGGCAAATCCTGGACGGCGTAAGCGTGGAGGATATCCCGACCATCCATGATTCCGGCCCGCTTAACCGCTGGGTGTTTGACCGGGCGCAGATGGACAGGTTTAACATCCGCGAAAGGGACCTGCCGTACGGGGCGGAAGTGATCAATCGGGTTCCCGGCATCCGCGAGGCTAACCCGCATTACTTCTTTGCGCTGGCGGCCGCCTTAAGCGTTACGGCATTGTTGATTATCGGCAGCGGTATTTTCCTCTTTTTAAACGGAAAGCACGCCAAGCAAAGGGACAAATTGCAACAAGAGCTCACGATGGAGAAATCCCTGATGGAAACCATCTTCGACTCCGTACCGGAAATATTGTTCGTTAAGGATATGAACAACCTCTTTTTGCGCGTTAACAAAAGGTTTGAGGAACACTTCGGCTGCGAAGAAGGCGACATCATCGGCAAGCGCGGCTACGAATATCCGTCCCTGGGCGCCATCGTTGACGACTACCTTGAAACGGAGCTTACGATCGTGACCGAAAACCGCCCCATCAGCGTCGAAAAGTACATATCCTCCGCCAAGGGCGCAAAGGGCTTTTACGAAATCATTTCCGCGCCTTTGCGCGACAGGCATAACCGGGTGCTGGGCATCGCGGGGGTCGCGTACGACATGACCCACCGCAAGAATTCAGAAGAAGCCGCGCAAGCCGCTTCCGCCGCCAAATCGAACTTCCTTACCAACATGAGCCACGAAATGCGCACGCCCTTAACCGCCGTGCTCGGGCTAACCGAACTGACGCTCGAAACCGTACAGCTCGACGACGAAACCCATGGCAACCTGGTTAAGGTCTACCGTTCGGGCGAAACGCTCTTAAATCTGATCAACGATATCTTGGACATTTCCAAAATAGAGGCGGATAAGCTGGAATTAAACCCGCAAAGGTATGACCTCCCCAGCCTGCTGAATGACACGATCACGCAAAGCATCCTTTATATAGGCGAAAAACCCATCGAGCTAATCCTAAATATCGAACCCGACTTGCCCAATTATCTGTACGGCGACGAACTGCGCATCAAGCAAATCTTATCGAATCTTTTATCCAACGCCTTCAAATATACCAAGGAGGGCACGGTCGAGCTGGGTATGCGCCACGAGGACGCGGAAGACGGCATATGGGTTACCGCTTGGGTGAAGGACACGGGCGTGGGTATCAAGCCGGAGGACATGAACCGATTATTCACCCTGTACGGCAAGCTGGAGGACGGGGACGAAAAGAGCAAGAACCGCCGTACCGAAGGCACGGGTTTGGGGCTTTCGATCACCAAAAAAGTAGCCGAAATGATGAACGGCTACATCACGGCAGACAGCGAATACGGCAAGGGCTCAACTTTTACCGTGTACCTGCGCCAGGGTTATGTGGACGATACCCCCATCGGCCCGGACGTGGTGAAAAGCCTTAAATCCAACAACTACGCCGTGCAACGCTTCGAAAGCGCGAAGATGACGCGGGTTAATTTATCCTACGCGCGGGTACTGTTGGTGGACGACAACCCGACCAACCTCGACGTGGCGAAGGGCCTAATGGGGTTGTACGGCATGACCGTCGATTGCGTAACGGGCGGCCAGCAAGCCATCGACGCCATGCGCGACCCCGGCATAAGGTACAACGCGATCTTTATGGACCATATGATGCCCGAAATGGACGGGGTCAGCGCGGTCAAGCTGATACGCGCCATCGATTCCGACTACGCGAAGCGCATCCCAATCATCGCCTTGACGGCCAACGCCATCGTAGGTAACGAGGAAATGTTCCTTTCCAAGGGTTTTACCGCGTTCATCGCCAAGCCGATCGCTTTGGCGAAGCTGGACAGCGTATTGCGGCAATGGGTGCGCGATAAGGGCAAGGAAGCGAGGCTCACCCACAAGACCATCACCGCGGAGATACGCCGCGGCAGGGAAAGCGGAATCCTGCACGGCATACCCGGCTTGGATATCAACAAGGGTATCGCCCACTTCGGCGACAGCGAGGAAGCGTATATCAAAGTCCTCCAATCCTTCGTCAGGAGTACGCGCCCGCTGCTGGAGGTATTGAAGACCGCCTCCCGCGATACCCTTGACATTTATGGCGTGACGGTCCACGGTATCAAGGGTTCCGCTTACGGCATCTTCGCGGAGGACGTGGGCGATTTGGCCGCGGCGCTGGAAAAGGCCGCGTTGGTTAATAATTTTTATTATGTCAGCGAAAATAACCACCCCTTCATCGAAAAGGTATCGACGCTTCTGACCGACATCAGCGATGCCCTGGCTGAAAGCGGGATCACCAGCAAACCCGCCAAGGATAAGCCCGATACCGCTTTATTGAAAAAAATGCTGGACGCGTGCATCACTTTCGACATCGACGGGATGGACGAAGCGATGGACGCGATCGAAAGCTATGTATATACGGACGACGGCGGCTTAGCCGCGGATTTGCGCAATAAATTGGACCAAGGTAATTACAAGCTCATCCGAAACGAGTTGACCGCATTTTTTAATACGGAGGTATGATATGAACACGACGAATACGGCCGCACGCCACAAAATCCTATTGGTGGACGACAACCTCGCCACGCTTAACCAGGGAAAGAGCTTGCTCCAAGCCTTCTACAAGGTGTATACCGCGCAGACGGCGGCGACGCTCTTTGAGAATCTGGAAAGCATCATGCCCGATTTAATCCTCCTCGATGTGGAAATGCCCGAAATGGACGGATTCGAGGTGATTAAGAAATTAAAGGCGGATTCGCGGTATAAGGAAATACCCGTTATCTTCCTCACGGCCAAGGCGGACGAGGAAAACGAGCGTTTGGGCTTTAGTCTGGGCGCGGTGGACTACATCACCAAGCCTTTCTCCGGCCCGCTTTTGTTAAAGCGTATCTCCAACCAAATCCTATACATACGCGTAAAGGACGCGGTTAATGATTATTCCAACGATTTGGAAAACCTGATGGACGAAGTGGTACGGGTTAAGAACGAAGGCAAGGAACGCCTCCAGCTTATGCTGGACTCCATGCCCTTCGCGTGCCGCTTGATGGGGCGCGATTACGCCTTTATCGATTGCAATCAGGCGGCGTTGGATTTGGTGGGGGCGGCCAACAAAGAGGAATACGAAATGAAAACGCTGGAACTCACCCCCGAATACCAGCCCTGCGGGCGGCTTTCCGAGGAATTAAGGATAGAATACCTAAACCGGGCGTTCGACGAGGGTTATGTACGCTACGAATGGGTCTATATTACCCCCGACGGTAAGGGTTTGCCCGTGGAGGTTACCATGGTACGCGTGCTGCTGGAGGGGGAACCCATTATCGCGGGCTACGCGCGGGATTTGCGCGAACAAAAAGCCGCCATCGAAGAAATGCGCCGCGCCGAAATCGCCGAGGAACGCAACCAAGCCAAAAGCCATTTCCTCGCCGCCATGAGCCACGAAATACGCACGCCGATGAACAGCATCCTCGGCTTTGCCGAACTGGCTTTGGACGTCCCCGACGAACTGGCCGCGCAGGATTGCAAGCTGTACCTGCATAAAATCGAAAAGAGCGCGCAGTTACTCCTGCTGATCATCAACGATATATTGGATATTTCCAAAATCGAATCCGGCAAAATTGAACTGGAACGGGAGCCCTTTAATTTACAGGAAGTATTCATGAGCTGCCAGTCCATCGTCCTGCCCAAAATCATCGAAAAAGGGCTGGAATTCAGAATCAACTTAAAACCGTTAAAAGGCAAGCTCCTGGTCGGCGACCGTTTCCGCCTGTACCAAATCATCATGAATCTTTTGACCAATGCCATCAAGTTTACCCGCGAAGGCGCGATTGAGCTGACCTGCGCGGTAAAGGAAACGGACACGGAAAAGACGACCTTTTACTTCGAGGTAAAGGACAACGGCATCGGCATCACCCCCGAGCAGGCGAAGGTCATCTTTGACCCGTTTGTACAGGCGGAAGCCGGTACCACGCGCAACTACGGCGGCACGGGTTTGGGGTTGCCCATTTCAAAGAACCTCATCGAAATGATGGGCGGTACGCTTTACCTTAACAGTACGCCCGGTATGGGTTCGTGCTTCCATTTCGAACTGACCTTTGTTACGGTGGACGAGGTTATCAACGGCACGAACGGAAAGAATGGAAAAGAAGTGGAAATGCCCGAATTCGAAGGCGAGGTGCTGGTGTGTGAGGACAACGTCCTCAACCAACACTTGATTACCGACCACCTTATGCGCGTGGGCTTAAAAACCGTGATCGCCGCCAACGGCAAGGAAGGCATCGACATTATTTCCTCACGGATGAGGAATCAGGAAAAACCCTTCGACCTTATCTTCATGGACATCCATATGCCTGTGCTGGACGGCTTTAAAACCGCGCCCCTCATGAAAAAGATGGGTGTGCGGGCACCCATCATCGCGCTAACGGCTAACATCATGTCCCAGGATATCGAGCTCTACCGCGCCAGCGGCATGTTCGACGTGGTCGGCAAGCCTTATACCTCGCTTGAGCTATGGACCTGCCTTAAAAAGTACCTACCCGTAAAGGAATATACCCCCGTATCACCCGACGTCCAATCCGCCGAGGATGAAAAGATATTGACTATATTTAAGACCAATTTTGTTAAGGCCAACCGCGAAACTTTTATCGAATTGGTCAACGCCATCAGGGCCAAGGACCGCAAGCTGGCGCACCGTATCGCCCATACGCTCAAGAGTGTGGCGGGCCAAATCAACGAAAAGAACCTGCAAGCCGCCGCCGCCGACGTAGAGCACGTCTTTACCAAAACCAACTTAATGCCGGATGAACTGCTGCTTAAAAAGCTCGAAATCGAACTGCACGTCACGCTTGAAAAATACGCGCCATTGTTATTGACCGCGAAAATCGAACCCCTCACCGATAAGCAGGAGATTCTGCGCTTGCTGGATAAATTGGAACCGTTGCTCGTCGAGGGGAACACCGAAAGCCTGCACATCGCGGACGCCCTAAGCGAAACGCCGGGCATGGAAACGCTCGTGGAATACATCCGGGACTTTAACTTCCCGAAGGCGTTCCAAGAGCTGGGAGACGTTATCATTAAATTATAATAACAACGGCGGGCGGGATACGGCGCGGCGATACCCGCGTATACCCGCCCGCACGGATGTTATCTATTTCTTTATATAATCTTTAAGGGAAGTCGTTTGCACGCTGTGCGTGGCTTCCTTATTTTCATCCTTTATTTGTTCGTATACTTCCTTGCGGTGTACGGCTACGGATTTGGGCGCGATAATACCCAGGCGCACCTGTTCGCCGCTTACGCCCAGCACGACCACTTCCACCCGGTCGCCGATCATGATGGATTCCGACTTCTTTCGTGTGAGGGCAAGCATTACGCCACCTCTTGCGCGTTGATACGCTTCAAGTCATCCATTATATAATGGCGGATGGAGTAATCTTCGTTGGCGCAAATGACCTGCTTGCCGGTATGCGCCGCGCGGTTGATGATAACGGGCGCGCGCAAGTTTACACGGGTCTTGGCCACTTCCTCGGGGATGACGGTGATATTATAGATTTCCAGCGTCGCGCCCTTGATCGGACCCAGGTCCTTTAACTCCTCGGGGTCCACGCGCGGGTCATAATCGGGGATGGCCTTATATACGTCCATCATGGGGAAGCATACCTCGCCGTCGTCGATACTCTGCAACCAAAAGAATGTGTTATTCGTTTCCTCCATGTCCAGCAGAAGAAAACGCCTGTCCTCCGGATAACCCGGCAAACCCTCGGGGAACGTAAGCGTTTCCGCGGGGTCGTATTCCAATGTACCAAAATGCTTGGTTTCTACAGCTTGCATCATGCATCCTTCTTTCTTATACGGTTATTTATTATGTTTACGTTTGTTTATTCCTATCCGATAAAATTGGCCAGCGTCATTTGTATGATGCCCGAATTGGCGCGCAGGGAGGCTTGGAAGGCTGTTTCCGCGTTGATGCGCATCATCACGGCACGGTACATGTCGGTGTCTTCGTTGTCGCTGGTTAAGCGTTCGTAGCTGACTTCGTCCGCTTCCAAGCGGTTGCGCAGCATGTCCAGGCGTTGCATCCGCGCGCCCAGTTGGGTGTGTTCGCGGGTGATTTGTTCGATGTGGCGGTCTATGAGGAACAGCATGTTATTGAATTGGGTGAAGAGCGCGTCGTTGGCGATCGCGCGTTCGTCGATGAGCTGACGGTCCGCGACGGTTGACAATTCGGGTTCCGTAAGGTTGTGCGGGGGGGCGGAAAGTCTGCGTTTGAGTTCCCCCTCATCGGAAATGACCAGCCCATCGGCGAATTGAATGAACCGATTGAAGTCGGCGTACATTTCCGCGGTGAAGACGTTCTTGGCCAGCGAATTGACAGGGATGTGCGTATGCGACGCGGCTTCTATGGTCATCAGTTGGTTGTGCATATCAAACGAACGGTTGCGTTCGGCTTGGTCAAGGGGGATGGGGACTAAAGGATCGGTGACGGGGTTGGTACCCGTTCCCGGTTCGGACGCGCGCAGGAGCATGACGCCCTGCACGCGGGTATCGGTCTTGATGGCGTGCGTGAGCGCGAGGGTAGCGTCGTTTGCGGCAGCAATGGCGGCGGCGAGCGCGTCGTCAACGGCGGCGTCAAACGCATCCTGGTCGAACACCCCGCCAATCGTATGGAGAGCCGGGTCTACGGGATCGGGTACGGGGGTAACCGCGGGGATGTTAACGCTGTACGACACCGATACGTTTTTATTAGTATCGAAATGGCTCGAGGGGATGCGCACAATGAAGGGGGCCAACGCCGTAGGCCCAGGCGTAAGCACCGCGCCCGGGGGCAATACGGGCCTTAACCCTTCGGGGGCGTTCGTCCCCAAAAAGGAAGCGGGGTAAGCCAATTCGAATATATGGAATTCCTCGCCGTTTATGGTGCGCACATCCGACGCCGCCGTACGCGAAAAATACTGCGTTACTTGATACACACGATCCACGTCTATGCGTTCCGGTATCTCGTCAATGATTTCACGGCTGGTAAAGTACACCGCCGGATTTAATTCACCCCTGTTAAATCCCGTTTTTTGGAACGTGACGGCGATCCCTTCCCGCGGGAATACCGCCGCGGTATCGTCGTGCATCGCCAGTTCGCCCGTTTCGGGGATGAAGTGGAGGACGGGTACGGGGGTGGGATCGTAATCGGGGTTAGGGATTAATGTGCCGGGGTCAAGCGGGTCGTCGATGAATTCATCTATACCGTCGATTTGCCCCCGCGTCATGGTGGCGGGTGGTAAATACGCGTCCGCATGGTTTATGCTCATCGGTATTACGTGGAAACCCGGCACCATGGGTACGGTATCGGGGTTGCGATACGCCAAACGCAATACGTTGACCCTGTGCGCCGTGGGGGGCATTGTAGCGGCATGATCGCCGTTCTCGTCGCCCAGGCGTTGGTACGATGAGGTCCTGTCCACATCCGATTGTACAAAATGCTGTGTGAGCACAAACGTCCGGTTATTAGGTGCGGTAAATACGGGTTGTTCGTCCGTACGGAAGCCCGAAAAGACATACCGCCCCGCGTAGGTTTGGTTCATTTCGAGCGTGGCGATGTGGTCCATCATTTCACGTATCTGCGCGACCATCGTCGCTTTATTATCGATGTTATACGTCCCGTTGGCTCCGGCGACCAGCAACTGCCTGATCTCTTGCAATTGGTTGTCCATAATATTGATAAACGACGACTCTGTTACGTCCATCCACGATTGCCCGAACTCCACATTACGCTGGAACTGCCGCACCTCCGTAACGCTGGAGCGGAACTTAAGCGCGCGGCTTGCGATCAACGGGTTGTCCGACGGCCGGCTAACCTTTTTCGTCGTTTCCAACTGTCTGATAATCGTATCCAAATTCCGCATATTCCGATTGATGTGCATCAGCGTCGTATTATTCATCATGGAAGTCGTCAATCTCATCATTTCGCTCACCCGATTTCCTTAATTCTTTTAATCATTTAGTCTTTTTATTCCGAACTCCTAAAAATGTCCCAGCCTGTTGATCAGCGTATCGTAGATCGAATCGATTACGTTTATCAGCCGCGAGGCCGCTTGGAACAACGTTTGGAAGCGTACGAGGTCCATCATTTCCTCGTTGATGTCCACGCCTTTAATGCTTAGGCGTTGGTTGTGCGTTTGCATCGTGATTTCGTCGAAGCTGAGGGCGAAGTTAAGTGCCTGGTTGGTATCGATGGCCAAGTGGTCGCTGATGGCGATGATAAAATCCTCCAGCCGTCCCTCGCGGAACAAATGCGGGAACGTTCCCACCAGGCTGAAGCCTTGGATGACTTGGTTGTTCGACTCCCCTTGGTCGGGGTGGTTGGAGGTTGCCAGTAATGAATTATTACGCACCAACTCGGGGTTGATGATGAAGTTAAGCGCGTTCATGCCGGAAAGGTCCATCGCGAACACGGGAAAGTTCCTATCGTCCACGACGCGCGTAAGGCCCGTGAGGTCGGCGCCGTCCAAATCGTCGGGGTGGATCGTCACGATATTGCCCGCCGCGTTCCTGAACATATGCAGCCCGTGGGTGTTGCCGCCCGCCGCGGGATTGTTAAACGGCGGGCCGTAGGTCGCGGTCATCCCGTCGCTCGCGCGGGTGTAGGTGAACAATAACGCGCTCCTGTTTTCGCCGTTGATGTCAAAGCCGTTGATATGCCCCGTCGCGCCCGGGATTTGGCGGAATTGCGCGTCCATCCCTTCGTTGATGCCGCGCGCGAAGGTCCGTACCAAGTGGTTGAGCTGGTTCATATAAAAGGGGATACCCTTGTAATTGCTTGTAACGCCGCCGAATTGCTCGCGCTGTGTGCCTACGGGCCATGTCCTTGGGTCGTTGGGGTTAAAGGTAGCGGCGTTCGTCCACGGCCAAGTGGTAACGTCCACCGGATCGAATTCGGGGATGAGCGTACCCGCGGGCCATGTTAACGGGTTCGTTGGGTCTATGCCCGGATCGGGGGGCCATGTAGCCGGATTCCCCGGCCTAAACGTAGTATTGAAAAGTGAATCCGGCCACGTTAACGGATCATTAACGTCAAATCCGGCCCACAAAGGCCATTCCCCCGTCCATAAATCCGGCGCGTTCGCGTGGAAGCCCGGGGGCCATACCGCTACGGTCGGCATGGTAACGACGGAATTGTTGCCGTCGCGCAAATCGACCAAGCCGCGCAGTACGCCGCGCAGGGCGTGGTTGTAAATATCGAACGCCCCTTGTCCGCCCGCAAAAGTGAGGTCATATAACCCTTCCACGTCCATTTCATTGCGGCGTTGCCCCGCTTGGCGGGGTACCAGCTCGAGGCCCGTGAATTGATCGTGCCGCACGAAGTCATAACCGTTGATCCGTACCGTGGTGCGCCGGTCATTGGGAGATTCCGGTGTGGAGAAGTCACGCTCCTGCACGTCCACGTTCACGTATTGCGAAAGCTCGTCGATCAACAGGTTCCTGCGGTCCCGCAAGTCGTTCGCGTTTGAGCCGTCGCGCTCGAAGTCGGCGATTTGCCGGTTGATGCTGGCGATTTGTGAACCCAGGCTGTTCATGATCATCACGACATCGGCGAATTCACGGTTGATATCGAGCTGCTGCCTTTGCAACGCCAGCGCGTTATGCCTCACCATTTCGGTAAGCGTATCCGCGCCCGTGATGACGTTCGTACGAAAGGTGGCGTCGGGCGCGTTGCCCCTCAAATCGTGCATCCGCCCGAAGAAGTCTTCGAAGGAACGTAAAACACCCGCGCCGGGCAGGTTATTGAACACGGTTTCCACAAAGGACAGGTGTGTGGTTTTGGTGGCGTGTTCGCCCAGGATGGCGCGCTGGTGCCAAAATTTCATATCCAGGAATTTATTGCGGTTTTGGATGATGGCGGTCGTCGTGGCACCCGTGCCGTACATACCGCGCCCGTCGCGCAGATGCAAGGGCAGCGCGGCTTGCTGTACGGTTTGCTGGCGCGAGAAGCCGGGGATTTCAGCGTTGGCGATGTTGTGGCTGACGACGTTCATATTTGCCCGGGCGGCGTGCAAGCCCGTAGTGGCTACGTGAAACGGGAAGAAAGCGGAACGCATGGGACGAGCCCCCTATCGAAAAATGGCATTTTATGGTTTGATGATAATGGTAAAGGATATTATTTGTTACGCTCTGCCGATCCTAACGATGGTTTCAATCATGGAATCGAGTACGTTGATTACCCTCGACGCGGCCTGGAAGGCGTATTGGAAGCGCAGCATCGCGGCCAGCTCCTCGTCCATGGATACGCCCATGATCTCCATCCGTCGGTTGTCGGCTTGGATGACCTGGATGCGCTGGGCATCCACGTAGCGCAGGGCTTCGTTCACATCGGTGGCGATTTGCCCCACCAAGCGGATATACGCATCTTGCACGCGGTGTTGGCGTCCGGCGATTTCCACGGTGTAGGGTCCGGTGTTGGCGCGCCATACGTTTTGCAAGGCTTCCAGCACACGCGTATCGTTAACCGCGCCGCGGTCCAACGCCAAGGCCAGCAGATTATGCCCGCCCGGTTGCAACAGCAACGGGTTGATCATGACATTTTCAATGGAATAAAGGGAATTGAGGTTGGCGGGGTCCACCGGCATATTGTCGTACGCATAACGGCGCACGAACAGCGGTATGCCGCCATCGGCCTGTTCGCCGTTTAAATCCCACGGGACGGCGTGGTTGAAGCGGTTGGGGTCATTGGGATCATCGGGGTCGTATTCCGCGGGGAACACGAAACGGTAACGCCCGCCTGCCAGCAACTCGTAATTGGGGTGGCCGGGGGGTGGGTTGGCGTCGCTGCCGGGCACGAAATTGGGGTTAACCTCCCGCAGGCGCCCGGTTAAGGCATCGTTGAGCATCGTGAACATGGCGTTGGCGATGCCGTCCAAATTCTGCTGTACGCGGGGGATCATGCCGTGTTCGATGCTCCATAAATGGAGTTGATAGTTATATTCCTCGGCGGCGAGGTTGTCGGCCAATAGTTTGTACCGTTCCAAAGCGGCTTCGACCCGTCCCCATTCGGTTTCGTCGATGACGCCCATGATATTTTGCAGCGCGACGAGTTCGACGGACAACGGGTTACTGTTCGCGGGATCATTCATAAACGCGTTAAGAGCGAGCACGAACGCGGCTATTGTCTCGGCGTCTTCCGGATTCGAACGCGCCGTTTCAAATAAGTCGCGCAACGGATGTCCCGACCCCGATGGGAACACCATTTCCAACGCGGCTACCAACGGTAGATTGACGGGGTCATCGAAAACGGTAAAGTCCACGCTGTTAAGCGCATCGGCCAAGGCGTCCCCAAGAGCCGCCAAACGTTCCGCCGGGGGCGGCCATTCGCTGCTCATATAATTGGCCGGGGCCATGCCGCGCGCCAAAAGCAGGGCGTTTAATTTGCCGAAGTCGTTGCCGTTTTCGTTATTGATCGGGCGCAGGTACATGAAATTGATGAATTGCCCGGGCGGTACATCGGCACCGATGGTTTGCCCGTCCGTCCCCAAAACGGGGACAACGAAATTATAATCCGCGGACACGAAACGCAGGCCGATCAGCGATTGGTTGCCGACGTTTAACAGTTCATGCCCTTGGGTCAGGATATTATAATTGCCTTGGGAGTCCACACGTACATCGATGGGGATGAGCTCGGCGAGTTGGTCGAGGATCATATTACGCTGGTCGCGGAAGTCGTTGGCGTTGTCGCCCGCCATTTCGCCGCGGCGGATGACTTCGTTAAGGCGGTTAACCTCGCCGACCAAAAAATTGATATCGTTTACGGTTTGGATGACTTGATGGTTTAAATTGTGTTGTTCCTCCACCAAACCCAAATAAACCTCGCGGGATTTATTGATAAACGAACTCGCCGTGGAAAGGAGCAATTGCCGCGTGGCGAAGCCGTCGGGGTGGCGGGTGAGTTCTTGTATGGCAAACCACATGTCGTTGACCACGCCTTGGAAGTTGTACGCGCCGTACAATTCGCCCAGCATGTTCTCGATTTCGCGTCCGGCGGTTGCGAGCGTGGAATAGAAGCCCAGCCGCCCGACCTGCGTGCGATATGTAAAGTCAAGGAATTCGTTGCGGAGCTGCTGTACGGCGTTGCGGTCCGCGCCCATGCCCACGATCATGCGGTCGCCGTTTAGGGCCACGCCACGGTCCCATGTAAAGGATTCCTTCTGCACGATGCGTTGGCGCGAGAAGCCCCGTATCTCGGCGTTGGTCATGTTGTGCCCGGTTACGGCAAGGTTGGCGTGGGCGACGCGCAGGCCGCTGGTGGCTATGGATAATCCCGAAAATCCCATATCGTTCTCCTTTTATTTTCTCGCGTCGAACGCGCCGTAGGCTTCGCCTTTATCGTTCGCCGGGTATTCGGGCCCGCTGATCCGGTCCGATGTGCGGATTACGTTAAGCGAATATTCCACGTAGTCCAACGCGTTTTGTATCAAGGTATTGTTTAGGTCATTGGCTTCCTTTAGCTCGGAAATGACGCCCCGTAACCGGTTGCCCGCTTCGCGCAGGGGTTCCTGTTGGGGCTGGCCTTCCATACATTCGGTCAAAGCGGCGATGTCCATGACCTGCCCGCGTTTGCCCAAAACCTCGGCGATATCGGCGGTTAGGGATATCCGCTGCCTTTCCAAGCGGTTGTTTTGGCTGATAACCATATTCTCGAGGTTGGTGATCTTTTGAAGTTCTTCTATATTATTACTTACGATGACGTCCTTCTTTTCCTTCGCGAGGCCCAACAGTTCCCCGCAACGGTCGGCTTGTTCGCCCAAGATATCGATTAATTGATTGATCATCCCTGCCATGGGTTTTTTGCTCCTTATATTTCGGTAATAAAAAACTCCCCCCCTCCGGGGTCACCGGAGTGGAAGAGTTTGGATAACGTCCTTGTATTTGTAATTACGTTTCGCATAAACGGGACGCGTCCTTGCTGTCCCGCCTATACGTTACTCCTCGCTGCCTACGCCGAAAATCCTCGCGGCGATGTCGGCGGCGCTTACCTCATACGTACCCGAATTCAATTGCTCCCTGAGCTGAACAACGCGTGCTTCGCGCACGTCGGGTACTTCCCTCATTGCCCTGCGCGCCACATTAAGTTCATTCGCCACCGCGCTGAAGGATACGCTATCGATGGCGTTCGCTTTTACGCTGCCCTTTATTGAAAAGGGCGCGCCCGTCTTCGTTACGGGCTGCGTTTTGTATACGCCGTATGCTCCGGTAATCCTTATGTCCATAGGTATCCCCTGCTTTCCATTTGTTCCTACTTTAGTATCGGCAGGTATTCGGGAATATATTAGTTTTCCGCCTAAAAAAGTTGAAACCCGAAGCGATAGATGAACAATATAAACCCAATGATCGTCAACGCGTTAATAATAATAATGGAAACGCGCAGTTTATCGGCTTTCCTGCGTTTGCGTAAAACGTGCAACACAAACGACACCACGCACGATACCACCGACATGACTAGCAGGATATACGCCGCCAATATCCAAAATTCGTCCCATACCACGCGTTCGGCCATGTCGAAGTAATGAGTGAACATATTATCCTGGTTGGGGGAGGCGATGTCGATAGCCAACAGCGAAAAAGTCGTCAGCAACCAGGCAAGGACGTTGAGTATCGTTGCCCCTTTAATCATCCAATCCGGTTGTTTCCTGCGTTCCGTCCCGGTGTATCTTTCCTCGTTCATACCCCATCCTCCTTCTTTAATGAGACGCTCAACGTCAAACACGCGACTTCGCGCGCGCCCCCCGCTATCAACGTACGGGCACATTCGTTAAGGCTCGCGCCCGTAGTGAAGATATCGTCTACCATTATATACGATTCATCCCTTACAAGATAGCGCGGCGCGATACGGAATGCATCCATAACGTTTTCCGCGCGGCGCGCGGGATGCAGTCCCGCTTGCGGGAGCGTGTCGATTACGCGGATTAACACGTTTTGCACGGGAAGGTTCATACCCTTCGATAATTCGCGGGCCAATACCTCCGCTTGGTTAAAGCCGCGTTCGCGTTCCTTACGGGGATGCAGGGGGACGGGAACCAATATAAACTCCTCCGTCGGCAGATGTCGGCAGCTTTCCGCCCATAAACGCCCGAGGGCGCGGGCATGGTTTTTCTTGCCGCGGAATTTTACATCGCGGATGATGTCGCGCAATATCCCGCCGTACACAAAGGCGGAACGGTTGTATGTAAAATGAAAGGCCGCGGAATTTGCGCGTAAATCGGGTTCATCCCCCGGCGGTTCGATCAGCGCTTCACATTCCGGACACAGCCATACGGCGCAACGTCGTTCATCGTTAAGCGGGAGCAACGCACGGCAACCCATGCACACGGGCGGGTAGAACCAATCGAGGATTTTCATTAAAGCCGCATTTCGTGAAGCTCGCGCAACCGCCGCGCCAGGGCTGTATAACGCGCCATCACCTTGTCGTTGTCCACCATGCGGTGCATCGTTTCGGGCAAGCCCACAAGCACGGCCAATTCACGCGCGCGCGTGACGGCGGTGTACAGCAAATTACGCGACAACAGCATGGGCGGCCCGCCGAAAATGGGGATAACGACGGCCTTATATTCGCTGCCCTGCGATTTATGCACCGTCACGGCATAAGCGAGCTCGAGGTCGTCAAGCTGCGAAAATTCATAGAAGACCCTGCGGTTGTCGTCAAACAGCACGGTCATGCAGCCCGCGTCTTCGTCGATTTCGGTGATGATTCCCATGTCACCGTTATAAATACCCACGCCGCGGTCCACCACACGGGATGTATGGCGGGGGTTGTCAAGCTGCTCCCATGCCGTGTCGTAATTATTGCGGATTTGCATTATCTTATCGCCCTCGCGGAAGACTGTCGCGCCCGATTCACGTTCCCTTTTATCGGGCGCAGGCGGGTTGATGCGGGCTTGCAGCAATACGTTCAAACGCCCGACCCCCAGCGGTGTTTTACGCATGGGGGTAAGGATTTGGATGTCCGTTTTGATATCCAGCGGCATAAACGCGGGCAATCGGTTGGTCACGAGGTCAAGGAGGGTTTCAGCCACGTCCTCCGGTCGGTTGCGCTTGACGAAGAAGAAGTCTTTTTCCCTTTGGTTGGTTTCCGGATATTGGCCTTGGTTGATACGGTGGGCGTTCATGATGATCGCGCTTTCCTGCGCTTGGCGGAAGATTTCCGTCAGGCGCACGACCGTGACCGCATTGCCGTCGATGATATCCTTCAATACGTTGCCCGGCCCCACGCTGGGTAATTGATCCACGTCGCCCACCAAAATAAGCCGCGTCCCCACGGCTACGGCTTTAAGTAAATTATGTGTCAGTAAAATATCCATCATGGACGCTTCATCCACGATCAATACATCACATTCCAGCGGGCTGTCCTCGTTTTTATTAAACACCATGCGCCCGTTACTCCCATAGGAGGACGAATCGGACGGAATAAACGAAACCTCCAGCAAACGATGGACTGTCTTTGCCTCGCGTCCGGTCGCCTCGGTCATACGCTTGGCGGCGCGGCCCGTAGGCGCGGCAAGGATAACCTTCTGCCCCGCCTTCTCCAGCATCCCGATCAATGTATTGATTACCGTCGTCTTGCCCGTACCCGGCCCGCCGGTGATGACCAGCACACCTTGGGTCATGGCAGCTTCGATTGCCTTAGCTTGCCCATACGAAAGGGATATATCGCCAACCTTTTCGCAATTTGCGGAAAAGTCACCGTTTTCCATATCCATAAATTCCCCGTGCGCCGCCGCGAGCGACATCAATTGGCGCGCCACGCCCCCTTCAGCGTAATACAATGCGCTGACGAAGACGAGCGGTTCGTTTCTGCCGGGCGGCGAAGGGGGGATTTCCCGCACGATCAACCGGTCCATTTGCATCCGAATGAATTCATTTTCGATCAATGCGGCGTCCACACCCAACAATTCGCGGGCATGGCGCAACAATTCCGATTGCGGCAAGTACACATGGCCTTCGTTGGAAGCCTCCCACAAAAGGAAACGCACCCCCGCGGAAACGCGCTCGGGCGCGTGCGGCTCACAACCCAAACGTCGCGCGATTGCATCCGCGGTCTTAAAACCGATGCCGTCGATATCATCAGCCAAGCGGAAGGGGTTGGTGCGCACGAGTTCAACGGTCTCGTCTTTATATTTTTTATAAATGCGCATCGCCATGTTCGGGGAAATACCGTATTCTTGCAAAAATAATATCGCTTGCCGCTGGTCGCCTTGCGCGTGAAAGGCTTCCGAGAATTTCTGCGCCATTTTCAACGAAATACCCCTTAGCGAAGCGATACGCTCCGGCTCGTTGGCGATCACGTCAAACGTATCCGCGCCGAACCGCGCCACGATGCGCTTGGCTGTACGCTCACCGATGCCCCTAATCACGCCGCTGGCCAGGTATTTTTCAATACCCGACAAATTCGTGGGGGCGAGCCGCCGCGCGTGCGCCACTTGTATCTGCCATCCGTAACGCGGATGGTTGGTAAACCGCCCGCTGATATGTAAACGTTCCCCTTCATATATATTCGGGAAAAATCCCGTACAGGTGATGCAGCCTTCCTCCTCGCCCATATATTGCGTAAGGTCGATTTGAAGCGCGTCGCTTTCCAAACGAAGGACGAACACCGAAAAACCGCTGTCTTCCGAATGGTAAATGACGTTTTCCACCGTACCTTCGAGTTGGTGCGCGTTTTGTTGGTTATTCATGAAAAGTCCTTTTCCGGTTACCGAATTTTATGTTTATACGTATGTGTCCACTCCCCGGCGGGCGAAGGAACGTCCCCCGTCGCTTGTGACGGAATCAGGCACCTGTCGACTCGGTGCGGCAAGTGCTTGTGTTCGTCTTCCTTCGGAAGCCAAACACCAAGCACGTAAGCCGCCCCTTCGCCGCCATGTACCCGATTCCGCCAATCGCTCCGTGGGAGTTCCTTCACCCGCCGGGGTATGCTTTTCCGCTACCATTACACCATCCCCGCGGGGTGCGATATGGCTAAGCGCGTCTCACGAAAAACGTGATTTCCGGCGAACGGCGGGCTTACGTGCTTGGTGTCGGGTGCTTGTCAACCGACACAAGCACTTGCCCGACGGAGCCGGCAATCGCGTTTTTCGTGAGACGCGCTTAGCCATATCGCACCCCGCGGGGAGGTTACATGTACATATAAAGATTGTATCACATATGTGGATTATTCTGTTAAACCCTTGTTAACCCCCTGTGTAAAGCCTGTGGAAATCACTCATCCCGTTTGGTATAATAAACAAACGCAATCCCATATAAACCGCGATTTATCAACAGCTTGTGGAAAGTGTTGTGGATAACTCGGCAAAAGCGAGGATAACCATGGATTTGCAAACGATTTGGTTAAAAACAGCGACCCTGTTAAAGGACGTCGTCACCGAAGCTACATATACGACCGTCATCAAAACCTTGACCCCGCACACCTACAAAAACGGGGTCGTCTTCCTTAAAACGCCCAATGACTTCCAAAAGCCTTCGATCATTAAGCGGTACCTCTTCGATATTTCCCGATGCTTTTGCGAAGCGGCGGAGGTTGATTTCGACGATATCGAGGTGCGCATCATTTCGCCGGAGGATTTATCCGAATCCGGCCCCGCCCGCAAGAAAAACGACAACTACACCAAAACCCACCTTTCCCCGCGTTATGTGTTCGAGAATTTCGTTGAGGGCAAATGCAACCAGCTTGCCTTCGCCGCGGCTAAGGCCGTGTCCGAAACACCCGGCGCTGAGGGGTATAACCCGTTGTTCCTGTACGGCGGCGTGGGCTTGGGCAAGACGCATCTGATCCATTCCATCGGGAACCAAGTAAGCGAAAATTTCCCCGCCATGAAGGTACGCTACGTTTCGTCGGAAACCTTCACCAACGAGTTCATCACCGCGTTGAGGGAGCAAACCGCGTTGCAATTCAGGAATAAATACCGCGATTGCGACCTGTTTTTGATCGACGACGTGCAGTTCCTGGAAGGTAAGGAATCCACCCAGGAAGAAATGTTCCACACATTCAACGATATCTATAATAATAATAAGCAAATCGTCATCACCAGCGACTTGCCGCCGAACAAGCTGTCCGGCCTTGAGGACCGTTTGACCTCGCGCTTCTCCATGGGTTTGCAAGTGGACATCACCATGCCCGACTACGAAACCCGCGCCGCCATCCTCGAAAAGAAGCTCCGCCGCGAAAACCTCGATATCCCTATCGCCGTCAAGGAATTTATCCTGCGTAATGTCGTGTCCAACATCCGCGATTTGGAAGGCGCACTCAATAAAATCACCGCGTATTCCCGCCTTACCAAGAACCAGGAGATAACCCTCCAACTCGCCGAGACCGCCCTTAAGGATCAGCTCAAGGGCCACATCCCGCCGGAAATCACCGTCCCTTATATCCAAAAGATCGTGTCCTCCCATTTCTCCCTTACCCCGGAGGAGCTCAACAGCCGCCGCCGCACGCAGAACATCGTTTTCCCACGTCAAATCGCTATGTATTTGTGCCGTAAGCTGATGGAGGTTTCCCTGCCCGATGTGGGTAAGATGTTCGGCGGGCGTGATCATACGACGGTTATCCATAGTTGCGAGAAGATTGCCGCGGAACTTGAATATGATGCCAAGCTGCATGAGATTATTGCTGAGTTGGAACGGACGATAAAAGGGGAATAGTGCCTGCCATATGTACGGACGCCGAGGGGAGGATGTTCCCGCCGGGGCTCGTGGATGGGTGGGGAGAGAGGGGGTTCCGCTTCTCTTAAAGGCGAAGTCGTTCAGCGAAACCCCCTCTCTTACCACCCAAGGCATTAACGGGTGAACACCCTCCGCCCGGCGGCGGAGATGACATACCCTCGTTGTTTAGGCTTGGTTTATTAATGAAACACAATTACCGTTTTGATTTTCGTTTTCTGGCTTTGATTTGTTCAAATTATTATGATGGAACACGTATATAAACAGATTATCAAGCGCAAAGACCTACACCATGCCGAAGGTTAGCGAAAGACGGGAGCGTATTTTTATGAAAATTATCACGATCCATCCTATTTTTAATCGAGCTTGTGTATATACTGACCACCCTTCCAGAGAGTTGGAATCATTGGGTGATGATTTGGGTCGGGATTGTTTTATATGCGAATTTGTAAATAATGGGAACGGCTACTGGCTTACCCCGTATATAAATAACGGAAATAAAAATGAGGATTGGTCCGGATGGTGTTCTGACGTTCTTGCTCCTATTGATGGTATAGTTAAGGAAGTGTACGTTAATCCATCAACTAACGAACCGGGTAAGCAAAATCCAAGCAGAGCATCGTGTCTTGTTATCGAATCTGGTGAAGGTATAAATGTCATGTTGGCGCATATTCAAAAGCCCGAGGTCAAAGAGGGAGACACGGTTATACAAGGTCAACTCGTTGCAAGAGTGGGTAATGATGGTTATGCAAGATGTCCTCATATACACATTGGAGCATGGCAAGATAATAAACCACTTGCCATAGAGTTTGACAGGCAACTAATGGCAGACATGAAAGAAAAAGTCGGTGAAATGTTTTGGTTATTTGGTACAAATGAAGTAGAACTGTAAGCTTCCCTCATGTTTCGTTATCAATCTAAACTACTATAAAACGATTGAAAAAAACCTTTACCATTATTATCAAGAAAAATTTGGAAATATCGCATTTACCATTATCATCAAAATCCTTGTCTTTTTTTCACCTGTCCTCCGTGCAACCCCGCGGGGGGAACGGTGCGGGGTTACCGGGGGTACGTTACACACCGCCGCGGCGAAGCGGGGAGTTCACGCCGTGCGCCTGGGAGCGGATGCGAGTGAGCGCGCGGAGGGAACCTCCCCGCTTCTGCTGCGTTCGATGTATGGCAGGAACCTTTCACACGGCAACCCGCCCCGCATCGTTCCGCCCGCGGGAGTTTAAATATATGTGGAAAACGCTGTAGATATTTTGTGGATGATAAAGGATGAAATGTGGATAGATTTAAGGTATAATGTGGCTTGTGGAATGTGTGGATATTTAATGGGGTTGTCCCTGCGTTTTCGACATGGATATGAACATGGAAAGTGTATGATGGATAAGGCTTGGAGGCACTTTTCCACGAATCCACAGCCCCTATTACTGCTGTTACTGTAAATATAATAATGGATATAAATATTTTGGTGAGTCGGAAGGGAGAAGTTATGAGGCTTAATTGTGATAAGGGGATTTTGCTGGAGGGGCTTAATTTGGTGGGGCGTGCCGTAAGCGCGCGTACGACCAAGCCGATTTTGGAATGTGTGCTTCTTTATACGAAGGAAAATAAGGGTTTGACGCTGTGCGGCAACGATTTGGAAATGAGCATAACGACGGCGGTGCTGGAAGCCGATGTGGAAAAGCCCGGCATGATCGCGTTAAACGCGAAACTTTTTACGGACATCGTGCGCAAGATGCCGGGGGACTATATAACCATTGAAGTGGACGAAAAAGGGGTAGCCGAAGTGATCAGCGGCCGTGCCCGCATGAAGATATTCGGATTACCGGGCGAGGAATTCCCGCTGATACCGGAGGTAGAGCTTGAACATGTGAGCGCGCGGTACCGCGTACCCGCCACGACGCTTAGGGACATGATCCGGCAAACGATCTTCTCCGTATCGATGGACCAAAGCAAGCTGATACTTACGGGGGAACTTTTCGAAATAAAGAAGGGTCTTTTGCAGGTCGTAAGCGTGGATATGCACCGGATTTCGTACCGGTCGTACAAGTTCCCTTATCCGATATTCGAGAATAACAACCATTCGGCGGTCATACCCGCGCGCGCGCTGCATGAATTGAGCCGCGTACTGCCCAATGACGACGATACCGAAGTGATGTTTTATTTTACCGATAACCGTGTGGTGTTCGACACGCCGGAGTTTACGTTTGTGTCGCGGCTGTTGGTCGGCGATTTTATCCGGTATGACCAAATATTTAATGAAGACTTCAATACGGTACTGACCATCGGGCGTTTGGAATTCCTGAACGCGTTGGAGCGCGCGCTTTTGGTCGCGGGCGAAAATAAACTGATCCCGATTAAAATGGAAATTAAGGACGACGAACTGACCGTTACCGCCAATACCGCCGAACGCGGCCAAGCCCATGATGAAATCCCCTGCGGTACCGACGGGCAGGATTTGATTATTTATTTCAACCCGCGCTATATCATCGATGCCTTGCGGGTCATCGAGGAGGAAAAGGTAATCATCAAATTTTCCGGACCTAAGAGCGCGTGTACCGTGCGCGGCTTTGCTGACGATTCCGCCGAAGAAGGCGGATTGGATGACCAAAAATACCTTATCGTACCCCTGCGGGGCCCCGCTTAGGTGTGGATAAAAACCTTACAAGCGGATGCTTTTCGCAATCTGTGCGTTCCGCAGGCGGAATTTTTACCCGGTATCAACATCTTATACGGAGATAACGCCCAAGGTAAGACGAATTTACTGGAGGCCGTTTATTTTTGCGCCCTCGGGCGGCCGCTGCGGGGGGAGCATTGCCGCGAATTGGTCCCGATAGGTACACATATGGCGCGTGTAAGGGCGGAATTCGGAAGCGGGAATCAAGAATACGGAATAAAAGGGCTCGGGTTTACGGTTGACGCGTGTATACAACAGCAGGGGAGCAAATTCGTTAAATCCATTTCCGTTGATCGTGTGCCTGTAGGGAACACGCGGGAGTTGTTCGGTAAGGTGCCCGTCGTCAGTTTTTCGCCGGAGGATTTGCGCTTGATAAAGGCGGGACCCGCGGAGCGGCGGCGGTTTATGGATATTGAGATATGCCAGTTATCGCCCGTTTATTATAAGGATTTGCGCGTATATTACCGTGCGCTGCGCCAACGGAACCATTTGCTTAAGGGGTTGCAAAAAGACAAGGGCCAACTCGACAGCCTTTCCGTATGGGACGAACAACTGGCGCAATACGGCTTACGCGTTATGAAGACGCGGAGCGCGTTCGTCGAAAAAATATCGGCATTGGCGCGGACGGTCCACGCGGAAATCACGCAGGGCAAGGAAGAATTAAACCTGGAATACCGGCCGGATATCGCTTCCGATATATACGGAGCCGTATTGGACAAGTATCGGCAGCGCGACATAGCGTTGGGTTCGACATCCGCCGGGGTCCATCGGGATGATATCGTCTTTACGGTAAAAGGGATGTCCGCCCGTTCGTTCGGCTCGCAGGGGCAGCAGCGGACGGCCGCGCTTTCGGTAAAACTGGCCGAAATCGAATTGATAAAGGCGCGTACGGGCAAGCCGCCGATTTTGTTGCTGGACGATGTGTTCAGCGAACTGGACGGCCACAGGCAGCGTTTTTTGCTCAGGCAGATAAAAAACGTGCAAACGCTCCTTACCTGTACGGGATTGGAAGATGTATTGGCGAAAGTGAAGGGCGAGCATAGGATCATACGGATTAAAAACGGCGAAATTATACGATAAAGGGGTTTTATAAGGCATGTCCGACTATTCAGCGGAGAATATTCAAGTATTGGAAGGCTTGGAGGGCGTCCGCCGCCGTCCGGGTATGTATATATCGGGCACCAACGAAAAGGGCCTGCACCAACTCGTAAACGAAATCGTGGACAACGCCGTGGACGAAGCCCTTATGGACGCCTGCGACGAAATCACCGTTACGATCCATACCGACAACTCGGTTTCCGTACGGGACAACGGCCGCGGCATCCCTGTGGGGATACAGGCGCAAACGGGCCTGCCCGCGGTTACGGTGGTATATACGGTGCTTCACGCGGGCGGCAAGTTCGGCAACGGCGGGTACAAGGTATCCGGCGGGCTGCACGGCGTGGGTGCCAGCGTGGTAAACGCGTTAAGCGAATGGCTGATCGTGCGGGTCTTTACCGGCGGGCAAATCCATGAGCAAAAATTATCCCGCGGGCTTGTGGTGACGGATTTGGAAGTAGTGGGCGAAACAACGGAAACGGGTACCTTCGTGCATTTCAAGCCCGACCCGGAAATCTTCGAGGTACTGGAATTCAACTTTGATACCATGAAGCAACGCCTGCAGGAAACCGCTTTTCTTACTAAAGGCTTGAAAATCAACCTTTTCGACATGCGCCCGCGCCCGGGTCAACTTGTACCGAGTTCCGGTACAAGTTCCGAACCCGTCCGTAAGCGTACCTATTGCTACGAGGGCGGCATCAGCCAATTCGTGGAGCATATCAATAAAAACAAGACGCCGATCACGGACGAGATATTCTATTGCAGCGCGGTATACGAGAAAGTGCTGGTGGAAGTGGCCATGCAGCATACGGACGGATACCTCGAAAGCACGTATTCCTTCGTTAATAATATCAATACGCACGACGGGGGCACGCATATCACGGGCTTCCGCGCCGCGCTCACCAAAACCCTCAATGACTACGCGAAAAAATTTAATCTGATCAAGGAAAACGAAAAGCCCCTTTCCGGCGACGATGTGCGCGAGGGGCTTACCGCCGTGCTTTCGATTAAAATGGAGGAACCGCAATTCGATTCGCAATCGAAAGGCAAGCTGGTTAATTCCGAAGCGCGTACCGCCGTGGAAAGCGTGTTGGCGGAGCATTTCGCCATATTTTTGGAAGAGCATCCCGGTTTCGGCAAAATAATCGTGGAAAAATCCCTCCTGGCCGCGCGCGCGCGTGAAGCCGCCCGTAAAGCGCGGGAAAAGGTACGCAAGACCGTACTAGAAGGCGGGCGCCTGCCCGGTAAATTGGCAGACTGCTCGGAAAAGGACCCCGCGCTGTGCGAGCTGTATATCGTGGAGGGCGATTCGGCGGGCGGTTCGGCCAAGCAGGCGCGTACGCCCACGACGCAAGCCATCCTCCCGCTGCGGGGCAAGATATTAAACGTGGAGAAGGCAAGGCCCGAGCAAATCTTTTCCAACGCCATCATCAAGGACATGATTACCGCCGTCGGAACGGGCATCCACGAGGACTTCGATATTTCAAAACTGCGTTACCATAAAATCATTTTAATGACGGACGCCGACGTGGACGGTTCCCATATCCGCACGCTGCTCCTTACGTTTATTTACCGTTTTATGAAGGACTTGATCATTGAAGGGAATATCTACATCGCCCAGCCGCCGCTTTATAAGGTGGAAAAAGGAAAGAACGAATATTACGCGTTCTCCGACGAGGAGCTGGCCGCGTTATTGGAGCGCATCGGGCGCGAAGGCATCAAACCCATCCAACGTTACAAGGGTTTGGGCGAAATGAATGCCGACCAATTATGGGATACCACCATGGACCCGGAAAAGCGGATTTTACGGCAGGTTAATTTGGACGACGGCATCGCCGCCGACTTGATTTTCGCGCAATTAATGGGTGACAAGGTGGAGCCGAGACGGGAATTTATACAGGAATTCGCCCTGATGGCGAAGAATTTGGATATCTAAGGAGCGTAACATGGCCGACCGAATCAAAAACGTTGACATAACCCGTGAAATGCAGGAATCCTTCATCGCCTACGCGATGAGCGTCATCGTCGCGCGCGCGCTGCCCGACGTACGCGACGGGCTTAAACCCGTGCATCGCCGCATCCTCTACGCAATGAAGGAATTGAACCTTAACCCCGGCGGGGGATACAGGAAGTCCGCCAAAATCGTGGGCGACACGATGGGCAACTACCATCCCCACGGCAATTTGGCGATTTATGACGCCATGGTACGCATGGCGCAGGATTTCTCCATCCGTTACCCGCTGGTGGACGGCCACGGCAACTTCGGTTCCATGGACGGGGATGACCCCGCCGCCGACCGTTACACCGAGGCCAGGCTGACGCGCCTTTCCATGGAAATGCTGCAGGATATCGATAAGGAAACGGTCAACTTCGCGGACAACTACGACGGCTCGTACCAGGAACCGACCGTATTGCCCGCTCGCTTCCCGAATTTGCTGGTCAACGGTTCCACGGGCATCGCCGTGGGTATGGCCACAAACATACCGCCGCACAATTTGCGGGACGTTATCGACGCCATATTAACCCGCGTGGCGGATATGCGCGAAGGCAAGGAAACCTCGCTCGGGACGTTGATCGATATCGTTAAGGCCCCCGACTACCCCACGGGCGGCGCGGTATTGGGCACGGCACACGTACGCGAGGCGTATAAAACGGGCCGCGGCCGCGTGGTGGTGCGTGCCGATGTGGAAATCGAACCCATGCCGGGCGCAAGCGGCCGCGAACAAATCCGCGTCACCGCCGTACCCTATCAAGTAAATAAAGCCGAACTCGTGAAGAAAATAGCCGACCTCGTAAAGGAAAGGAAAGTCGAGGGTATTACCGACATCCGCGACGAATCCAACCGCATGGGCGTACGCATCGTCATTGAATTAAAGCGCGACGCCAACGCCAACGTTATATTAAACCAGTTATATAAACTGTCTTCTTTGCAACAAAGTTACGGCATCACCATGCTGGCGCTCGTCAACAACGAACCGAAAATATTAAACCTCGCGGAATTGATCGAGCATTACATCCTCCACCAAAAGGACGTCATCACGCGCCGCACGCAATTCGACCTCGACAAAGCGGAGCGCCGCGCGCATATATTGGAAGGATTGCTCAAAGCGCTCGATCATATCGACGAAATCATCCGCATCATACGTTCCAGCAAGGACGACAGCGAATCCCTGCCGCGTTTAATGGAGCGGTTCGGTTTTACGGAGGTCCAGGCGAAGGCGATATTGGATATGCGCTTGCGCACTTTACAAGGGCTTTCCCGCGAACGGCTTGAAGCGGAGTACGCCGAGCTTATGGCGCTCATCACCGAGCTGCGCCGCATCCTCGCCGACGAAGACCGTTTGCTGGAAGTCTTCGCGGAGGAAATCACCGCCGTACAAAAACGCTTCGGGGACGAACGCCGCTCCGCCATCCTGCATGACGCGGGCGAAATCCTGGACGCCGATTTAATCGACGAGGAAGAAAGCGTCGTAACCCTTTCGCATTTGAATTACATCAAGCGGCTCCCCCTCGATACCTACCGCGCGCAGGGCAGGGGCGGACGCGGCATTGTGGGCGTCAAAACGCGTGAGGAAGACTGGGTAAAGGATTTGTTCGTGTCCAGCACCCATGACCAGATATTGTTCTTCACCAACTTTGGCCGCGTGTACCGTATGCGCGCGTATGAAATCCCCCTGGCGGGGCGTACCGCCCGCGGGATGGCGCTCGTAAACCTGCTTAACCTGAACGGCGGGGAAACGATCGCAGCCATGATACCGATTTCGGCCGCGCCCGCGGACGGTGAGGAATACTTGATTATGGTGACACGCAACGGCGTGGTAAAGCGCACGCGCCTTTCCGCGTTCGCGAATATCAATAAGTCGGGATTGACGGCGCTGACCATCCGCGAGGACGATGATTTGATCGCGGTACTGCGCTCCGACGGGCAGCGCGAAATATTTATCGCCACGGAAAGGGGGCGCGGCATCCGCTTCGCCGAGGGGCAAGTACGCGCGATGGGGCGCACGGCTTCGGGCGTACGCGGCATTAAGCTGCGCGCGGGCGATCGCGTTATCGGCGCGACCGTGGCCGACGAACAGGTCTTGCTCGTTTCCTCCAAGGGGTACGGCAAGGGGACGCTTTTGGCGGATTGCCGCGGGCAGAGCCGAGGCGGCATGGGCATCATTGTATACAAAACCGGCGAACGCACGGGTACGCTTGTGGGCATCACCGCGTGCGTGCGGGACAATGAAAATGACGAGCTGATGCTCATCAACTCCGAAGGCGTGATCATCCGCATCCGTATAGCGGACATCAGCGTACAAGGGCGGTACGCCTCGGGGGTTAAGCTGATCCAAATGGACGAAGGGACAACCGTCGTGGCGTTGGCAAAGATCGTGGACGGGGCAACCGGCGACGCTTCGGAGGAAGATACGGAAAACGAAACGGAAGGGACGGATGAATAATGGATAATTACGGAGCTTACCTGCCTCACATCGACGCGGCGGAAGGCATCAAGCGGATCATGAACAACAAGAAGCTCTACATTACCATGCTCGGGCGTTTTAAGGCGCGGCAAATGACGGATGAGGTGTTGGAAGCCATCAAGGCAGGCGACCATGAACGCATCGTCTTCGCCACCCACGCGATAAAGGGGACGTCGGGAAATTTGGGCTTCCCCACACTTTCCAAATTGTCGGGGGAAATGGAAGCCCTGGCCAAACAAGAACAAGACGCAAGCCATTTGGTGCCGCAATTGGAGGAATTGATCGCGACCGTGATCGCCGCGATTGCGGACTTTGTCGCGAAGGAATCCTAACGGCGGCTTCTACAAATTTCCCGTGTATACATATTTCAGGTATTTACGGGCGGTTTGCGCGAGGTCACGGAGGGTCTGCGGCGGTGTGGATTGTTTGTCCGCGTAGTTGTGCCGCGGGAAGAAGCGGGAGATGTGATAGGGGATTTCCGGCGAAATTTCGGCCAACCATCGCGCGATGGGTTCGGCGTGGGTTTCGTTTTCGTTTGGGATAATTAATGTCGTTACTTCGATATGGCAGTTCTTTTGCGCGTGTACGATCGTATTTTTAACCGTATCAAGGAAAGACAGAGACGCTTCCCCTTTGGGTATTAACCCCCCGGGTGTTAATCCTTCGAGTATTACCCCTTCGGGTGTTACCCCTCCGGGGGATTTTTTATTTACGGGATACCCCGCCAAACCCGCGTAGAAATCCTCCGTAAACCCCTTTAGGTCAATGTTCATCGCGTCAATGAAGGGGAGCAGTGCCTCTAAGGGTTTGGGGTTGATTAAACCGTTGGTGACGAGGACGTTCTTTAAACCCGCTTCGCGCACGGCTTTGGCGCAATCCAACAGGTATTCGTAGTTGATCAGCGGTTCGTTATAAGTGTAGGCAACGCCGATGTTGCCTTTGGGTACATATTTTTGGGCCATTGCGGCGAGGTGAGCGGGCAAAATAAGCGGCAAGTCATGGGTCGCTTCGCGATCCGCTATTGATGCGTGGGAATGTGCCGATGATGCGTGGGAATGTGCCGATGATGTGTGGGTATATGCTGATGATGTGGGGGTATATGCCAATGATGCGTGGGTATCACGCGGCGCGCTTTGAACGGGGCAGTCCGCCCCCGTAATCGCCGCGATATGGCTGTTTTGGCAGAACGGGCAACGTAAGTTACACCCGTAACCCCCGATGGACAAAATCATCGAGCCTTCACAAAACCGCCGCAAGGGCTTTTTTTCGATGGGGTCTAATGCGATGCCGGACACGACGCCGTAGGTATCGGACTGTATGCAGCCGTTTTTGTTCACGCGGACGCCGCAGTATCCCGTACCGCCTTCGGGGATAACGCAGGCGTGCGGGCATATTGGGCAGCGGGTGGCTTCGCCGTTATTCATACCTCACCACTTCGAAGCGTTCCAACTTGATGGGATCGTTCGGGCGGATGCCGGCCTTTTGCATGGCGATGGCGATTTGCTGTTCCACGGAGTCGATGCCGTCCAGGTTGGGCAAAAGCAAGCCGCGGCGATAACCCGACGTTACGATTACGCCGTAGCGCAGCACGTCCAATTCCTCCGGGCCGGAAATCGGCTCGGGCGCGGCAAGTACGTCAACTTTATACGTGAGGTGCGGCAGTTCCGCCGCGGTAACCGGGTTAAAGCGGGTATCGCGCAATCCGGCGGAAACGGCGTTTTGCATGATTTCCAACGCAAGGTTATCGCAGGTGGGCGCGATCGTGCCGATGCATCCGCGCAGGTTGCCGTGCATGTGCAGGGAAACGAACGCTCCGGCTTGGCGGCTCGTTAGTTCGGGCGGCAAGTTCGGCGGGAGGGACGCGGGGCGTCCCAATACGCGGTTTTCCAACGCGTGGCGAGCGAGGGCGGGCGGGGTGATAAAAGGAAGCGGGGAATCCGACGCGGCGGATGGGTGGGGATCCTTCACCCCCGCCACCGCGTATCCTACGCCGAAGGGTCCTTCGTAGGAAAGCAGCCGCGATTCGGCCTTTGTTCCGTGGAAGTACCCCGCCAGCATCACGCAGGGGGCGAAACCACATTCGGCAGCCTTTTCCCGCAGGGGGAGGGCTTTTTCAAATAAGGCTTGGAAATCGCCCGCGGAAAAAGCGTCGCATATTAATTGGTCGAAAGCGGGGCCTTCGGGCGTATAGCCGTACGGCCCGCGGTCGGCCAGCGCATGGGACAAATCACCGCTGGCGATAAGGACGACGGAGGGAACGGAGGAAACGGAGGGAACGGAGGAAACAGAGGAAACGGAGGAAACGGAGGAAACAGAGGAAACGGAGGGGACAGAGGGGACAGAGGGGACAGAGGGGTCGGAGGCCGTTATTCCCGCTGTTCGTTCATCATGTAAACGGGTGACCGCCTCAGCGATGCATTGCCCCATTTTGTAATGCGCCTCCGGTGATAACCCCGACGGCGATATCCGTACGATTTTAAAATCGCTGTACCGTTGGCGGATATACCAAAGCGGCACCATCACGCCGTGGTCGAGCGAAGGGTTGCGCGCGCCGTCCGTACCCGCGGGTATGCCGTTTGCTTCCGCGGTACGCGCGATTTCAAGCGCAAGTTCTTCGTCGTATTCCGCGTCCATTTTTATATCGCCGAAGCCGAAGCGCGAAAAGTCCCCTTGCGCCTCTTTCCCGGGCGATAGGTGAAAATAATCCCCGTACACCGTGGCGTGCGGGGATATAAAAATAATCGTTTTCGGCGCGAGGGCCGCGATTTCCGCGGCGGCTTCGTCCATGGCCGCTAGGGTACGGGCGATTTTCCTTTCCTCTCCGCGCCCGATGGCGGGCAGCGCAAGCGGCGGATGGGGCAGCAGATACGCGTAAAGGGCGGACATACAAGCAACTCCTTTTCGGGAATGGGGTGTGGGGGTCTTTATTCGATTCCTATAATTCCTGTTTTTTCAATATGATTATCGCCAGCCCGAGGAACACCGCGGCCATCCCCGCCGCTATGAACAAATGCGCGGCGAAGTCGGGGTAGAAATTACCGAGCGTGACGGAAACGTTGTTCGTCATCAACTCGGTAGGAAGGAACCGCCCGACCCGCGGGAGCGCGCCGACGGTAAGGATACCGATAAAACCGAGGAACCCCATCGCCGCGCTGCCGGCTGTGCTTTTGGCGAGGGTTGAGGCAAGCACCACCCATGAAATAAGCATTGTAAGGAACACGCCGTACGCCGCCGCGCCAGCCAGTACATAGCCGATTTGCCCGCCTTCCTCGAAGAGGAAGACCGTATAACCGTAGTTGATCAGGATCGCAACCGCCAGGCATAAAAGCGATACCACAGCGGAAACGGTAAACTTCGCCAGGATAAACGGCGCGGGGGAAACCCCCTTGCAAAACACGAGGTCAGCGGTGCCGCTGCGTTTCTCACGCAGTACCAAGCCCATGAACATGAAGATAATCACGATCGCGCCCGTTTGCGAGATATTCGAATAGAACTGGGTGTAGCTGTCCGGCCACACGGCCGCGGGCATGAACATCATGAATAGCTCAGCTTCGGCGGCGGGCATAAGGAATTCGAATAATTCCGCCATATACCGCGCCAACAACGGACTGGTAAGTCCGAAGAACAGGAACACGCAAGCCAGTACCAATAATTTTTTGGTGCGGATATTTTCGGTTATTTCCTTTTCCAGGAAGACGAGGTAGCGGTTCATAGCGCGCCTCCTTCGGGGGTTGGGTTAATGGCGGCGTAGAAGATTTCTTCCAAGGCGGGGTTGTGCGCGGTATAGCTTTCGATAGGCAGTTCGTGCTTACCCAGCAGGGCGTTAATACCGCGGCTCAGGTGCGAGGCCGCGCGGACAAAGGCTTCTTCACTTTCCGCCGTATCGCCTTTTAGACGCGCTTCGAAGGACAGGGGGCTTGCCGCTTCCAACAGGATTTCCGTATTTTCGGCTTCCGCCGCTTGTTTGAACCTTTGCGCCGCTTCCGCTTCGTAGAAGCGTATTTCCGCTTTGTTGCGCCTGTATTTCAATTTAAGGTGGGTCAGATAATCCTGCGCCATGATCCTGCCCTTTTCTATGATGAGTACGTAGTCGCAGATTTCCTCCACGTCGTTGAGGATGTGGGTGGAGAAGATAATCGAGCAGTCGCCGCCCGCTTTAAGGCCGCGAATAATATCGGCCACGTCGCGGCGGCCTATGGGGTCCAGCGCGGAAATGGGTTCGTCCATGAAGATGACCTTCGGGTCGTTAACCAGCGCTTGGGCGATGCCCAGCCGCTGCTTCATCCCGCGGGAATAGCCCGCGATCGCGCCCCGCGCCTTGCCCAAGCCGACGCGGTCAAGCAGTTCCTTCACAAGGGCGGGACGCTTGCCCGCGGGGACGCCGCACAGCTTCGCGCAAAAGGTGAGAAACTCCGCCCCCGTCATGTAGGGGTAAAAGGTAGGCACATCGGGCAGATACCCGAACGGCAGTTGCTTGCGCCCGCCGAATACTTGCGGCGCGCCCATGATCGAGATTTCGCCCGCGGTGGGTTTTTTTAGGCCGACGAGCATCTTAATCGTCGTGGTCTTGCCCGCGCCGTTTTTACCCAGGAAGCCGCAGCAACAGCCCGCGGGGACGGTGATGTCAATCCCGTCCACGGCAAGGGCGCCGTTCTTCGCGCGGGATGTCCCGTACCGCTTAGTGAGGTTGCGCGCCGCCACGGCAGGTATGTTATCGTTGCTCATCTTCCCCGTCCTCCCGTTCGGCGTGTTTTTGGTTGAGGAAGTTTGCGCCGACGGCGAAGTATATGATCGGCCCGATCGTGTTGACCGCCAGGACGAGCACAAGCCATAAAATCTTTTCGTTCCAAGGGTTGGGTTTGCGCGCAAGGCTGACGACCGCGGTCAATACCAGGATCAATTGCACGAGTATGATGGGGATGAGGATGGGCAGCAAACGCACCACCCAATCAATGGCCTCGCTCCATTCCACGGCGTTAAATCCAATGTTTACTTGCATGGGGTTGCCTCCTTATATGTCCAAAACCGCCGCCATAAAATAGACCGGCGAGTTCCAGTAGATCGTGATTTCGTTGCCCGAATAGCTGTCCTTGTGGTCCACGTAGCATTTTGACGGTGGGAAGCCCGTGCAATGCTCCTTGAGCGCGGGGTCCTGTTGGGTGAATTTGTTCGGCCCGCCTACGACCATGCCCGGTACGGCTTGGCCCTTCGCCACGGAAGGGCGGTGGTGCGGATACAGCGCGGGATTCGCGCCGAAGCCCGTGATATAGCTGTACGAAACGGGGTTGCGCCCCAGCAGGTAATGCAAATGGTCGAGCGCGGCTTGGGTAAAATCGGCGGCTTTCTGCGGGAAGAAGGGGCGCGCGAGCAATAATGTCATAGCGTTGTTGCCCACGGTCATGTTGCTGCCCCAATTGTACGCGTCCCCCAGCGATACGCCGTAGGGGTCGTTTTTATAGGGGTTCATGATTTGGCGGCACACGGTATGGAGCGCGTCCTTCATAAGGTCGGTGAGTTCGGCGTTGTCCTTGTCCTTGGCGTGGTAGAGGTAGGCAATAATGCCGTACGTGCCCACTTGGTTCCAGCCCAAGCCGGTATGGATTTCGCCTTCTTTGATATATTCGTGGAAGGTTTCGTTTCCCGTAGCCGCGAATAATTCGCACGCCGCCCAAAAACGTTCGTCCTTGTCGCTGCGGTCGCCGTACCCCCCCGTGAACACGCCTTCGGGATTTTTAAACATGGGCGCGTCGGGGTTGGCGGTGAGCCAGTCCCATGCCTTTTGCGCGGCGGCTAACAATTGTCCTTTTTTATCGGGGTAGAAACGCGCGGCCATCGCCATACTCGCGGCGAATGTAGCGGTAGCCGTTGACGTGATCGGGCATAATACAAGCTCGTTTAATTCGTCGTGGGGCATTTCGTCCAGCGCGTCGAAATGGTGGCAGCTTACCTTGTGGTAAACGCCCCCCGTGGCTTCGTCCTGCATCTTGAGCATCCATTCCAGTTCGAACCACACGGCATCAAGCAAATCCGCGTCCTTATTGGGCGCGAATTCGTGGGCAAGGAGCAAGTCGGCTACGGCCTTCGCCGCGGGTACGACGTACCGCCCGTAATCGCCCGCGTCGTGCCAGCCGCCGGAAACGTCCTTTTTCATTTCCGTGCCGTAAACCGTGGCAAGCGAGGTATGGCAAGCGGGGTGCGACCAAAGGCCGCACGCAAGGTCCACGCCGCATTTTTGGTAATGGAAGAAGTCGAGCAACGCCTTGCGCAAGCCGTTGTAGGGGTTGGCATTGATATAAACGGGATAGGACTGCGCGTCGGCGGCATGGAGGACGAACGTCCCCTCCTCCGTCAGCGCGGAGAAATCCGCCACGCGAACGGTTTCACCGGAAGGCGCGTCGTGGATGGCGGGGGCGGCGGTGCCTTCGTAGGCGGCGGAGTTATCCCCCGTACGCAGGATACGAAAGGCTTCGGCTTTTTCGGGCAGCGTCGCTTTCTTAACGTCGCCGGGGCGGTAGCCCAATTGGTTAAAGCGGATGGTTTTCATATGAAACCTCCTTAAATAATAAATATCGCAGGGACAGTATACCAACTGAACGCGATTGTCGCATGAAAATGTGTCGAATGTATGACAGGAATGGGGATTCGATTATTGACAAACGATAATACATAAGATATCGTGGGGAAAATTATCGTTTAACGATAACGGGAGGTAGTAATGTCAGATTTATTATTACGGATTTTTGCGTTTCCCTTTGCTCCCGTGGGGGAAGGGTTGCGGTGGCTGTCCTTTTCCGGCGGCGCGGGGAATGTGGTCGCGTGGGTGATTTACTTGATGATCGGTCTTTTTCCTTTCATCATACTCGCGGCCCTCGCCCGGAAGCGGGGGTCTTACCCCGAAGACCTGTTGCTTGTCGTGTTGGCTATCCTGTTGTTTGCGGTGATGTATTACATGGTTAACCCCGGCGCGATGGGCGGCAACCTGCGTATGATTCCGCCCGCGATGGGTCATATGCTGATGGGCGGTGCGGTGTGGTCGGTGGTGTTGGCATATGGGCTGATACGCTTCGTGCGGCGGGTATTCGCGGCGGGGGAAGGAACGATGATGCGGTATTTGCGGATTTTGTTGTATGCGTTGGGGGCGGCGTTCGGCATTGCGGTTGTCTTACGTTTAACGGATATGTTTACGGCGGCGGGACGCGCCCAATCGGATATGGACACCGCTTTCTCGGTGCTTCGGTATTTAACGGCTATACTTCCGAACGTATTGAATATTTGGGTGATCCGCGCCGCGCTGCGTTTATTAACGGCTTTACGGGAGGACCATTACGGCGAAGGGAGCGTTCGTACCGCGCGGGGAATGTCGCGCGTGTGCGCCGTAACGCTGGCCGCCACGGTATTGTCGGTTACGGCCTTCAATATCGGGCAGCTCCTGTTCGCCGGGCGGTTGAGCGATGTCCATATCGAAATCAGCTTCCCGTTGGTACCCATTTTATTCGTGTTGGGCGCGTTACTTTTCGCCCGTTACACCGCGCAGGGGAAGGCGCTGAAGGACGAAAACGAGGGCTTCGTATAATGGCGATACGGGTATATTTGGACGAAGCGTTGAAAGCGCGGCAAATGACCTCGAAGGAGCTGTGCGCGCTCATCGGCATCACCGAAGCCAACCTGTCCATCCTGCGCAGCGGCAAGGCGCGGGGGGTGCGCTTCGGTACGCTCAACCGGATTTGCGGGTATTTGCGGTGCGAAGTGGGGGATATCCTGCGGTTTGACGGGGAAATGGAAATGACGGAGGAAGATACGCATGAAGGATAAAAACGTTGCTTTACAACTTCGTTTCAAATTGAGACGAAGTTTGCTCATTGTTGCATTGGTTGTAATCGGAATGTCTTTGTCCGCGTGCCGGCTGGCAAGGGAATACGACGGATGGGAACGCCCCGTTGAGGACATATTCATGGGTTTTTTCGTTACGATAGGAAATCACGACGCTTTTTTCGGCAACGAGCGTATCTATGCCGTCTTTGAAGGGACGGGGCCCTTCACTTTCCCGGGTATCGACGGCATCCCATTCTTTATAGGGACGATGGAATACGAATACAAGGACGCGTACGGCACGGGTTCCGTGACGACATCGTTCGGCGAAGTCGGCCCGGGTATCGTGAGCGATACCATGCACACGCATATTTCGGATAACAATATAAGTAAAACCCTGTCGGGCACGCTTACCGTAAGCCCGCGGCTGGCGGATGCGGTTTTTAGGTTCAACCCCGTTTACCAAGTAGCGGATGGGCGTGTATACATCGGGCAGGGCGGGTCGTCGGTAACAGCCGCACGGGATTCGTGGGAATTTGAAGGGCGCACCCAGTCCTTCCGCATGGAGGAAAGCCGGACGATAACAGAAAACGGCGTTTCCCAAACGTTTTCCGTTTCCGTTGAGCTTGGTATCGCCGTCATGCACCCGCCCGAACGCATCGTGGTCTTGCAAATGGATGAAGCGAGCCGTGTTATTAACCGCGCGGAATATTCCCCGTACCAAGTGCCGGACGAAATCACCCCCTTGTCCGCAACCGCTTATATCATCGTGGAAACCCATCGCAACCCCGAATTAAAAAATTCCGTTGTCCGCGCTCTATATGAACCGGACGACGAATGGATGCAAACGTTCCGCGAAAACAACAACGGCGTATTGGATAAATGGGTTACGCGGATTAATTGGTAAGGGGTTGTTTTTTGTGTAATACCCCGCCCTGCCGCCCTGCTTGACGGGAAACTGCCCCGACTTCACGTTGACCTTGATACAACGAAAATGCTATGATTTATCGTTGATATTTTGTATTTGTGGGGATATAAATGAACACAAATAATTTTTACAAATCACATTTGCAAAAACACACAAAACCGAAAATCGAAGATGTCATACCTTATTACCTTGAAGGTGACTTGAAGGAAATCATGATTGATTTCGCCGTATACGCTTGCGCCAATAAAATGCCGATTAAATGGGCTTCGGCAAATAGATGGAAAGCAATGTACAAAAGCAAAATAATTTTTTGGATATGTTTGCCTGAAAACCCTGATTCCCATTACAAGCATATATGCCCCTGCCTTAATCATTTGAATATGTACGAAGATACAATTAAAAACGAAGGACTTCAAAATTATATTTGGGATAACGTAAAAATTTGCAGAAATGTTTTGTATGGCAGTTGCAACAGCCACGGCACAGCTCCGGGTCATAATGAAAAAATCCTTGGCAAGGATTTTGAAAATGTCTGTCATCAAAATAAATATTTTGCTGTATACAATCCAAATGAAACGGATATTGATTGTATAAAAAGATTGCTGGAACTGGAAAAGCAGGCAAGGGATACAATGCATTTCGCAAATAAGACGAAACTTATGAATGGGTAAAATGAACATTTCACGGTTGTTCATGTTTCGACAAAATAACGAATAAATTTAATCTTAGGCGGGGGCTAAATAATGAAAGAGATAGAATCAAATAAACACGCATGGGGACAAATTTCTGAGGGTCATTATCACCACTTTAAGAAATTACTGCTTGATGGAACTTATAAATTAAATAAATATATACAAAATGAACTTGGAGATTTAAGCGGTAAAAAGATAATACATCTGCAATGCAATACAGGCGCGGATACTATTTTACTGGCAAAAATGGGAGCAACAAGCGTGGTAGGCGTTGATTTAGTTCCTGATAATATTTTATATGCTAAAAAACTTGCAAATGATTTAAACATGGATAACATGAATTTTATAGAATCAGATATTTTGGAACTTATAGAAAAACATGACGAAAAATATGATGTTGTATTTGTTTCGGAAGGGTCAGTTTGTTGGATTCCGGACTTGATAAAATGGGGTAAAACAATAAGGCATCTTCTTAAAGATAACGGCTTTTTTTATGTATTTGACAATCACCCTTTTTTCTTGGCAATGAACTGGGAGAAATCATCGGACAATATTATTGAAATTCAATGTCCTTATTTTGGCAAAGAGCCGGATATTGAAGATTCTATCGGCGGCTATGCTTCCGCGTGGAAAGACGGAGTAAAAGCATATTCATGGATTTTTACTGTTTCTGATATTATAAATTCGCTCGCCTCCGCCGGTTTGCATATTGAATATTTTAATGAATACAGGGAAAATTTTTTCAACGCGGGTGGAATGGACAATGTAGGGAGTGGTTTATGGAATTACGGGTATAACAACGATAAGTTTCCGATGTCGTTTAGCTTGAAAGCGTCTGTTTACCATAGATAATAAATATTAAATACGCTACCCCCATGGAGGTGCATCTTAATGTATAGGTTATAGACGCGATATTACAAATTACTTCGTTTTTCCGATCAAACTTCCCAAAATAAAGCCACGACAATGAAAGAAGCCCCAAACATCAACCGTTAGGGGCTTCTTTCGTGTGTATCAATCCCGACATAAAAACGCCCGCCAAGATAAGTTGAGCCGGATATACCAAAAGAAAGAAACGGGATGCCAACACACCGGACACCAGTGGGGCGGGGGCGAGCGGATGTTCCATAAGCAGCGCCTACGCAATCGGACGATTAACGGCGAACGGGCGCGTTATGTGGTTGGCATCGGGTGCTTGCAACCGATGCAACCACTTCGCGGACGGAGCCGTTCATCGCCCGATTGCGTTCAGCGCGGCGTTGGAACTTCCGCCCGCTCCCGCCCCACGGAACACGATAAATAAGACAGCCCCTTTTCATAAAGACCCGCATATCCCACAAATTCGCCTTGCAAATCCGTTCGCTTATGTTGCAGTTTAATTACAACTGCTATATCATGCCCTTGTAAATCCAATATTTAAAGGAAGGATGATTGCCATGACACTTTCCCAAACGGGTGCGGGGGTTTTTATCCCCGGTATCGACAACAAACCCGACGAAGGGCAAATCGCCGAAGCGTTGGCGCGTACGACCGACCTATGCATAGGGGCGCATCAGGACGACATTGAGATCATGGCGTACGGGCCCATCGCCGCGTGTTACGGCAAAGAGGGCCGGCGGTTCTCGGGCGTGACGGTGACGGACGGCGACGGTTCCCCCCGCACGGGGCATTATGCCGAATTCACCAACCAACAAATGAAGGACATCCGCGCCGTCGAGCAGAACCAAGCCGCGCTCATCGGACGGTACGCCGCGCAAGTCAATTTGGCGTGGCCTTCAAGCGCGGTCAAGGACCCGGCCAACCGCGCGCTGATCGATGAATTAAAAGCCATCATCCTCGCCGCTTCACCCGAAACGATCTACACCCACAACATCGCCGACAAACACGACACCCATGTGGCGGTGGCGATGCACGTCATCCGCGCCGTACGCGAGCTGCCCATGTACAAACGCCCGCGCCTGATCGGCATGGAGGTATGGCGCGCGCTCGATTGGCTGTGCGACGAAGACAAGGTTGTGCAGAACACCGCGCACTTCCCCAATATTTCCACCGCTTTGTTGGGCGTGTACGACAGCCAAATCTCCGGCGGCAAACGCTACGACCTCGCCGCGCAGGGGCGCAGGCTGGCCAACGCGACGTTCTTCGCCAGCCACGCGGTGGATGACTGCGAAAGCATGTCCTTCGGCATTGACATGACGCCGCTGGCGAAGGAAAGCGATATAAGCCCGACGGCGTTTATCATGGGGTATATCGATAAGTTTAAGGCGGAAGTGGAACGGCGCGTGGGGCAGTTTGTTTGATTCGGAATTCGGAATAAAAATGGTTTAAGGAGCCGGACAGGTATGGAATTTTTGGGTATTAATATTAATATAAAGAACGTCCCGCGGTATGACGCGGGGTTTATTCCCATGGCTAAGTTTAACAAGGCTTTCCTTGCGTCGGCGGGGAAGCCGGTTTCCATCGCGGTGGAGCGTAACGCGGGCCTCCGCGCGGTGTACGATACCTTTATTACGGGTACGAACGCCGAAGCGGACCGTTATTACGTGGAGCGCATGGTTAAGTATCTGTTGTGGGCGAAGGGCGGATTTAAGGTAACCGTTTGCGGGGACGACGCCATCGGCGCGTATATAAAGGAAGCGTTTTCGCCCGCGGGCAAGTACGCCTTTGACAACGGCATGATGACGCGTGTGTATGAGAAGCCCTTTGAGGTCGTTGTTTTGCCCCTTGACCAAAGGCCGTCCGAAAACGAACAGGCCAAGGCCGTCGGCGGGAAATCGGGCGGTTGCCGTATCGGCTTCGACGCGGGCGGCAGCGACCGTAAGGTATCCGCCGTTATCAACGGCGAGGCTGTGTACAGCGAGGAAACCGTGTGGTACCCGAAGGTAACGCCCGACCCGGACTACCATTTCAACGGCATCGTGGAGGCGATGAAGATCGCCGCTTCGAAAATGCCGCGGGTGGATTCCATCGGCGTATCCTCCGCGGGGATTTATATCGATAACCGTACGATGGTTGCGTCTTTGTTCCTAAAGGTTTCGCCGGAGGATTTTGAGGCGAAGGTTAAGGACATTTATATCCGCGCCGCGGCGGAGATCGGGGCCGATATACCCCTTTCCGTTGTAAATGACGGGGACGTTACCGCTCTCGCGGGTGCGATGGAATTCGGCGACAACAATGTGCTGGGCATCGCCATGGGTACCAGCGAAGCGGGCGGCTACATCGACGAAAACGGCCGGATCAAAGGCTGGCTCAATGAGCTTGCCTTCTGCCCGGTGGATGCTTCCCCCACCGCCATGATCGATGAGTGGGCGGGCGATATCGGCTGCGGCGTCAAGTATTTTTCCCAGGACGGCGTGATCAAACTGGCGTTGGCGGCGGGCATCGCCCTCGACACCACGCGCCCCCCCGGGGAAAACCTCAAAATCGTGCAGGATATTTTCCTCGGCAAGGGTGAGGAGGCGCAAGCTCTTTATAAAGGCACCGATTCACTCGATTCCGTTGTGCGCGGCATCTTCCAATCCATCGGCGCGTACCTCGGCCACACCCTGCCGTATTATTGGGACTTGTACGGCTTTAAGCATGTGCTGCTGCTGGGCCGCGTGATGTCGGGCGAAGGCGGCAACATCATCCTCGACACGGCGCGCAAGGTCATCGCCGAGGAATATGCGGATTACGTATTCAACATCCACACGCCCGACGAAAAAGCGCGGCGCGTGGGGCAAAGCGTAGCGGCGGCGAGTTTGTAAAAATATGAACTATACGGAAATGGTGGACAAAATCGTCGGATTGGGTTTGCCTTTATCAAAAATTATTTTGTTCGGTTCGGTCGCGCGGGGGGAGGATACGATCCGGTCGGATATCGACATCGGGTTCGTCCTTCCCCGTCCGGTGACCCGTCCGCAGCGCCGTATGATCACCCGTGTGGTTTCCGAATATGAAACGTTGGAATCCATGCGGGATATTAATTGCTTCTACGCAACCGAAGAAGAATTTATAAAGGCGGCACGGTGGAGTGACCCTTGCGTGGGTATGCGCGAAGAAGGGGTGGTTTTATGGGAAAAATGAATTACCTCGACTTTGCGGCTTCCGATTTCGAATTCGCCAAGGTTGCGTTGGAGAGCGGGTTCTACACCCATTGCGGGCGGTTGTGCCAACAGGTGATCGAAAAATACTTCAAGCATATCGTTGAGCGGAATTCGGATAAAAAGGACATGTTGCTCATGCGCGAGCACAAGGTCCATCGGTTGTATGACCGCGTGGCGGAAATCCTCAATATCCCGTTGGACAAGTCCTTACGGAGCGACTTGGCTACGTTGTCCGATTATTACTTCGATAAAAATTACCCCGGCGATGCCAGCGAACCGCTGGGGAAACGGGAAGCCGAAGACGCGATAAATACCGTAAAGCATGTGACCGGAGCGATCGGTGACGGTTTATAAATAAATAAACGCGGAAACCGCGCCCGGTAGACACAGCATTTACCGGGCGCGGTTTTTTATTTGAAGCGGATGCGGATGTTTACGCTTCGCGGGGACATTCACCGTCATCGACGAGGCAAGCGTTGTCGTAGCACACCTTCGCGCCGAATTTTATGGGGATTTGTACGAGCAGCTTGCGGGTGATCGTATATTCGAAGCCGCAGGGGTCGCCTTCGCAATGGGTTCGGCCTTTTTTAACCTGGGTCGTACCCGCGCATATCACTTCCGGCTCCTCCGGGGTGACGTAGGGCTTAATGGTAACCGGCAGGGAAACGTCGAACATCTTGCAGGTGGTATGCTCACAAGCCTTCACTTCGTGACATTCGGGCTTGAAGTCGATGTTACATTCATCTTCGTAAAACATATAGAAGTACCTCCTTTTTTATGCATGTACAACACGCTAATGCATTGTATGACGCAGGGAGGTATGTGTGACAGGTCATCCGCATATACATATACAAACTTTCGAAAAGGGGACAACGCGTATGCCGATGACCACACACAGACCCGACCGACCCGATTTAGTGCGGCCGGAGGAGAAGAAGCGCAGCGCGTCGCGCCATATGCTGCAGGTGGATAAGCGCGAGCATGTGCAGGTTACGGGATTGATCGACGTGATATCGTTTGACGAGGAATCCGTGATCGGCGAGACCGAAATGGGCGTCATTATTATTAAGGGCGGCAATCTGCACGTAAACAAGATTAATCTGGACAGCGGGGAGCTTTCGGTATCGGGTGAGATCGACGGCATCACATATGAGAATCCCGGCGGTCCGGCCAAGGCGAAGTCGCTGTTGGGAAGGATGTTTCGGTAGATGATCCTATCCATGCCCGCGCAGGCTTGGCTGTTCGTTACCACGGTGATGGTCGGGGTTGCGGTGGGTGTGTTCTATGATTTTTTCCGGGTCTTGCGCAGGACCGCGTCTCATGGCAAGTGGGCGGTCCAATTGGAGGACCTGTTTTTTTGGCTGGCGGTGACGGTGCTGGTCTTTTATTACATGCTGCACCGCAATTACGGCGAAATCCGGTTCTTCGCGCTGTTGGGCATGGGGCTGGGCGTGGTGCTGTATTTCGTCACCGTCAGCCGTTTAATCGTGAAGGTATGCGTGGCGGTCGTGGAATATTTGAAAAGGGTCATAACCGCCGTCGTGCGGATTATATTGCTCCCGTTAAGGCTGTTGCTGGCGTTCCTCGCGCCGCCCGTTAGGAAAGCGGGGCAATTCGTACACAAACGCTTGCGCGGCCTAAAGCGTTATGGCAGAATGAAGGCACGAAAAACCGCCCGCAATTGGGCGGTGATACGGAAGAAGGTATAAGATGAAGGAAAGCCGCGCGCAAAGCGGCCCCGCGGCGAAGCGGGGAAGCGAAGAAGGGCTTGGCTCGCCGGAGCGGCGGGGGCGCGATGTCCCCGCCAAAAAGAAAAGCCGCCGTATACGGTGGCTTATTTACCTTATATTTTGGGCAGCGTTGGTGGGGTCCTTCGGATGGCTGGCGATCGACCAAGCCTCGCAGTATTCCGCGCTGCGTAATGAAATCGAGCAGGTAAAGGCCGAAACCGAACGCGCCGTAAGCGCGCACGAGGCACTCGAAAGGCAGATCGCTTTCATCGGCAGCGATGCCTACATCGAACAGCAAGCGCGGGAGCGGTTGGGGCTGGTGAAGCCTACGGAGATTATATTTCGTAATTTGGGGCGGTAGTTAACGTATCCTTCATTGGGGGACAAGTTAACCACCCCTTTTTTATTTTGGGATTATTTTTAAGATTTTTTTGGAAATTTATTTCGAGGTTTTTATTTCGGCAATCAACGATTCTATGTCATTAATAAACGCTTCATTCTTTTCCAATATACCGTTCAAATTCTCCGCCAAAGCCATTTTTTCCAATTCCCCCGCGCGTTGCGACAGTTGACGCGCTCCGATACTGGATGCCGCGCCTCTTACGGTGTGGACATCGAGGGCGTATTCCTTTAAGTCCTTTGCTTGGCGCAGCGCACGCATACGCTTTAACTGGTCGGGAATGTGTTGGGCAAAGGACCGCATGACCGACCGCAATGATTTCGCGTCATTACCGTATAGGGCAAGCGCCGTTTTCGTGTCGATGCCGGGTATATCGCGTACAGGCTCCGACGGGGACGGCGGAAGCGATGCGGACGACGCGGGCGACGCGAACGGTGCAAACGACGCGGACGATACAGACGACGCAGATGATAAAAATTCCCCATTTTTTACGCGGGTAATCCGTTCAAGTAACCTACCGGCCATTTCCGTATCGAAGGGTTTCGGCATGTAGGCGGTAAATCCCTCATCCAAGAAAAACTGTTCGGAGCCTTCGTCGTCCCTGCCCGATAGGGCGATGATGGGGACGGTCTTGGCATAATCGGAACCGAGCGCGCGTATTTGCCGCAGCGTTTCCGCGCCGTCCATGCCGGGCATCATGTAATCCATAAATACGGCATGGTACACAGGCTTACCGTGGCGGACGCGTTCGACGGCGAGCTGGCCGCTTGATACGCAAACGGGCCTTACCCCGAGCCTGCCGAAAGCGGAGACGGCTACGGTCAAATTGGTGGGGGAATCGTCCACGATAAGTACGTAGATGGGTGCGTCGGGGGTATCCTTCGCGGTATCGTCCGCTATGTAGGGGAGCACCCATTCGCGCAGGACGCCGTCAAGCCTCGTTAAGTCGATGGGTTTGGGCAGGAATGCGTTGAAGCACTCACCCAGGAACATTTCCTCGTTGCCCGCCAAGGCGTTTGCGGTCAGCGCGATGATGGGGATGTTGCTTGCGTATGGTGTGTTGATCCCGCGGATACGCTGCGTCGCCTCGATGCCGTCCATGCCGGGCATCATGTGGTCCATGAAAACGGCGTGGTACAGGGGTTCGCCCGATTTGATCCGGCTGACGGCGTCCGGCCCGTTGGTTACGCAATCCACCTGTATCATGTACCTGCGCAGCACACCCCGCGCCACATCCAAATTGGTGGGGGAATCGTCCACCACCAAGACCCTCGCGCGGTGCAGGTCGAGCCGTTCGATTTGCTTTTCCGGCTTCATTTCCACGTAGGTAAAGCTGCGGAGGGACTCCAGTACGCTGTACGGGATACATTCGCCGGACACGAAGCCCTGGCGCAGGGTAAAGGTGAAAACCGAACCCAAGCCGTATACGCTTTCCACGGTGATGGAACCGCCCATCAGCTCGGCCAGGCCCTTCGCGATCGACAGCCCCAACCCCGTACCCTCGATGGCGCGGTTGGCTTGGGTGTTCACTTGGTTATAATCGGAGAAGAGCTTGCCCAAATCCTCGGGGCGCATACCGATACCCGTATCCTTGATCGCGTAGGTAAAGAGGAACGCGTCCCCTTCGCGCTTGCAATTGACGGCCAGCGTAACCGTCCCCTCGCGCGTGTACTTAAAAGCGTTCGAAAGTAAATTGATCAGCACTTGCTTGATACGTAAATTATCCCCTATGCAAAAAGCGGGCAGATCGTCCTCGATATTCAATGCGAAGCGGATGGGTTTATCTTCCTTTTTAATGCTGCTGATGGTGATGATGTCGTTGAGCATGGAAGCCAAATCGTATTGCACGGGGGTTAGGGTGAACTTGCGGGATTCGATCTTGGAAATATCCAGGATGTCGTTGATCAGTTCCAGGAGTGTTTTGCCCGCGGTATTTATCTTTTTTAAGTAATCCATGACGTTGATTTCGGGGTTATCCTCTTCCAGCAGTACCTCCGTCAGCCCGATGATGACGTTCATGGGGGTGCGGATTTCGTGGCTCATGTTCGCCAGGAAGTTTGACTTGGCTTGGTTGGCGGAGGCTAAGGCGACGCTCATTTCCCGCTCCCGGTTGAGCTGCAGGGCAAGCTCATGCGTGGCGTCGTTAACGGCTTCCCGCAATTCGGTTATATCCTTAAACAGTACCACCTTACATAACGCGTCGCCGTATTTGTCCTTTTCCACGGTAAGCATAATGTCGCAGATACGCGTACCCCGCGCGGTTTGGATACGCACACCCTTTAACTCAACGTCGGAATCCCAATCGTCCGATTGCAGGATGTCGGTAATGGGCAGCCCGACCTTGTCCGCGCCGAAAAAACGTGAAGAACCGCCGTTGCCCAAATGCACGATATTGTTATGGTCAAGCACCAGCGCGGGTATCGTTACGGACTTGAATATGTACGCCGCCACATTGGGGACGGTAATGTTCATCGTCTTATTGCGCCGCATGGAAATAAACAAATGCAGCGAAGCGGGGAAGAGCAGGATCGACACCAGCGGCGGAACCGTAAAATCGGTAAAAGCGGGCACGACGAAATCCGTCACAAAGCCCGCGGGCGCGAAGGCGAACGTCAGCAGGAGGAAGAATCGCTGCTGGTTGCGGATACGCTTCATGGTGGATTGCGTCCACCATTTGATATGCGCGGCGAAGACGAAGACGCACAGGACCAATACATACACGCAAATAAAACGGAAGAACGCGCTGTCCCCGTAATGGAACTGCGTACCCATCACGGTATCGCGGAAGACGATATTGTCATAAAAAAGGATGACGGCCGACAGGAAGACCGATATCCATAACAGCAAGCGGCGGTAAACGAACCGCGTAAACTTGTGCTTGAGCGTGATCATGTTGGCGGTAAAGCGTATCCAAAGGGGAAGGAACATAAAATAGGCGATGTAAGCGATCGTCCAAAAGACCCGCAGCAGCCCCTCGCTGCGCGAAAGGGTCATAAACCCGTAGAACAAGCACGCCACGACGACGCACAAACCCGCGGTCAAATACTCGCGGTATACCTTCGAGCGCAGTTCGTTGGCGATGTCATGGAGAAAGGTAAAAAGATACCCCGCGCATGTAACGAAGAACATCGTCGCGATCACATGCGCGGGGTTGATCATCAAAAACGCGTCCATCCCCTATTTGATTCCGAATAACCTAAGGATACTTCTCCAAAGTCCGCCCCGCGCGGTTAGGGCGCCGCTCTGTCCGGTGCGGGTGTATTTTTGGTTTTCGTTCCGGTAAAGCAGGCCGTTCTTCATGAGGATCCAATAAAAGGCTTCCTTCACGCGGAAGGGCGCGGGCGGGCCGTTGATGTAGCCTTTTTCGATCGTTTCGTTGGTGGTGGGGTCGGTGGTTTGCTCCACGGACGGTTTCTTCCCCAGGGACGATACCGCGAAGCAGTTGACCGCGGAAAAGCAACCCATGGCGTTGTTGACCAGCGCGTCCTCCCGCAGGTGGGAGAACAACTCCCGCACTTCCAGGTTTAACGCCTTCGCGCAGCGCATGTTAAGCGCGTCCTTGTGGGATTCGTCGTCCAGCAGGTTTTGTATGCGGTTTTCGGGCTTGTTATCGAAGAAGTCGAACCGCGCGTAGCGGAACAAATCCGCCTTGGACAACGCCAGCGCGAAGGGGATTTCCGATTTATCCTTTTGCACGCCGATGAAATAGTTGTACAGCGTATTGAATATATGCTGGTTGGAATTTTCCGCGGGTACGGCATCGATCAAAGCGTCGTCGGAGAAGCGGAACAAATCCTTGAGCATATTGAAATTGGTCGGGTCCGCCAGGAAGATCAGCCCCGAGGAATTGCGTATGTTAAAGCCGTTTTGGCGGATCGCATGGTCGTCGCGCAAATCCTCGCCCGCAATGTCGTAGAAGATGATGTCGAGGTTATTCTCCACCAAATTGCCGCCTTCGGCCTTGTACTGGTACCAAAAATTAAACGCGAAGGGCGGGATTTTCTTGCGCTTGGTGGACGAAACCAGCGTATGTTCCTTTAGCAAGGGCTTTTGGTAATTTTCGGTGAAGATGTCACGCGCGCGCGTATCGCCGATGAAGGTCAGCTTTGAGGTCAGGTCGGGGTTGTTCTCCAATTCCGCGATGAGCATGGTAAGGAAAACGGATTTGCCGCTGCGCGCGTCGCCCAAAATAGAAATGAGCAAAGTATCGCGCAAGCCGTAGCCGGTAGGAAGGACGTTGTGGCAATTGGGGCAAAGGCGGATGTCGGAGGTGTATTTATAGCCCTTCGGGTCAACGAAGGTGATCTGGTCGATCAGCCCGCGGCGCGCGAAGTCCTCCTCGGAGTAATACACGCCCTTGTCACCCAAGGAAACGGCGGGGTACTCCATGGCGTTCTTCTTGGCGTCGGCGGCGGAGCTTTGCAAGATTTCCAAGTTATACCGTTGCAAATGCAAATCGAGGACCTTGTCGGGGCCCGACTTGCGCGGACGGCCGCGGGTCTTGACCGCCTTACCCTCGGACGCGCCCGAAAGCCTGAAGTCCGCTTCCCTATGCCCGAACTTGTGACAGCAATACGGGCAGATGACATGCCTCTTTGTCGCTTCCATCATTACACCTTCCTATACCAACGCGATGAGATGAGCGTATTCGTCCTTTATGAAAAAGCGTATGTGCTGGGTTTTTTTAATGTGCATATATCCGCCCGCCGCTATTCCGCCGTCCAGCGGGTACGTACCGATCAGGCGGCTGTATTCATACAGGGAATAATACAGCGCGTCCTTACCGATGGTTAAACCGTGGCCGCCGTCGTAACTCAGCGTAAAGCTGATGCGTTTATACGGGCTGAAGGGGATGGGGCGGCCGGTGATGCGTAAGCGCGCGTGTATCTTGGCGTAGAGCAGGTCGGTGGCGAGCGCGGGCCCGTATACGGTTATTTCCTTGCCTTGCAGGTATGCCGGGGCGAAAAAGTACCGCTTGGGTTCCGTACCGATGGGTACGGTATAGTGCGCGGCCAAATTGCGCGTGATAACGGTATGGCTTGCGGGGTTTCGCATAATATATTCCATCGGGTCGCCGGGGTTTTCCGCGTCTTTGCCGCTTACGGAGGCGGCCAGCATATACTTTACGTCCGTGTTCTTCGGCCACGCCCATGAAATCAAGGCGTTGTTTTCCAAATCCGTCCGCCATTTGAAGCGGGTCACGGCCATATCGGGCTCGGGGTGGGGGCGGGTAACGTAGGTCCTCATAAATACAGGTCCGCGTAGTACAAATCCCCCGGCGCGAACGCCCCCGCGTGGTACAGTACGCTGATACGGTCGGCGGCGGAATCGGTAAAGAGGTTTACCCGACCGAGCCCTTGCGCTTCGCATCCGCTCTTTACCCTCGCCGCCCAATCGGCGGGCATGTGCAGGTTCGCTTCATGGTAAAGCGCGGAGGAACCGGACCGCAGGCGTATATGCGTATGCTTCGATTGCGCCGCCCATTTAGTGATGGCTTGGTCATCGGCTACACAGGTCAGCATTTCGGTGAAGGAGCGCGAAAAGATCGGGTCCTTCAAGAGGCGGTTATCCGTGTAATCCTCCAGGGCTTCCGGCGGCAACGCTTCCGGCGGGGCGGGCGCGTCCCGGAAGAACATCGTCAAGGTGCGCAGGGCTTGCGTATTTTGTCTTGCGTGTTCGGCAAAGAGGTTTAAAAAGTAGTCGCGGGTATCGGACAGGGGTGTGTCGGCGGCGGTAAGGGCTTGCGCGTCCTGTTCGTATAAAGCGCGGGCGTTTTCCACGGCGGTACGTTTTTCCGCGAGTTGGGCGTTGATTTCGCTTACGTGGGCGGCCGCTTGTGCCAACGCTTCGCCGTATTTCCTGTAGGACCGGATTTGGGCGACGCGCTTCAAATATTCTGCGGCGATCGTGTAGGGGTAGTTGGACGCTTGCTGTGCGAACGACAACCGCAGACGATCGGTTTTTAATTCCTTTATATCCTGCGGCGTGTCCAGCCATGTTTGCAGGTTTTTTTCCGCGGCGGATACGGCCATGGCGTTATTGTTGATCATATTACTGAGGAAGATCGGCCAATAACCGTTTTCCTTGGTGGCCTCCAGCGCGTCGAACAACCCCAGCCCGCTTAACTGCCGTACGAAATCGGATTGATCCGCCAACCCCGCGGGAGGGGGGTCATCCTGCGCCGCTGGGTGCATATCGGTTATCGCGTCCAGCCTTGTGCCGAACAGGCGGCTGATGATCGTCCTGCGTGTCATCCTGTCGCGGATGATCTTATCCGTTTCGTGGGGCAAGGCGATACCGGAAAGGAATTCCTCGTCGGGCTTCCATACGGGGGCCTTTGCCCCCGCGGGGTCGGCGGGCAGGTTCAACTGCGGCGCGGGTACCGGCGGTATGGGCAGGGGCTTTAGCAAAGCGGTGAGCAATAATGCCCGCAACGCCTTTTTCGGTACCTGCAAGCGTTGGCTGCCTGCCGTGAGGAAGGGCTTGCCGCGGCCCGCGTTTTGTAAAAACCGCAGTTCGCTGTAGCGGGAGGCGTCGGGCGGTACGGCGTATTCGCGCGGTTCCCCGTCCTTAAACAACGTCAGCAAAGCGATGGTTTGCAATACATCCGTCCATGGGGTATGGCGGGAGGCGCTGTTTAGGTTAGAGAGCAGGTATACTTGGGCTTCGGATATGCCGTCTTTCAATACCTCCATGGAGGCCCTTCTGTCGTGGCGGTCGGTTTCCAATGTGCTGGTTTCGTCGGCGAGCCAGTAAATGTCGGTGATCAGGCCCGATGGGTACAGGGGGGATACGATATCCTCAACTTCGTGTCGAATCGACACGAAGTCGCTTGCGTTGCGGAGGATGTAACCGATACGCGCCAATCCGACCGTCGCGTACGGGTGTTGCAAAAAATCCTGTTGTATGCGGTTGATCTCCGCCCGCAAATGCATCCTGTCGTTTGTATCGGGTACGATTACGCACGCGGCGGCTTGTAACCGATAGCCCGCCAACGTACGGGTCAAATCGGGGGCCAGCTCCGCCGCCGTTCCTATCAAAACAAACAGCGTGGGGTTCGATTGCTTGACGGTCATGAAAGCACAGCCTTCTCCTTCATGAAGACATCCAGCATCGCTTTATAAAACAAACGCTTTTGCGCCCCGCCCCGTTCGTCCTGATAAACTTGGTCGAGGTGGGTCAGCTTGTCGCGGTAGGTATCGATAAAATCGTTGATCGTGCGGATAATGGGGTCGTATTCGTCGTCAGCCAAGCGGTTTTCCGCGTCCTGCGCGCGTTTTTGCAAGAAGGCGGTAAGGTTGTCGTCCAGCGCGAGGTAGGCTTGGAACACGTCGTACTCCACAAAGGGGTCGCTTACGCGCTCCATCGTGTACAGGATATATTCCGCGTCGTCGTAGTTAAACTTGAAATTCTTGCGCTGCTTAACGATGATGCCCATGTACAACGCTTGCGCGAAGTGGTTGTAACGCACTTCGGCCATGTCGATCTTATTTAACTGTATGACCAAGCGTTCCACGTATTCCTGTATCTCCACTTCCTGCGCCATACGTTCGTTGAGCGCGGGCATGTAGATGAACACCCCTTTGGCGTATTCCTTGTCGGGCATGTCGGTGTCGGGGATAAATTCCGTATCGAACAACGGCTGGCGGTGCTTCGAGCGTTCGGGCGAGGTGCCGAAGCCCTTAAGGTCGGCGATGACGGCGCGGGCCTGCGGCGCGGAGAGGGTCTTTTCCTCGATGCCCTTCTCCACGGCGGCGTAGCGGGCATAGATATCCACCGGGTCGCCGTAGTAGCACACGTAACGGCGGCTCTTTTCGTCCAGCTTGATCAACCCGTAGGCCAGCGCGCGCCCGAAGACGCTCCGTATCCTGTCGTTGCGCATCCGCTCGCGGTTATTTTCGTAATCGGCCGTCCACAGCTTGTCGTAGTTGGGGGAAGGCAGGTTGCGCCAATTCTTTTGCTCGCTTTCGTAGAGGTGAAGGCCGGGGATTTTATTCAACGACGCCTCGTACACGGCCTCGTATTCGTTTAATTCCTTATACCCGTACAGCGCGACGGCGATCTTCAAATTAAGCATGTACAGCCTGTTGACCATGCGGCTGTATTTGATGCTGGAAATCCGCCCGGAAACCGACTGCGCGGTGGCGCGGATTTGCGGCGCGTTGGCGGGCACGGAAAGGTAGGTGTAAGGCGGGAAGGTGATCTGCAGGCCGCCGGGCACGTGGTTCATGGGGAACATAACCTTCGAATCCTCGGCTAAAGCGGCGATCTTTTCGTGGATATAATCCTCAGCGGGGACGTTCTTGTGCTTGGCCATCATCACCAAATAATAATCCAGCGACTTGTACATAACCCCCTGGAACTGCGCCGTCACGAATTTGTTCAAGTTCTCCACGATTTTATGGTCCTGCGCGGGCTGCCATGTGGGGTCTTTGAGCATATCGGCTAGGAGCCTCTTGAGCGCGGCTTTATAATCGACAGCCAGCGTGGGGTCCGACTCCGCGTCGAAAAACTCGCAGAATTCCTGCGGTTCGGCCAGGTTGCGCGTAAAGGATTCGGCGCGGACCAAGTCGGCGTGGCGCAGGGTATGGAACTTATCGAACAGCTCCTTCAACGTGGTCAGCAGTTCGCAATAGGGGTCGATTTGCCGTTCGCGGTAGTCCTCCAGCGCGTCCGCCACGGTTCCGTATATACGGTCGATCGCGTCATAACCCGCGTTCTTATCCATGGCGCGCAGGTAGATTTCGTTGGCCTTGACCACGTTGGCGGCTTGCTGGTTCTTGGTAAAGCGGGCGAAGAGGGAACGCTGGTTAAAGCGGTCGATGGCGGCCTGGCGTTTGATTTCAAGCGCGGCTACGGTATCGCGGTGTTCGCGTTTCATTTGGATATCGCGCTTGCGCAGCCGGTCGATCAATTTGAGGATGGAATTTTCATTAAGCTCATCCAACTCGCGCAGGGTGTAGTACGGCCCCATATCAAAATCCGTAAAGTGCTGGGTCAGTATATGGTTCCTGTCGTTGAGCGAATTGATAAACGTGTCTGCGATTTGCGCCGCGCGGTTGTCGTAATGCTCCTTAACACGGGCGGTTTCTTTTTTTACGGCTTCCTCAATGATGTCGGGCCGTTGGGAAAGCACCGTGCGGTCGTATTGCTTTAGGTCGCGCATACGCGGCTTGCCGTCGGCCAAGGCGCGTTCCAACGAAGGAAGATCGATCTTCATGGCTTCAAGCGCGAGCTGGGCCGATTCCATACCGGGTTGTTTATCCATCAGCGGCTCGAGTTCTTCGAACATGTTGGCCGTGAGGTAGTTGATCAAATATTCCAGCGGAAGCTGCGCCGAAGCCGCGCCCACGATGTTATAAATATAATTGACGGGCTGTTTTTGCTGGTGCGTGGTGAGGAACGCGGCCTTGTTATTCTCAATGTTGGATAAATAGGAGTTGATCGTGTAGCTTTGCCCGTCCACGGCTTCCTCGCTGGCGATAAAGTTGATAATCGTCTCCGCGGCCACGTTCATGCAGTAGTTCTTCGCTTGGGGGATGAGCTTGCCCATTTCGTCCTTCGCGCTGACCAAATGGCACAAATCATACGGCGGGCGGTTGGTCCGGATGTCCAAATCGGCGTAGGTATGCTCGAAGAATTCGCCCGTTTGCTCGATGGACATGAGGTAATCGAGTTCCTTAAGCGCCGCGAAGCCGTTGGCCTTGATATTAAGCGCGGCGGAGCCGTCGATCATGCTGTCGGACAGCGTAACATCCGGCAAAAAGATCATGCCGATATTTTCCGTTTCAAAGCCCTTCTGCGCGGCGAGCTGGCGGATCATGTAGGGTATGTCAATAAAAATGCCGCTCCCCGTACCCCCCGCGCACCCGACCAGTATAAATACATACAGCAGGTCGTTGGCGTTGCGGCTGGCGGTGAGGCGGCTGATCTTGTCGGTGATTACGTTGACGACGCGGTTGGTGTTGATCGCCAGCAGGAAACGCCCCGCCTGGCGGATGCCGCCCGCGCCGTGGCGCACCTGTTGCAAGCGCAGGTTGTCCGCGATCCATTCGTGCGTGGAGTGCTTGAATACCGTTTCGCGGTTCTTATAAATCGAAGTGAGGTTCGCGTTTTCCAGTAAAACGAATTCGTCGTCGTTAAAGGTCATGTCCATGTATTTAAGGTTAAGGAGCGTTTCGTCGGAATCGATGCCGATGTATTCGATTTGGGCGGGCTTGTCGGGCGGGCGCGCGCCGGCCACCACGGGCGGCAACCGGAAATGCCTGTTAATCGCCTTTTTTACGCGGATCAGCGACTCCACGCCCGTACCGCCCAAGCCCACTACCAAAATGGGCTTGTCGATGACCTCGGACTTGGTGCTGAGTGTGGTGATACCCCCGCCGTATTCAAAGTCAAGCGTTCGCAGGTCCGCGATAATTTCCGGCGATAACCTCATGTTATATAGCTCCCTTGCCGCGCAAAGAACCGCATCAGTTTAGCTCTGCCCTATACGTGATTTCCAGTTTCGCCGCCGAATCCTCATTGGAGAAAATCAATTGTTGGTTATCCTGCCATACGATGTTTTTACCGAAGACCTGCTCATTATCCATGATGACGCAAGGGGTTCGGTTAATCAGCAGCAAAACGGGTTCGCCCGATTGCAAGCCGGGCGCAATACTAATGTCGCCCAATTTTATGGATTCTAAAATCCGCCCCGCTCTGCCTGTCAGCGATTCCTTCAGGAATTGATGCAAGGGGGTGCGCCCCGTGTACGTACCCAAGTCGGGGGCTTCCAGGGAGGTATATTTGCCGTCGGGCAGTAAGCCGCGTACCTCCAGGTATCCGTTAAAGAACTTGGGCTTGGGCTTACGGCTCGCCGCTATAATGATAACGGCCAACAAAACAACCGCGCCGCCCGCGATAAATACCCACACGGGGATGCCGCCGCCGTCATTGTTTGCGGGGGGCGGGGCGGGTGAAGGGGTTGCGGGTACGGGGGTGGGCGAAGGCGTGGGCTCGGGGGTAGGTTCCGGTGTCGGCTCGGGCGTGGGGGCGGGTGTAGGCGTAGGTTCGGGCAAGGGTTCGTCGAAGGCAAGCGTCACGAACCCGCTGCCGACGGAGAAGTGCGGGTGATCCACCCACACGGTTACATGTACGTCGTCGCCCGTTTGCGTTTGGTAATCCACGGTAAAGCGTGTGCCGGTATTCTCCATGGGCACGCTGTACAGTTGCTGCATGAAGCGGTCGTATACCCGCAGTTCCGCCGCCGCGCCGCCGAAGACATCCGCCGGGGAAATGCGCGGGTCGGTAAAGTCAAAGATGGCGGTAACCACCACCGGGGCGTCGGGATTGTACAGTACGCCTGTGGTACCCGCCTGGGATGCGGAGGCTTCCAAGCCTATGTCGAAATTGTAAATAAGGTTGACGGTTACGCGTTCGTCGGGCAAGCCCATGACCTTAAGCGTCCAATCGCCCACGTCGGGGTTGAGGGCCTTGATCATGGTGTACCGGTTGGCGTAGGAAATGATATTGTTCACGTCGTCGAAGGTAACCTCTTCGCCGCTCGGGTTTACGAAACGCACGTTGATCAAGGGATTTTCGGAAAGCATGATGATATTCGCTTCCGCCACAAACGCGGAGGGGATCGATATCGTAATCTCCGTATACTCCTCCGCTACGGCCACGAAATCCGCTATCTCGATGACCGAGGTGCGGATATGGCTGGCGGAAATTTCCGAAAATACCATGGGAAGGGCGGCCGCTTCTTGGATAATGAAATTGCGCCCCATCGTGCGCTCGGATATTTGGCGCAGGAAGTTGACGTTAACCAGGCCCGAATAATTAAGCCCGATGGTGTAGATAGGCGCGCGCCCGTCCAAGTTGTGGATGGCGGCGGAAACGTCGTCGTAGGACATGGCCTCGGTGCGGCCCAGTTCCGAAGGGTTGATTTCGATGGTGCCGTCGGTAAAGAGGATGATCAGCGGGCTGTTGTTGGGGTCGCCCTGCTCGATGAGCATGGTTACGGCGGCATCGAGCGCGAGCCCGATATCCGTCCAGCCATGGTAGGTGAATTGAGCGATTTGCCTGCGGAGCGCGCCGCGTTCCTCGGGGGTATTGACGGGTGTAAGGGGGATGACCGTACCCAGCGTACCGCTGAACTCGACAACCCCGATGCGTGAATTCTGCGTTTCCATCATATCGATGAAGAGTTGGGCGGCCTCAAGCGCGGTGCGGTCCCTGTCGGAGTTGCGCATGGAGCCCGAGGTGTCGATAACCAGGATTGCGTCGATGCCCTCCGCCGCCGCCGCCGCGGCCTTCGCGGGTATGGGGACCGCCGCCAGCAGACTTACGGCCACCAAGAGTAGGAGTACGTTTTTGACGCGCTTAATCATCAGAAAAAACCCTTTCGACCCCGAGGGGCAAGGCGTTGGTACGGACATTGGTGGGGAATTGTAACACAAATTTAATGTATCATAATATAAGCCTTTTTATTTGTCTATAGATTTGATGAATAAATGCCGATAAATAGCGAAAAAAAGCCCCGGATTTTATCAATCCGAGGCGTAGCTGTCGAAATATCCGCGGATCAGCACCACGGGCGTACCTTTATCGCCGCTCCCCGAGACCAAATCCGCCAGGCTGCCGAGCAAATCGGCGTAAATCCTTGGGGTGGTGCCTTCGCGGAAGGTTTGGGGGTTTGCGTCCTTTTCCCGTATCATTTTCCTTACGGCTTCCCGCTTTTCCTCCCCAATAATGCCCGATAAAGCCGTGTCCGCAACCAGCTTCATCTTTATCTCCGATGGCTGCCCCGCCAGCCGCGGCGTATGCCCGGGGGAAACGACGGGGTCGGCCAGCTCCCATATACCGCACACGGGGTCTTTGAACGCGCCGTCGCCGTATACCATCACTTCGGGGGCGACTCCCGCCAGTTCCTTAAAGCGGTTTTTCAGTTTCTTTACAAAGCCGTTTGCGTCGTTCGGGAACATTTTAAGTTTCGTATCCGTGGAAAGGTTGGAGCCCAGCACGCCGTATTTTTCGTTAAAGCCGCTGCCGTTGACGCTTTTGTTCATAATGTCGGACAGGGTGTAAACCGTTTGCGCGCCTGTTTTCTCCAGCCGTTTCCTCGTGCGGAAGCGGTTGTGGATTTCCCCCACTAATATATGGGGTGTCAGTTCCAAAATACTGCGCGGGTCATTGGAAAAATAAACGGAAATATGCGGCGCGACGCTTTTATACAGTTCCACATAATCAACGCCCGTGAAGGGTAGTTTGTACGCCCCCGCCACTTCACGGAAATCGTCGGCGGATACAAGGGTGTCATAATCTTGCATCAGGCGCAGGTTAAAGAAATCCTCAACCTCGTCCAATTTATCAATGTCCATCACGGGGTTGCCGACTTCGTCGTGGGGGTAGCTGAGCAGGATGTGCAATTTTTCAACCCCTGCCGCGATGCCTTTTAAAATGTTGAGGAAGCGGTTGCGCGAGAGCATGGGATACACCAGCCCCGCTTCGCCTCCGGGGAATTTTGCCCGTACGTCGGCGGCGATGTCGCTGATGTCGATAAAATTGCTTTCAGCTTTAGCGACCATGCTTTCGGTTACGGCGACGATATCGCCGGGGGAGAGGGGATTTTTTTGCTGCTCGGTGACTTTTATAACGTGATCGGCGACGAGGGGAACCAAATCGTCCCCCGATGAAATGATGGGCAAGCGTATACCAAACGCGGACGTCCCTATGAGACGCATATTTATACCTCCTTTAACCAAAAAAGGTTGCCCCGCTTGTTACAGAACAACCCCTTGCGACCATATGGGCGATGGGGGACTCAAACCCTCGACTTCCACCACGTCAAGGTGGCACTCTATCAACTGAGTTAACCGCCCGCGCAGGGGATAGTAGCATATTAAGGGGGGTGTGTAAAGAAAAAGATGTACGGGGGGCGGCGCGGCGGGCGGATGTTCCAACGCCGCGCTCAGCGAAAACGGGCGCTGGTCGGCTCCGTGCGCGAAGTGGTTGCATCGGTCATAAATGCCCGATGCCAACCACATAACGCGCCCGTTCGCCGCCCGACACCCGTTTTCGTAGGCGCGGCTTATGGAACATCCGCCCGCCGCGCCGCCCGCGCGTGTACGGCGTTACGCCCCCCGCGATAAGCGGTTGGGGCGTTGGGGAAGAAGATACTTTGGGGGGATAACTTCTGACCTAGTAGGTCAGAAGTTGCGGGAGGAAAAAGGCTCTCGCGGATGCCAACGATTTTTTGTATCGTTTGCTTGTTAATTTTGTCACTTCGTTATGGAGTAGGGCGGATTAACGCGCCGCCGTTTACTTCTATGGTAAGGTCTACCGTATTGATGAAGTTTTGCCGGTTGGTGGTGTCGCTGGCCGGGCCGTACCGCGCCGTGCCCGTGCCGCCCGATGCCACAAAGAGCGCCGCGCCGGATGAGGATGGAGCGATATTCGGGTTGCCGTCCGTGCCTGTCGCGTCGGTTCCGGCGATTACGCCGCCGGTCATGGTAAATATGCCGCCGGATGCGCTTACATACACGCCGCCGCCTGCTGTTGTGCCGGTGTTGCCGGAAATAACGCCGCCGTTCATGTTAAACGTGCCGTTGGCAGTCCCTGCACTCACCCCGCCGCCGTTTGCTGCCGAGTTGCCGGAAATGGTTCCGTTGTTCATGGTAAACACACCGTTGGTTTGTACATTCACACCGCCGCCGCCGCTGCCGCTGCCGGTGAAAGTGTTGTTGCTGATCGTCCCGCCGTTCATGGTAAACACGCCGCCGTCCACAGACGCACCGCCGCCGCCGCCGTTGTTGCCGTTGTTGCCGTTGATTGAGCCGTTGTTCATGATAAATGTACCGCTGCGCATATACACGCCGTTGCCTAAATTGACGGCAGTGTTGTTAGAAATCATCGCTACGCCGCCCATAGTGACTGTACCGGCAATACCATTGGCCTCGTCTACACACACGCCACCGCCCCAACGGGCATTGTTGCCGCTGATTGTGCCGCCCGATAAGGAAGCATCGCCGTACACAATTATACCGCCGCCGTTGTCTGTTGCCGTGTTGCCGGAAATTGTGCCGCCGTTCATGCTGAATTCGCCAAATACAGCCAAACCGCCGCCCCATTGGGCGTTGTTGTTTGTAATTGTACCGTTGCCGGTCAAATTGAATGTACCGCCGGTTGCCCCTATCTTCTGTACAATCACGCCGCCGCCGTTCGCCGCTGCCGTGTTGCCGGTGATAGTACCGCCGCTCATGTTAAACACAGCACCATCAGCCACCCGTACACCGCCGCCGGAACCTGTTGTGGTATTTCCTGTGATTGTGCCGCCATTCATAGTAAATGTTCCTTCGACAACCACAAGCGGAAAGATATTATTGTTTACCCCTCGCAAGGTGATGTTATCGCCAAGGGTCAAGCTATTTGCGGCGAGGATTGTAAACAAACTGCCTGTGCCCGTGAGTTGCACCGCTTGTGCAGAATTGGCTGACAATGTGATATTTAAGCCGTTTTCAAGTGTTCTTGCCCCAATGTTTTGGTTTTCATACAGGGTGATGTTGTATGTTCCGGCGGTTGTGCCGATGGTATCAAGCGCGGCGGCAAGGGTGGGGAAGCCTTGATTCGTAAACGCCCCGCCTGTTACGGTTGCCGTATTACCCCCTCCCGCCGTCCACTGCGCGGTAATCGGCGTGTGACCTGTTATGGGGGAGAGAGCCGGACTCCACGCGGGGTTGGCGGGTTCTTGGCCTGCGGGTGGGGTAACGATCGGCGCGGTTGCGTTTGTGCCGTTTTCCACAAGTTGGAATAACTCGCCGCCGCCTGTGCGGGTGCCGCTTGCTAAGTTAAACGTAACCGCCCAATGATTTACCCAATTTATGCTAATCGCGCCGCCTGTGAAGGTGCCGCCCGTGATGTTGACAGAGGCGTTCATTGATGAATCGCCTGGGCCGATACCCCATGGAACACCATTCGCACCGATGTAAGTGTGGATAATGGGTGTGCCGGAAATAGTGACTGTTCCGCTTCCGTAGCTCGGCCGCCCGCCACCGCCGATGGCTGCGCCGCCCCAATTGGATGCGGCGGTTATATTCGCGCTGCCGTTGATGATGATGGTGCCGGAGTTGCCGCCGTCACCACCGCCGCCAATGCCTGCACCTCCTGCAGTGCCGCTTGCGTTTACCACGGCATTATCGGTTATGGTGATACTCCCGCCGGCGGAATATCTGCCGCCGCCTATACCCGCACCGGCACCTGTACTGGTGGCAGTCACGTTTGCATTGCCGCTGATTGTAATTACACCGCCGTGACCGACCCGGTTAGTGGTATTCACGCCATTCCCGCCGCCGATACCTGCCGCTTCGTCACCGCCCACTGCGGTTACGTTTGCGTTATCGGTGATTGTGATGGTACCGCCATTGCCGCCCCATCTGCCGCCGATACCTGCGTTACCGGAACCGCCTGTGGCGTGTACGGTTACGCTGCCCCGGATGGTAATACCGCCGCCATTGCCAATACCCGCAGTGTCGCCCTGTACGGTTAACTGCCCGGTGCCGTCAATGATAAGTGCGGCGTTAACCAAGGCCCCCAGCCCTGCGGCTCCGCTGCCCCCGGTAAGATGATTGCTATTTAAAAGCAACAAAGTTAAGTTCGCGCCATTGTTTAACAACAGCGGGGATTGGCTTGAGCCAAGCCCGGTTATGCTCACATTGTTTAAGGTGATGCTGGCTTCTGCGTTTGCCGCAACAACAATACGCCGGCCGTTTGATACGGTGCCGGTGATTGTTATATCCGCGTCATCATTTACGGTGAGGATGGGGTCAGCCCATGTATAATACTGTGCTTCGGGCGGTGTACCAACCCATGTTCCTGTTTCAATGTTGAACGTGCCGGAATTGCTTGCGCCCGACGCGCTCACTGTCACCGTGGCAGGGTTTGAGCGTACCGAGGTCGCGCCGCCTGTCGCGCTTACCTCAACGAAATAATAATATGCTCCTTGTGTTAATCCTGTCGGTATAGCGAAGGACGCGCCGGTTGCGCCGCCAATCGCCGTACCGCCTGTGTTGCTTGCGCTTGTATTGCTGTACCATTGATAGGATAATGTCGCGCCCATCGTGACGGAAGCCGCCACCGAAAGGGATTGTGTAATATTTCCCGCCGTAACGGGCGTGTTTGTGGGTTGTGTGGTAATGGTGATGTCGGGCGTTCCTGTCGGCGTATACTGCGCTGTGATGGTACGGTTGCTCGTCACGCCTGTATATGCGCCGCTCCACCCCGTAAAAGTGTGGTTCGGGCGCGTCGGGTTGGCCGGTGGGGTTGCGTTCCCGCCGTTGTTCACGGTTTCGGTTTTAAGTACCGTACCGTTCCAATCTACGAATGTCACGGTAAATGTGGTGGGCGGCGGTGGTTGTGTTGGTGTCGGTGTGGGGTCGGGTGCCGAAGGTGGTGTATGGTCGGGTGTTGGCGTCGGCGTAGGGTCGGGTGCCGTTGCCGGCGGTGCGGGTGTTGCCGGGGTCGGTGACGGTGACGGTGTGCCGCTGTCCGGGTAAATCGTTGTTTGCTGCGCGTTGTTGATTATGTCCTGTTGTGCCAGCAGGGCTTGTTGTATGGCTTCGGCTTGTTTGGCTTCCTCGGCTTTCGCCGCGTAAATCAGCGCGTCCAATTGTTGTACGTCATCCTCGGTAACCGTGCCGATTTCCAACAACATGGGCGCGTTTTCTTGTATATATTCCAATGTAAAGCTGTCGGGGATTAAACCGATATCAAGGGGGAATACGCTTACCGATTCCTCCGAGGCCGCTGTTATATTGCCGTCAACGACCAAAATATACCCGGCTTCCATGTTAAAGTCACCGTCCGGGGTGCTTACGTCAAGGGAACCTTCCAACAGCACCGTCCGCGTAACGCCGTTGCGGTTGACTACGGTAAACAGGGTGCCGCGTATACCCATGATGGAGTTGCCCGATTTGACTTGGGTGCTGTTGCCTTCGTTCCGCTGTGCGGCATTGATTGCGATCGAACCCGTGATAACCGTCAATTTAAGGTCGTTGCGGTTCAATTTGCTTATGTCTATTTTGGTGAAGGAATCCATGGTGACGATGGAGTTATTGTCCATCAGTATATCGAGTTCCGTATCCCTGCCCGTGGTGACGGTGTTACCCGCGGCAAGCCTTGTGCCGCGCGACGCCCGAAACTCCCTTGCCGTCCCTCGGGTAAGGGTGGCGTTGTTGCCGTTTATGCTTTCAATGACAAAGGTGCGCGATGTCGCGGTGTCGGAAGCGTACACGGGGACCGCGCCGAAACACAGGGCAAAGGCCAAAAACCATGCGGTTATTTTTCTTTTCATTTGAAATCCTCACCTTCCAAGTCTATCGGAACCGTTTTGATTTTATTGGTCCCTATAAAATGATTGAGCGGGTTTTAAGCGAACAGGCTCATCTTAAACGATATAAACGCATCGTATTTTTTTGTTGCGGCAGAAGCCGTGGTTTAGGTTAAGCTGACCGCTTTTGTATTCTTCGGACGCTTACCAAACTCCGCAATTATCATGTCTGTATATTTGTTATTTTGGTCGGTTTCAAAAGCGATATAACTGATGCCATCGGTTGAAGTATAAGTAATAAACAAAAAAAAGCGGGTTTCGGTTATCTGCCGCTCATGTACCCTGCCGAATATAGCCGCGCCAACCCAACCCGCAAGGTGTGCGCCGGCGATTGCGCCGCCCGCGCTCGAAACAAGCTGTCTGTGTATTTCTGTTGCGGATTTTACGCTGATGTCGTGTATTCCGTCCAAGTCTAATTTGAACGCCACGCCGTTTGCGTTTACCTCAATATTTTTAACGCAATAGAAAATCGTGCAGTCAACCTTTTCCGGCAACGGCAGCCCTGCCGCGTGAGGGAGCGTTATCATATACAATGCGCCCTTGTCGGCTAATAATTGTTGTATATCTTGTTTGCTCTTTTTTTTGTCGCGGAAATATATAACGGCGAAAGAAACCAACGCAAAAGGCACAGCCGCTATGATAATAAGTGCAAGCCAATCCATCATGTTACCCCCGATTGTTCACTCCGCAACTGTTTTATTAATACATATCAACATCTTGGGAACCAATGAAAGTCCCGTCCGAGCTGCGTGTGGTTACACGGTATTTCGTCGGCGTAAAACCTACAGACAACATTTGACCCGATAACATCAACCCCACCATAACAGCGACCGCGATAGCCACCATCACCGTGAAATATACCAACAGCGGGACAAGGGCTGTTAAAAAAACGATGTGTATAAACGGCATAATTATCTTGCGGCTTTTAATGAACAGGAACAAACCGTTCAGCAAAACACCGAAAGCGAACGCGCCGAACAAAATCGTCAGACTCCGCGTGTCGCCAAAGAAAACACCGCCATCGCGTACCCCCAATGGGTCGAAACCAACCATAGGAGGGAAAACGATCAAAGCGATTGACCCTACCAATATATAAAAAGGCCAACCGAACATTTTGAAATTGTATTTCCCGTATAAATAACCGGAATACGGATAAAACACAGACAAAAACAAAATCAAAATGATAAGAAAATCAAGCGCCCACGGCACAAATCCCGCAAGCCTCGCCCAAAAAGTACCGTAAGTCATATCCCTGTACGTATTTCTAATAAAATTATGCCATGCGGCGTTGGACGGGGTTGGCGGCCAGCCGTATTCGCCCTGCCGGGTGATAAGGAAAGCGTAATCCTCATCCCCCGGTTTGTAGCCGCTCGAGTACACGAACAGGTAGTATGTGCCGGGGCTGAGTACGATTTCCGGGCGCAAATTCGCACTCTGCCGTACTATTAATTGGAAGTCGTCCCTATATAATTGAAATTGGAATGTATCGTTGAAGTTCTTCCTGCCGAAACGATACAGCGCGTCTTCCTCAATCTCGACGATAAAAAAGCTGTTCGGACGTTCGGTCAATTCGTTTATATACACATATTCATACAACGGAATAACCGGCGCACCCGTAAAATTTTCGATGGTCATTCTCCGGTCTTCGGTCATGCTGCTTTGGTTTATGTTGGGGAATCGGGACACACGGAAGAGCAAATTTTCACCGCCTGTCGCGGTTGCGCTCACGGTGTAGGTTGTTCCGGCGTTAAATGTCCTGCGGAAAACCCCCGAACCGCCGTCAATCGCGCGTTGATTGCGGTTCAGCAATTTTAATTCTACGCTTCCGGGACCCCATGCGCTAACGCTGTACGGGCCCGTTACCGGTACTTCAAAGGAATAATAAACCACGACGTTGTTTGCGTTCATACGAACGCCGTCTGTCCGTTCAAGCTCAACCCCGCGCGGCGATAAAAAAGCGGTTCCGTCGGCGGCGAGCGCGGGTAACGCAAGCAAAACGTTTATAACCAGCGCTATTGCTGATGCCAAAATAATTTTCTTCATATAATATCCTCCGCCTTTATGCCATATAAATCGCTTTCGCTTATATCGGATAATTTAGCCAAGCGGTTTGCCTGGCGCTTTATCATGTTTTCAAAGGTATTGCGCACCTCACGGCCGTTGGCGAAGTTATCCTTCCGGTTTGCGTACATATTAATGAAGTAATCCGTCAGGTGGGTTTTAACCTCGTCGGTGCAGGTGTAGCTGTTGGATTTAACAAGGTTCATAAAAATCGCGTACAGTTCTTCCGCCGAATAATCGTCAAAATGGATAAACGTATTAAAACGCGATTGCATCCCCGGGTTTGCCTGTAAAAAGGTCTCCATTTCCTTTTCATAACCCGCGGCGATGACAATCAGATTGTCGCGGTTGTCCTCCATTGCTTTAAGTAAGGTATCAATGGCCTCCTGACCAAAATCATGGCCGCTAACCCCTTTGGCGGAAGCCAACGCGTACGCCTCGTCGATAAACAGGATACCCCCCATGGCGGTCTCAACCACTTCCAAGGTTTTTAACGCTGTTTCGCCGATGTACTGCCCTACAAGCCCCGACCGGTCCACCTCTATCAGTTGCCCCTTGGATAAAACGCCCAGGTTCCTGTATAGATCACCCAAAATACGGGCCACGGTGGTTTTGCCCGTACCGGGGTTGCCCGAAAATACCATGTGCAAGGACATCGCCGCAGTAGAGACGCCTGCCTTTTCCCGCATTTTTTTGATTTTAAGCAGATTGATAACGGTGTTGACTTCCTCTTTGACCCTACCCAGGCCGATGAGGCCGTTTAATTTGTCGAGGGCTTCGGGTTGCCCTGCCTCCGAGTTTTTTACTTCAACGGCTTCGGGGTTCTTTTTGGTGTCGGGGGCATATTTTTCCCCTGCTTCCAGGGCTTCCAGCATGTCGCTTACCTCGCCGCGCAATTTGTACAGGCTGTCGTAACTGTAATCCGCGTTGCCTTCAAGCCCGCCCTTTTTGGCTTCCTTAATTATTTTAAGGCATTGTTCGCAGGCGTTGGCCGCTTTCTTCAGCCTTTCCGTACCGTTGTATATCACAGCCCTGAAGTAATGGGCGTGCCCCAAGAAATCAAGGCTCGTATCGTCTTCGTCGTTGTCGATGTAGGCCTCAAAATCCTTCAGCGCCTTGTCGTGATTATTTTCTTTGTAATGGCTTACGCCCCGGAAGAAATATAAGTAAGGGAACATATCTATCAGTTTGCTGCCCTTCTTTAGGTTAGCCAAAACCTTGTCGTAATTCCTTAGGTAAAAATGGTTGGCGCCCGTTATAAAGTAAGCGCAGCCGATGTTTTCGTCGTCTTCGTACAACCCGACGGCCTTGGCCATGTCCGCCAGCGATTCGTCGTATTTATCTATAAGGTAGTATGTATAACCCCTGTCGAAGTACGCCGTGCCTATGTCGTCGTCTTCCTCCAGCAATTTTATCGCCTTCGATAAGTCCCCGATGGCATCGTCGTATTCGCCCAAGTGGTAATGGGCGTTGCCCTTGCGGGCGTACACCGCGCCGATCTTGTTATCGTCGTCCAGGAGCTTGACGGCCTTTTCCGCGTCTTTTTTCGTTTTTTCGTAATCCTCCATAAGGTAATGGCATTGGGACCTAAGCGCGTAACCTTCGGCGACTTCCATATCAATCAGCTTACCGCAGACATTGATGGCTTCGTCGTAATCGTCTTCCAATACCAAATCCAAAGCCTTTTCGTATAAAGCCTCCGCCGCTTTTTTCATGTCCATACCTCCGTAATCATCTTCCGCAGCCGCATGGACTGTTCTTATACCTTAGGCTGCCGCATCCGGGACACGTACTTGTTTCGCCGCCGCCGCCGGATTGTTTACCGCCGCCGCCCATCGAGCCAAGCAAAAATTGGAGAAGGAACAAGCCGATTGCGACAAAAGCAAAAGCAAGCGCGACTACTGCGAATATGACATAATAAATAGCCGTTAAAATAAAATTGAGAACCGTGACGACGAGGCTTTTTGTTTTAACAAAACACATGATGGTGCTGATAATAAGGGAAATCCCCATTATCGCGCCAAGCCATATATGCACGTTATACATAACGATTCCGAACATATTTAAAACCAACACCCCGGCACACGCCGCCAACGCCGTTTTGAAAAGGCTTCCCGTCGGGTCATATTCATACCTAACGCGGATGTATTCCCTGTATCCCCAACCGTATAAATAAAAGTAAACCAAGACGATGATGCCCATCCACCAATACTGCACTATATAATTCCAGAGTGCTGTGGGGTTTTCAATTCCCGTGGCTGCTCCCTCCACCATCATAACGCGGAATTCGGGGTTAGGGTTGCTGCCGCGCGGTGTTATTCTTATATAACCGACAGCGTCGTTCGGCCACGATACCTGTACGGTTCTCGCGCCTCTGCGGGGTGCGCGCAGGACACTTTCCCGATTGGCATTAAACACCTCCACGAAGATGCTGCCCCTGCTGTATATTTCGTGAACTCTTGTGCGGTCGTTGGTATTAAACCGGAAATAAACGGGGCTGAATTGCCCGTTAAAAGTACCCGTCGTATACGCACTGTCCCTAAACCTATCCAATTGCGGCAACGGTATCGCCGTGTCAAAACTTGCGCCGTTTGCGGCAAGCGCCGGTACCGCGAATGATACGCACAGTACCAACGCCAACGCCAATGTAACGATTATTTTTTTCATGCCGGCGTTCCTCCCGTTTATGTTAATTACTGAAACGCGCGCCGCACGAGCAGGAACTCGCCCCCCAACCGGCGGTGGCTCCGCAGTTGGAACATTTTCCTCTGCCGCCCATAACCATTTTGAGTACGAAAAATCCCCCCACCGCAACCGCCGCCATCACAACCAAGAAGAACACAAACATCGCCACAAGACCCATCAGGCCATAGAATCCCAGCATCAAAGTAACGTGGATTGCGAGAATTTTGGGGTCTTTAGTGATTTTGAGGAGTTTCAAGGTGGGAATGACAACGCCGGGAGCCATGCAGAAAAAGATCGGCCACATGGCATTAAGACTCGCAACCATCATGACCGCCATGTATACCATGGACAGCCCCATTGAGTATAAAAGCGGCTTCAGCTCCACCGGGTTAAGTTCATAATTTTTAATCATGTATCGTTTGTACGGGAACAACACGACAAACAAAAAGCCGCCGAACAATCCAAGGACCAACCAAAGGGGTGTCTGCCATTCGGGGGTGTCAAAGCTGCTGCCGTCGGCGGCAAACGCGGGCAGCGCGAATATGGCGCAGACCAGCAATGTTAAAGCTAATGCGAAAATTGACTTTTTCATTGTGATTCCTCCGTTTTATCTTTTATTGTCGTTAATCCCTTATGAATACATATATATTGTCGGGGAAATGCGGGTCAATTACGGTAAGTGTATCGCCGTCAAGCGTTCCGTATATGGTCATGTATTCGGCAATGGATTGGTAGCTGATGGAGGCTCTGTTATCACCCGCAACGCTCCAGTCTATGTGGGTATTCGGCAGAGCCAGCCAGTTGAAAATACCCGTTCCGTCCGCGTTAAATGTTATGTTGAACATTGCGCCGTGATTGGTTCCGCCTTCATGGAATGAAAACCTGCCCAAAAACCCTCCTGTCTCAGCGGAGCCGGGTGTGCCGGGACCACTTCCGGGATCATCCGGGCCACTTGTTGTGTTTGAGCCGCCCGGACCGGTTCCGGTACCGCTCGGTCCCGGTCTCGGGGTGCGGCGGCCTGTGCCACCTCCGCCTGTTCCGTCATCCACTCCCGGGGCGGTTATCTGTGCGGTTTCCGGGAGGGAGTTGGGTTCGGTTTCCCAAGATACCCGCTCGAACACATCGCCGTATTCGGTTCTGCTCATCGCAAAGTCCTCTATGAACACCAGCGCGTTGCCCTCGTACCTGAACCGGAAGTTTTCAATACCAAGCGCGGCGAACTCGGGGTGTTGAAGGCTCATTACGTCAGGATGGCAAGTCACTATGCCGTCCGCAACAGTAAACTCACCGGTAATATTCCTGAGCTGTCCATCCCAATAGAACACAAACTCGTTGTGAAAAGAAGCCAGCGAGATATACGGGTTGCCGGTGTCATGACCCGTTTCGTGTATGTATTCACCGGGGAGTCGTATCATCATCAGTCTATCCAACGCGTCCGCGGTGACAGCACCCGCCGCTAATACACGGTCTTGGTTGTCGAGGATTGCTTGCAGTATGAATCCGTTCAACTCCTCAAGCTCCCACCCGCGGATTTCTTGCGCTTCGCCGCCGGTTATCAGGGCAATCTCTCCCGCTTTAAGCGGTCTGCCGTCCACTTCGCCGCTGCCCTCAAGCATGACGATAAACGCCCCGTCGCCGACGCCCTGCCCGGCAACAAACAGCGTCCCGCGCACGCCGAACATCACGTTACCCAATCGGGTTTCGATGGTGTGCCCCGGGCTTTGCCCCTGCACATCCACTAATATCTGCCCGCTTTCCACCGCTATGGACAGCAGCCGATCGGTGGCCCGGTCGATGGATATGCGGCTTTGCTCGTCTATTTTTACCTGCGAACGCTGATCCAGCACAATGTAGCAAAAGGACATAACCGGTGTAGCCACGGTATATCCCTCGCCCAGCCTTGCGCCCGCCGCGGCGTTGACTTCCGGGCCTGTGCCCCGGGTCATCGTTGCCGCCGCACCGTCTATGTGTGATACGACCATTGTCCGAGCTTCCACAGCAGCGGGAACCGGGACGTTGCCGCTGTTCGCGCCGTTAACTGTGTCGCTTCCACTATTATCCGCACCCCCGCCGCCGCAGGCGTTAAGAACAAGGAGAATCGCAAGCACCAAGGCTATAATTGCTTTTTTCATTGGGATTCCTCCTATTGGTACGCTCGTAAGCGTCTTATGTTGACTTGTTCTACAATCCCGTCGTCCAAGTATGTTGCTATAAATTCGGTATAATTGTCATCTTCGACAAAGTTGAGGTTGCACGGATAATAGTCCCCTCTGTTTTCCCAGTTTGCGTGAAAGCGCATTTCGCTGAAAACAACTGTTAGGTCAACAATCTGCTTCATTTTCAACCGCGCGGTCTGCCCGTTCATAAACGCGACGTCTATCAAACCATCTTCGCCCGGTTTTCCGGCTTCGGCGGGATAGTAAAATCCGTCCTCCGCTTTCAACGCGAAAACCATACCGAGCGGCGGTTGGTTGTTTTTGTGGAAATCGTCCGCGAAATCGTGCGTAAAATAATTTTCATCCGCGTCGTATTCCGTACAGCCTATGGTTCCATCGGGGTTGGCGACAATCTCGACCGCTGTTTTATGGTAATCAAGACCTTGATAGAAACCCGCCAAGTCCGCGCCGCTCCAAGACTGACCGATCGCCGCGATCAAGTCCACGGCTTCGGTGTAAAACAGGTTTATGTTGTCCGCGATGCCCGAATCGCCCGGGATGATATGAACGGGTGTCCCGCCGGGTTCAATTTGGACGGTAAGGGGGGCGTTTTCATAACTCATCACGGTATAGCAATTTTTATCGTAGGCGTCGTGGTAGCTCATGTTGATAATCAGGTTTTTGTTGGTGAGGATGAAATTCACTATATTTTGGCCAACAAAAACAACTTCTTCGCCCGCTGACAATTTGAATCCGCAATCCTCGGCGAACATATCCAAGAAAGAACGGCGCACCTCGGCTTGATTTCTGCATTGCCACTCCTTTCCCGTTTTTTGCAAGAACAAACCGTCTTGTATCGCGCCGCTCTTTGCCGGCGCGTAGGTATCCGCCAATGCGCGGCAGAACGCCTGCGCTTCGTCCTCCGACAGCAATATATTGTCAAAAATATGAAGTTCGCTGTCAAAGATAGCGGCCCGTACATACCGCCAGTCCGTTGCGAAGTAGACCGTAAAAATGTCCGCGTTGGCATGGGCGACGGTTTCGCGTTCACCGTTTGGCCATCCATACAGGAAGGTACGGTTCGTTACCAGCAGTTCCTTAGTGTCCGAAGCGAAGATAATTTTCTCGCCGTTTTTTACCGTGTAACCAAACAACTGCGCCAGTTCATTTTCGCGCGGGGTCATCGGCGGCGGCGCGGTCGCCGCGTGGATCGCTGTTTTTGCCGATTCGGTCAAGCCTTTCGCGGTGTCGGTTAGCTTTTGCAAGTTTTCCGAACTTACCAAGTCTTTGGCTTTTTCTTTGAGTTTGTTTAGGAAACCCATAACAATTCCTCCAAAATAGTCCAATTTTTATCATCCATGCAATTATCCTTTTCAAACAAAAAACCCACTAATTATATTTTAGTAGGTTTAAAGCCTAAAACAGCAAATGTCGAAAATTTTATACATTTTATTTCGGTTTAACCGCTCTCAAATACATACCCTTTGCCGTGTTCGGTAGTAATCGTATAATCGGAAAATTCCAGTTTTTTTCGTATTTTTGAAACCACATTCCTGACGGCGGTATCGTCACCCAGCGCGGGCTGCCCCCATACCTGTTCGTAAATCTGTTCCGCGCTGATGGTTTTGCCCTCCCTTTTTGCCAAGTAAAACAACACGTCAAATTCCTTGCCGGTTTTTATACCCGTATCCTTGCCGTCACAGGTTACGGTGTTTGATATGATGTTAAAATTAAGCCTCCCCTTAACCAACATATCGGGAATATCCTTTGAACGGCTCAAAAGGGCTTCAACATTTTTTACCAGCACGTTTAAACCGTACGGCTTGGTTAAATAAACATCGCCGCCGGATTCAAAACCATCAACGATTTCTTTTTCTTCTCTCAACCCGCTTAAAAAGAGGATAGGAATATTACTGCCTTTACGGATTTCTTCACACAAACCAAGGCCGCTTCCGTCGGGCAGCATGACATCGAGTATGATTAAATCGGGTTGCTCCTTTAATAACAGCTCCCGCCCCCGCGCCAAGGTTTCGGCTTCCAACACATGGTAGCCGCGCATGACCAAAGCTTTCTTGTTCGCTTCTTGAATGTGGGGATTGTCCTCCACCAGTAATATTTTAGCGGGCATTTGTCGATTCCCCCCGCGCTATATAAATCGGCAGCGTGAAAATTACTGTCGTGCCCCGATTATGTTCACTCTCCAAGCGGATTGTACCGCCATGTGATTCTATGGCTTCCTTGCATATAACAAGCCCAAGCCCCGATGACCCGTCACCGCTGATACCCCTTTGAAAAACTTTTTCAAGTATATCCGAAGGAATCCCCGCGCCGTTATCGCTGACCTTGAATATGACCATTTTGTTATCTTCGCTGTTTTCATTACCCGCTTCCGCGGTTAGCCGTATAATCCCCGCTTCTGTATAACGGTTGGCATTGCCTATGAGGTTAAACAACACCTGTATAAGCATATCGGGTACGACCCGCACGGCAGGGCAGTTTTTTTCAATTCCAATATCCAAACGGTTTCTACTCGTTACTAAAATCGGCTCACAAAGGGCTACAATACGGCTGAACATATCTTCTACAAAAACCTCCGTTCCCGCGGTTGCGCTTTCCTTTGCCACGGTTATATCCAAAAGGCGGTCGGCCAAATGCGCCAAGCGTTGGGCTTCGCTTGAAATGGTCATAAGGTTTTTCTTTGTGTCCGCGTTTATTGCCCCCGCGTCAATTTCCATGTCGGTTAGTTGGGCGTAATTGTCAATGACGGTAAGCGGCGTTCTGATTTCATGGCTTATGTCGGCAAGGAAGCGGGATTTTAGTTGGTTAAGCCGGGCAAGGAGTTTGTTTGCTTCGTCCGCTTCCAAGTTGCGCTGCCGTTCCGTAAGCAGTTGCGCTTCCGTATGTCTAAAATTTATGGCAAGCGCTATTATATTGACCAATACAAAGACCAACGCGCCGATTTGTATGAAGTTAATCGCGAAAAACGCCCCCGGGATTATCCGGATAACCACCTCAAGATAACCGAGAAGCACATTCGCGAGTCCGCTGAATAAAACAAGTACATATTCTGTACCGCGCCTGTCTTTGTTTTTGGCTATTATAACCGCCATATTGATTATGACGGCTATTCCCGTCAAAATCAGCAGCGCGTTAATCGTGTTAAGAAACAGCGGCATTGTGTTGAAAGTATACGGCGTGGCTGCCCTTGTCAGTTCTATAAGAACCGAATTAACAGGGGTAGCGTATTTTACAATCCGGTTAAGGCCGCCCTTAAACATGGCATCTATATAAAAAACAATGAATATCACAACGCCATGGGTGGCCAAACGATTAATGGTCACCGATATTTGGAAACTTATATCAGGAAGCAAGGTATCAATAATCAAAAAGTCCATACTGGCTGAGCGCAGCGCGAACATTAAACAAGCCATTGAAAACCAAAAGAAAGCCCTGCTCTTGAAAAACAAAAACATACCCAAAAACAACAACGACGCCATAAGTGTTAAACCCATGAAGATACTGACACGGATATGGTTAAAGTTGTTCATGGTTACAATCGGCAGTCTTTCGGCAAGGTACAGCGGATTCAACCTGCCGCCGCCCGCGGTGGCTAAACCCGAACGCCGGATGATGATTTCCGTAGCGTCCGTTCCGGCCACAAAAAAAGCCGTAAAAAATTTTTCCTTTAATTCCGTGCTTTCCACGCTGCCGCCGGGTACGCCCACTTGCTCAACTAAAAGACCGTCTACCCACATGGTCATGGAGTAAAGCGCGCTGTATCCGGCTAAACCGTAGGTTGTGCCTTCGGTAAGGTTAAGGACAAGGCGGTAAGTAGCAAACGGTGTATGGCGATTGTCCGCGGCCGTGGTGTTGCCGTTCGCGAAATCCTCCGGGCTGTACAGCCTTTCCGGGTATACTTCAAACAGCGCGGGCGAAAGGAAAGCAATGCGTGACGAAAAATCGAAACCATCAAGCCGTTCGTGATTATCAACATATTCCGAATCATATGACGTGAAAAATATCACGGTAAAAACCAAAGCTAAAGCCAAGAGCAAGTAAAGCAGGGCGGTATATTTTTGTATATGCCGCCCGGAGTTATTTTCGGTTAAAACATTACCGCTAATTTTTCTACTCATCATTTGTGGCTATTATCCTACTTTGAGCGAATAATGCAAGGCAAATAATATTTTATTTATTTTCAATGGAGTTAGACTTTTGCTCGCCGCGAGTTGCGGGGAGAAAAAGAAATTACTTTGGGGCGTTAACTTCTGACCTAGTAGGTCAGAAGTTGCCGGAAGAAGCGTATAAAACCACCTGCCGCCGTTTTCGGCGGTTATTTATTTTTTTCGTTTGGTGATAATTATTGCGGCAATCACCCCGCTTACAGCTAGAACGCCTAACAGTATCCACAGCCATAACAGGTCGTTGCCGTTGGTTGGTTCGGGTTGGGGTGCGGGGGTTGGGGGGGGGGGGGTTGTTGGGGCGGGGGGGGGTGGTGGGGCGGGGGGGGGGTCGGGGGGGGGGGGGGGGTCGGGGGGTGGGGGGGGGGGGGGGAGTCTCTGCCACCGGGCCGGGGCCGGGTTCTGGGGCGTTGGTTGGGAATATGGTGCAACCTT
>WQZS01000003.1 GCA_009780585.1 Defluviitaleaceae bacterium | reverse complement strand
TATCATTCCGAAGGCGCATAAAGTTACAGTATTCGATTTATCCTTTGAGGAATGGGAAGCAACAAAACAACTTATTGACAGGGTAAAATGCTATTTAGACGAAAAATACAAGCCTGATGGATATAACGTGGGTTGGAATTGTGGCGAAGCCGGTGGTCAACACGTATTTCACGCTCATTTGCATATAATTCCAAGACACGCAGACGAACCATATGCGGGGCGCGGTATTCGGAATTGGATAAAAAGAGAAGAAAACAGGAGAACACAAAAATAAGAACATCGCCTACGCAATCGGGCGATGAACGGCTCCGTGCGCGAAGTGGTTGCATCGGTCATAAATGCCCGATGCCAACCACATAACGCGCCCGTTCGCCGTTAATCGCCCGATTGCGTAGGCGCGTCTTATGGAACTTCCCCCCGCCCTCCCGCCCTGCTTAACGGGAAACTACTGTGTTGTAAAAGCAAAAAGATTATTGCTTTAACTTCTGCTTAAATTAAGCAGAAGTTGAAGCCCGTACAACCGGAGAAGTGATTGTTTTTAACAACAGCCCCGATTTTACGTTGACCTTGATACAACGAAAATGCTATGGTTTATCGTTGATATTTTTATTAGCGGAGGTAAAAAATGGACACGGAAAGACTTTTAAACTCAGTTGGTAAGGAAATATTTATAAACTATTTTTACGATTTTAAAAATTGTTCGGATAAAAATAGTCTTGCTCAAATATTGCTTAATGAAAACCCTAAAGCGACTAAATTAGGTGGACAAATAACTCGTATAAGTTGTGCAACAAGGATAATTAACGATAAAAACGCATTAGAGCAAGCTCTTGAAATGATAATAAACTCAAAAAGACTTTCCGTTTTAGTCATAACTAAAGCTCGCGACATTAGACTCAAAGAAATTGGCAGATAATAAACCAGGTTGTGTAAAAACGTCATTTTTCATTCGCAAAAACTAAATAAAGATGAAAAAACACGTAAAATGAAAGAGAAAATGTCCGATTTGGGGTTTTGACACAATCTCAAGCATTATATACACTACCCCATGGAGATGTATAATAACATGAAAATTCCATATAATCGTCTAAGATTAGGTTTTCATGTGAAAGTGGATGTATAGGTTATAGACGCGATATTACAAACTACCTCATTTTTCCGTTCAAAATTCCCAAAATAGAACCACAACAACGAAAAAAGCCCCAAACATTACCCGTTTGAGGCTTCTTGCATTTGTATCAATCCCGACATAAAAACGCCTGCCAAGATAAGTTGAACCGGATATACCAAAAGAAATAAACGGGATGCCAACACACCGTAAACTAGTGGGGCGGGGGCGGGCGGATGTTCCATAAGCAGCGCCTACGCAATCGGACGATTAACGGCGAACGGGCGCGTTATGTGGTTGGCATCGGGCATTTATGACCGATGCAACCACTTCGCGCACGGAGCCGTTCATCGTCCGATTGCGTTCAGCGCGGCGTTGGAACATCCGCCCGCCCCCGCCCCACGGAACATGAGGCAAGGGTAGGCAAGACATCCCATTCTTTTAAGTCCGCATTAAGCCGCGGGGGGCGTGACGATCATTTGTGTTGCCACGGACACACGGTTTGCGCGTAACAACTGTACAAGCGCGCCGGTCAACGCGTCAAAAGGGTTGGCGTTGATCAGCATACTCGCCGCGGTGTTGACCGTTGACGCGGCCAATCCATCCCTGGGATCAACGATCGACACAACGCGGTCTTTACCGTGGGACGTGCGGAAGGTCATTTGCAAGGTTTCCTTCATAGGGTTCACCTCCTTTCATTGATTAATGGGGTGTTACCGTCCGTTTTTACCAAATGGAGAACACTTGGGTCTTTATCACTTGCGCCTCGTCCGTTTGGAACGCGTTGACCTGCTTTGCCAGCGCGTACAACGCGTCATCGCTTGCGGTGTGGTCAAACCGGCGGAACGTATACTGGCCGGAAGGGTTATAACGGAGCACGAGGTTCGTTGAGTCTAAGTTCATTTTTTCACCTCCTTTCGTTTAGATGGGGCGGGCGCGGTTTACGCCAGGCTCGCGCGGGTGGTCGTGACGATGCCCATGCTGTGGATGGACGCCGGACGGCCGGATTGCGTGACGATCGCGCCGCCCGCGATCATGGCTTCCATGGTTGCCCGTGCCTGCGCTTCGGTTACGTCGATACACGCGCGGGGGATGGTGATGCGGATACGCTCGTTAGTGTTGGATACGAATTGGAGTATCGCGCTGTTGGTTACCGTGTTCATTTTTTCACCTCCTTTCTGATTGGATTTTCACTTACCTGTGGCTTACGCCTCCGCCAGCTCGTTGACAACGGTCAGGAAACCGTTGCCCACCGGTACGCCGCGGATGATCCCTACCGCGTCCAAAAACAACTCGGCTTGTGACAAAATAATGTCGGGCCTAAAACGTTGGAAGATTTGGATGGTTTCGTCCTGAAGGTTGGTTACCCGAAGGGACGCGCTGAGGGCTTTGCTCGCTACCGCCATGTTCTCACCTCCTTTCATAATTGAACTCGAAGCCGAAGGTGGGTGCGATTCGCGCCCCGCCCGGTTCGGTGAAGCCATTATATTGCCTTGTGTAAAACAATTGTTCAGACAAAGTCTTAGAAAATGTCCGCTTTTTTTCAATCAAAAAAGCCCGCTTTTTAAAGGCGGGCCCCGTTTTTTGCGTTTTATCGAAGGATTACTTAAAAACGATCTTTTTTGCCTTGCACGGTTTTTTTTGAATTTTTTCGGCGATGGCGTCAAAGGCTTCCGGCGGTCCGCTCACGTAATATTCGTGCGCGGGCAAATCGGATGAACTTCGCAGCAAGCCGTCGGCATCCAGCCGTATAGCCGTTGCCTTAGCGGTTTCATCCGCGAGGTCCAGGAATTTGACGGACGGGAGGACTTCGCCCAGCACACCCGCCAACAGGGGGTAATGCGTACACCCCAGCACCAGCGCGTCGATTTTGCCCCGCCAATCGCTAAGGTAGGCTTCCGCCGCCCACTTTGTAACGAGGGAATAAAAAAGCCCCCGCTCCGCCATGGGCGCGAACAAGGGACAAGCGCGTGATTCGATCATACAATCGGGGTGCTCCCCGCGGAGTAATTTTACAAACAAGCCCTTCTTTACCGTAGCCACCGTAGCGATGAAGCCCAGGCGCAAATCACGCCATCCTTCGATCCGCTTTACCGCCGCTACGCCCGGGCGGATCACGTCCACCAAAGGCAAGTCGGGGTATTCGGCGCACAACGCGTCGTAAGCCGTGGAGGAAGTCGTCCCGCAGGCCAGCACAACGACTTTAACGTCCTTATCCAATAAAAACCGCACGATATCGCGGCTGTACGATAGCAGCGTTTCCGCCGAAAGCCCCCCGTAAGGCGCGCGCGCCGTATCGCCGACGTAAACGATACGTTCGTTGGGCAAACGTTCCCCAAGCGCGCGCATCACCGTTAAGCCGCCCACACCGGAATCGAATACGCCGATGGGGCGGTTATCGCCTTTATTCAGCACGACAAAAGCCGTTCGATCAACTCCGTACGCGGCACGCCGTTAAATTCCCACAATTTGGCGTACATACTGATAGCCGTAAAGCCGGGCAATGTATTGATTTCGTTTAGGAAAACCTCATTTTGATCGGTTACGAAGAAGTCCACACGCGCCATGCCGCGGCCGTCCACGGCGCGGAAGATTTCGAGCGCGTATTTTTGCAGGTCGGCGATAACGGATTCGGGTAAATCGGCGGGGATGTTTTCCTTGGAATTGGGCTTTTCGTATTTGGCGGCGTAATCGTAGAACACGCCGTCGGGGATGATTTCCCCCGGGATGCTGACCTTCGCGTCCATACCTTCGCCCAGTACGGCCAGCTCGATTTCACGTCCGGCAATGGCTTTTTCGAATATTACCTTGGGTGCGTGGGCAAGCGCGAGCGTGATCGCGGCTTCCAGCTCTTTCCTGTTTTCCGCGCGGCTGATCCCAAGGGACGAACCGCCGACCGCGGGCTTCACGAAACAGGGATATTTCAATTTGGAAGCGACTTTGCGCAACGCGGCTTTACGCGGTTCGGGATTTTCCAACGCTTCCTTTTTATATACCAAATATTCGCCTTGGGGGATCTTATGGTGGCGCGCGACGATCTTGGCGAAGGCTTTATCCATGCAGAGCGCGCTGGACAATACGCCGCTGCCCACGTACGGGATGCCCGCCAATTCGCACAGGCCCTGTACCGTGCCGTCCTCGCCGTTGGGCCCGTGCAGGATGGGGAAGACGATATCGATCGGGATGACCCTTACCTTATCCCCTACGATCCGTAACAATCCCTTATGGACGCGGTCGGGTGAAAGCATCGCGGGCGTGCCGAACTTTTCCCAATCGATGCCCTCTATGTTGTCCAGCTTGCCGTCGTACATCAGCCACTTGCCCTGCTTGGTGATGTATACGGGGATAATGTTATGCCCGCGGATCGCGCCGACGACCCCTTGTACGGACTTTACGGATATTTCATGCTCGGGCGATACCCCGCCGAACAGTACGCATATATTCTTCAATTAAAATACCCCTTTGCGTTTTAATAACATATTCTACATTATATGCTTGCGGGAAGTAAATGATTTCCATAGCAACGCGTTAATTTCATTGCCGGCGAGCAGGATGATGCAGATCAAATTGAGCCACAATATCAAAATAAACACCCCTGCGATGCTGCCGTATATCGCCGGATACTGCGTAAAGTTGGTGATGAAGAAGCCGAACACCGCCGAAGCCACCACCCAGCCCGTGACCGTCAACGCCGCGCCGGGCAGGACCTGCCTCAAGCGCAGCCGCACCGCGCAGGAGAGTTTATAAATCAACATAGTGGTAAAGGTCAAGACAACCAACGAACCGGCGATACGGACCACGTTAAACAAAAACGTAGGCGCGTGCGGCAATAGCCACGCCCATATCTCCGCGCCGAAGACCAACGCCCCCGCCATAAAGATGATGGATGACGTAAATAACAGCATCAACAAAAAACTGAGGAGTACATTTTTGACCATCCCGCGCGTATCCTCCACGCCGTAAGCGCGGTTGGCACAGCGTATCACCGCGCGGAAGCCGTTGGTCGTATTATACACCGCAAAGAACAATCCCGTGGAAAGCAAGCCCCTGCTCTGCGCCGCGCCCAAGTCATAAATGAACCCCTTCACCAACTCGGCGACGTCGGGCGGGAAGATATCGGGGATGTAACGCGTGACGGCGGATTCCTCCAATTGCAAAAAACCCACCCCCGCCATCAAGAAGATAAGGAACGGGAAAAAAGCGAGCAACACCCTATAAGTAAGCCCCGCGGCGCGTTCGACCACTTCATCGTTACGGCATTTGTATATGAGGTTTATAACAAAGACCAAGACCTCGGGCATGGAACCCCCTTTTGGTTCGGAGTGCGGAATTCGGATCAATAAAGGATAGTATACCCATACAGACAATAAAAAAGCACCGTCCGCGATTCTCCTATATTAGCAAGAACGCGGACGGTGTAAGCAAAAAACGCAAGGCTTAGTTAGGTTGGATCAAATCAAGCAAAGTACGATGGCGAAGATACCCAGCAAAACGCCGCCGATCTTGGTCAGCCGCTCCAGCGAGCCTTCCATTGAGCGGCTCTTATTTTTGTCCCAGTACGTATCGGATACGTTGCCCATACCCGCAATCGATCCCGCGACCCCGGCGGCACGCTTTTTTTGCAGCAATATCGCGGCGACCAACGCGCCGCAGCCCAACAAATATAAGATGCTAAGGATGATAAACGGTACAGACACGATAAAACACTCCATTCAAACATATGCGGGCACCCGCCCGTACGCGGGAGTTTACCACAAAGGGTACAGGTCGCGCAAGTGGGGTATTACAAGAAAGTATTAGAAATACTTGTTTTCATTACTTATTTCGGCTACAATAGTATTATAATCGAACATTAGACGAAACGAGGCAGTTATTATGAATTATATAAAACGCGATATGGAAAAAGTATTTCTTGAAGTATCAAGCCAATTTAAGGTTGTTTTGGTTACGGGGCCGCGGCAGGTCGGCAAAACCACGATGCTGGAAAAACTTATGGCGGGAACAAGCAGAAAATATGTTTCCCTTGATGATATGGCAACTCGGCAACTGGCGGTAAATGACCCCAAGGGGTTCATCGAAACATACCCGCCGCCGGTATTCATTGACGAGGTGCAGTATGCGCCCGAACTATTCGCCTATATTAAAATCCAAGTTGATACCCGTAAGCAAAACGGGGATTATTGGCTTTCCGGTTCACAAATATTCAAGCTGATGCGCGGCGTTAATGAAAGTTTGGCCGGGCGTGTCGGCTTGCTTGATTTGTTCCCGTTATCCCAAAACGAAATATTTAATCACAAGGTATGCAGTCCTCTTGATATAAGCATGGAGCATCTTCGGGAGAGGACGGAAAACATCCCGAGCGCTGCGCCCGCGGACATTTTTAGCCGTGTCTTTAACGGGGGTATGCCGCAGCTCATCGCGGAAGGAGCCGCCCACAAGGAAAGGTTTTACGAAAGCTATATCCGCACGTATATTGAACGCGATGTGCGTGACCTTTCCGGCGATATTGACGTATTGAAGTTCTATCGTTTTATGGTTGCGGTTGCGGCACGGACGGCGCAGCTTATTAATTATAAGTCAATCGCCGATGACGTGGAAATTGACCAAGTCACAGCTAAGAATTGGCTCAATATATTAGAGACATTGGGGCTTATATTCTACCTGCACCCCTATTCCAACAACCTGCTTAAACGCACCATCAAGTCACCGAAGCTATATTTTTATGACAGCGGATTAGCCGCTCATTTGGCGCGTTGGAACAGCGTTGAGGCCTTAATGAACGGAGCGCAGGCGGGAGCGTTGCTCGAAAACTTCGCAATATCGGAAATCGCCAAAGGGTATTGCAACAGCGGGAAAATGCCGCACCTTTTCTATTTCAGGGATAAGGACAGCAAGGAAATAGATTTATTATGGGAAATGAACGGCACGTTGTATCCTTTGGAAATTAAAAAGACATCCAACCCCGATGTGCGTCTGACTAAAGTTTTCGGGCTCCTTGAAAAAAGCGAAAAACTTTTAGGCAACGGCGGTGTTGTTTGTTTGTATGATAACTTCATGCCGCTTGGTAAGGGTAATTTTGTTATTCCTGTTAGGTGTTTGTAACAAAGGAAGGTGTCTGACCGGGAATGAAGGGGCTGCCTTACTTGCTATTATTCCGTGGGGCGGGGGCGGGCGGATGTTTCAACGCCGCGCTGAACGCAATCGGGCGATGAACGGCGAACGGGCGCGTTACGTGGTTGGCATGGGATACTTAGCTAACATGTCCTTAATTTGGATGCCGACGCCTATTTTTGGGTCGGTTTGTTGCGGTTTTTGTTAAAAAGTGGTCATGGTTATTAACACCTTTAAATTGACATTGTGGGTGCGTTGTAATACAATTTAACAAAGGAAGGTGATTTTATGAAAACCGCAACGTACAATATCCGCATCGACCCGGGGGTTAAGGAAAGTGCTGAAAAAATTTATTCATCCCTTGGGCTCAAATTAAGCGACGCGATTAATGTTTTTTTGCATAAATCAATTATGCATTATGGATTTCCCTTTGATGTCCGTTACCAACAACCCAATGAGAACTTGTTAAACGCGCTATATGCATCGGAAAGACTTGTAAACGAATATACCAACGGTACACGTAAACCTGCGCCTTATAATAGTGTCCGGGATTTTCTCAACGAAATTCTAAATGAAGAAGATGATAGTGATGTATGAGATAGACCGATCACTCAAATCATTCCGCCGCAGCGTAAGGAAAGTAGTAAAGCGTGGTTATGCAATGGATGACTTAACGGTAACCATCGAATTGTTGGCAAGCGGCAAACCTATGCCGCCGCAATATCGGGATCATCCGCTTAGGGGGAATTATAAAGGGTATCGTGAATGTCACATTGCGGGAAGCGGTGATTGGTTACTAATTTACCGGAAGATTGAAAAACATCTTATTCTCGTTTTGGTCGAAACAGGTACACACACCGATTTGTTTGATTGATCCGGTGTGTTGGCATCCCGTTCTTTTCGTATATCCGTCTTAACTTCGGACCTAATAGGTCCAAAGTTAAAAACAGGTGTTTTTCCGGTTATATGGGTTTTAACCTCTGCTCAATTTAGGCAGAAGTTAAAATACTTAATCAGCAGATCCCTGTTTAAACGGTTTATTTCAAGAGCATATCGAGCGTTATTTCACTTATTGCAAGTATTGTTTACAATTTAATTACGGATGCTATAATACCCTGGCGCGTATATATTTATATCCTTCATGTGTAACCGAGCAATCGAGCGCACATAGGATGTAATAAACAAAAATATAGGGAGCGTATTAAAATGAGTGAAACGGGCGATAGCTTGAACAAAATGATGTTGAACAACGGTTTGCATCAGGAGTTGGAAGCCTGCAGCGGTTTGGAAGGATACAACAAGGTTGATTCGCTCTTCGTAAAATACGGCTTTGCTGATACTACTTTTAAGGACCGTACTTCTGTCCTCTACCATGTAATGGGCATCGGCGGCGGCGGCGGGTCGCCCACTTTAACCGAAGAGGATATTTATAACTTGGCTAAGGATTTACTGGCTTCCCGCGTTTGGAAGCAAACCGATTGTGACAGTTGCAGAGAAAAAGCATCATGACCCCCCAAGACAGCTCTTTGCACGTTGACTTGCTAAAGGAAATATTCGACAAGTTTGCGAACAAGGCAATGTTTAAAAAATTCTTGACTACATTGCTTATCCATGTACTCGATGAAGCGATTTTTGATAACAAAACGGTTAATTTCGATGATTCGTTCCATGCGCTTAACCCTCAACAAGTCCATATAACGTATACCGAAAATAACCTGTTTGTCTTGCACTATTATAACAATAGGGGAAGGACCCGCCGTATTTCATTCTACGTTTAACCGCATCCGGGAGAGATACAAATGTCAAACGCAAAAAATATTTTCGATGAAGTAAATAATTTTATGAATTATGATTATTACTTCGACGATTGCATAAACAAATTCAAACATTACATAAAACATATAAAGGGAGTTTCCGCGGTATCGATTACCCGACATTCCCCTTCCTTTTTTACAACTTTAAAGGAATGGCAGGGTCTTATCGTCGTGCAAAAAACCGGTCAGGGCTTTAATATTATCATTACCCTTTTTGAAAATGGCGACAGATTAATAAAATTAGGCGTGTTAAATCATGAGCTGGGACATGGATTTATGCATTTTGACATGCTCCTTAATAACGCGTCTATGCAGGCATTGCAAGAAAAGGAAGCGACCGCTTTTGCCGAACTTATACTAAAAAAATTTTTACACGGTATAAATAATACTGCGGGCAATGAAGCGGCAAATGCCGAATGTTCCATTGATAACGATAGAATCAAAGAAATCCTTCAAATTATTAACCCTCCCCGTATTAATGATTAATCTGCCTTATTTGCTGTTATTCCGTGGGGCGGGGGCGGGCGGATGTTCCAACGCTGCGCTGAACGCAATCGGGCGATGAACGGCTCCGTGCGCGAAGTGGTTGCATCGGTTGACAAGCACCCGATGCCAACCACGTAACGCGCCCGTTCGCCGTTCATCACCCGATTGCGTAGGCGCTGCTTATGGAACATCCGCCCGCCCCCACCCCACTGGTGTCCGGTGTGTTGGCACCCCGTTTCTTCTTTTGGCATATCTGGCTCAACTTCTGACCTATTAGGTCAGAAGTCAACGCACCTTGGTTCAAACTTTTGCTCGCCGCGAGCAAAAGTTAATTTGTCCTCCGGTGGGGGACAAGTAACATGTGCTTATTTTAAGCACATGTTAACCCCTTTTTAATTTTTACCAGTTCCGGTAACCGGTAAAAAGATGTATAAAAATTTCCGACGATATTCCCGATGAAAAATATAACTGCTTTATACCCGCCCGCTCAACGAAATTAATTCTTCATCATCCAGTAACAATACTAAAAACCATGCAAGCTCCTTTTTGCTTCTTCCATGCGTCCGCTTTTGATTAAGCGGACGATTTTTTTGAATTTTCGGAAATTGGGTAATATTCGTTTTTTATTAAAACATTCCAACGGAAATATTTTATGCTTTTATATTTTTGCGGCGGCGTTGATACTTCTACCCAATTTTAATTGCATTTCGGCAAGGTGCGGGGGAATTTGTGCAAAACGGGAAATCATAGCGAAGCGGTGGAGGGCGGTATCATAATCCTTATCCATTATTGCGCATATGGCAGGGAGGAAGATAACTGCTAAATTATCGGTTATGCCGGATAACAGAGGATTCTTTTTTAAAAGATTATTAATATTTGCAGATAAATTAAATATATCAGCTACATTTTGATTATTCATTTTTATTATCATATAAAAACGAAATAAATCTGCATCGGTGGGGCTTGTGCTTAAATAATTATTTATTTCTGCGTTTGTTATATTTTTTATCGCTTCATCCATCACCTTTTTACGGAAATCGGGGGTATAATCACCTTTGTTTACCTTTGCATGGATGATACCACCTACAGCGGGGGGTATAGCTGACACGACGATATGAAAATGGTATCCCGTTATATCATGTACGGTTTTTGCAAAGGAAGTACGCATAACATTATTTAAGAGCTTACACCATATGCTACCCATTAATATAATAGGTATGGGGTTTTTTCGTATACCCAATCCGTTGAAATCAAGCCCCTTCATGCAACCCGCGACAGAATGAGCAGCGCTGATACCCGCTTTTAAAAATAAATTGACGGCGACATTGTCTCCGCACATAGCAGCAAAATCCATAATTTCTATAATTTCTTTAGCCTTGCTTTTTATTAATTTCCGTCCGTTGATGATGGAATCGATTAATTTATTTTTATCAAACTTCAATAATTCTATGATGTGCGAAAAAGCGATTGAATCATCGCCGTAGCGATGGTATGAATCAAATAATAACGATATCGCTTTTTCGTGAAGATAATTGCCGCTTGATTTACCCGCTATAATATTGTCATTCCCGGGTATGCTTTTATGGTTATCTTTTATATCAGAGGCTAAAACCATTTCCCCTGTACCGGAAATACAATAAACCCCAGCCCATTGATTTGTCGCGTATCCGCACATAGCAAGGTTACCATCTGTCATAACATTTATGTTTTCACTCCTTAGCGCTTTACGTAATAATTTCGTTAATGTCATTCTGCCCTTGTTATCGGCGATTTGTACCAATCCTAACGTAATTTTAGCTATATCATTTAACGAAACCTGATTGCGCTTGAGAAAATAAATTACACTTTTCTTTATTTCGTCGGCTATTGCGCCAACATGACCTTGGACTTTGGGGCTGGGTTGGGTACAAAAATCCATATAATCCCCTTCTACCGTAAAAAGCAATAAGTCTGTTTTTGTTCCACCCATATCAATGCTTAAAAAATACTTTTGCATTAAATCACACTTTCATAATTTGTAAAAACCGGCGCGGATTGACCCGCGCCGGCTCGGTTGTTTGTGTTACATAAATGATGCTTACCTCAACAAGCTCAACAGCATATTAGGAGCTTGGTTGGCTTGCGCCAGCATGGAAATGGCGGCTTGTTGCAGGATGTTGGACTGCGTGAAGCGCATCATTTCCTTAGCCATGTCAGCATCGCGGATGCGGGATTCGGCTGCGGACAGGTTTTCGCTGGATACCTGGAGGTTTTCGATGGTGAATTCCAAGCGATTCTGCATAGCACCCAGGTTGGAACGTTGGCTGGTGGCGTGGGAGAGAGCAAAGTCAATGGCGGTAAGATATTTTGATATATCCTCGCCGCTAACCTTCATAACGCCTTGTCCGCGGGACGCGAAAGTGGTGTCGTCGGAACGCAGATCGGCAAAGTTGAAACCGCTTTCTACGCCGCCACGTTCGCCTACCGCGCTGAGAGCCGCTACATTAACCGATTCAATGTTGAGCTGCACGCCTTGACCCGCGTTGGCGCCGATTTGGAACCACAATTGCCCGCCGTCTACGGCTGCGGCTGTTTCTTCTTCTGCGAATTCGGGGATGATGGAACTGATGGTCGCGCCGTTGGCGGCATGGTTGAGTTTGTTCTCCACGCTGTCATAGGTGAAGTAAGAACCGGGAGAACCGGAGAACGCCCAAGTCGTCCATTCGGCAAAGTCATCGAAGGATTGCCCCGCAGGGCTGGTAAAGTCCCTTGCCCAAGCGTCGAACGCGTTAATCAAGTTTTCCGCAAGGTTGCGGGTACGTGTGGATTGAGCATCGTTGGGGGTAGCGGAGTTAAAAGTCATGCCTTGGCCATCATGGTCGTCGTTATCGGGATTGCCCGCTAACGCGCGGATCATGTTATCTACGGTAAAGGCGTTGTCGGGCGTTACATCAATGCCGTAAATAAACGCGGCACCGGCGAATCCGCCAAACTCGTCCTTTAACCAACCGGCAAGAGCTTCTACGATTTCCTTACGGTTGTCGGTAAAATTACCCATAGCCATTACATCCGCCAAAACACCGCCACCGGCAATTAAATCATTACGTGCTGCTTCCGGCGCGGCGGCAAGTACATCAAACATGCGTTCCGCGATGGATACCGGGCCTCCGCTTTCATCCTGTGCGGTGGCGTTGGCTTGCAAGAAGGACAGGTGTACGCTGCCGGGTGTATCCACGCCGTAAGCTCCTTGGAACTCGGAACGCCCGATAAGTGCGAAGAAGCCCGCGCCTTCTACGAGGGGTCCGGCGAAGTTTAACGTCCTGCCGTCATCGGCATCGGTGAGACCTAATATGCTGTGATGAATACCGGGACCACGGAGTGAGGCTTCCGTTACTTGGGTGATGCTCGTTGCGTTTACGCCGAACCAATCCCCTGCTTTTAATTGGAAATTAACGAACTGACCTTCTTCCCTTACATGAGCAGCACCGACGGTTGGAATAGCCGCATAGGAACTGGTGCCGGCACCGAGCGCCAAAACGGCGGTACCGTCAAGATCATCAAGTGCGGCAAGCAATTCCGCAATGGTCATGTCGCCGGTAATACCCCTGGCTGCGTGTACGCCGCCTGCGTGGAGGTCATCGGGGGTTAACACATGGCCGTTAAGGTCTTGACCGGGGCGCAGAGCGGTAGCGGGGTCAGTACCGGTAGTACCACCGCTGGTAATCGAATTAGCGCTACCTTCGGAGGTTAAAGCGATAAGACCGACACCGCCAAACAAGGTGTGGTGGAAACCGCCTTCATCAATCGATTCTTCCGTAACTTGCACGCCGTTAATGGAATCACCAATCGTTAATACCGCTCCGGCGTGGTCACCTACGGGGCGCAATGTTACGTTGTTAATGGCTGCGTTAGCAGGAACGTCAACTGTGGCAGCGCCTGAAATGGTTAGTGTCGCTCCGGCGGCTAATATTTCTTGAATCGTCTTACCGTAAAGAGCACCGGCTTCGTCGAGGTCAGCCTGTACAACCGTATGGTTGTTAATTACGTTGTTAACAGCAAAACCACCTACGCCAACGCCGATTTGGTTAACCAAATAATGCTGACCGGCGCCTGCCCTTGTTTCCGCCGTTACAATATCACCGCCGTTGACGATGTATTGGTTAGCCCAATTATCAAGGTGTACAAGCATTTGCGTACCCAATGCGGCATTGCCGTTAAGTCCGCCCCAACCGTTTAATGCATTGACAAAGTTGGTTTGACTGGAAAGGGTTATACCTTTCATTAAATCTTCCGCGTTTTCTATACCCATCGTTTTAAAGATAGCAGCAAATTCGTCGCTCTTGATTAAACCGTTAAGGAAGTTTTCCAATGTACCGAAATCGGAAACGACAGCCGGATCCCTTTGGTTGTCAAGGTTGATAATTTCCGCTACCTGTGCCGGAGAGAAGGGCGCAACAACCGTATTTACGGTCGTACCCACGTTGCCGGCATTGGCGGCGATCCACGCGTCAAAGTCCACCGCGCCTTGCTCTACCGCCCACGCGTTCATTTTGTCGGTTACGTCGATGTTGAAGTTCGCGTTAAACACATTTTCAAACGCGGCTTGGTTAAGCACCCATTGGTCGCCTACCCTTACGATGGCGGAAGCGCCGGGGTTATAATCACCGTTGGCTACCTTGCCTGTTTCGGCATCGGAACCCGCCGCCAGCGAGCCGTCGAGCAGCCTGCGGGTGTTAAATTCCGTGCGCTCTACGGTGCCGTCGATTTCCGCCAGGAGCTGGTTGATTTCATCCTGGATGCGGGTACGGTCGGATTGCGACCAGGTGGCTTCGTTTTGCATTAAGTGGGCGTTGGTGTCGTTAGCGGCTTGCACCACCAGGTCGCGGATGCGCTTTACCATGTCGTTGATCGTACCCATCGCGCCTTCGGCGGTTTGGATGAGGCTGATGCCGTCTTGCGCGTTGCGGGCGGCTTGGTCGAGCCCGCGGATTTGGGCGCGCATCTTTTCGCTGATGCCCAGCCCTGCTGCGTCGTCGGCTGCGGAGTTGATGCGGAAGCCGGAACTAAGCCTTGCGGATGACCTGGATTGCTGGAGTCCCGTCATACCCAAGTTGCGGTGGGCGTTGAGGGCCAGGACGTTCGTCCTTACTACCATATTACTCATGATATCCTCCTAAGAGGAGAGGTCGCCTTATGCGGATGGGTTGCGGTCCGCGTTTCCTTGGCGAATGTTTCTCCTGTGCGCGGGGGGTTGCCCCGCTTCGGCTGCTTGTTTAAGGTCAGCTATATCCCTTTCGGGAATATGATCAAACCGTGTCGACCCGGTTTAATGCCGTTATAGGGGTTGCTTGAGGTAGCGAGCTTGGTTGGCCCTGCGGATGTTGGCGCGGCGGCGGTGTTCGGCGGCTGATTTTTCGCCTTCGTCGAATACGCTCTTGCGCTCGATCTTGAGTTCCTTGGGCGCGCTTACCGCTATCGAGAAGGTGTCCTTACCGTTGTTGCGGGCGTATTGGACGCGGATGGAGTCGCCGATCATCACGTAGTCGTTTTTGGATAAGGTGAGTTGCAACATGGTTAGCCCGCCTTCCTGCGGTTGCGGTTGTTGCGCTTGTGGGGGATGCCGTCGCCGCGTTTGCCGGGGTTGGCTTCCTCGTAGAGCTTGCCGCGCAGGACCTTCGCGTCCCCGGGTGCGTCGATGGCGATCGCCAGCGCGTCGTCGCCCGCCGTGCAATCGATGTAGACCCGCGTGTCATCGCCGATTTGGATGTAGTCCCCTTCCGCCAATGTCAGTACCAACATGGCCGTTCCCTCCCTGGATAGCACCTTTGATTAGAAAGGTTGCATAATCCAAGAAATGAAAATCGGCGGGAAGCCAGTAAATACGCCTTTTTTTGCCGTTCATGGGATTTATGACGGTGAATTTTTCTCAACATAGAAAAAGGGCTAAAGGCGCGAAGCCCTTAGCCCGATATAGAATTAGGAAATAAAGATGCAACCTTTCTAATCAAAGGTTGCATCTTTTATTGGAAGCGCTAAAAATGCCTAAAGCGCGGACGGAAATCCATACGCGGGTTGTTGAAAATTATCGTTATATGTTTGACTGCGTAATAAGACGTACGTATACTGTTAAATAGTTGTGGGGAATAATCACCCATCCATCAGCGTACATCGGGAGGATTTTTAATGACGGCGGAACCGATCAGGGACATGAAGGCATTAAAGGAATTTGCCGAACATTATTTAAAGCGGGGGCAATTACGTAACCACACGCTCATCGTAATGGGGCTTAACACGGCCTTGCGCATCAGCGACCTGCTCTCCCTCAAATGGGAAGACCTGTACGATTTTGAACGGAACGTGTTCCGTGAGCATTTCACCCTTGTCGAAGGCAAGACCCGCAAGACGAAGACCATAGCCTTAAACAAAGCCGCCCTAAGCGCGCTCAGTACTTACTTCCCCCATCGGAACGGGGCGTTCATCTTCCCCAACAACCGGGCAAGCGCCGACCCCATCAACCGCACCCAAGCGCACCGCATCATAAAAACAGCCGCCCGAAACAATCGGGCGGCCATTCATGTATCATGCCATTCCTTGCGTAAGACCTTCGGCTACCACGCCTGGAAAGCGGGCGTAACCGTGGTTTTGTTAATGGATATTTACAACCATTCCGACTACAACATTACCCGAAAGTACCTGGGTATCAGCCAGGACGAGCTGGATGCCGTTTATAAGGAAGTGGTGCTGGGGACGAAGTAGCCGGCTTATTTTATAGCCGCGATATCCGGGGTGATAAGCGTGGGGATATTATTTATCTTGCTTGAAGTCTTTTACCGTAGATATACGCGTTATCGGCTGATAAATCGATTCGGTTGCTGAATATAACATTACTATCAATATTTTTATCGATATCCCATGCGATGTTCCCAAACGCGTCGATGAAAACCTCGTTAAATTTATCCTTATCCTTAAGCACCGCCAATACCCCGGTAAGCATATCATTCAAATCGTACATACGCTGTTCATTGTTATCATATTCCAATAACAGCGTGTAGTCGTCCCCGGCGGTAATCCGAACAATCCGCTTTCTTCCATTACTAAAATATTCTTGCACTTCCCTGGGAACCGCCATATTACCACCTTACCTTAAAGGATCGATTACAAACGTTTCTTGGTTAATAACAGCCAAGTTCCAATTTTCCATAAGTTCATCTTGGTGCAATGCCGCCCATCCAAGGAGCATTTTTAATTGTTTTGAAGGAATTCGGCCTTCCAGCACTTCCAATTCATTTATTAAAATACAACAATCATCCCCTCCGTATACTGCATGAAAATGCGGCGGCGCATGATCGGAATAATTTATATATACTTTTATCCCTCTAAACATACTTATTGTTGGCATCATTTATCTCCGTTCCGTATATAACGACTTGAAAATTATTATACCATAACATTATAAACATGGTTTAAATTTCAACAACCGCGAAGGCAATCGCGTCTGTATCCGTATGCGAAATGCTTACATGGACGCGGTGTTCTCCTGCGGTTTGCTTCGCTGCGGCTTGTTCCGCTGCGCCGTGAAGCCTAACCTGCGGTTTCCCCAATTCATCGTGCCAAATCTCCACGTCGCTCGGCCAAAAGCCCCGGAACCCCGTACCGAGTGCCTTGGCCACCGCTTCCTTCGCTGCGAACAGCCCCGCCGCGGAAGCGGTCGGCTTACCCAATAAATAAGCCCGCTCATCCGGGGTGAACACCCTTTCCATAAACCGGGGCGTCATCCCTTCAAAGCGGGCTATTTTGATGATGTCCGTACCTATTCCGAGGATTCCCAAATCTGTACCCCCATTTCCTCCAATTGTACGCATAATTTGGAAATGGGCAAGCCCATGACGGTGTAGAAGTCCCCTTCCACCCGCTCGATGAGGAGCGCGCCTTTTTCCTGTATGCCGTAAGCGCCGGCTTTGTCGAAGGGTTCGCCCGTGGCGATGTAGGCGCGGATTTCGCGTTCGGTCAGGGGGCGGAAGTAGACGTAGGCGGCGTCCACGAAGACGTTTGCGGATAGCGGGTCAATAATTCCGGTGGAATCCGTCGAAATTTCACCGCATTCTTTTTTCAACAAAGCAACGCCGGTATATACGGTATGCTTGCGCCCTTGCAAGGCGTAAAGCATGTCAAACGCGTCCTGCGCGTCCGTAGGTTTGCCCAATACGTGGCCCGAGCCGTTGCGGCTTTCCAGGTAGACGAGCGTATCGGCGGCGATGATGATCGCTTCGCCCGATATACGCGCGGCGGCGGCTTCGGCCTTGCGGCGTGCCAGCGCAGCCACCTGTTCGTAGGGTTCGCCGTCGATGTCCTCGTTTGCTTCGCTTACGATTACCTCGAAGTCGATTCCGGCTTGCTCCAGCAGTTGCTTCCTGCGGGGGGAGCCGGAGGCTAAGATGATACGCAAATGCTATTCACTCCTAATCGCCGCTAATGCGGACAACTTTGTGGCACGCCGCGCGGGGAAATAACCGCTTACCAATCCGATAATCCCTGCAAACAATAACGCCACGCCGCACAGCCACATCGTGACCAGGGATGGGTCGCCCACCTCAATGCCCATCATGGCGAGCATCGGGTCGGGGCGCATGAAGGGTACGTCGAAATTGTTAAGTACATACGAACCGACAAGGCTTAACCCCACGCCGAACAACCCGCCGAAGAAGCCGATCATCGCGGATTCCAACAGGAACAGCCGCCGTATATCCCAGATTGCCGCGCCGATTACCTTCATAATGCCGATTTCGCGCGTGCGTTCGTACACGGCCATAATCATGGTGTTGGCGATGCCGATGGCCGCGATAATCAATGAAATCGCACCGATGGCGGCAAGGAGCTGCTGCTGCTGGCGTTGTCCCGCTACCAGCATATTCAAGTGCATTCCCGGGTAGTTGGCTTGGAAGCCCAGCTCGCGGATTTCCTCCGCCACGCGGGAGGTGTAGCGCATATCGGTTACGCGCACCATAACGTTCTCGTAATTTTCGGGCGGGCGCTGGCGTATGGCGGTGAACCAAAACTGCCATTCGTCCTGCTGCGTTTCGTTTTGCATACGGATGCGCTCGTTGTTTAGATAAAGCAATATCTCAAGGTCCATAAAAATCGTACGGTCGTATTGCCAGCCGTGGGGTTCAAGCAAACCCACTACATCTACATTATAAGAGCGGATGGGGCGGATGCCCCCGGTTAAGGGCTGGGGTTCGTCCATGCCTACCTGTATGAAGCGGCGGTCGTAGGACAGGCGCATGTTCGAGCGCATTACGTCCACGAAGGTGGGGATTTGGTCATCGGGTACGCCCCACATCCACATGCGGTCGGCAATGTTGGGCCAAGTGGCGCCCAACAGCTCGAAGCCCCGTTCGGCATGCGCGCCGAATACCACGGCGAATTCGTCGCCCGGCATCAGCGTGCGCCCTTCCGCCACGGGCAAGCCCATAAACTGCATAACCTCGGCGCGTATGCCCGTAACGTCCCAAGCCTCCATAAAGTAAGGGTCGCTGCGGAAGAATAACGTGCCCCGTATGATGGGGCTCGCCATTTGCACACCGGATATACGCTCGAAGGAAAGGACCATATCGTCATCCAGTATGGGCGTGCCCTCGGGGAATTCGCGCGTGCCGTCGGGGTTCCAAATCGTTCCATCCACCCAGGGCATCCATACCTCTATCATGGTCATGTCCATCTCGGCATCTTCCATTTGCTTGCGGTGGTGTTCCTCCGTGGCAAGCCCGAGGGAAATCATGAGCACAATCGCCGCCGTGCCCACCATTACGCCCAATATCGTAAGGAACGTACGCAGCTTGCGCTTGAACATGTTGCGCAGGCACATGGAAAATACGTCGAAGTTACTCATCGAAGTCCATCTCCGCGGCGCGCTTCTTCTTTATTTTAATTACAAGGAGCGTAACGCCCGCGCCCACCCCGATGCCGAAGGGGAACAGGAAAATGGGCATCCGCACAAAGTTCCATACGTGGATGAAAAAGGAATCGCTTTCCGGTTCTTCTGCCCACGGATCACCCCAGGGGTCGTGCAAAACGGGGCTGCCGCCGGATATGGGCCTGCCGACGGACACACCGCCCGGACGCGGGACCACTTGGACGGATTCGGTTACGATCCTGCCCAGCGGTTCGATACCGCCGCCGTTTTGATAATCCGCTTCGCCCCAACCGCCGTGCCACATATCCTGCTGCGGGGGTGCGTTGTTTTGGTTGCTGTTACCGCGGTTGCCCGCGTATCCGCCGATGGGGGTGGTCAGCCAGCGCCATAAACGCCGGAACCAACCGAGTTCTTCTTCTTCCTGTCCCCAGGGGTCATTTCCCCAAGGATCGTTGCCCCATGGGTCATTGCCCCAGGGATCGTTGCCCCACGGGTCATTGCCCCAGGGATCATTACCCCATGGGTCGTTGCCCCACGGATCACCGTTCCCCCACGGGTCCATGACATAAATTTCAAAGGGGATGCGGTGTTCCACCAATTCGAAGGCGGGGTCTTCCCCGTAGATAATGATGTCACCCGTAATCAAACCCGGTACCAACGGACGGAACTGCCCGGTATACCCCAGCCAGCGGCTGGACTGCATTTCACCGATGGGTAGGTTGGCCTCCGAGGTGTCGAGTTTGGGGTTGTTGGGGTCGTGGTTGTGTTCCTCCACGCGGAGGCGCACGTTATGCAGGGTTACGCGGCCGCTGTTAATGACCTGGAAGTCGATGCGGACCGGATCGCCCACGTTCACCATACCGGGCATCCAAAAGTCTTGCACGGTTTCCAGCCGAACGAACTGCGAAACGCGGATGCTCAGGCTCACGCTTTCGTCAAAGGCTTGGGGGAAGCCGGGGGACTGGTAAATCTTATTCACCTGCATGGTATAGGAGCGCGGCAAAGCGTCGCCCACGGTAAAGAAGGTCATTTCGTTGGTGACCGTGCCGCCGGGGGGGATGTTGTCGATAAACACCGTATTGCTCGAACCCCCTACCGGAATAAACACGACGTCGCCCTGCGTCCCCACGCCCAGCGGGGTAAAGACGATGCGGGCGTTGTTTACGTGGTGGGTATCGCTGGTATTGCGGAAGGTCAGCGTCATCGTAAAATTCTGACCCGCGCGGGCGATCGTCGGGTCCACGTTAAAGTTCTCGATGATGAGCCAGGGGCGCTGGCTTGCGTCCTGTACGTTTTCGTCCGCTTCGGGGTTGTGTACGTTGAGCGCGGCGAATTGATTGATGGGTACGGCGGCCTCGCCGTCCACGCGGTATTCCGCCGTAAAGCCGATCGTATGTGTATGGTTGCCTGCCGCCGGGGAAGGGGAGAAGGAGAAGGTGACCCGCCGGCTTTCGCCGGGGGAGAGGGCGGGGATAACGTATGTTGTTTGCGTCATGGGGTTGATGCCCGCGGGGAGCGCGGCTGTGATGTGGATTTGCGTAAGCTCCGTATCGCCCGTGTTGGAAAGGTACATGGAAATATGAGCCGTCTGCCCCGGTTCAAAGCGCCCGGTGGGGGCGGTAAGGTCGCGGATTTCCAGGTTTGCGAAAATATCGTCCTCGTCCTCTTCGGCTGATATGTTAATAAACCTTGTGAAGCTGAGCGGTTCGAGCGGTTGGCCGTTTTCGTTGGTGAAAGCCGCGCGGAATTCAAGCGTTTGTGTGCCGCGCGGTGTGCCGACAGCCGTTTGGAAGGTGAAGGACAGCGTTTGCGTTTGCCCCGGAGCCAGCGCGGGTATAAGGGCTTGGTTTAAATTGGTGGCGATTACATGAGGGGAAAGGGAGGGGAGCGTGATTTGTATGTTGCGCGCTTCGCTTCGGCCTGTGTTAGTAACGTCCGCCGTTACGGTGAAGGATTGCCCCGGTAGTACGGCTGCGTCGAGCCCGCGGAAATTGCCGATTTGGATAGCGGGGGGTTGGGTGACTTCGCCGCCGATATGGACGGAGATTACGTTGGAAGTCGAACCCGTGCCGGGTTGAGCGGTACGGAAATCATGCCGTAAGGAAATATCGGGGCCTGCCCCGGGCGAAGCGTCGGCATTGGCGGTGACGCGCAGAGTGATATTGCGCTCCTGGTTTTGCGGGATGCTGGCGATGCGGTTGGCACCCACGATTTCTACCCGGTAAGGTCCCGAAGTGCTGACGGTCGTCACCACCTCGGAAGCGGTGTTGATACCGATATTGCGCAGGGTCAACTGGATATCCCGCGTTTCGCCCGGCTCCAGGGTGATCGTTTGCGGCGTTAATAAACGTATGATGGGTTCGAATACTTGGGGGGCGGGCGGGGGTTCGGGGGGTGGTGGCGGGGGTGGTTGGTTTTGCATACCGGAAAGCAATTCATTTAAAATTACGACTAAAAGTTGATTGCCATTATTTATGGCTTCTTGGATTTGCTGTAACAAATCCAGTTCCGTCGGCGATGCGGATACATTCACCGCCAGGGGTGATGCCAATGCGATGACCGCCGCCAAAAACCACGCGATGATTATTTTCGTAAACCTGTTAAACGATTGTTTCTTCATTTCCATTACCTCCGTCTGTTGCATTTTTATTTTCATCTTCATTCCCAATTTCCGATTGGTTCATAATAGCCTTGCGTTCGGTGATGCTTTCGATGGAACCGTCGCGTATATGGATCACTTGGTCGGCGTATTGGGCGATTTCGGTGTCGTGGGTGACGATGACCAAGGTTTGCTGCCGTTCGCGGGCGATGCCGATGATGAGGTCCATCATCTCGAAGGTGGTGCGGGTGTCGAGGTTGCCCGTGGGTTCGTCGGCGAAGACGACTTGCGGGTTGTTGATAAACGCGCGGGCGATACTCACGCGCTGTTGCTGTCCGCCGGAGAGTTCCGAAGGCTTGTGCCTTGCGCGGTTACCCAACCCCACGGCCTTGAGCATGACACGGGCGCGCTTGACGCGTTCGCGTTTTTTGATCTTACGGAAGGTGAGGGGGAGGGTGACGTTTTCAAGCGCGGTGAGGGTGGGCAGCAGGTTATAGGATTGGAATACGAACCCCACGTAGCGTTGGCGGTACAGGGCGAGTTGCTTTTCGTTTAATTTTTCCAACGGCTTGCCCATAAAAATAATGCTGCCCTTGGTGGGTTTCTCCAAGCCGGCCAGCATATTCAGTAACGTAGACTTGCCCGACCCGGACGTACCGAGCAGGCAATAGATCTTTCCTTTTTCGAAGGTGATGCTTATGTCCTCGAGGGCGACGATACGCTCCTCGCCCATGCGGTACACCTTGCGCACGTTACGCAGGTCGAATAATGCTTCCATAATCCCCCCGATGCGTTGCGGATCGAAAACGTCCGTTAATTATAACGTAAAATTCCGTCGAATGTTTCATTTTTATAACATTTTTTTGTTATGGGATTGTTATGTAAGATCATTTTATACGCTTCCCACGTTTTTTATGTAACGCAGGTAAAGGTAATGCGGCTTGATCCGCATGGCGCGGAGTAAATCGAACATGGCGAAATAGCTTTCCTTCATTATATTAAGATCCGCGTCGGATATTTGCCTGTATCCGTACCTGGCGCGGTTATAGATCGCGATCAAATCCCGCAGGAAAACCGCGTCCGACCGGAAGGCGAAGCGTTTGCCCGCGCGTTTGCCGTAGGCTAGCGTCGTTTCGCCCGCTTCCATGGGGAGGTGGTAATATTCGCTGATATTGAGGATACCTTTGAAGTAAACGCATGTTTGATGATTTGGGGAACCGCGATTTAGCCTTGTAATTGCAAGGGAAAAACGAATCCGGCACACCCAAAGGAACAACAGTACCGAAGCCGACAAAACCAATAAACACGCCAATAATATCAATACGGCAACGGATAACGGCGACAACCCCCCCGCTTCCTGCGCAGGTGCGGTTGTGACGCGCGGCATATTGTCAGGCGTGTTTTGGTCGCGATGCATGTAGTGCCACCACCATTCGTCGGGGTCTATCAATTGATCGTCCCAATCATCCCATCCCGGTCTGCTCATCCTGCCGGGCGAGGGGGCGGTGATTGCCGACGCAAAGGCGTACGGTGGCGTGGCTTCCATGATCAGCCAGCCGAAGCCTTCCAGGTAAACCTCCGCCCAGGCGTGCGCCATGCGGTTGGTGACGGCGGTGACCGTATATTCGTGGCGGTTTGCGCCGGGTATGAAGAAGCCTTCGACGTAGCGCGAAGGCACACCCGCGATACGCGACATGACCGCCATTGCACTCGCGAAATAAGTGCAATACCCCTCCCTCCCTTCGAAAAGGAAGAAATCCACGAAGCACGCGCCGCGCGGCAAGGGGGCGGGGTTCAGCGTATAGGTGAAATGGGAAAGGAGATAGTCGCGGATAGCCGTAACGCGACCGAAGTCCGTTTCCTCGCCGCTGATGATTTGCATGGTCAAGTCGTGTACCCGTTGGGGGACGGTGGCGGGTACATACATAAAATGGGCGCGGATACTTTCCGCGTAAGCGGCAAGCGTGTCCGCGGAAAAGGCGTCGATACCGGAAATCAAATCCCTTTGGTTCGCGAAGTCAAGGATCGTATGGGCAGTCGCCGTACCGTGATGCGTAAAGCGTTGGAATATATCGTCCATTAACCAAACATCGGCGGCGATACGTTCGTGGTTATGGCCGTCCGGTAAAATTTCCGCGACATAAGCAAACAATGATTCCTCCCGCGCGGCGTATATGCCTTGGCGGGATTGGCGCAGGATGTCCTCCACAAACGTTAGGCGCGGATTGACGTGCAGGAAATGGTGGTGATAAACCGTACCGCGTCCCATAAACCCGGGCGTGCTTAAATCACCCGCGGGGGATCGGCGTACGCTGTCGGTATAATCCGGCCCTAATTCGTCAAACCACATTTGGCGCGAAGCGGGCGGTTGGAAAACGGTTCCCGTACGGTTACGGCCGAAAAAAACGGAAACTGTCTGCATCGGCAGATACACATGCCGAAAGTAACGGACGTAGCCGTGGTCGTCGGGCTCGGGGATGACGCCGTATTGGGGGTTAGCGAGCGTCCACTCGTCGCGCCACAGGTCATATTCGCCGGGTTCGGGCGATTCGTCCGTGATCGGGTCGAACAGCCCCTCCGCGTACATCCCCGCGACGGCGAACTGGTTCGTGATCAAGTCCCACGCGCCGTCCAAGGGGAATCGGGTGCGCAATATCCCCGCGCTTAAACCGCTTGTGCCGCGGGTTAAGCCCGCGTCGCGTATGAGCGCGGCGGCGGTTTCCAGCATTTCGAAGTGACCTCGGGGCAAGCCGTGGGTATCGATATCGCCTTCCCGCAGGGTATCCGTCCACGCGTCGCCCGTAAAATGGTTGCGCGTCGCCCCGCTCAGGTACAGAAGGCCCGGGCCTTGTATGTCCATCGCGTGGCGGTGGTTGGGCGTAACGGGGCCGCCCAGCCGCCCCCCCGTGCCGCTAAAGCCCGTATTGGCAAAGGAAAAATAAGCGGGGTTAAATAATTCATAAAAAAAATCTTCAACAGCGGCCATACGCCCTTCAAAGGCATCGCGCAATGTACGGCGCGTATATACCTCGCTGTGCGCGGGCATGTAGATATGTACCAATAATATAATGACAAAACACAACGGCGCGGCCAGCGCGGCGCCATCGACGCTTTTATTCGCCTTGCGCACGAAAATCAAAATCACCGCGAATAAAAAAACCGTAAACGACGCGGTATCACGGACGAAGCTGGTGATCCAGGTAAGCGCGAAGATCAATCCGCCCCCAAAGAATAAAACCGTGAAGCTGAAGCGGTATAACATGAATACGACCGTGGTAAAACCAAGCGCGCCGCATAACAGCCAAACAAGCGTGTGCCACAAATCCTCGCGGTGCGGCGGCAAATACCCCGTCGCCCACAAATACAGATCGTAGAAGTGGTCGAACATGTCCGTCATCGATTCGCGCCGCGTCAGGATATATAGCGCGGTAAGGGTAACCAAGCATACGGCAACAACGCGCGTAACGCGGTTGAATATGATCGCCGTAAAAAGCAGCAGGCAAAACAATCCCATTATATACAGGCGCATGGGCGAAAGCTCTATGACCGTAGCCGATACGATCGCCCGATTGACCGCGTACAAATACGCCCCACCCACGCCGAAGAGGAAGAGGTATTCGTTCCGCGGTTTGAATTGCGTTTTTGAAAACATTACGCGGCCTCCTTTCCTTCGTGTACGAGGCTTTCCTCCGTGACGCGGAAGCAGGGCGCGCCGCCTTCGGACAGCAACGTATAAATATTTTCCGAATCGGTGTCCTTTATCGGCGCGGAAAAATACAGGACAGCGATGTAATAGCCGTTGTTCATGCCGTTTAGTATACGTTCGTATAAAGCGGCGTCGAGGCGCGGGGTCATGATGACGGCGTTGAGGTACCCGCTGGCTTCGTTAAGGCAATGGGTAAGCATGGATTGGGGGTTAAGCGAAGGCGTTTCGGTAAAGGAGAGCTTGCTCCCGATCCGGTAGATCGATTCGAACATAGCCGGGTTTTGGCAGGAGAGGGTATGCCCTTCCCCCGCCGAAAAATCCACAGGCATCCCTTTGCGCAGGCAAAAACGCGAAAGCCCCATGGCCAGCTCGACCATATTGTCCTCCAGGACGATTTGCTCCTTTCGGCGCAGGGGGAGGCGTGTAGAGTCAAGCAATATCGTGACCTTGTTAAGCGCGTTGGATTGGAAATTCTTTACCAGCCATTCGTTACGCTTGGCGGTCAGCTTCCAATGCACGCGTTTGATCGAATCGGTGGGTAAATACGGGCGGATGTCGGATATCACGGCGTAATCCTCGTCCTTGATATCGTAGCGGGAATGTGCCTGGGTCAAGAGGTTCATGGTCAGGGGGAAGCCCGACATATCCACGACGCGGGGCAGGACGGTGATATCGGCCGCGCGGTCCAGCCTGCGTTTGAGCCGGAAAAGGCCCATCAAATCCGACGCGTAAACGGTTTGGAGGCCCAGTCGGTAATGCCCCCGATACTTTGCGGTGAAGGGGATTTCCTTGCTTGCCCGTTGGAAGGCCCTTAAACGGAAGGCTGTACCCGCTTCGGTTTCGATGGCGAGGTCGTCGGTACGGAAGGTACACCCGATGTTCACGAAGGGCATGGGCGTGGGGTTGAACATTTGGAGGGTGATGGAATCGGTTTCGTTCTTTACGACGGATTTGGGGACGGTTTGGTGGATGAGCAGCGAACGGAGCATGATAAAAGTAATAACCAAGGAAGCGGCGGGCATCGCCGCAAAGACGATCAGCGCAAGGTAAAGCAGCCGTTCGCCGTATACCCATGCTAAGGTAAGGATCAATAAAAACAGCGCGCCGTACAGGATTCGGCTGCGGTTCATTACAATACCGCTCCGGTAGCCTCTTTCAACGCGCGGCCGATAATATCCTGCACGCGGACTTTTTTAACGGCCGCTTCCTGCTTCATCAGGATGCGGTGTTCCAATATATGCGGGGCCATTTGGATCACGTCGTCGGGTATCACGTAATCGCGCCCGTTATACAAGGCCCACGCCTGTGCGGCTTTGTACAGGCACAGGCTTGCGCGGGGGCTCGCGCCCAGGGCGACGTCCTCCTGTTGGCGGGTATACCGGGCGATCGAGACGACGAATTGGTTGATGGCGTCGTCCGCGTGGATTTGCTCGACCAACCCTTGTATGGCGACGATGTCCTCGCCTTCGGCCACGGGCTCGAGCTCAGCAAGCGGGCTTCTCCCCCGGAAGCGGTCCAGCATCTTGCTTTCTTCCTTATCGTCCGGATACCCCAGCGTGATCTTCATGAAAAAACGGTCGAGCTGTGCCTCGGGGAGCGCGTACGTCCCGAGGTACTCGACCGGATTTTGCGTAGCCAATACGATGAAGGGGGCGGGGACGGCGTAGGTTTCCCCGTCCACGGTTACGGTGTTTTCCTCCATGACCTCAAGCAAACTCGACTGCGTCTTGGGGGAGGTGCGGTTGATTTCGTCCGCCAGCACGAACTGGCTCATCACCGCGCCCGCGCGGTATTCGAACTCGCCCGTCTTGGGCGAGAACGCCGAATAACCCGTGATGTCCGACGGCATGATGTCGGGCGTAAATTGTATGCGCTTAAAGCTCCCGTTGACCGACTTGGCCAGCGCGGCCACCAGGCTTGTCTTACCCACGCCGGGTACGTCTTCGATCAGCACATGCCCGCGGCACGCCAGCGTCGCCATCACCAGCGATACGGCGTAACGCTTACCCACGATGACCTTTTCCACGTTGCCGATGATCGCCTTCATGGTCCTTACGGCTTGATCGTTGTTGGTTATTTTGCTCTCATACATAAATTCCCCACCTTTGTCCGTAAGATGCTAGCACAAATGGGGGAAATAATCCATGACATAAATTTACCGTTTTTACCTTTCCGCCAGCACCACCTCGGCGATGATACGCGCGAGGGGATACATGGCGTTCTTCGCTTCCCGCAATGTATTGTATTGGTTGCCCACCTCCACGAATAACGTGCGCGGATGTATGTGCAGGCTGTAACGGTACGCGCGCAGATAAATACGCCTGTTAAGCCCGGGGAACAGCCGATTGGCGGCGAGCTGGGCCTGGAAGCTGAATTGAAGGTTTTCCTGCCGGTACGGGTTGGGCAGCCATGCGGTGGGTACGGGCTGCCCGTTTACGTTGCGACGGGAAAGGCCGTTAAAAAACATCAAGCGTGCCGTGGGTACGCCGTCGATGTAATGGGTAAAGGGACCGACTCCGTCCAAAACGCCGTCGCGGTGCAGGTCGATGACGAGCTGGATGGTGGGATTTTCCGCGAGGAGGGCGGTAATGACGGGCTCCATACGTTCATAAGAGCCCAGGCGGTTGGGGACATCGTCCACGATATCGAAGCTGCCCGTGTGGTGCAGCACCTCCAAGCCGTATTGCTCGGACAAAATTTGCGCTAAATAGCGGCCCACCGCGACGATGCCCGTTTCGGGGTTGTACATTTCCGTATCGATGAACCATTCCGTGGAATGTGTATGGAAGATCAGCACATGCGGGCCGGGCAGGGTGGGGTCGATGCGCAAGTCGGCTTCGAGGAAGGCGGGGACATCGATGTCTTCGGGCAGGAGGATCGTCGAAGGGTCTTCCAAAAAGATATTGCCTCTTATATATGCGAAGTCCGAAAGCACTTCACGGTATTCCGGCGAATCCGCCGTGCGGGTCAGCTCCCGCGGGGGCAAATCCGGCGGCGGGGAAAAAATCATGTCCCGCAAGCCTACGAGCAACGCGTCGGGGTAGCGGTTGTAATCCGCCGACCCGCGCGGAATAAAGGGTAAAGCGTTATCGGCCATGCCGTTTTCGTACACGCCGCTTTCGTAACCGAAAAGGGGGAACGCGTCCCGCGACGGATTTAACCGCGTCCACGCAAACAGCATCACGCAGGTTAGGAGCATCACACCCAAAACCATGCGCCGTCGTACGGTACGGCGTATACGGCTCACGTTTTTTTCCATTGTATAATTTATGCGTCGCGATATCCCGTTAGACACGGGAGGGTGTATAATAGAATTGGAATAAAAAATAGGAGATGGGTACATATGCTTTCGGATTTGTTGTTTAGCTTGGGTATTGTTATGCCTTTGTTTATGGTGCTTTTGCTGGGATTTGGGTTAAAGCGGATAAATATGATCGGGGACGCGTTCGCGGCAGGCGGCAATAAGCTGATGTTTTACATAGGGCTGCCGGTGATTATTTTCCGCAGTATTTACCGGGCGGATATCCGTGAGTTGTTTGACCCGCGCTTCGTAACCGCGATGCTTGTCATTACGGTGGTGACGGCTTCGGCGGTATGGCTGTCCGCCACGCCTTTGATCAAGGATAAGCCCGTGCGCGGGGCGTTTGTGTTGAGTTCGTTCCGCGGGAACCAGGCGTTCCTGGGGATACCCCTAATGACGCTGCTCGCCGGGGAGGCGGGGCTGATCCGCGCGACGATGGTGGTCACCTTTGTCCTTCCGGTTGCGAACGTTCTGTCAATTTTATTGCTAGCCTCCACCTGCGGGAAGGATAAAAAAATAACCCCGGGCGGGGTTATGCTTACGATTGTCAAGAATCCGATCATCATAACGACGGCACTCGGGCTGGGATTGGTGCTGCCGGGCATACGCCTGCCGGTTATCATCGATGACTCGCTGGGTTATATCGCCGACATGGCTACGCCCTTGGCGCTGCTGTGTATCGGCGCGAGCATGAAGTTTACGGGCTTTGATAAAAAGTTCAAATACGCGATGTGGGGGAGCTTCGTCAAGATTATCCTGTTGCCGATTGCCTTCGCGGGGGCGGGGTATTTGCTGGGCTTCCGCGGGTATGACCTTGCCGCGATGACCATTATGGGGGGCGTGCCGTCGGCTATCGCGGGCTATTCCATGGTGGTGGAGATGGGCGGCGACGGGTACGTGGCGGGTACGATCGTGATCATAAGCACGCTGCTGTCGGCGTTTACGCTGACGCTGATTATTTACGGGATACGGGTGCTGGGGGTTGTGGGGTAAACGGAAAGGGCATTCTTTGATTGTTTGAAACTGACAAACAACGAGATATTCCGGTATAATCACGCAAACGCGTTGAATATGGTAAAATGGGAAAAAAGAGGTGTTTTATATGAATTGTACAATTATTTGTACCTTCGATGACGAATCACAAAGATGGACGGCAGCTTCCGACGACAGGTACGGGCTGGTATTGGAATCAAATTCTTTGGAAGCATTAATGGAACGCGTGAAAATCGCTATGCCGGATATGCTGGAATTCACATGTAATTATATCGGTCCCGTAAATCTATTATTCAAAGCCGAACGTTTGACGCAGTTGGCGGCGGCGGTCTAATGGCTGACTATACAAAGCAAGTGCGTAAAATATTATCAAACAACGGGTTCATTGTTGCGCGTAAAGGCAAAGGGGACCATGTAATATGGTACAACGACGTAACAAAGCGAACCGCTTCGGTAGATGGTGAAATAAAAAGCCGCCATTCGGCTAACGAAATCCTGAAGAAAGCAGGATTGGGTAAGTATTTTTAATAATCATCAACGCACCCAATTTCTTTCCGCGTGTTCTACCAACGCGTCCGCGTCCTTCCTCGTACCGCAGTACGTATAAATAAATATCCCATCCCGCCCCACCGCGTTAAAAATCGTCTGAATTTGCTCCGCGCGTACGCCGTAGAGCATGATTTTCTTGCCCGCGGCCTTGGCGTGGCGGTAAATGTCCAGCGACATTTTGTCGGCGAAGTTTTGCGTATAGCCGCCGCCGGGCAGGGCCAGCGTCGGCAGGGGTACCCATTGGATGGCGTTTACATATTTGAGCGAAAGCAGCATGTCGAGGTGGCGGATTTCCTCCGGGCCGTCGAGGTGGTAGATCGTTTGGCCGATGGCCGCGGAAACGCGGTCCAGCGACGGCAGTACGAACCTTTCGAATTGTTTGGGCGAAAGCATGACCGACATATCGCATTGGATGGGGTACCAAGGCACATCGCTTACGACGGGCATCCAATTGGTAAAGCCCAAGCCCGCGGGGCGGATGATATCAGTCAGGGTATTGAAATATTCTATAAAAGCCGCGTCCAGCTTATCCTCGGCGGCCAAAACGGTTTCGGGGCAGTCCAGCATATCCATAAACAAATCCTCGCCGCGCAGGGAAAAAAGGATGTCGTACTGCCCGCCGATGTCGGTATAGGAAACAGCATAACGGCCCTTTGAAGCCGCGCACAACGCGCGGGTTTGCGCCTCGGTGGCTTTGTAGAGCTCGTGTTCACGGTTCATTTTTAGGTCGGGCATGGGGTCCCACGATTTGATCGGCGGGTTTAAATCAAACCATACGCTGTTATCCGTGATGGTATACGGCGCGCCGAAGAAGGCCGCCTGTACCCCCGGCCCGAAGTTGATAAAATGGGAATGGATCGCGTCCAGCCCGAAGTACGTACCGGCAACGGTAGCTTCGGCTCTTTCCACGCAGCGGCTTACGTCCAGCAAGTTTTCCTCCTTGCTGACGGCGGGGCTGAAGCGGCCGATTTGCGTGCCCGTATCGTCGATGGGGGACTGTACGGCGATGTACGCGCCTTCCCCTTTTTCAAGCGGCTGCCAAAAGCGGCGGTGGCGGTTGCGTTTTTGTTCCGCTGTGTACATATTAATACCTCCCCAGTTCGAATCCCTTTTCGATGAAATATTTATAAGTTTCATATTTTACGTTGCTCGGTATCGAGTGGTCGCTGTGCAGGCAGAAGCCGAACCCTTGTTTAATAATGGGGACTTTCGCTTCCAGTTCGCGGTCGATTTCGTTTTTGTCATTGTTATACAAGGCGCGGACGTCCAAGCCGCCCATGAAGGCGATTTTATCACCGAAATTTTTATAAATCCGCAGCAAATCCATACCCGCCTTAATTTCGATGGCGTGCAGACAGTCAATGCCCGCTTCCACGAAGCCGGGTAATAGCGGCTCCACATAGCCGCAGCTATGCAAAATGACGGGCAAGCCTTGCCCGTGAGCGAAGTCGATCGTGCGCTTATGCCCGGGGAAGATAAGTTCCTTATACATGGCGGGGGAAAGGAAGGGTTTTTGTTTATACCCTAAATCATCATAGTAAAAAACGCCGTCGGGCTTGCCTTCCTTGGCGAAAAGGATTTCCTGCAGGGTAATCGTCAAGTCGGTATAGACGCTGACCATGTCGGTAATCCAGTCCGGGTCCAGCGCCATGCCCATCAGCATATGCTCGTGCCCGCATATGGGGTGAAGAAGTTCAAAGACATTCGCCCCCGCGCACGTGAAGAATTTGTTCTTCGCCTTCGCGTCCGCCTTCGCCGCGCGGTAGCCTTCGAAGTCGATGCGTCGTTCGTCGATGTTCGTCAGCAGATGGCGCACTTTTTCCCATTGGGGGCGTTCCTTGACGGTGTAGTTCACGTTTTCGGGAGTGGTGCTGTGTTTTTTATGATGGCGGAGGGTCGCGCCGTTGCCGTTCTTCACCAGCTTCGTGTCTTCGGTTTCCTCCAGCACTTCCCAGCCGAAGTCCAAGTCCGCCGTGTAATTAAAGGCCCAGCTTTCGCGCAGGTCCAAGCCGAAATGGTCTTGGATGTCCTCATCCGGCTTAATGTGACCCGCTTTTACGTACGCCGCTTGCGTGTCCGGCCAAAAATGCTCGTACACGCCGATGCGGTCGGCTTTTTTACGTTCCAATATCCGCGCGGTGCGCTCGATGCCCGTGAGTTCCGTCATATGAGTTCCCCTCTCCGGTATTTTGGTTTATTATACCATTAACTTCTGACCTAGTAGGACAGAAGTTAACTTTATATCCCGAACTTGTCCCCTATTATGGTACAAGTTACGGATTGTCTTGGTTAAATGCCATAATATGTATCACCGAAAGGAGCACCTCAAATGAAAAACCTCACCCAACCCACAGGCATCGTCAACGCCGTGCTCGACACCGACACGTACAACGAAATCGACGACCAATTCGCGCTGGCGTACTTCATGCTTTCCACGGAGAAGATCCGTCCGCAAGCCATCTACGCCGCGCCCTTCGCCAACCAAAACGCCGCCACCCCCGCCGAAGGCATGGAAAAAAGCTACGAGGAAATCCTCCGCGTGCTGGAATTGTGCGGACACAAGGGCTTCCCCGCATACCGCGGCAGCAAAACTTACCTGCCCGACGAAAAAACACCCGTCGAATCCGAAGCCGCGCGTGATTTGGTCAAACGCGCCCTGGCGCATACCCCCGACGATCCCTTGTACGTACTCACCATCGGGTGCATCACCAACATCGCGTCCGCGTTGCTGATGGAACCCGCCATCCGCGACCGTATCGTGGTCGTGTGGCTGGGCGGCCAAGCACATTCGTGGGCCAATCTCAAATGGGCGGAGTTTAACATGGTGCAGGATATCGCCGCCGCGCGGGTGGTATTCAACAGCGGCTGCGCGTTGGTACAGCTCCCCTGCATGGGTGTTGTTTCCCATTTAATGACCACCGAACCCGAGCTGCGCGAGCATTGCAAGGGCAAATCCCCCCTGGGCGATTACCTCTACGGCATCACCTGCCATGCGGCTGTACACGACGGCGGCAACGCCGCTTGGAGCCGCGTGATATGGGACATTTCCGTGGTGGCGTGGCTCTTGGGGGATAAATACGTAAAGGACGTGACCGTACCCGCGCCCCTGCCGACTTATGACAACGGCTACCTCCACGACGCGCACCGCCACGCGATGAAGGTAGCCTATTTCGTTAACAGGGATGGGATTTTCCTGGATTTGTTTAAGAAGGTGGGAAAGGTTTAACTACTCCAGCCCCAACCCCTTCCTCTTATAGAACCATCCGAACGCGATACCCAGCACCGCGATGTTGGCGGCGATGACGGCCATCGGCATCCAGGTAAGCGAAGCGTCGTTTAAAGCGATGTCCCCCATGGTATTGATCACTTGCTCGGTGAAGAAGTAATACAGGACGTTGTCCACCAAGAAGTTATCGGGGAAGAACGTCGGCAGCAGCAACAGGAGCATAAGCGGCGAAACCAGGGTGCTGGCGGCGGCTTGGTTCTTGGCGGCGATGCCGATGACCGCGCCCAACAACGCGGAAGCGAGCGCACCGATGCTTGACAAGAACATAAACGTACCGAAGGAAATAATATCCCCCGCGCTCATAACGAAGAAGATGAAGACATTGATCGCGACGGTGCATACCACACCGATCAACACGTTGCTGATCAGGAAATCCAAAACAGATACGGTGGATGTGATCAGCACATTAAGGGTGTTCTTCTCTTTTTCCTCCGCGATGAGGCAACTGATGACTGTGGGCGCGCCTAATATCATGTTCATACCCAGCAGAAGCGGTATCATGCCGGGCAAAAGTTCCGAATCGAAGGCGAGGGAGAACATAAAAGCCATAAAAGGGATCAATAACAGCGGCGTAATGACGAAGGGGTTCGATGTCATGGTTTTGAATTGCTTGCCCACCAAGGCGTTTATTTTTCTGCCGGAAATCATGATAATGCCCTCCCCGTCACTTTTAAGAAGATTTGTTCAAGCGTAGGCTCTTGGGAATGTATCGTAATGACGCGTTCGTTTGCGATGTACTCCGCGATGCGCGGCGCGTTTTCCGGGGAAAGGGGAATTTCATCCGTTTCTCCGGTATCCAAAAGGACCTTGACGCGCTTGTGGGTGTCGTGCCGTTGGCTAAGCTCGTCCATCGTCCCCAGTTCCACGATCCTGCCCTCGTTAAAGAGCGCGATGCGGTGGCACAGCTTAGCCGCTTCGGCCATGTTGTGCGTAGTGAGGAAAAACGTCGTGCCCGCGGCGTTCATCTCCATCATTAATTTGTGAATTTCAACAGACGTGGAGGGGTCCAAGCCGCTGGTGGGTTCGTCCAAAAAGAGGATCTTCGGCTTGTTGATCATCGCCCGCGCGAGTACGAGGCGTTGCTTCATCCCGCGTGAGAACTTCTTCACCTTTTTCTTCGCGTCGCCGCCCAAACCGACTTTTTTAAGCAGGGGTTGGATTTCCGTCCGGTCGGTATTGAGGATTTTAGAAAATACGAGCAGGTTGTCGTAGGCGTCGAGGTTTTCGTACAGGCCGGAGTTGTCGGACACGATGCCGATTTGGTTGTAGATTTCGTGGTTGAGCGTGGTCGTGTCGCGGCCCAGGATCGTCGCCTTACCCGTATTCTGCCGAAGCTGACCGGTCAGCATCTTGATCGTGGTGGTCTTGCCCGCGCCGCTGGGCCCCAGGAAGCCGATCAACTCCCCTTTGGCGATCGTAATCGAGACGTTGTTGATGACGGTCTTCGCGCCGAACGACTTACATACGTCCGACATGGTAATTACGTGGTCCATGGATGTGATGTCCTTTCCTTGTGTGATTCTATTATTATAAACGATTATAAAGCGGTATGTCGGGTTTACGGATAAAATGGCACGGATTTTGGATTAACGGCAACCCGCGTATATGCCGGGCGGTGCCGGGCGTGTGATAGAATAGCCCCACACAGGAGGGATGAAAATGGATATCATCATGATGCTCGCCGTTATGGGGTTTTTCCTGTTCATGGCATTGTGTTCGGAGAGTATGCTCCTCCTTTCGGTAAAGAATAAAAAAAGAGAATTCGTTGTTTCTATAATCATCGGGTTTATTTACGGTGTTTGTACGCAGTTCATGCCCGTGGAGATGATTGGGTACGCCACCGTGGGGATGTTCCTCTTGCTTAATATAATCATCTATAAAAAGATCAAGGTTGCGTTATTATCTACGGTGTATGCCTTGCCGCTTTTATTTGCTTTTTTTACGCTGACCGTTTTGCAATTAAAGGTGCTGGGCAGGGAGCCGTCTATTTATGACTCTTTCGGAGCGGTTTTATTTGTCGGAAATATCGCCATTTTGCTCGGGGCTACGTTTTTGATTAAACGGTTCCTTAAAAAGCGCATAGATATGAATATCTTTAACAACAGGATTATCCACTTCCTGATGATCAACGCGGGCGTCGCGCTGGTACTCATGTACATGTACAGCGGCGCGGATAACGTCTTATACCGCATATTCCCCGAGGGGACGAACCCCGCCTATTTCGCCTTCCTCGCGTTCTTTGTTTCAACCGCGTTTACCTTCGCGTTGATTTTGCGTTACATTTCCCGCGAAAATACCCTAAACGCCGAAGCGCAAATACACGAAGCCTCGCGGCAATACGTCGGCGCGCTGGAGGAATCTTACCGTTCCCTGCGCGCGGTCAAGCATGACTACGTAAACATATTAACTTCGCTTAAGCTCCACATCGATAGCGGCGATATGGAGGGCCTTAAAAAATATTATTACGATGAACTCGCCGAAATCAATAAATACATGCTCAACGAAAGCCGTCTGACGGACGATTTGCAAAACATCCGCCCAAGTGAAGTCAAGAGCATCATCGCGTATAAATGCGCGGAAGCGGCGGGCAAGGGGATAAACGTGCACATCGAAGCGCGGGAAGCCGTCGAAGCCTTTGGCGTGTCCACCGCCGTCGTTTGTCGGTTATTGGGCATCCTGTTGGATAACGCGATCGAGGGGGCCGTTGAAACAGCCGACGAAACCATTACCAATACCTCCGCCGAAATCGCTGAACCTTCCCTTAGCGTCGCCGTTTTCACCAACCCCAAATCAAAGACCTTCATCGTGAAAAATACGTGGCTAAAAAAGGACCTTCCCTTGAGTAAAATCTTCGACCTCGGCTATTCTACCAAGGGTGAAGGCAGAGGCATCGGCTTGCACACCCTGCGGCAATACACATCGAAGCTCAAGGGCCTGACCTTAAGCACGGAAACCGACGACGGCCATTTCACGCAGATACTGACCGCGGAGGACGAAACATAATGCTGGACATCTATATCTGCGAGGACGACGTTAAGCAAAGGGAATCCACCGCCGCGTTTATCCGGAATTATTGCGCGGTGCAGGGGATGGACGCGGGGATCGCCTTGGCATCGGCCGATCCTTATGAAATATTCGACGCATATGAAAAAACACGGAACCCCGCGCTCTTTTTCCTGGATATTGACCTGGGTGTGGGGATTAACGGGATCGAACTCGCTTGTAAAATCAGGGAACAAGGAAGAATCGCTTTCATCGTCTTCTTCACCACCCATTCCGAAATGACGCCCCTCACCTTCCGGTATAAAGTCGAGGCCCTCGATTTTATCGTAAAGGACAATACGGACAACATAAAAGGCCGCATCGCCGAATGTATCGAAACGGCCCTGGCGCGGTATGTAATAAAAACAGCGGGTAAAACCGTCAAGCTCGCGGCGAGCGGTAAAACGATTTTGCTGGACCCCGACGAAATCATCCTCATCGAAACCACCCACATACGCCACAAGTTGCGCCTCCACGCCCGCAACCGGATATTGGAATTTAACGCGGAGATGAAAGACATGGAGGCGTTATTCAAAAACGATGCCCGCTTCGTCCGCTGCCACAAGTCATACATAATCAACAAGCATAAAATCGAAGCGGTCAATAAAAAAGGGAACACCGTCACGCTAACGGGCGGTAATGAATGTCCCCTTTCGCGCAAGGGCAAAAGGTTGATCGCTTGACCGGATTGCATGACCGGATCATTTAACCGAATCTTGACACCCTCCACCCCGCCCGATAGAATGAACCGCCGTAAAATCATATGTATCCTTAGCTCAGAGGATAGAGCGTTCGGCTCCGGACCGAAAGGTCACAGGTTCGACTCCTGTAGGATACGAAAATAAAACCCGCTATCGGATGACCGTAGCGGGCTTTTTACAAGGAGGTATTTACATGCGTGACGGCATGAACTACGCCCCGCGGGGCAAGCCCAACCCGGTGGTTAAGCCCGGGGAGTTCGTTTTCGCCGCGGTCGGTTTGGACCACGGCCACATCGGCGGCATGGCAAACGGTTTAATCGAAGCAGGCGCGGCGTTGAAATGGATCTACGATCCGGATGAAAAAAAAGTCGCCCATTATTTGTCCATGTACCCCGGCGCGAAGGCCGCCCGCAGCGAAGAGGAAGTCTTCGCCGACAAGGAAGTCGCTCTCGTCGCTTCCGCGTGCATCCCCTCCGAGCGATGCCCCTTGGGTATCCGCGCCATGGAAGCGGGCAAGGATTATTTCGCGGACAAGGCCGCTTTTACAACGCTTGAACAAATCGAGGAAGCGAAAGCCGTAACAAAAAAGACCGGTAAAAAATACGCCGTTTACTTCTCCGAGCGGCTCCATTGCGAAGCGGGCGTCTTCGCGGGGCAGTTGATCCAAGAAGGCGCGATCGGCAAAGTCATCCAGACCATCGGCTTGGGCCCGCACCGCATCAACATAAAAAACCGCCCCCCCTGGTTTATGCGGCGGGAGCAGAACGGCGGCATCCTCTGCGATATCGGTTCGCATCAGGTCGAGCAATTTATGTACTATACGGGCGCGGAGGACGCGGAAATCGCCGCCGCGCAAATAGAGAATTACAACAATCCCGATTACCCCGGCATCGATGATTTCGGCGACTGCACCCTGCGCGGCGACAACGGCGCGACGGGGTATTTCCGCGTGGATTGGTTCACTCCCGACGGCTTGGCAAGTTGGGGCGACGGGCGCACCTTTATCATGGGGACGGACGGCTTCATCGAGCTGCGCAAGTACATCGACATCGGGCGTACCAAACGCGGCGGTCACTTCTTCATTGCCAACCAAAAAACCGAGGAATACATCGACGTGGAAGGGCGCGTGGGCTGCCCTTATTTCGGTCAGCTTATCTTGGATTGCCTTAACCGTACGGAAAACGCCATGACGCAGGTTCATGCGTTCATGGCGTCGGAATTGTGTATCAAAGCCCAAATGATCGCGGAGAAAGCGAAGGGGATCGTCCGCGTGTAAATTACCCCGGCGGGTTGAGGTAATGCCTCCTGCATACGGGTGTAAACTCGATGGTGTCGCCGCTGCCCACATCCCCTATCACCACGTCGCTTTCGCCTTCGTATTGGGGTACGCCGTTGACCCTTAGCAGGTTTTTGGTCGCTTTCGATTTGCAATATTGGCAGACATTCTTGATTTCCTCAATGGTGTCTGCCCAGTACATAAGGGCTTCGCTGCCCTCAAACAATTTACCGTCCATAAACGAGCAACGCAAGCCGTAGCACAATACGGGCAGGTTAAGCTCGTCCACCACCAAGGCAAGCTGCCTCACTTGCGCCGCGGAGAGGAACTGCGCTTCCTCCACGAGTACGGCATCCAATTTTTGGCCGATGCTGCGTACCTCGATCAGCTCGCGCAGGTCGTGGTCCGCGGCGACCAGCTCCGCCGAAAAGGCGTCCACGATCGCGCGCGATTTTACTTCACTTTGCAAGCCCCAGCGGGTATCCTTGGCGGGCTTGAGTATGATCACTTTCCTGTTTTGCTTTATGTAATTATCCGCCACCATCAGCAGGTTCGCGGTTTTTCCGCTGTTCATCGCGCCGTAACGGAAGTATAGCTTGGCCATTTTGCAACACCCTTTAAGGCAGATTGGCGAAATCGTCGGCGATTTCGATAAATACCTCGACGATCTTCGGGTCGAAATGGGTCCCGTTGTTTTCCTTGATGATTTCGATCGCGCGCTCGTGGGTAAAAGCGGGCTTGTAAGGCCGTTTGGACACCAACGCGTCGTACACGTCGGCCAAGGCCATGATACGCCCGTGCAACGGAATTTCTTCACCCTTTAAGCCGCGGGGATAACCCGTGCCGTCCCAGCGTTCGTGGTGGCTCCCCGCGCACAATAAAGCGCAATGCAAAAATTCCTCGTCGCCCGATTCGGTGATGATGTCGTTGATGATCTTTTCGCCTTCGCTCGCGTGGGTCTTGATTATTTCGAATTCCTCGTCGGTGAGCCTGCCGGGTTTGTTCAGGATCGCGTCGGTCACGGCGATCTTGCCCAAGTCGTGCAGGCGGGAGGAGGAAATGACGATATCGAGGTTCCAACCGATTAATTCGTCGTAGTAAATGCCTTTCTTTAAGAGCGCGCAAATCAACAGCTTCATATAGGAAGCGGTGCGCTGGATGTGCGTACCCGTCAGTTTGTCGCGATTTTCCACCATGTTGGCCAGTACGGAGGTCATGCTGTTTTGTAAGCGTTGTAATTTATGCGTACGGGTTTGCAAGAGCCTCGTGCGTTCGGCGATCAGCGTTTCAATAGCCAAATGCTTCTTGATCCGGTTAACGAGCACCGCGCCGAAGAAGGGCTTCGATATGAAATCCATCACCCCCAGTTCAAAGCCGCGCGCCTCGGTCGCCCCGTCCGACTTGCCTGTGAGGAACATGACGGGGATGTCCGCGTATTTCGAATTCGCCTTCAGCTTCTTCAGCGCTTCGAAGCCGTCGATGTCGGGCATCATAATGTCGAGCAGGATCAGATCGGGGATTACGTCCTCCAACAGTTCAAACATCGTAACCGCCGACGAAACCGTGATCACTTCATATTGGTCCGACAATACCTCTTCAGCCATCAACAGATTCGCGCTGTTATCGTCCACTACGAAAATCGTCTTCATAACATCGTCCCTCGTATGTATTTTCCTATGGTGGAATCATATACCATAAAACGGTTTGTTTCAATAGAAGTGAAGCTATAAAAACGCCCCGCGGGATCCTTTCCGGCGGGGCGTAAATGATGCTATCCTTTTAAGCGCAGGCGAACCGTTCCTCCGCGTACGCGGGCTCCTGTGCGGGCGGTATTTCGAATTGCCCGATCCAAGCCTGATAGCACGCGATACACAAATCGATGGCGTGGGATTCCCCGTCAAACGGCGAATGGTACCCCCATTGCTTACTGACCGAAACATGGTCAAGCAAATAACCCGACGCGTCCTTACCTACATCCCTGCCGCAAGCGTTGCACCGTACGTCTGACAATTCCCTGCTCACGACGGTCCTTTCGGAAAACAGCTTCATCCCCCAACCCCCTACACGAAAATTCTTGTTTCTGCAAAAGATTATACGTCGCGACATTTATTTTGTACACAGGAAATAGAAGGATGAAATCGGCTTGTCCGTTCATTATATTTGACGTCTTATTCGGATATGCCAAAAAGCGAAAAGTTTATCCGCATCGAAGCGGGTTCCCCGCCAACGCGCATTTGTAAGCCTTGTATATAGATATGCCCCGGCTCCCGCGCGAACGTTATCAACGCGTCGGCTTCCCCTTCGTAAACGGCCGATACGAGCATTTCAAAAAGGACGCGATCGCCGCGTCCGTTTGTTCCTTCATAATCGTGTACGATGGGTTCCGCGGCGGAAAGCGTCACTTCTCGCAGGCCCAAAGCCACCCCCCTATATGTAACCCCCGCGAGCGCGGCGGCCAATTCCCCATACGGCACCGGCCGCAAGCCCGCTTCTTCGTTGCCGCGCACCGATTCTTCGCTGTGCGTCCCTTGGACGCGTTGGTACGCGGCTAAGCGGTTTTCCTGCAGGCGGACGATTTCACGTGTGCGTGAAAAGGACGTATACGCGGGTAATATCCAAGTAAAACCGACAAGCAATACCAAAGCGATATTACATAAAACCAACACCCCATACAGTTTGGGGTTCATTCCCCGGACTCTTCGGTGGGTTGGTATATCACGATACGGTTGCGGCCGTTCTTCTTCGCTTGGCGGAGGGCCGCGTCCGCGTACGAGGTGAACTTATCCAGCGCGTTCTTGGAGGCGGGCTGCCCCACGCAAGCCCCGATGTTTACCGTCACGAAGGTTTCCTCCCCCGCCGGATTACAAATCGCGTTCTTCTCCGCGGCCTTGCGTACGCGTTCGGAAACGTTTTCGACCCCGCTCATATCGGTTTCGGGCATTAATACGGCGAATGACTTGCCGCTCCAGCGCGCCGCTAAGTCACCCGGGCGGTTAAGGCATCCCGTCACCAAATTGGCAGTGGAAACCAACGCCGCGTCCCCTTGTTTATATCCGTGGAGGTCGTTGTATTCCTTAAACTTGTCGATTTCCACGAGCATGAGGCCGATACTCGTCGAATTGCGGTAAGCCCGTTCCCATTCTTCGTTCATCCTGCGGTCAAAAAACTTGCGGTTGGGGATATTGATCAAGGGGTCCATCATGCTCAAACGCTGGATGGCTTTTAATTGGTTGGAAATACGCATTTGCATAAGTACGCGCAGTTTTACAATGACGGGGCTGAAGGGTTTGGTGATATAATCCGCCGCCCCCAGGGAAAGCCCGCGTTCCTCGTCCGATTCCTCGTCCAAGCTGGAAATGAAAACCACGGGGATGTCCCGCGTCTTCGTGTTTACCTTTAACAGCTCCAGCGTTTCGTATCCGTCCAATTCAGGCATGATAATATCGAGCAAAATCAAATCGGGCTTGTATTCCTTGGCCATTTCAATCGCGGTCGTGCCGTTGTTGGCGACCACCAAATCGTAATCGTCCTTCAATATCTGCATCAAATGCATGATACTGATCTTCGAATCCTCCACCAAGAGAATACGATTTTTCGCTTCCATCCATTCACCTCCGCTGCACGTTGCATTATATCAAATAAAAGGAGGTTTCGCGACAGCATTTTATTTTTGGGGAATCCCTTTGGACGGGAACGGTTTTTTCCGCAAAACGGTATAATACGCCGCCGTAAGCAGCACCGCCGCGCCCACCCAACCGATTTGGTCAGCCAGGATCACGCCCCATTCGTCGAAAAAGGGCGTAATGACGACGATCGCGAGGATACGGAAAGCCAACTCCGCAAAGCCGGAAAGCGTGGGGATCAAAGGCTTGCCGATGCCTTCAAGCGCGGGACGGTACAGGAAGATGAGGTAAACGACGGGCAAGCCGAGTACCATCCACGTAAGCTGCCACACGCCGATATCCAGCACAGCGGTGATCGTCGCCGGATCGCCGGTGAACATCGCTTTCAAGATGCTCGGCCCCGCAAGGAATGTTACAAGCATGATCACGGCGGACGAACCCATCATTAAATACAGTCCCGTGCGTACGCCCTGCTTTACGCGTTCAAGTTTGCCCGCGCCGAAGTTTTGGGCAACGAACGTGGCGATGGCGGCTTCCAAGGTAAGCGCGGCGATTAATATGAAGGTGTACATACGCTTGGCGATCGCAACGCCCGCGATAAAGTCCACACCGAAGTCGTTGATATACCGTTGCATGACCAGCCCGCCGAACTGGATAACCACGTTGCGCAGCCCCAGCGGTAAACCCATTCGCAGAAGGGCCTTCGCGCTCGGGTCGTGCCAGCGGAAATTCAAGTTTTTAAGGATTTTGCTTTTATACAAAGAAATAAAGCAATACAACGCGGACGCGCCGTTCGCCAAAAGCATGGCCGCGGCAGGCCCCGCGATACCAAAGGGACGCACCAGCGCGATGGATAACCCTATGTTAAGCAACGACGAGGATATAATAGCGATCATGGGCGTTTTGCTGTCGCCCACGGCACGCAGCATAGCCTGCGATAAAAAGTTAACGCATGTGATACCCATCCCGCCCATGATGATGCCGAGATAGGTCACGGCTTCCGGCATAAGCGTTTCGGGCGTGTTTAAAGCGTTAAGCAAGGGTCGGCTGCCGAAAATCCCTCCCAAGCCGATCAACACGCCCAACGCGGAGATAAAATACACCGCTATAATAAATGAACGGCGCAAACCTTCTTCGTCCTTCGCGCCGAAGCGCTGAGCAAGCACAATGCCGAAGCCGTGGGTAACGGCTTGCACCGTCATGGTGATGAGCAAGAGCGTACTCATGGTCGCGCCCACCGCTGCGAAGGACGCCACCCCCAGCATCCGCCCCACGATGGCCGAATCGGCGATAACATAAAAGACCTGTAAAGCGTTCGCCAAAAATAACGGCAGGGAAAAAGCAAGCATCAAACGGAGGGGGCTGCCCTCGGTCATGTCACGGGTTTTGCTCATGGGTATGGCTCCTTTTGCTTTATTATGTACGCAGGGATTATAATAGGAAGGTATCCAAGCAAACATGACATACGGCACATAAACAAAACATAAAGGAGAATCGGAATGGAAAAAGGAAGCATCACCGGATTGGCCCATATCGGGGTTTTCGTAAAGGACATGGCTGCTTCGATCGATTTCTACAAACGGCTCGGCTTTACACTGGACGCGGAGGAAAGCGTAGGCGTAAAGCTCGCGTTCCTGAGCGCGGGTACATGCTTGATCGAATTGATTGAAATTAAAGACACCTCACGGCCCGCGGGGGTTGTCGATCATGTGGCGATGACGGTGGACGACATCGAAGCGGCCGTTGCCCGCGCCAATGCAAACGGTATTGTTATCGACGCGGCCAAAATCAGCGCGGCACAGATACTGGGCGGTATTAAAAACGTGTTCTTCGAAGGGCCGGACGGGGAAAGGTTGGAATTTTTTGAATATGTAAAATAATTCGGTTATTCCGTGGAGCGGGGGCGGGCGGAAGTTCCAACGCCGCGCTGAACGCAATCGGGCGATGAACGGCTCCGTGCGCGAAGTGGTTGCATCGGTTGACAAGCACCCGATGCCAACCACGTAACGCGCCCGTTCGCCGTTAATCGTCCGATTGCGTAGGCGTTGCTTATGGAACATCCGCCCGCCCCCGCCCCACTGGTGTCCGGTGTGTTGGTATCCCATTTTTTTTTGGTATATCCAACCCAACTTATCTTGGCGGGCGTTTGTGCGTCGGGATTGATACACACGAAAGAAGCCCCTAACGGCTGATGTTTGGGGCTTTTCGTTGTCGTGGTTCTTTTTTATGCGCCACCATGGGGCAGCGTATATAATGTTTATTAGGTACGTAGATTATCTATCAAAAAAGCTATTATTTTTTTGTATTCAAATTCATAATCATCGACAATATTTACATTTACAATATATTTAATAAAATCCATCGGAATTTCATTGAAATGATTTTCTATACTTTTTTTCATCTCGAACATATCTATTTTAAGGTAATCGCCGACTATGTTACGTGACTTTCTATCGTTTAAATTTGCCGTTAGTATGTCGTTAGAAACATTTATAAGAATGATAATCATTTTATCAAAATATTTGCTTATTTCGAGTTCACGGTTCTTGTTTATTAAATTATAGATTTCTGCGTGTTCGACGATAACAGGCGATGTAAATTCATTATTTTTTATTTTGTCTATAATCCCAAAGAATCCATTAGAATTAGTTTCGCTTATTACATCAATATTTAACGCATTACCTATTCTTTCCGACAAAGTTGATTTCCCGGAACAAATAGTGCCTGTTATAAATATAGCCGTATTCATGTTTCTCCTCCTTCACAAAATATAGATTTTCTTCGTAACGGGCGGTAGGTTGCCGCCCCTACGCAACTACAGATAATAAAAAATTATCGACGATAAATCATAGCATTTCGTTGTATCAAAATCAACGCTAAATAGGGGCTGTTTTAACAAGAAAGCTACCGGAGCAAGTAATAATAGGAAAAACGATTTCTTTAACTTTGTCTCAAAATGAGACAAAGTTAAAACCCACACAACCGGAAAAACACTTGTCTTATCAAGAGAACTTATCTTTAATAAGTGTTCCAAAGCAATAATCAACATTAGCCAACAGGAGCATTATTTCTTCCATAGAATATTCAAAATTATTCATAACCCATTCCCCGACTACGCCCATATTGCCGGAAAGGAAAAATTGAGCATAAAAATCTAGCTCTTTATCCGAACATTTAAGGCTATACTCCTTCTTCCAACATTCAATACACAAATCCTTGAATAAAACTGATATTCGATTTATGAAAACGCCATTTATATTACCGATTAAAATAAAGCGGCAGACCTGTTTATTATCAATAATATATTGAAGCAAAACATTAAAAAATGTCTTTGCGTCCAAGTTATGTTCGGCTGAAAGGATTTCGCTGATTTCTTGTATGACAAAATCTTCGGTTTGGTTGTACAAATCATAAATATCATTGAAATTAGCATAAAAAGTAGAGCGGTGAACATCCGCTTTATCTGTTAATTCTCTTACTGTAATATTCTGTATGCTTTTTTCCATAAGAAGCTCCGCAAGACTTTCTCGCAGCATTTTTTTTGTTTTTCTGACTCGCCTGTCCTCTTTTGATTCAATGTTCATAAGAAACCGCCCTTTTCAAATCCGACACAATCGTGCAAACGTGTCTGTTTTAAGACAAAACCGTTTTTGATTGATTGTTGATAGCCATACATTTGTCTATTATAATGTCACTTGTCGCAAAACACAATGGTAAATATTAAGGAGCAGAAAGCATGGGGAAAGCCTTATGAAAAAAATAGCCGTACTATTTCATTCGGGAGTGGGTGTAACAAAAAAAGTTGCAAATAATATTGCCGCCAATTTATCCGAAAATCATGACACAGAAATATTTTCCGTTGAAGAATTACAAAGGGAATTTAACCCAAATGTTTATGACGGGTTTGTTATCGGATTTCCGGTCATTCATGCTCACCCATCTGATGGGATACTTAACTTCATTGGTAAGTTGGATAGATTGGATAAACCGAAGCCCGCATATCTTTTTACGACTTGCGGTTGGTACTCGACTAATTCGTTAAGGATTTTTGCAAAACATTGTATTCAAAAGAATATCGAGCCGGTTATTCACAGGGATTTTTGGGGTTGCCCCGCAACGGATGGCGTATTTAAGCAAGCGCCGAACGCCAAAGAAATTATTAAAATTTTAGGTATACAGGACCGGGGGTATTAAGATATGAGTGCAACCATTTATTATTTTAGCGGTACAGGGAACTCTTACATGATTGCTAAAAAGGTATGTGAGGGTTTGGAAAATTCTGCGTTAATCAATATCGCAAAAGGGCAAATTCCAAACCATGATAATGCATGTGACACAATAGGGATTGTGTTCCCTGTTTATTATTTTGGTATTCCGATTATCGTAGAAAAATTTTTATTGCAAACAAATATCCCCGAAAACGCCTATGTTTTCGTCATAGTAACGAGGGGCGAACCAATGGCAGGCGGCGCAAAAAGACAGCTTGATACAGCGTTTAACGCAAGAGGAAGAACCTACCGGTTTTTCCGTTATGTAACGATGGGCAACAACTATCCTTTTTATATTTTTAATGGCTCAACGGAAAAAGTGAAAGGTCAACGAAATAAAAAAGCAGAGAAAAAAGTTCGGGATTTCCTTGCCGATATAAAAGCAAAAAAACAATCACGCATATTTTCTATTTTAGATTATCCGCCTTTTCCAACTATCACATATAATTTTCCGACTTACGGCTACAAACATTTTCTGCAAGTGTACAACCAAGACACCTGTTTTGAAGTTGACGAAACCCTTTGCAACAAATGTTTAAAATGTAAATATTCCTGCCCTACTGATAATATTGAAATCACTTCAAAGGTTAAGTGGAAGCACGCCAACTGCCAAATGTGCCTCGCCTGTTATAATTGCTGTCCCAAAAACGCAATTCAATATATTGACACGAATAATAATGTTGATACCAACGGTAAACGGCAATATTGGAATATGGCTTTGGGTGAATTGCCAGAAGAATTGTAAGGCCATGCCTATCATGTGAATTTCTGTGATATTTTATCATCAATCCAATCGTAGACGCTTTTAATTTCCTCTTCGTAATCGTCTTGAATTTCAAAATACTTGGCGTTTGATTTTTCGCAAATTTCTTTTTGCGTCTTATTTAACAAAATATAATGCTCCATAACATCCCACTCATCACAAATCTCGCCTCTTTGCTCAATTACTGACCTATGATTTAAGACCTTTGATCCATAGTATTTTTCGACATATGACGTTGAAAATCCTAAATAAAATGAAATAACATTAGTTAAATATTCATTTTCAAGCTCGTTAATTTTTTCGGGCAACAAATAGCACCCTTCTATTATAAGGTTTTGATTATTTTCAATACACGTCATAATAATGCCCTTCAATATAGGCCACAACTTATCACTTATTAATTCAATGTTATCGGTAGGCGTAAAACCACATCCTATATCGGCACGGTATAAACCCATTTTCAAGTGGTCTATAGATAGAGATGGATATTTATATTTTTCAAGCAACTGCTGAGCCATATAGGTTTTGCCTGCATAACCTACGCCGCCAATCAATATAATCATACATTTGTTCTCCTCGTTTTACATCATTTATCTGCGTCAAATCCTAGCATTTCGTTGTATTAAGGTCAACTTAAAAACGGGGTTGTTTTAACAAGAAAGCTATCGGAGTAAGCAACAGCAGGAAAATTATTACTTTAACTTCTGCCCTACTAGGGCACAAGTTGAGCCGAACATTTCCGAAAATACCGCCAGCTTTTTTTCAAGGGACGGTTCATCTTCAAAGGCTATAATGAAACATAGCGGAAAATGTTCAGACAACCCCCTAATATTCAAGTAAAATAATAACGGTGATCACCATGAGTAACATCGATTTGGCAAGGCTGGTTATGGGGCACATCGTCAAGGGGCTTGATAACCGGATGACCGTCGAAACGGTGGCGGAGCGGTTCTATTTTTCCGCGTCCCATTTGCACCGCGTCTTTTTGCATGTGACCGGCATGTCGGTCACCGATTTCATCCGCGTCAAACGGTTGGATAAAGCGGCGGATTTGCTATTGGACACGGAGCGGAGCATCCTTGACATTTGCCTGATGAGCGGCTTTGACACAACGCAAACCTTTAACCGCCTGTTTCGGGAGCGGTACGGCCAAACCCCGATGATGTTCCGGCACCGCGGACAACGGCGGGCCGGACTGTCCCCGCAGGGCGTGTTGGAAGAATACTATTATCGTATGGCGAAAGGAGCCTATCCCATGTTACAACCCTATATCGTGGAGCGCGACACCTTCCTGCTGGTGGGCCGGCGGATAACCCTCGGCGGTTCAAACCCTTCAAAAGAAGACATCGGTTGGTTATGGCAGAACAGCGGAAAGATCCATGATGAAATTAATAATAAAGTAGGCGGAGGTTGCATCGGCGTGTCGCTGGACTTCCAATACGACTTGGAACGCGGAAAGGACGCCCGTCACGCCTACATGGTAGCCGCCGAGGTCAGCAAAGTGGAAATGATGGCCTTCGACCATGAAAGCCTCGCCGTCCCGGCTTCGCAATGGGTGTACATCCCCCTGCGTTACGACGACCCCTTCGTGAAGGAACTGGTACCCGAAGAACATCGGGATGATTTCGGACATTTGACGGGTGCCGTGTTCGGATGGGCGCGGCTTTGGATGAAGGAGAACGGCTACGAGGAACAAGGCTGGCCTATGTACTTTGAAGTTTATTCCCTCGGAAAAGGGTATGAAAACGAAGGCGGCCCCGAAGCGACGCTGTGTATGCCGGTGAGGAAGGCTATGTAACGTTATCAATCAAACCATGTATAGAAAGCCTTGGATGTAAAACCGTTCAAGGCTTTCTATGATTTTTCGATTAAAGCGCGCAGCTTTTCCCGCAAAACTTCAAACGACGTAATTTCCGACACGGGCTTAAAATGGCCGGTAATCGTGGAATGTCCCCATACGTGTATGGGCAGCCACACCATGCATAGGTCAACGATTTCCTCCGTGTTGTATTCGCCGAAATAGCCGCGCATGTACGGCTTTTCGAAGCAGAACAACGCGCTTACGACGTACACCTGTTCATATTGGGCGGGGGCGTACATGGCATCGGCGAAGTCTACGAGGTATACGTCCAGGTTTTCGTCCACCAGGATATTCTCCCCGTGGAAGTCCGCGTGGCAGTATACTTTTTCGTATGCTGCGGCATCGGAGGCTCGTGGGTGCTTGTACGCATCGGTGTCAAAGTCCCGTAAATACGCCATCCGTTCCGCTTGGAAGGACGCGGGGAAGCCTTCGTCCTCCCATGAGGGGTCGGCGAAGGCGTATTCCATCATGTCAATTTTGTTAAAGTTTTCGCAGGGTTGGTTCAATTTGTCGGTGATGGCGCGCACCTTTTGCCCGATGATGACCTTTTCGTCGTAGGTCAGGCGTTTTTCCACGTCGTTGAACAGCTCACCCTTGATGTAATCCATGACCATGTACTTGAAATTATATTTATCCTTAACCTCCCCGTGGGCGATGAGGCGCGGCGCGGGTACGCCCTGCGCTTCCGCCCACCGCATCCCGAACATCTCCACATCCACGTTCGTGCCGAAGGTCTCCCGCAGGGTAGCCCCTTCGCTGGCATGGGGCGCAAAGATTTTGATTACATATTCGCCGGATTTGAACACGGCGTTCGTGCCGGGGGTCGTGTTTTCCAACGGTGCGAAGGGTAGGTTTTCCTTTTCAAAAATATGGGCGGCAAGGGGCGTAAAGGCTTCGGCGGATTGGAAAACCTTCCCCCACGCGTCCCAATCCGCAATCTCCCGGGTAAACAAATATTCGGGTGTTATGAAATCACAGATTTTCCGGTAAGCCCGCGTCATGCGCTCGTCGGGGTTGGGGATGTCGTTGTACAAGGTGTGGAGGTATCCTTTTTCGCGGAGGATTTCCATGCTCTTTTCCAGCTTCATGTCATACACCCACGCCATGATGAAAAAGCGGAAGTCGATGACCGTCTGCCGCTCGGCGGAATCGGCAAGCCGTTCCTCCATGATGGCGTCGTACAAGCCGTCGGACAGCCTCATCTCGTGGGAGAAGGGCAGGAACATGGGCAGTACCCGCTTCCATTCGTCGCTTGAAAGGCTGTAGTTCTTCACGTTTACGTAAAAACCGTCCACCTTGTCCGCGTCGCGCACGATGTCCACAAAGGCTTGCGTTTCGGGGTCATGGGACGCGGAATATTTTTTGTTATGTTCGCGGATTGCGGTCAGGATTAGGGCTTGATCGGATTCGCTTAAATCATGAATCATGCCGGTGCGGATTACGGCGTTTGCGCCCATCGCGCCGTGGTCGCTTTGCGTATCGCTGAACGCGCCCGCCGAAAGAACCTGCTCCCAGCGCCCGATATCATGCAATAAGCCGATGACCTTCGCCAGCCCGATACGGGCGGGGTCGTCGCCGAATACCGAACGCGCCAAAACATCGGAAAGCTCGACCACACGCAGGGTATGGTCGAGCTTGATGGTATTCGCTACTTCGCGTTGCTCTTGTGTCAAGGGCAAGGCGTTGGTATAGGCAAGGAAGCGTTCCTTGATGGTTTCGTACATTTATATTACTTCCAGCGCGTTGCGGTCACCCAGCGGTTCAAATTTATTATGCGTCTCGCTTTGGTACCAGTACGCTACGGATGAAATATCGTCTTGCAACGGCAAGTAACGCCATTCGCTGCGCCAGCCGATAGCTTGCACGACGATTTTCAAGTCCTTTTTAAAACGAATGGGGTCCATGATATGGAAGCGGTACATGGAATGGCGGTTACCGGTCACGTTGGTTTCGCGCTTCTGCCCGAACAAACCAAGCGCCATCAAGTCTTGATACCCGAGGAACGGCGCCGAATAATTGGCGTTGTAGCACCACGCGCCGCCGAAGTAGTCCTCCGTGCCCGTGCCGCAATAGCCGGGGAATTCCTTTTCGCCGTCGATAAACGCCTTTACCTCGCCTTCGCCCCACCAGCCGTTGGAATTCTGCTGCCAGGCGATTTGCGTTCCTACATAGTGACCCGCGCCTTTGATGCCGTCGATAATCAAATAATCCTCGCCGTAAGGCAGGGGGTTGGTGCGGCGAAACTTGGCGTGGAAGTACGCCTCATCGTCGGCGACGGGAGCTTCGTCCATGGAAATGGCGTAGAAGAAGCCGCCGCAATCCTCCACGCCGCGGTTCTCCACCGTGATCCTCGCCGATTGGCGGAAAGGCATGGGGAAATAAGAATTCATACCGCCTGTCGGATTGACGTTAATCGGCAAGGCCGTTATCGCCAATGCCTTCGAAAAACCGCAGCAAAAGAAATCGCCTACGGGGGACTCCACGCTGGGTTCCGCTTCGCCGTCCCAATACATGCGCAGAACCAAATCGCGGAAGCGCTTCTGGTCCACGGTAAACCATATGTGCGTGATGCGCCCCGGGCCTTGGGTATCCATGATGGTGGCTGTGTCCCCTGCGGGGATGGTGATGCAGGGGCGCACCTTCCACTTTTGCCCCAATTCGCGGGCGGCTTTGTTATTTTCCCATTGCTGCCCGATGCGTACGACTTCCTCCTGCGGCGTATCGCTTGTGTCTGCCATGCCGCCCTTGCCTTTTTCGGCGTAAACGTTTTCGGGGGAGAAAAGGCGCGTGGTGCCGGAGGTGATGCGGGTGATGTTCGATAAGTCAAACATGGGGACGCTCCTTTAAAATGTAATGAGATTGTAATGTTTCTATTATAACGTATAATATCGGGGATAAACAAACATATACCCGCAATCGTAACGGTTGCCGGGCAAAGGGAGCGGAACACATGGGCGCAAATAAAAAAATCACCATCCAAGGTGAGCATTTCATGGTGGACGGTAAGCGGATTTGGATCAACGGGGCAAACACTCCGTGGAACAAGTGGAACGACTTCGGCGGCGAATACAACGACGCGTGGTGGAACGAGCACTTCGCGCTGCTGCACGAAAACGGGCTCAACGCCACCCGCGTATGGGTCAACTGTAACAACAACCAGGGCGCGGTCATTATCGACGAGGAAGGCACGGTAAGCGGCACATCGCGGAAGCATTGGGACGACCTCGACCTCTTCTTCGCCGCCGCCGAACGCCACCAAATCTACATCATGGCGACGCTGACCTCCTTCGACCATTTCCAAAACCGCAACGACGAACGGCCCGACGCAAGCCGTTGGCGCAAAATGGTGCTGACCGACGAAAAGGTCGATGCCTTCGTCAAGCATTATGTAATCCCGTTTACCCTGCGTTACAAGGAAAATCCCTACCTGTGGAGCATCGACTTGATGAACGAACCCGATTGGGCCCACGAGGAGGAATACCGTGGCAACCTGGCATGGGAGGACCTTTCCCGCTATTTCGCTCGCGCGGCGGCAGCCATCCATGAAAATTCCGACGTACCCGTAACCGTCGGGCTCTCCTTCCCCAAGTACCATTCCGACGGCTTCGAGGGCTACGAGGACAACGCCCGCTACGAAGGGGACAAGGTTTCCGACGCTTTCTTGCAAAGCATTTATCCGAACAAAAACGCTTACATCGATTTCTATTCCCCGCATTATTACGATTGGGTGGGTAAGCATTACGGCTCGCCCTTCCAAGTCAAGCCCTTCGGCTCACCCGCTTCCGGCGGATGGGGCTTGTGGCCCCCTAAGCCCGCGGTACTGGGCGAATGTGCCGCCAACGGCTCGGCGGGGTATACGCTTACGGAGGATTACCAAAACGCCTTCGATAACGGCTGGCAGGGCGTCATGCCTTGGACTTCCAACCGTGTGGACGGCTGCGGCGGGTTCGAGGAATTGAAGCCCGCGATTAACCATATGCGGGATAAATACCCGGAGTTGGTGTTTCCGTTGAAATAACCGTGCTGACTCCGCCCCTCTCGGGGTATCGCGCCGCAAGCCACTCTGTGAAAGTCGTGTCTTGCGGCGCGATGACCCCTGCGGGGCGGGTGTCGTGTGGGTCGGATGTTTAAAATGATATATCTTTAAAATCACGCATGGGTGCGCCTGCGGCGATGTCCTTATCCACTTTTGAAAGCATTTGTCCCAGTCTGTGCCGTGCCATCATTTTTTGATATGTTTCAACGCTCATTACGACCAAATCCGCCTCACCGTTTTTTGTCAATAAAACGGGCGTATGCGATTCCTTACAATGCTTGGAAAACAAATTATAATCGTGCCGTATGCTTGTTGACGGTTTTACATCAGGCATGAATCCTACCATAAAGTCAACCCTTCCATATAGGATTTAGTCATTATTATGACAATATAATAGCATAAGGGAAGAATCACACAAACCCGGCCATTTCCCCAAGTCCGGTGATCTCGTATTTCGGCGTTATCCCCGTTTTGTTCGTTTCCCTCCGGAAATTACACCAGCAGGTATCCAGCCCCGTGTTGATGCCGCCTTGGATGTCGGCGTACAGGTTATCGCCGATGACGAGGATGTTTTCCTTTTTGGTTGGCGGGATTTGGGCGAGGACGTGTTCGAAGAATTTTATGTGGGGTTTTTCGTAGCCCACCACTTCGGAGATGAAGGAATCGGAAATAAAAGGGCTGATGGCGGAGTGTTTGATTCGGTTCTGCTGGGTTTTAAGGATGGCGTTGGTGATGATATAGAGGGTTTTGCCGCGCTCGGTGATGGCTTTGCATATTTCGTACGCGCCTTCGATGAGCTGTGAACCTTTGCCCAGTTCCTCCAGGTAGCCGTCGTTAAAAGCGGAAACGTCATCATCCGCGCCCATGTGCGCAAACAGCCGCTTGAAGCGGATGTGCTGTAATTGCGTCTTCGTCATTTCGCCGCGTCCGAAGGCCGCCCACACGGCGGCGTTGATTTCACGGTATTTTTCGTGGAGTTCTTCGTTAAACGGCAAGCCGTAAAGCGCTAATATAATTGTCAGCGCGTTTTTTTCCGCGGCGTCGTAGTCGAACAACGTATTGTCCGCGTCGAACAGGAACACATCGTATTTTTTCATATCGGGCACCCCACAATTTCGCCGCAGTCCTGTAAGCGGCGGGCGATGTTGATTATTTTTAGTTGCGCTTCCTCTATGTCCGCCGGGCGAAGCTCGCCCATGAGTGACATATTTTCTTTAATAAATTCACCAAGGCGCTTTGACAGGTTAGCGAAGAAGTGGGTTTTTAAGGCTTCGGACGCGCTTTTTAGGGCAATGGAAAAATCCGTTTGGTCAACCTCGCGCAGTATGATTTGTATGTCGCGGTTGGGGAAGGCAAGGAAATCCTCGAAGGTGAACGTTTTTGCGGAGAGGGTGTCCGTGGCTTCGGGGGTGTTTGCGGATGCGGAGATGTTTGCCGATACGGAAGCGTTTGCAATTTCGGGGGTGTCACCCTCCCGCGGTTGCGCTGCTTCGATAGCGTTATTTTTATTTCTCAACTCAAATATAATAGCGGATTGGCGGTTTACGGTATCCCGCAAATGTTTGATTTCCCTGATGCGGGCACGGTTGCGGGTACGGATTTTATCGCATTTGCCTTCCCACAGGGGGTTGGGAACCTTCACACGCGGTTTTTTATTTAATTCTTCATCGAAGGATTCCAACGCGTCGAAACCGATGAAGCCCTTTAATTTTTCCTCGATGATGCGGGGGTTCTCCCCGGCTTGGATGGAGAGCAGACCTTCCAGCGCCATTACCCACCGCAGCAGCGCGGCACCCTCCCGCTGCGAGGTTACGATTTCCACCCGCAAGATATCATATACCAACTCGGGGTCGGTGCCGTCCACAATCAGCATCAGCCCTTTTTGGATGAAAGGGTCGTCCATGTTTACGGCGCGGTCCTCCAACGCCAGTACGCCTTCCTTGCGCGCGGTGTTCGCCAAATCCACGACGGTTTCGACAACGTCCATACAGGATGCCCGTTCCTTCAACGTGCATTTAAAGAACCTACGGTTTTCCAATGTGTACATATGCGTTGCCCCTTTCTACAGCAAAACGGCTTCAAAGCGCATCCCGTGGATGCCCGCTTTTATTGAATGTTCCGGGTTCATGTACGTGCTCCACGCCATGTCGCCGCCGATGCCCGCGTGTGCCGCGTCGATGTGCAGGAAGGTTTCCCCGCGTTTGGGCAGAAGGTGGTCGTGGGGAGCGGTCAGGTAATCCTCCACGGAGTTATGCCGCGCATCGAAATGGAAGGGCGCGGGGGCGGAAATCTTGATGCCGCGTCCCTTATCGTCGGAGAGGGTGAGCCAACGGGTTTGGTCATGGCCGCCACATTCCGAAGGGGGGCAGAAGGGGAAATGCTGCGCGGAAACGGTGGTTTCGTACACGCCGACGGGGGAAGCGAGGGTGCGGTCGGAGTAGCTCTCCATGTCGCCCGCTCCGAAATAGGTCAGCTTTTCAAAGCCTGCGGGCGCGGTAAGCGCCATGCCCGCGCGGGGGATGTAGTGCAGGTTTTCGTTGATGTGGTAGCGGGTTTCAAATTCGGCGCAAACGCCGGGAGCTTCGTGGTTGGCTGCATTGTTGTTTTGCGAAGCAACTTTATTTTTTAGGCGTACGCTGTATTCCGCGCGGGAAATATAAAGGTTTCCGTCCAGCGGGGTTTCCAGCCTGTAGCGGACGGTGACAACGGGCGGGGCGTTTTCCCCTTCGGAAAGGGTGACGCCCTCAACGACGGTTTTCGTGTTGCCCGGGTGCAACGCCTTCCATACCGCGTGGGGTCCCCAATTGGGGAAGGCATCCAAGCCGGAATAAGGGCGCGTGACGCAAGGCAAGCCGCCGGAAAGGTATTTTTCGTCATTCTTAAATAAGGTAAAAGTTCCTTCCTTTTTGCATACGGCCAAGGTTGTGCCGTTTTTCGTCAGGGTGATGCGCTCCGCTTCGTGGGAAATGGTTACGGCATTTTTCTTGTCGGTATCATCCTTGTCGGTACAGCCGTTAGAAGTGGATGGTACGGCGTGGGCGGCTTTTAACGGATATTGCGTAAAGCCGACCTCGTACCCGGCGGGGGCGTAGGGCGTCGCCGCGTTCTGCGTGACGCGGAACTCGATATGGTATTCACATTCGGGCTTGTAGGGATAATCGGGTCGGATATCCATATATTTATCCGTGAGCGGCGGCACGCTTCCCGTGTCGATGGTTTGCGTATGCACGACATAGCCGTCCTCGCGCAAAGCAAGGGTTACGGTGAAGTCCCCCAGCGTTTTCGTGTGCGTTTTATTTTTAATCACGAATTTCGTTAGTGGCTTGTGGTCGAAGGTCCAGCCCATACGGTCATAAGCGGGGCGCACGGCAACGGGGGCGTAGGCTTGCTTTAATTCGTGGGCGGCGGGCTTCCATGTTAAATCCGCCAGTACAATGCCGTTGTTCACCATAAAGGGCGTACATTCCGTTTCAATCACGGATTCGCTGAAGTCGCCGCCGTACGCGAAGAACGTTCCGTTTTCCACGCCGCGCAAAGACGGGTCGGCGTTTTTTATGGGTTTAAGTAACGCTTTGTCCTGCCAATCCCACGTAAAGCCCCCTTGGAAGCGCTTGTATTTTTCCGTCAACGCGGGGAAGTGGTACGCGCCGCCGCCGGAGTTGCATATCTGGTACAGGTATTCCACGAGGATGATGGGGCGGTCGTCCGTCGTGTCGGCAATCATGTTTAAAATATCGCGGATGGGGGCGTACATGCTGCCACGTATGTCGGAGATATTCTTCCCCGGCCCACCACATTCGTATTGGCACAGGCGCGTCGGGTCGTACTCGCGGATAAAACCCGCCATCGCGCCGTGATTGGCGCCGACACCGCTTTCGTTACCCAATGACCATGAGAAGATGCAGGGGTGGTTCTTGAAGTTCATCACCATGCGTACGGCGCGTTCCAGGTATAGGCTTGCCCAAGCGGGCTCGAGGGTGAGCTGCCCGTTAAGCCCGTGGGTTTCCAAGTTGGCTTCGCACACTACGAGGATGCCCAGCTCGTCACACAGGTCGTACCACGCGTCACAATCGGGGTAATGGCTGGTACGCACGGCGTTTACGTTCATGCGCTTCATTTCGATAATTTCCCTGCGTATCCACGCAAGGTCGGGTACGCGCCCCGTATGCGGGAAATGCTGGTGGCGGTTCACGCCCTTAATCACTATGCGCTGCCCGTTGATGTATAAAATGCCGCCGGTGATTTCGACTTTCTTGAAACCGACGCGGCAGGCTTCGATGTCGGCGGGGGTGATTTCGGAGGATGCATCCGTTGTTTTATCGGGTGGGAGGAGTGAAATGACCGCCGTGTACAGTTCCGGCGTTTCGGGCGTCCATTGGATGATATCGGGGATTTCCAGCTTCACCCGTGCCGTGTTCGCCGCCGCTTCCCCGCGGGAATAACCCGCTTTGGCAGAAATGGGGGCGGTCCCTTCGGTTATGCGTTCCTTCCCTTTATATACCGCCACTTTCACGCGGTAATCGGCGAAGCCCGTCACGCGGGACATTTGCACATCGGCGGTTATTACCCCTTTCCCGCCGTCCGTGGGCAGCGCGGTAATCTTATAATCGATGATACGCGCCTTAGGTTTGGCGATGAGGGAAACGTCACCGCAAATACCGGAAAGATGCCAATAATCCTGGTCCTCCACATAGGTGCTTTTCGCCCAGCGCATGACCTTGACGGCTAAGGCGTTCCCCCCTACTTTGGCGAAGGGCGTGATATCGAATTCCGACGGCAGCTTGCTGTCTTCGGCGTAGCCCACGTATTGCCCGTTGAGCCACACATGGTACGCCGCTTCCACCGCGTCGAAGCGTAAAAAAATATCCCTGCCTTCAAAATTGGCGGGGATATCGAAACGGTGTATATAACATCCCGTAGGATTTTCGGCGGGGACATTGGGTGGGTTGGGGATGTTGGATTGCCCTTCGCCGGGTTTAATCATGTGCGCGCCGTCGGAATCGTAGGGCCAGGGGTACGGTACATTCGTGTAAATCGGTTCGCCGAAGCCGTGCAACTCCCAATTTGAAGGCACGGGGATATCGGCGTAGCCGTGCGTCTCGGGGTCAAAATCGGGTTGCCCCGATGACCCCGCAGGGGGGAACGCCTCCGCGGGAAAACACTCCGCCGCTTCAACGGTGGGGTACAGCTTAAATTTGTACGTGCCGTTAAGTGATTTTACATAACGGGAGGCGTTTTCGCCCCCTTCGCAAGCCAACGCCTGCGCTTCGCTTTCATACGCCCGCCAGCGGGAATGGGCGGGTTGGCGGTTCAAAGCGGTGTAATCCAGGGTTTGCATAGGTCACCTCGTAAAATATTTATATTCTTTTATATCGCCTGCGTTAAAAATTCCAACCGCAAGCGCAGCAATTCCAAATAGAATTCCTTTTGCACCGCAGGCATGACCGACAACGCGCCGTAAGTTTCGGGGACTTCTTCGATGATGGCTTGGATGCGCTTCATATCCACGCGTTGCAAGAAGCGTTCGGCAGCGGCGGTGCAATCGGGGTTGTCACGCTGCTTAATAAACACAAAGGGGTTTATTCTTTCCCCCGTGCCGTCTACGCTTGTATATTTATAAACGCAGCGGGGATTTTTGTACGCAAGGTTTGTCATGATATTAATGTCATTTAGATGTTTTTCCATTTGTATCGCGCCGCTTTTATTAAAAAAAGCGTTGCCGTTGTCGTACACGGGGGCGAGTGACATTTCGCCGTTTAATGGGTTTAACAATAGCCCCCAATTCCCGTTGTTGCGGTCATTGTTTCCGATGAAAGCGTCCACGACAAACATATCCCAAAATCGCTCGGTAACGCCGGGAACGGTACGTAAATTAATTTGCCCGTTAACAGCGGCGAGGACTTCATCCAAAAGGGTTTCCGAACCCGAGCCGGAATAGGATTCCAAATCGCTTGCCATGAAGCTGTTTTTTAAGTAATGGAAATGAATCAACTGCCGTGACGGCTGCCACAATTCATCGCCGCTTCTCGTAAAATCCTTGCACGCGACGACCATTTTATTATTCCGCACACCCAACAACGTATCGTGTACGGGAAATCCCATGGAAGTATATATGTTTGAACCCAAATATTCGCTTAGCGGGCTGGTGGTATAGGAAATTTGCGGATTTACCATGTCACGTGTGGTTTTTGGGTATTTCAACATCCAAACGTTGTTTTCATACAAAACAGCATCCTTTGCGCCCGCGTCCCCGCCGTAAAACACACCGTTTGCGACGGGTATATTATCAAAGCATATCAATTTCATTTAGATTTCCTGCCTTTCTTTACTTCATATCGTTGAATAGTTTTTGTTTTGCCTACCGCCCCCGCGCCTGCGCAATCATCATTTGCTTCAAATCATACAATTTTTGTGACAAATCCACCGGCATAATGTGCGGGTTAAGCAGCCTCTTATGCTCCTCCCACAGCGTTTCGCGCTCGGCTTCGGCGTATTCGCGTATGCGCATCACCGGGTGGTCGGGATAAACACATTCGCCGCCCATGAATACGGGCTCCAGCAATTCGCGTACGATAAACGCCCCCGCGGATAGGGTCATGCGCTTCCACGTTGCCAGCGGATCGAAAATCGTCAAGTCTTCGCGGTTGGAAAGCGGTTCGTCGGCGAGGGTAATCAGGTCGGCCTTCATCTTGCCCGTGGCGGTATCGTACAGGCGGTATATCGTCTTAACGCCGGGGTTGGTGACTTTAACGGGGTTTTCGCTGAGTTTTATCTTGGGGATCCACGGGCCGTCGTCCGACGAAAGCGCTGCCATCTTATACACACCGCCGAACGCGGGACATTCCTTGGAGGTGATCAGATTCGTGCCCACACCCCACAGGGTAATCTTTGCGCCTTGCGCCTTCAGCTCGGTAATTAACGTTTCGTCCAAATCGCTGGACGCGCTGATAATGGCGTCGGGGAATCCCGCTTCGTCCAGCATTTCCCGCGCGCGTTTGGAAAGGTAGGCCAAGTCGCCCGAATCCAAGCGGATGCCGTAGAGGGTCAACGGGATGCTGTTTTCACGCATTTCCTCGAAGACCTTGATCGCGTTGGGTACGCCCGATTTGAGCGTGTCGTAGGTATCAACCAAAAGGATGCACGCGTTCGGGTACAGTTCGGCGTAACTGCGGAAGGCCGTAATCTCCTCGTCGAAGGACATGATCCAACTGTGCGCGTGGGTACCCCGCACGGGCACGTCAAAGAGCTGCCCCGCCAGCACGTTTGAGGTACCGTGGCAGCCGCCGATCATCGCCGCGCGTGCGCCGTATATGCCCGCGTCGGGCCCTTGCGCGCGCCGCAGGCCGAACTCCAGCACGCGGTCGCTTCCCGCCGCCCAGCATACACGCGCGGCCTTGGTGGCAATCAGGCTTTGATGGTTAATAATATTGAGCAACGCGGTTTCGATGAACTGCCCCTCCGCCAAGGGCGCGGTCACACGCACCAGCGGTTCGCCGGGGAATACGACCGTCCCCTCCGGTACGGCGTGTATATCCCCCGTGAAGCGGAAATTTTCAAGGTAATTTAAAAACGGTTCGCGGAACGCGCCCGCGGAGCGCAGGTAAGCGATGTCCGCGTCTTCGAAGCGCAGGTTCTTGATGTACTCGATCAATTGCGCCAAACCCGCCGCCACGGCGTATCCGTTGCCGCAGGGGTTTTCGCGGTAGAACATGTCAAAAACGGCCCGCTGGCCCTGCCCCGTGGTTTCGGCGGCATGGTGGTAGGCTTGCATCATGGTGAGTTCGTAGAAGTCGGTAAGCAGGGTGAGGTTACGCATAGTCGGCCCCTTTTTTGAATTGGAAGTTAAAAAATTAAGCGTTATTTATGTGGTTTATGCATACGGAAAATAATTCGTTGATGCGGGTTTGGTCGTTGCGTTCGTGCAGGTAGCCGAAGAGCGTTTCGAGGCCGGTTGCGTGGCGGTAGGCGGTAACGTCGGCGTTCTTTGCGCGGGAGGTTGAATGAAGGTTGCGCCCGCGCTTCATGATCGATTGCTCGTGTTCGTTAAGCAAGGGGAAAATCGCGTGGTACATGGCGGATTGCGCTTGCGCCGACACGTATTTACGCGCCTGTTTGTTTAATGCGTGCGGCGACGCACTACATTCGTCCCGCGCAAGCAGCATTTCGCGTACGCGCAATTCAAAAACCGCGTCGCCCAAATATGCCAAGGCAGCGGTGGAGGTTAAGGGGTTTAAATCCGCTTCCAAATTATACCCTTTTCCAAATTACGCCCTCGCGGGTGTCTTCCAATACAATACCCCGTTCGGTTAATTCATTGCGGATACGGTCGGATTCGGTGAAATCCTTCGCAGCGCGCGCGGCTTGGCGGGCGGCGATTCGGGCTTCGATGTAGGCGGTGTCGGGGTCATCTTCGGAAGGGGTTGCGGGTTTTTCCAAATCGATACCCAGCAAACCGCACATTCGGGTTAACTGTTCCTTCATGCGTTCAAACGTTTCTTGCGGGGGTTTTTCGTGCTTCGCCAACTCCGTGTTGATAAACTTTACCCATTCAAAGATCGCCGTAACGGCATCGGCGGTGTTGAAGTCGTCATCCATCGCGGCGTAAAAAGCGTCTTCATACGGGCAATTTAACTTTGTCTCAATTTGAGACAAAGTTGCTTCGGTCATTTTTTCGGATAATCGCGCCAACGCGTCGTAACAATTCCGTATCCGTTCCAGCCCTTTCGCGGCGGCGGTGATCACTTCGTCGGTAAACTCCATCGGCATACGGTAATGCCCGCTGAGCAGGTAAAAGCGGATCACGTCGTACGGGAAGCGTTCGGCCACTTCGCGCAGGGTTTGAAAATTGCCGCGCGACTTGGACATCTTTTTATGATCGACCGTGAGGATGCCGCAATGCATCCAATAACGGGAAAAAGGCTTGCCCGTAATCGCTTCGGTTTGGGCGATTTCGTTTTCGTGATGGGGGAAGATGAGGTCCGCTCCGCCGCCGTGGATGTCGATTTCTTCGCCCAAATATTTATACGCCATGGCGGAACATTCGATATGCCAGCCCGGGCGGCCTTTGCTCCACGGGCTTGGCCAAAACGGTTCGCCGGGCTTCGCGGGCTTCCAAAGCACGAAATCCGCGGGGTTACGCTTTTCCGAATCCACTTCGACGCGCGCGCCGGCGATTAAATCCTCGGGTTTTTTTCGTGAGAGCTTGCCGTAGCCGGGTACGCGGGTGGTATCGAAGTAAACGGAACCGTCCCTTTCATACGCTGCGCCGATCCCGATTAGCCGGGCAATCATATCAACGATTTCGGGCATTTCATACGTGGCGCGGGGGTTGGCCGTAGTGGGGCGCACGTTCAGATTTTCCACGTCTTCCAAGGTACGGGCGACGAAGGTGTCGGCGATGTCATCCACCGTTTTGCCTTCCTGCACGGCGCGGGCGATGATCTTGTCGTCGATGTCCGTAAAATTTTGCATATATTGAACGTCAAAACCACGGTATTCCAAATAGCGGCGTATCACGTCAAAGACCACATAAAAACGCGCGTTACCGATATGGATGTCGTTGTACACCGTTTGGCCGCAAGTATACATCCGTACGGTTTTACCGTCGGGGTCGAGCGGAACGAAGGGTTCCTTCCTGCGCGTGAGGGTGTTATAGATTTTTATGTTCATTAAACGTTGCCCTTTCGTAGCAGACATACGGCTTGCGCGGCGATGCCTTCCCCCGCGCCGGTAAAGCCCAACCCTTCTTCGGTGGTGGCCTTGATGTTTACGGCGTCCGAAGGCAGCTTCATCGTACGCGCGATATTCTCCGCCATTTTTTCTTTGTATACAGTAAGTTTGGGTTCCTGCGCGACGACGGTCGCGTCGATGTTCTCGACGGCTAATTGGTTCTTCGCCAGCAAGTCCGCTACCATGCTCAACATGCTAAGGCTGGACATGTTTTTATATTGCGGGTACGTGTCGGGAAAGTGACGCCCGATATCCCCCAGTCCCGCCGCGCCCAAGAGCGCGTCTATTATAGCGTGGCACAGCACGTCCGCGTCCGAATGTCCCAACAACCCCAAGGGATACGGAATTTCCACACCACCCAGGATGAGCGGGCGGTTTTCCGCCAAGCGGTGTACGTCATAACCTTGACCGATACGGAACGCCATAACCGCACCTTCCTTACGATTTAAGCAAAATGATTATCAATTGGAATTATACCCCACACGCAAATCCTTTGACAAATGATAACCCGTACATAATAATCGCCGTATGAACATCGTCCTGCACCAACCCGAAATCCCCCACAACACCGGCGCGATCGGCCGTACCTGCCTGATGACGGGTTCCGCGCTTCACCTCATCCGTCCGCTGGGTTTTTATTTAGATGAAAAATCGTTGAAACGTTCGGGCTTGGATTACTGGCATAAATTAAACGTACGGGAATACGACGGCTTTACGCACTTCACGGAGGAAAATCCAAACGCGCGTTTTTTCCTGGTGGAAACAGGGGCTGAAAAAACCTACGCCGATGTTTCCTATACCGCGGGGGATTTCTTGATCTTCGGTTCGGAAACCCGCGGCCTGCCCACTTGGATGTTGGAAAAATACCCCGATCGTATCGTCAGTATACCCATGATCGGCACGGGGCGTTCGCTCAACCTCTCTGTTTCCGTCGGCATCGTTCTGTACGAAGCCCTGCGGCAAATCGGCTTCCCGCATCCGCGCCGTACTTGACACCCCATAAAAATAATCCCATAATAAAAAAGTTCCGGCCCGAATGGCGGAACAGGTAGACGCAAGGGACTTAAAATCCCTCGGTGGCAACACCGTGCCGGTTCGATTCCGGCTTCGGGCATACCCCCGCGAAGCGGGTGCGCCGCAGGCGCAGGCCGCCCGGCCAGCGTGTGAAGCACGCGAGAGGGCATACCCCCCGCGAAGCGCGCGAGAGGGCAAAATTTACCGGCATGAAATCAACCTTGATTTTATGCCGGATTTTTTTAAGGAAATTGGGGGATGAAGATGCTGCACATCATTTTATTGGTTTCGCTCGTACTATTCTTTACGATTGGGTCCGTCGCCGGGGTTAAGCAAACGAAACACCAGCTAGAAACGGACATCGATGAAAAAGCCCGTACGCGGCATTACGCGGCAATCACGTTTTCCATGTGGATACCCGTCATTATATTATTCATCGTGGCGGCGTTTTCGGATATCACGTTCGCCGATATCGGTTTTACGCTGCCGTCCTTCGCGTTGCATCCTGCGGTGACGGCCATCGTATTCGCCGCGGTGTTTATATGGACGGCGTATTTTGTGTATATGATCGTCGCTTTCCTAACAAGCGCGAAGCACAGGCGCCGCCGCAACGAAATCTTAATAAAGAAGGAAAACGGAAACGATTATTATGATTTGGTCGTTTCCAAGCTGATGACGCCCATGACCAAAGCCGAAAAGCGGTGGTGGTTCGGCGTTTCCTTTACGGCGGGGATGTGTGAGGAAATCATATTTCGGGGTGCGTTCATCTTCCTGCTCGTAAGTATATTCCCCGATATTTCGATTTATTGGGTAGCCGCCGGCGCGGTCGTCCTGTTCGGCTTGGGTCATTTGTATCAAGGAATGAAGGGCTTGGTGCTGACCACGCTTGTGGGGGCGTTCTTTACGCTCATTTACATCGCAAGCGGTTCCCTGTTGTTTGTGATTGTGATACATTTTATACAGAATTTCGCCAATGCCTTCGAATATTCGGATGAAATGAATTAAAAAAGGAATGAAAAAATCCGCCGAGCCCTGTACGGTCCGACGGATAAATGCTTCCTTGTTTATTATTTACTTATGCAGCAAAGCTGCTGGGCGGTATTGAACCGCCTGCCTCGTCCTTACCAAGGACGCGCTCTACCATTTGAGCTACAGCAGCACTTCCGCGCAATGTCCGTAGATTTTGCGCGAGGGAAAAGATAGCATAAGCCTTGTAAAAATGTCAAGGTATCAACTTCGTGTCGAATTGACACGAAGTTGTTTTATCCGAACTTCGTCGATTCGCGGTACGATTCCAGCAGGTTCCGTTCCCAATAGCTTTGTACGCGGGGTACGAAGTTCTGCGTTTCGCGGAAGGGGGGTATGCCGCCGTGGCGTTGCACCGCGCCCGCGCCCGCGTTGTAGGCGGCTAAGACAAGTGACGTGTCCCCGTCGAAAAGGTCCATCATTCTGCGGAGGTATTGGCTCCCGCCGTTGATATTTTGGGCGATGTCGAAGGGGTCGGTTACGCCGAGGGACGCCGCCGTGCCGGGCATGAGCTGCATCAGCCCCATCGCGCCCGCGCTCGATACCGCGTCGGGCCGGAAGTTCGATTCCGCGCGGATAAGCGCGCGGATCAACTCGGGATCAAGGTCGTACCGCGCGGCGGCGGCGCGTATTTCCCGGTTGATTTGGTCGTTTAACGCGTCATTTGACGGCAGTCCCGCGCGCCGTGTCGCTTCTTCGAATTGCTTTACCAAATCGCTGAATACCGCGTCGGTATTGATCATGGGCGGTCGGTTTTCATTCGCCCCGGTTTGCGCGGTTTCGCTTGTATTTTCCTCCGCCGCTTGCGTCGCGCGCGCGCGGAAAGCGTCCCCCTGCGGGATCCGATCCAATATACCGTTCTTTATACTGTTGTACATATCAACAGGATTAAGCATCTTATCCCCCGTTCTTTATTCCTGATTAATACATGGAAGTGCAGTACAAGTTCCCGTTTGTCTTCACTTGTTCGCCGAATTGGTTGACGATCGGGTATTCGATGTCATCATAATCGATTTCGTGTATGTACGCCAGCGTCCCGTTGGAAAGAACGGCCTGTTTGCCAAGCAATTCCTTGGGAATGTTCGCCAGGAACAAATCCACCAGCCGATGATCAAGCTCCCGCTTTGCGACGCGTTTTAACAGCGCGAGTACGCTGAAGGGGGACCTCGGTTCCTTATACGCGCGCTGGGCCACCAATGCGTCGTAGATATCCGAAATGGCTGTAATGCGGGACTCGATGGGGATTTTATCGGTTTGCAAATGGTCGGGGTAGCCTGTTCCGTTCATTTTTTCATGGTGTCCGCGCGCGGCCAGGCGAATGTCTTCGGGGAAGTCGGCTAATAAATCGTAGCTGTACAAGGGGTGCGTCTTGATCACTTCGTATTCGACCACGGTCAATCGCCTGTGTTCATTTAAGATGCTGTGCGGCATCAACGCCTTCCCGCAATCGTGCAAAAGGCCGATAAGGGCCAAGCGGCTGACCGCTTCCGCGGGCAAGCCCATCCATTTACCCATCAAGCCGTTGAGGAACGCGGTGTTTACGCAATGGCGCTGTAAGTATTCGTCCACGGGGGCGAGCGCGCTTACCAGCGTAAGGATAATGGAAGAACTGGCCGTACCCACGCGGTCGGAAAGCAGATGCGAGATTTTCTTTAGCTTGGTGGGATCGACATGCTTGCTTTCCGCCGCCTCGGAAAGGTATTCGACGGCTTCGTCGGTAATCTTGTCGTACCCCGTCGCCTTTTCTAGGGCGACGCGGCGGCGTTCCATTTCCTCAAGCGGCACGGTTAGCGGTATTAAGGGTTGCCCCGCGAGAAAGACCGTCGTTTTTCCGTTGTTTAGGTGTTTGACGCGTTGGATCGTCCTATCGTCGATAAACGTGCCGGCCTTGATCAACAATTGTCCGGCGTCGTGGGCGTATACGTTTTCCTGCGCGAGCGTACCTGCTTGCAACGTATCGATGGGGATGGGGATCAAATCGATTTCCTTCATATTATACCCCGACCAACGCGCAGCCGTATTCGGAAAATTCGTCGTCCCTATCCAACAGGTTGACCACCGCGGCCGTCAAATGCTTTTCGGTCCCGTCTATATCCACCTTCAAATTAATCCGATCCTTTTCGCGCAGGGAGTTCGTCTGCGCGCGCAAACGCATACCGCTCCGGCTGATGTTGACGACCCGTACCCCGGTAGGCGTATGTAAGTCGTATTTTTCGCCTTCGCGTATCAGCGAAATGATTTGCGCGGTAAAGTTAACTTTATAGCGGCCCACGCGGCGGCTTTCCTTTTCCTTCCCGCGGAACAAAACAAGGACGCGTTCCGAGCTTTCGGTCAATACGCGTCCTTTATATTCCCTCGGGGAGGGTTCGGTTAAAATCAATAATGAACAGATGTCATCCGCGGCCAACGACAAGGGTACGCCGCCGCGCAAACGCAATTGATATGTGCGTTTGTCGAAATGGGAAGCCTCGCACCGATTTAAGTAATCGCCCTTGTCGTTGTACAGTAAAACGTCACAACCCGTATAGTCGCCCTTTGGCATTGTATAATCACCGCTGATAGGGTATAACACAGGGCGTATGATTTCAATACTTTTCGGTTGATATATTTTCGATAAATGAATCGAAATGCGCAGAAAAAAATATTTTTGAAAAAAGTGTTGCATTTACCTGGAATATGCTGTAGACTGCCTCCTTGTCGGCCGAAACGCAAGATCATGCCGCGGTTCGCGACACACCCGGTCGCGTGTAGAAGGACCATTACATTCGTTCCCAGTATGTTAAACGGAGGTTTTCCATGCTCAGTAACAAGATCCGTATCAACCTAAAGGCCTATGACCACAAGCTGATAGACCAATCCGTGGCTCAAATCATAGAGACCGCCAAACGCACGGGCGCGGCCATCTCCGGCCCCATCCCCCTCCCCACCCGCAAGGAAGTCGTAACGGTTCTCCGCGCGGTTCACAAGTACAAGGATTCCCGCGAACAATTCGAAATGCGTACGCACAAGCGCCTCATCGACATCCTTATGCCCACGCAAAAAACCGTGGACGCCTTAACGCGCTTGGATTTACCCGACGGCGTCAGCATTTCCGTAAAAGTCACTTGATAAAAATATCGGAAAAGAATTGACCGGCAATATAAATTTTTGATTATAGCAGGTGGTAAATATGAAGAAAGCGATTCTCGCGAAAAAATTGGGCATGACCCAAATCTTTTCCGAAGACGGCACGGTCATCCCCGTAACCGTTTTGGAAGCGGGTCCCTGCCTCGTCGTGCAGAGGAAAACCGCCGAAAAGGACGGCTACGCCGCTTTACAGGTAGGCTTCGGCGACGTGAAAGTCAAGCAAACCAACAAACCCCGGCGCGGCCATTTCGAAGCGCGTGTGGGTGTGAATACCGCCCCCAGGAAGGTACTGCGCGAACTTAAACTCGACGATTGCGACGCCTTCGAAGTGGGTACGGAAATCAAAGCCGATTTTTTTGCCGCGGGTGATGCCGTGGATATCTCAAGCATATCAAAGGGCAAGGGCTTCCAAGGCTCGATCAAACGCCACGGTCAAACCCGCGGCCCCCTGACCCACGGTTCCAAATACCACCGCGGCCCCGGTGCGTTAGCTGCCGGCACCACCCCCGGTAAAGTCCGTAAAGGGAGGAAGCTCCCCGGCCACATGGGCGCAAGAAATATCACGGTGCAAAACCTGGAAGTCATCCGTGCCGACGGCGAAAAGAACCTCCTGTTGGTCAAGGGCGCGATCCCCGGTGTCAAGGGTGCGCTGGTAACGGTAAAGAGCACGGTTAAGCAGTAAGAAGCGTAACGTAAAGGAGTTGCAGTTATGGCAACAGTACCCGTAAAAAATATCAACGGCGAAACCGTCGGTTCAATGGAACTCAACGACGCCCTTTTCGGGATAGATGTGAATGAACATGCCGTGCATATGGCCGTGGTGCAGTACCTCGCCAACCGCAGGCAAGGCAATAAATCATCCAAGACCCGCGCCGAAGTACGGGGCGGCGGCCGCAAGCCGTGGCGTCAAAAAGGTACGGGACGCGCGCGCCAGGGCTCCATCCGCTCACCACAATGGACGGGCGGCGGCGTGGTATTCGCCCCCAAACCGAGGGATTTTTCGATAAAATTAAATAAGAAGCAAAAGCGCCTCGCGCTTAAGTCCGTGTTAACCGACAAGGTAAAACGGGACAAGCTCGTGGTGCTGGACAGCTTCGACCTGCCGGAAATCAAGACGAAAGCGGTCGCGACCGTTTGCGAAAAACTGAACACCCCCGACGCGTTGTTCGTCTTAACCGGTTCCAATACGAACGTCATCTTATCCGCGCGTAACATCCCCGGCATCAAGACCGCCGGAACGAATACGATTAATGTCTACGACATCCTGCGTTATGACAGCCTCGTCGTAACCAAGGAAGCCGCTTTGGAAATGCAGGAGGTGTACGCATAATGGCCAAACTTGAATATTACGACGTACTGCTCAAGCCGCTCATGACGGAAAAATCCATGCGTTTTATGGAAGCGGGTTCGGACGCGAAGGATCAGGGGAACGCCCCCGCGTATTCCTTCTACGTACACCCCGAAGCGACCAAAACGCAGGTGAAGGACGCCGTGGAAAGGCTCTTTTCGGGTACGAAGGTAGCCTCCGTCAATACCATGAACTGCCACCCCAAAAAGCGTCAACGCAGGGGCTTTGCCGCGGGTTCTACAACGAAGCGTAAAAAAGCCATCGTCACCCTCGCGCCGGGCAGTAAGGAAATCGAAGTATTCCAAGGCATGTAAGCGATAAAAAAGGTTTGACATTATCAACAAGAAATAAATGGAAGTCAGATACGAAGTAAGGAGAATGTAATATGGGCGTAAAACGATACAGACCCATCACCCCCTCCCAACGGCAGATGACCGTTTCCGACTTTGCGGAGATTACCAAGTCCGCGCCGGAAAAGTCCTTGACCGTTCACTTGAAGAAGTATTCCGGGCGTAACGACCAGGGCAAAATCACCGTGCGCCACAGGGGCGGCGGGGCGAAGATCAAATACCGCGTCATCGATTTTAAGCGTAATAAAGACGGCGTACCCGCGAAGGTTGCCGCTATCGAATATGACCCTAACCGTACCGCCAATATCGCGCTCCTTTTCTACGCCGACGGCGAAAAGCGTTACATCCTATCCCCCAACGGCTTAAAAATCGGCGACAGCCTGATGAGCGGCACGGAAGCGGAGGTACGCGTAGGGAACGCGCTTCCCATGAAATCCATCCCCGTAGGTACGGAAATCCATAATATCGAAATGAAGCTGGGACGCGGCGGCCAATTGGTTCGTTCCGCGGGTAACGTGGCGCAATTAATGGCGAAGGACGAAAGGTACGCAACCGTGCGTCTCCCTTCGGGTGAAATGCGCTTGGTTCCCGTCAATTGCCGCGCAACCGTCGGCCAAATCGGAAACCTCGACCATGAACTGATCAACATCGGTAAAGCCGGTAAGAAGCGTCACATGGGCATCCGCCCCACCGTACGCGGCTCGGTCATGAACCCCAACGACCACCCCCATGGCGGCGGCGAAGGACGCGCCCCCATCGGGCGGCCGTCACCCTCAACACCTTGGGGCAAGCCCGCGCTGGGTTACAAAACCCGTAAGAAGAACAAGCAAACCAACAAATATATTGTCCGCAAACGCGGTAAGAAATAAGGGAGGCTCGCATGGGTCGTTCATTGAAGAAAGGGCCGTTCGCAGACGCCCACCTGTTAAAGAAAGTCGAAGCCATGGCCAATGTCTCCAACAAGTCCGTCATCAAGACTTGGTCGCGCCGCTCGACGATTTTCCCCGAAATGATCGGATTGACCATCGCTGTGCATGACGGGCGCAAGCATGTACCCGTATACATCACGGAGGATATGGTCGGTCATAAGCTGGGCGAGTTTGCGGCTACCCGCACCTACCGCGGACACGGTAAGGACGCGGAGAAACGCTCCCGCGTTAAATAAGGAGGCCAAACATGCCATCACGCAGCCAATTCAAGCAAGAACGTAATAAGGAAAACCGCGAAAAGCGCCCGCACGCGCACCATATGTTCGCCCGCATTTCCGACACCAAGGCGCGCATCGTATTGGAGCAGATTAAGGGTAAGCCCGTAACGGTTGCCGAAGCCATCCTTAAGTATAACCCGCGCTTCGGCGCGTACTTGGCGGGTAAGGTGCTCAAATCGGCGATCGCGAACGCGCAGGAAAACCATTCCCTCGACCCCGACGAATTGTTCGTTGAAGAAGTGATCGCCAACCAAGGCCCGACCATGAAGCGTATCCAACCCCGGGCCAAGGGCCGCGCTTACCGCATCAATAAAAAAACAAGCCATATAACCATCATCCTCAACGAGAAGAAGGAGAGCTGATATGGGCCAAAAAGTTAACCCCCACGGCTTGCGATTGGGCATCAACAAGGAATGGGACTCCGTATGGTACGCGGAAAAGGATTTCGCCAAGTTCCTGCTGGAAGACCACAAGCTCCGCAAATATATCAAGGATAAGCTCTTCGCGGCCAAGATTTCCCGCATCGAAATCAAGCGTACCACCAGCAATATAAAGGTAACGATACACACGGCGTCGCCGGGCGTGATCATCGGCAGGAGCGGCCAAGCCATCGCGGATTTGACCGCCGAAATCCAAAAAATGACCGACCAAAAGGCCGACGTAGCCATACAGGAAATCAAACGCCCCGAACTCAACGCGCAACTGGTGGCGGAAACGATCGCGAAGGATTTGGAAAACCGCGTAACTTTCCGCAGAGCCATGAAGCAAGCCATGACCCGCACGATGAAGATGGGCGCGAAGGGAATCAAAACGGGTGTATCGGGCCGTTTGGGCGGCGCGGACATCGCGCGTACGGAGCACTACCATGAAGGAACCATACCGCTGCAAACGCTGCGCGCGGAAATAGACTACGGCTTCGCCGAAGCCAAAACCACCTACGGTAAGTTGGGTGTGAAGGTGTGGATCTACAAGGGCGAAGTCCTCCCGGGTCAAGCCCGCGGGAGAAGGGAAGGAGCAAGCGAATATGCTGATGCCAAAAAGGGTAAAAAGACGCAAACAGTTCCGAGGCAGAATGACCGGAAAGGCGTTGCGCGGTAATACGATTACGTACGGCGAGTTCGGCCTGGTAGCGATGGAACCCACTTGGATCACCGCAAACCAAATCGAAGCGGCGCGTATCGTCATGAACCGTACCATGAAGCGCGGCGGTAAGGTGTGGATCAAAATCTTCCCCGACAAGCCCGTCACGCAAAAACCCGCGGAAACACGTATGGGTTCCGGTAAGGGTTCACCCGAATATTGGGTAGCCGTGGTTAAACCGGGGCGCGTCATGTTCGAAATCGCGGGCGCGGAGGAGGAAATCTCCCGCAGGGCGTTAAAGCTCGCCGCGTATAAATTACCCATAAAATGTAAGATCGTCTCCAAGGCGGAACAAAAAGCGGCTCAAGAGGCCGAAGAACAAGCCCAAGCCGCTTTGGCCGGCGCGTAAAGGAGGGTGAGGTTAATGAAATCGACGAAATACATGGAAACGCTCAACGATAAAACCGTGGATGAATTACAAACGGAACTCGTGAATACGAAAAAGGAATTATTCAACCTCCGCTTCCAAAACGCCACAAACCAATTGGACAATACCGCGCGCATCACCGAAGTGCGTAAGAACATCGCCCGTATCCTCACCGTCATGAGCCAGCGCGAATGGGCAAACGGCGAAAAACCCAAAAAGAAACAGCCAAAACGTAACCGATTAGCGTCGGGTCAAGGCAGGAGGTAACTTATGGAACCGGTAAAAGTCGAACGTAACCTGCGCAAGACCCGTATCGGACGCGTAATCTCGGATAAAATGGATAAAACCATCGTAGTAGCCGTAGAAAACCGCGTAAAACATCCGGTCATCGGCAAAATCGTAAAGCGTACGTATAAACTAAAGGCGCACGACGAAGCGAACGAATGCGGCATCGGCGACAGGGTACGTGTGATGGAAACGCGCCCCCTTTCCAAGGAAAAACGCTGGCGTTTGGTCACGGTCCTCGAGAAGGCGAAGTAGGAGGTTAACACTCATGATCCAACAAGAAAGCCGCCTGGCGGCCGCGGATAATTCCGGCGCGAAGGAACTCATGTGCATACGCGTACTTGGCGGCAGCAAAAGGCGCTACGGTAACGTGGGCGACATCATCGTGTGCTCGGTAAAAGATGCCAACCCCGGCGGTGTGGTTAAAAAGGGCGAAGTCGTTCGCGCCGTCATCGTACGCACGGTTAAAGGGATGAAGCGTTCCGACGGTTCGTCCATCCGCTTCGACGAAAATGCCGCCGTGATTATTAAGGAAGACAAAACCCCGAGGGGCACGCGTATATTCGGCCCCGTAGCGCGTGAACTGCGCGAAAAGCAGTTCACCCGTATTATTTCGCTTGCGCCGGAGGTGCTGTAACCATGCCCGGACCCAACAAGGCAACCCCAAAAATCGAGCATAAAATCAAATTAAAGCGCGGCGACATGGTAAAGATTATCGCCGGTAAGGAAATCGGGCGTACGGGCAAGATCCTCAAGGTTGACCGTTCGTTTGATAAGGTGATCGTGGAAGGCTTGAACATGCAAACCAAGCACCAAAAGCCGAACCGTGCCAACCAAACCGGGGGCATTACACGCCGTGAGGCACCGATCCACGCTTCCAACGTCATGTACCTGCACAAAGACAAGCCGACAAGGATTGGTTATAAAGTTGAAGTCACCGAGGAAAACGGCAAGCGTGTGGTAAAGAAACAACGCATCGCCAAGTCCACCGGCGAAGTCATCGATTAACGGAGGACGGTAAATATGAGCCGATTAAAAGAGCATTACAATACCGAAGTCATCGATGGCATGATGAAGAAGTTCGGTTATAAGAATAAGATGGCCGTGCCCAGGATCGAAAAGGTCGTCGTTAACATGGGCCTGGGTGAAGCGAAGGAAAACGCCAAGGTCATCGAACACGCCACCAACGATATGTCCGTCATCACCGGACAAAAGCCCGTGGTGACCAAGGCGAAGAAATCCATTTCCGCGTTTAAGCTGCGCGCGGGTATGCCCGTGGGCTGTAAGGTAACCCTGCGCGGCGCGAAGATGTACAGCTTCGTGGATCGCTTGATCAACGTTTCGATACCGCGCGTACGCGACTTCCGCGGCGTAAGCCCCGATTCGTTCGACGGGCGCGGTAACTATACCCTGGGGATCAAGGAACAATTGATCTTCCCCGAAATTTCCTTTGACAAAATCGACAAGCTGCGCGGTATGGAAGTCGTGTTCGTCACTACCGCCCAAACGGACGAGGAAGCGCGCGAATTGCTTGCCTTGTTCGGTATGCCTTTCATTAGAAGCTAACAGCGATAATTCCCCGCGCAGGTGCGGTTAGAGTTACGCATTGGAGGTAAGCATGGCAAAGAAAGCGTTAGTATTAAAATCAAGGAAACCACCCAAGTTCACCACACGGGCTTACAACCGTTGCAATATTTGCGGCCGCCCCCATGCAACCTTGCGCAAGTACGGCATTTGCCGTATCTGCTTCCGTGAATTGGCCTACAAAGGGCAAATTCCCGGTGTGCGCAAGGCAAGCTGGTAAATCGAAAATAAGGAGGGGCAACCATGTTATCTGACCCTATCGCGGATATGCTCACCAGAATCCGTAACGCAACATCAGCCAGGCATACCACCGTTGAAGTGCCTTCGTCCAAAATGAAAGTTGACATCGCCAACATTTTGGTGCGCGAAGGCTACCTCAAAGGCTATGAGATATTGCAAGACGGCGTAAAGAAAACCATGCGCATCACACTCAAATACGGCCGCACCAAAAGCGATAAAGTTATTTCGGGGATCAAACGCATCTCTAAGCCGGGTCTTCGTGTGTATGCCGGATGTGAGGATTTACCCAAGGTGCTTAACGGACTGGGTTGTGCCATTGTTTCGACCAACAAGGGCGTTTTGACCGATCACGAAGCCCGTAAGCAAGGTGTCGGCGGGGAAGTATTGGCATTCGTTTGGTAGTTTAAGGTAAGAAGCTTCGCAACAAAAGCTTGCGAAATTTCATTCAACAATAAGGAGGTGCAGACCATGTCAAGGATAGGTAAACTTCCCGTCGTTATTCCCGCAGGGGTCAAAGTCGAGCTAAGCAAGGATAACCTTTTAAAAGTTACCGGCCCTAAGGGAACGTTGACGCGTAAACTTTCTGAAAACATGAACATCGCACAAGAAGAAGGGCAGCTTTTGATAACGCGCCCCAACGATTTAAAAAGAAACAAAGCCCTGCACGGGCTTACCCGGACGCTTGTTAACAACATGGTGGTCGGTGTTACACAGGGTTATGTAAAGAAGTTGGAAATTAACGGGACGGGTTACCGCGCCGCCAAAACCGGAAACAAGTTGACGCTGACATTGGGTTATTCCCACCCCATCGTGATGGAAGACCCCGACGGGGTCAACTCCGAGGTAGAAGGTAACAACAAGATCGTTATTTCCGGTATCGATAAGGAAAAGGTCGGCCAATATGCCGCCAACATTCGGTTCAAAAGACCCCCCGAACCCTTTAAGGGTAAGGGTATCAAATATGAAACAGAGCGCATCAGGCGCAAAGCCGGTAAATCCGGCAAGAAGTAGGTTTGACGTTAAAAAAACAAATGTACGAAATTGCGGGTTAGATCCCAATCAATTCCGTTCATTGCCAGGAGGAAATCATGATCAACAAACCTTCACGCGCCGCGGCGCGGCGTAAACGTCACCATAAAATGCGCCGTTATTTATCGGGAACCGCGGCGCGCCCCCGCTTGTCCGTCTTCAAATCCAATAAATATATCTACGCGCAAGTGATTGACGACACGGCGGGCCATACGCTGGCCAGCGCATCCACCATGGACGCGGTGCTTGTAAAGGAAGCGAAGCTCGAATCCAAGTCAAACCTCGAAGCCGCGAAAGCCGTAGGCTTGCAAGTGGCCAAAAAGGCTTTGGAAAAAGGCATTGATACCGTAGTCTTTGACCGCGCCGGTTATCTGTATCACGGCAGGGTTAAGGCCCTGGCCGATGCCGCCCGCGAAGCCGGATTGAAGTTTTAAGCGAAGGAGAACAAGCATGAGAACGAAAATAGACGCAAACAGCTTGGATTTAAAGGACAGGGTCGTGGCCATCAACCGCGTAACCAAAGTGGTTAAGGGCGGGCGTACCTTCCGCTTCGCCGCGTTGGTAATCGTGGGTGACGAAAACGGTCACGTAGGCGCGGGCTTGGGTAAGGCGAATGAAATCCCCGAAGCCATCCGCAAAGGCAAGGAAGACGCGAAGAAGAACATGATGTTCCTGGAAACCAATGAAAACGCCAGCCTCTATCACGAACTCCTCGGCCATTTCGGCGCGGCGAAGGTGATGATGCGCCCCGCCCCCGAAGGTACGGGCGTTATCGCGGGCGGTGCCATGCGCGCGGTGTTGGAATTGGCGGGTATCCGCAACATCGTGACGAAATCCATCGGCTCAAACAACAAGCATAACGTGGTGAAGGCCACGCTGGAAGGGCTCGCGCGCATGAAGACCCCCTCCGAAGTGGCGCGTTTGAGAGGCAAATCCGTTGAGGAGGTGCTGGGTAATAATGGCTGATTTAAAGATAACGTTGGTACGCTCCCCCATTGGGTGCAAACCCAAGCATAGGCTTACCGTGCAGGCGCTGGGCTTGCGTAAGTTGGGCGCGGCCGTTACGCAAAAGGACAATCCGGCGATCCGCGGGATGATACGTCAAATAGGGTACTTACTCAAGGTCGAGGAGGTACAAGCATGAAACTCGGACAAACAAAACCCGCCGAAGGTTCGACGACACGGGATTGGCGCCGCGGACGCGGTCATGGCTCGGGTAACGGCAAAACGGCCGGCCGCGGGCATAAGGGGCAACGTTCCCGCTCCGGTTCGGGCGGCAAGATCGGTTTCGAAGGCGGACAAATGCCTTTATACCGCCGTTTGCCCAAGCGCGGCTTTAATTGCCGCAACACAAAGGAAATCATAGCGATCAACGTTTCGTTGCTTAACGTGTTTGAAGACGGAGCGGTCGTTGATATCGCGGCGTTGAAGCAAAAGGGCCTTGTGTCCAATCCGCGCGACGGCGTGAAGATCCTCGGCAACGGGGATTTGAAGAAAAAGTTGACGGTACAGGTCAACCATTTCAGCGCGTCCGCCGTGGAAAAGATCGAAGCCGCCGGCGGGAAAACCGAAACGATTTCTCATAAAAAGTAATTTTATTTTTCCCTCGGGAAAAACCGCTTCGCGTAATCGCAAGAAAAGTCTGCGATTACGCTGCGCTTGATGAGGTGGTATAGTTGTTTAAGATTTTCGCTAATGCTTGGCGCGTACAGGACATCCGCAGGAAATTGCTGTTCATCTTCCTGTTGCTGTTAATATACCGCATCGGCTCCGTAATACCCTTACCGGGTATCGATTTGGGCATGTTGTACGCGTGGCGCTTCGGTGACCAACAAACCACGGGAATGACGTTGTTTTCGTTGATTGCGGGCGGCGGTCACTTCTCCGTGTTTGCCATGGGTATCGCGCCTTACATCACCGCTTCGATTATCATGCAGCTTTTGACCTACGCCGTACCCGCGTTATCGCAAATGCAGAAGGACGGCGACGACGGGCGCAAAAAAATCCAGCAAATCACCCGTTTCCTCGCGGTGGGTTTGGCAGCGGTACAAGCGGCGGCAACGGTATTTTCATACAGAAACTGGCCGCCGGGCGGCGGCGGGTTTAACCTGTTTAGGCCCGAGCATCAGAATATGATGGTGTACGTTGTCGCGGCGGTCGCCATGATGACGGGTACGATTTTTATCATGTGGCTGGCGGAATTGCTTACGGAAAAAGGCATCGGCAGCGGCGCGTCGTTCTTGATTTTCGCCAACATATTGGCGGGTATGCCCGGTGACATCTCCAGGATTTGGGGTATGGCCACCAACGCGGCCAATTGGATGATCGGCGGTTCGCAGTTGGTTGTGGTGCTGGTCGTCTTTGCCCTTGTCATCACCTTCGTCGTATTGGTGAATGAAGGTGAACGCCGAATACCCGTGCAAAACGCGCGTAAAGCCGCGGCCGGACGCATGAACTTCGGCAGGGGCGGTTCGGAATACATGCCCTTAAAGGTAAATATCGCGGGCGTTCTGCCGATTATCTTCGCGGTTTCCATCATGCATTTCCCCGCACAAATTTTAGGATTTTTCCAAAACGAAGGACTCGCTAATGTAGTCCGCTGGCTTAACTTTACGAGCGGGCAGGGGTTACCGATCCATCCGTTCGGCGTAGCTCTGTATGTCGTGATGATATTCGCGTTCACACATTTCTATACGTCCTTTTCGATCAATCCGGTGGATATGGCCGAAAATATGAAGAAGAACGGCAGTTTTATCCCGGGTATCAGACCAGGCAAACCCACCAGCGATTATATCCAAGTGACGGTAAAGCGTTTAAGCTGGATCGGTTCGGTATTCTACAGCATCATCGCCTTAACCCCGATCATATTGGACGTGGTGCTTCCGGTGTCCATCGGTTTCGGCGGCACGACGATACTGATCGTAATCGGTGTGGCGCTTGAGTTCGTGAAGCAATTGGAAAGCCAACTCTTGATGCGTCACTACAAAGGATTCCTTAACTAGCCAATAATGGGGATTTTTATAAAGAACGACGAGCAAATTTCATGGATGCGGCAAGCCGGCAGAATCTGCCGGGACACACACGAATTACTGGCTACCCATATCAAACCCGGTATTAACACGGGTGAGCTGTGCAGGATCGCCGATGAATATATCCGCTCGCAAGGAGCGACCCCGTCCTTTTTGGGATATCGGGGCTTCCCCGCCGCCATATGCACCAGTATTAACGAGCAGGTGATACACGGCGTCCCCGGTTTAAGGAAATTGAAAAACGGCGATATTGTCAGTATCGATATAGGCGTATGTTACAAGCGGTTCCATGGGGACGCGGCAAGGACCCACCCCGTGGGCGAAGTAAGCGAAAAGCACAAACGCTTGATTGAGGTAACGAAGCAGAGCTTTTTCGAAGCGATGAAGTTTGCCGAACACGGCGTCCACCTGCATGAAATCGGTGCCGCCATTGAAGAGTATGTAGCGTCCAACGGCTTCAGCGTGGTGACCGAATGGTGCGGACACGGTATCGGGAGGCAGGTACACGAAGACCCTTCCATACCGCATACCAAGCAAAAGAACCGCGGCCCGCGTATGGCGATGGGCATGACCTTAGCCATCGAACCCATGATAAACGTGGGGACGCATGAATTGAATATACACCAGGACACCTGGACGGTGGTGACCAAGGACGGCAAGTTTTCCGCCCACTACGAAGACACCGTGCTGATCACCGACGGCGAACCCGATATTTTAACCCTATGAAGATCGGACAAATCGTAATCGTAAAGAAGGGGCGGGACAAAGGCCGCATGATGGTTGTGCTGGCTGTGGAACCCGGTAAAACCGCCGAAGCGACGTTTTTAACGCTGGCAGACGGGAAGGCGCGCACCCTATCCAAACCCAAAAAAAAGAAGGCAATGCACGTGCAGCCCACGAATTCCTACGCGGACTTGACGCGTGCGGGCCCCCGAGGCTTGCAGGATGCGGACATACGCAAAATGCTTGGAGAGGAGGTGCACCCGGTTGGCGAAGGATGATGTAATAGAAGTGGAAGGCAAGGTCGTTGAAAAACTGCCCAATGCCATGTTCCAAGTAAAGCTGGAAAACGGACATACCATTCTTGCGCACATATCCGGTAAATTGCGGATGAACTTTATCCGCATCATTCCCGGTGATAAGGTGCTGATAGAAATGTCGCCATATGACCTGACCAAAGGAAGGATCGTTTGGCGGGATAAGTAAATGCGGACCCCCGAATTAAACGGGATTCGCATCAGGAGATGATTGACATGAAAGTAAGGCCCTCGGTAAAGCCGATATGCGAAAAATGCAAGATCATCAGGCGCAAGCGCGCCATTCGGGTGATTTGCGATAATCCCCGCCACAAGCAAAGACAGGGATAATCGTTATATTCCCCGTAATTAATAAGCAGCAGATGTTCAGGAGGTAATCAAATGGCACGTATTGCAGGCGTTGACTTGCCCAGAGAAAAAAAGGCTGAAATCGGCCTCACCTATATCTACGGCATCGGACGGCCTTCCGCGATCCGCATTATGGAAGAAGCGAAGGTCGCGCTCGGTACCCGTGTGCGGGATTTGACCGACGACGAAGTGGTGCGCCTCCGCGGCGTAATTGAGCGTACCCAAACCGTTGAAGGCGATTTGCGCAGGGAAGTCGCGCTTAACATAAAGCGGCTGGTAGAAATAGGTTGCTACCGCGGGATACGGCACCGTAAGGGTTTGCCCGTCCGCGGCCAACGTACCCGTACCAACGCGCGTACCCGCAAGGGTAAGGCAAGGACGGTCGCGAATAAGAAGAAGTAACACTTGGAGGATCATGTATGCCTAAAAAACAAGTAAGGCGGGCGGCCACACGCAGAAAGCGCGACAGAAAGTTCGTCGATCGCGGCCAAGCCCATATCCAATCATCCTTTAACAATACCATCGTTACCATAACCGACGCGACGGGCAACGCGCTCAGTTGGTCATCGGCGGGGTCGCTTAACTTCCGCGGCAGCCGCAAGTCCACGCCGTACGCGGCGCAGATGGCGGCCGACACCGCCGCCGCCGCCGCCAAGGAATACGGCCTCCGCATGGTGGAGGTATACGTAAACGGTCCGGGCAGCGGGCGTGAAGCGGCAATACGCGCTTTGCAAGCGGCGGGGTTGGAGGTTACGTTGATCAAGGACGTAACGCCGGTTCCCCACAACGGCTGCAGACCGCCGAAGAGGAGGAGGGTGTAATATGGCTAGATATATAGGCCCTGTGTGCAGACGTTGCCGCAGGGAAGGCGAAAAGTTGTTCCTAAAGGGTGAAAAGTGCGTAAAGGCTTCCTGCCCGGTTAATAAACGCCCGACCCCTCCGGGGCAGCACGGCAACGCCCGCCCCAAGAAACTTTCCGAATACGGCCAACAAGTGCGCGAAAAGCAAAAAGCCAAGCGTATCTACGGCGTGTTGGAATCGCAATTCCGTAAATATTTCGATATCGCGCGGCGCACCCCCGGCGTAACGGGTGAAAACCTGTTACGGCTCTTGGAGCTTAGGCTCGATAACGTAGTCTTTAGGCTGGGTTACGGCCGCTCCCGTACGGAAGCGCGCCAAATCGTGCGGCATAATTTGATTACCGTCAACGGCAAAAAGGTAAACATCCCTTCGTATCAAGTAAAGATGAGCGACGTGATCGCCGTGCGCGACAAGTCGAAGTCCCTTGACCGCTTTAAGGAAGTTATGAGCATGACCGACGGACGGCCGATCCCCGATTGGCTGACCCGCGAAGCGGAGCAAATGCGCGGTATTGTGGCTTCGATGCCCACCCGCGAGCATATCACCATACCCGTTAAGGAAACGTTTATCGTCGAGTTGTACTCGAAATAGGAGGGTTGCGCGTGCTGGAAATCGAAAAGCCTCACATCGAGATGGCGGATGCAAAGGGCGGCACCTACGGCCGTTTTATCGTGGATCAGTTAGAGCGCGGCTTCGGCACTACGCTGGGCAATTCCCTTCGCCGGGTGCTCTTGTCCAGCCTTCCGGGTGCGGCGGTGTGCAATATCCGCGTGGAAGGCGTGTTGCATGAGTTCAGCCACATCAACGGCGTGAAGGAAGACTTGACGGAAATCATATTAAATTTAAAGGAACTGGCCCTGCGCAACCTCAGCGAAGGCAATGACCCGAAGATCGCCACCATTTCCGCAAGCGGTACGGGTGAGGTAATGGCTAAGGACATCAGGTTCGACGCGGACGTTGAAGTGTTGAATCCCGAGTTGCTGATCGCGACGCTGGATGGCGACGACGCGAAGCTGGAAATCGAGCTGACCATTAAAAAAGGCCATGGCTATGTGGGCGCGGATAAGAATAAATCCGCCAACCAACCCATCGGCGTGATACCGATCGATTCGATATATACGCCGGTGCGCAAGGTGAACTATACCGTGGACTCCACCCGCGTCGGTGACGTGACCGACTACGACAAATTGACCCTTGAGGTATGGACCAACGGGACGATTACCCCGCACGACGCCGTTTGCATGGCTTCGCGGATATTGATCGGGCATTTTATGATGTTCGATGACCTTTCGGACAACGCGAAAAGCACCGACGTATTGGTAACGCGTGAAAGCGGAACGAAAACCAAGTCGCTGGAAATGACCATCGAAGAACTTGACCTTTCCGTACGCTCGTACAATTGCCTAAAACGCGCGGGGATCAACACCGTGGAGGATTTGGCGGGTAAAACGGAAGAGGATATGATGAAGGTGCGGAATCTGGGGCGTAAATCCCTGGAGGAAGTATTGAATAAAATGACGGACCTTGGATTGGCATTGACGCCGTCGGAAGAATAAAGGAGTAGATTTTATGGCCGGCTACAGAAAATTGGGGAGGGCGTCCGCCCAGCGTAAAGCGATGCTTCGCGCGCTTGCGACCCAGCTTTTATATCACGGGAAGATAACCACGACCGAAACCCGGGCAAAGGAAGTGCGCCGCGTCGCCGAAAAGCTGATCACCCTGGCTGTGCGGGAAAAAGATAACTACACGACCGAAACGGTTACGGCCAAGGTCCCCCAAAAGGACAAGGACGGCAAGCGCGTAAAAAAAGAGGTAAACGGAAAAAAAGTTACCGTTTACAACGACGTGGAGCGTAATATTAAAAAGGACAGCCCTTCGCGCCTTGTGGCCCGCCGCAGGATATTAAGCGTATTGTACCCCGTAACCAAAACGCCGGACGACAAGCGGCGTATGCGTTCGGAGTCAAAGCCCGTCGATATGGCGGGGATGATGTTTGATAAGTGGGGCAGCCGCTTCGCCGGGCGTAACGGCGGTTATACACGTATGGTAAAGCTCGGCCCCCGCAGGGGCGACGCCGCGCCGATGGTAGTGCTGGAGCTGGTGTAGGCGCGGATTAAGGATTATGTAAAATGGCTGCCTTTGGAGGCGGCTTTTTTATTGGAAACGGGTCGGAAATTTGTTACACTTGCAAAAACGGGAATATACCGAGGAGGCAATCCAATGACAGGCATTATTACGGGGGAATTGATTCGGCAAATCCGCAGGCGCAAGGGTTGGCAGCAGAGTTATTTACAGGGGCTTGCCAAAACGCCCGCGACTATTACCACCACGCTTTCGCGTATTGAAAATTTGCGCCAGCACCCCGGCGATAAAACGCTGGACGATTTGATGGATATACTGGAGCTGGCGAAGAACACCTTTTTTTGCCCGTATATGGATGGGCAAACTACCGAAACAATCCTCCTGCGCGAGCAAATTGTTTATTATTTGAATATTATCGAGCATGACCCCGAGGCGTACGGGCTGGCTGAAAAACAATTGGAAGCCCTGGCGCAAATGCTGGAGAGCGATTCGTTGCTTAACCGGCAATTCATTTTGGCTTGCCGGGCGCGGTTGGCTTTGTTTAAAGGGGAGTACGCCAATGCTGCCGGGCTTGCGGGCGAGGGTATTTTGCTTACATACCCCGAATTTGACCGCGAGGGGTTTGACGGCGGGCTGCTTTTGTTCGAGGAAGCCGAGCTGCTGCGCTGTATAGCCATAGCGGAAAGCAAGACCGGAAAACCCGCCCAAGCGATTGCCTTATTGGAACAAATGTTGGCGGGAAGCGATAACGCCCCGATTTGGGACAGCGACAAGGAACACGCAAACCTTCGCACAATGGTTGCCCTTGCGCGTATATGGGTGGAAACGGGGCATTATGAAAAAGCGTTGCCCCTTTGCACCGAAGGCATTGCCGTTACGGTCCGGTTATGCGCCGCGTTTTATACCCCCGAACTAAGCTGGTACAAGACCCTGTGCCACCACCATTTAAAACAGCGTGAGGAATGTATACGCCAGGCAAAATATACCTATTTCGGTTACGCCATTATGGAAATGAAGGAAAAGCGCGACCGGGTACTACGCGATGCCAAGGCATTAACGGGCCTTGACATCACGACATTCGGTACGGAAAACCTGCCCGCCACCCCATTGACCGCTTACGCGCCTACCGCGCCCAAACGCCGCGGTACGGCAAATGTGCAAACCATCGGCGAATTGCTGCGCCACTTCCGTAAGGAAGCGGGCTTGACTGCAAAAGCTGTGTACAACGGTTTATGTACGCAGGGGTATTATTCAAAAATCGAAGCGGGCAAGGTAAAGAACATGGATTCCTTATTGATGGGTGAATTGTTTTACCGTACCGGGCGCGATTACCGCGCTTATTTTTATGTTTTCTTTAACGAAGAGGATTTTATTTTATCCAATTTGCGTTACACCATTTCGATGAAGAAACTGACCCACGATTATGACGCGTTCCCCCCCTTGCTTGAAGAACTGCGCCGCCGGGCGGTTTCACATTCACACTTGTATGAACGCCTCATCCGCCAAAATAAAATCGCGCGGTATACCCGCAGCCCCGAAAAATATACCCCCGAACTTAAGGAGGAACTGGAAGCCATCCTGCGTATAACCATACCCGATTACAACGAGGAGCATATTGACCGGTACCCCCTGTCGGCTACCGAAAAAAGCCTGTTGTGGACGATGATGAACTATTATTTATACAATAAAGACGACGCGCGGCGTGTAGCCGTGGCAAAAAGAACCCTGGAAAGCATTGAAAAAAGCTACGCCTTCGACGAACCCTTAAAGGTACTTTTCAGCAAGGATTTCCGGTTCCATTACATCCTGGGCATGTGTATGCTCGGCCGCGTCGACGAAGTATGGGGCGAAATGGAAATCATCCGCAAGCAAGTCGCAACCTACTGTATTACGGACACCTTAGCCGATGTGGCGGGCGTATACGCGACCCTGCTCCACCAAGCGGGCCGCGCGGAAGAAGCCCTGCCCCATTTCGCCATGGGCGTGAACTTTATGGGCCTAATCAATAACGTCGCCTACGAAAGCAATAAAAAGGAAGTGGAGCAGGTTTACGGTATATCGTTGGATTAGGGCGGTGTTATTTCCTTTCATTTCATTATTCCGCTTAACAAAAGTGAAATAATGTGATATGGTTTGAAGGTTATAAAAGGGATTGGCGCAAGAACAGGAAGGGAATGAATGGAAAGGAGCAAACTTTATGTTGGCTATCAAGGAAAAAGCTATCGGTTATATAAATGAAATGCCCGACGAACGCTTGGCGAGTGCGTTGGATTACTTGCGGTTCCTATGCGAACGGAAGCCTCCGTTCGAAATAATTGCAAAAGATGAATTCTACAATAAAATAAACGAAGGAATGGACGATATGCGTCAAGGCAATGTACAACCCCTTGCAACTGCTATGGCGGATATACGCCGGGAGTTGACGCAGTATGGCGTATGATGTTCTCGTTACAAACCGTGCGAAGAATAATATGAATGTACAGCAGGCGCGATTGGGCTAACTTGCTGTAATAAATACAAAATGATAAACGCTGCCGTGGGAAATGGGTAAGCGTTTATTTTTATGTTAAATTTTTTTCAAAATATTCCTAAGTCGATATTTATTTTTATTTATTTTTCTGTATCATGGGGTTCAACGGGGGCGCGGGTATCCCCGTTATAGGGCAGCGGCGGCTTTTCATATTTTAGGATATCTTCAATTTTGCAATTAAGGACATAGCAAATTTTCGCCAGGATATCCAAATCAACGCTCGAAATGGGTGCGGATTGGTAGTAACGGTTGATTGAATTGTAAACAAGGCCCGTGAGGTTAGCCAATTTGTTGCGTGTAATGCCTTTTTGATCCATTACATCCCTAAGGGTTATGATAACCCGCCCGTATTCTTTTAGGAAGAAGATACCGTTGTCCATAAAATTCCGCCTTTTATGAACAAAGTATCATTGAATATGGATGTTGACATTTATCCATGGAAGGATTATCCTTGAATGGATAATATCGAGCGGCATATATAACAATACGCGCCGGAAAGGCGCGAATAAGGAGGAGTAATATGAAGTTGAAAAGATTTGTAAGTTTGTTGTTAGTATCGGTACTGATGTTGCCGATGGTTGCCGTTTTTGGCGGTATGACCGTAGCAGCGGCGGGGACGAGACAGGTCGTTTTTGAACTTGATGACCCAAACGGCGGTAGGATTGAATTGGATTCGATTCTATCAGCGGAACAGGAGCTTATAACTTTCTATCCCGAAGGGGAAGGCGCAGAACCCTTTGAACTTCTCATGTATATTTATACCGTCAGCATTAACGCAAACATGGTATTAATCCCCGCATCACCCAACGCAACAGAAAGAATAACGAGCCTTTTCCTCCATATTGATGACGGTTCCTTTGAAACATATGTATTTAATACACCGGGTTATTATACCGTCAGTGGTGAAATATCCAGGGGAATTGGGGTAAGGACAATAAGTGTTTCACGGTTGTTCATTGTCCGCGTGGTAGACACTCCCGATGTCACCCCCGCACCAACCCCGCAACCAACCCCTGCGCCCACCCCTGCGCCCGCGGCAGCGTATGAAGTGCAAACGTATGGTATAAGTGATATGCCGTTACGTATATCCTTAAACCGGCAACCCAAAGAAGTGGGTGAAGGATTCCCCATGGAGTGGGAAACACCTGTTCCTTTGTACCTTGTTGAAGTGGGAACCACTATAACGGTCGAATTGTTAACCGCTACTGACAATATGGTTGTTTCAGAATTTGGCTGGGTAAGCGAAGATGGCGCTGTAATGATGTCCTACGTTTCGATAGACACAACTTCAACCGGATATGTACTGGAAATACTGAACCTGGTAGGCGACTGGTTGGGAATACCCGATTGGACAATAAACGGCAATACAGCTACTTATACGTTCGGACGCGTCGGCAGGCGTTATCGGTTCAATGCCTCTGGCCGTGTAACGGGTGGAGCTGGTGGTATTGGAAGTATAATAACTGGCGCTAGCAACAGAACAGCTTTATTCCAAGTCGTTGAAGCTGAAGCCTTAACTACGGCAACGCCTACACCGACGCCGCAACCCGCCCCCGCACCGACGCCTACACCCGCACCTACACCACAACCAACACCCGCACCAACACCGCAGCCGACCCCTGCACCCACACCCGCCCTTGTGGTTACCCTACCCGCTCCCGCAGGGCTGGCGACTTCCGAACGCCTTGTTTCCGTCGTACCTCCCGCACCCGTGGCGGGGCAAGACCTGCGCTACACCGTACAAGCGGGTGAAACGGTGTGGAGCATCGGGTTTAATTATTACGGTTCCATGCAAGCCCCGACCGTCAACCGCATCATAGCCGCCAACCGCGGCGTAATCCCCGCAAGCGGCGCGCTGACCGCGCAAACGGTCATTACCTTACCCGTGCAGGGTTTGCGCGACCCCATCGACCGTGCCAATGCCGCCAATGCCGCCGGCATGTACCGGGTGCAAAGCGGCGACACCCTGGCGACGATTGCCCTGCACTTTTACGGTAACGCCGCCGAATGGAGACGGCTCCATGAAGCCAACGCCGGCAGGATTCCCAACGCCAACCGTATTTACGAAGGGCAATGGCTGATTATCCCTTAACTTCGTTCCGATATATTGAAGCCGCTCCCTTGCTGCTCCGCAAGGGAGCGGACAAAAAAGCGGGGTTGCCTTGTTAAATTTTTAACAAGGCAACCCCGCTTTTTATTTCAAGCGCAGTCTGTCCGCAATCAAGGATTTATTGTCTCGACGACCCTTCCTTCTTCTTCCGCATTTTTTCTTCATACAGCACGTTGTCCGCGCTTAGGATGGCTGTTTCGAAACATTCCTTTGTGGCTTCTTCCAGTACGACGCTGCCTATGCTGCATTGCACCTTATAGGGGTGGAAGCCGCGCGCGTTGTATTCGTCGATCTTTACACGCAGGCGGGTGGCTACATGCTCGCCCGTTTCCTTGGATTTGACGGAGGAGAACACGATAAATTCGTCGCCGCCCATACGCCCGATGATGTCTTCTTTGCGCAGCGTTTCCTTGAGGATGTGCGCGAACGCGGCGATCGCTTTGTCGCCTTCCTTATGGCCGTAGGTGTCGTTGATCATTTTGAGCCCGTCCATGTCCATAAACATGACGGTCGGGATCATGTCGGAATTGCGCCGCATGAAGTCCATGCGGGAGTATACGAATTGGAAGAAACCCCTGCGGTTTAACAAACCCGTAAGCTCGTCGGTGATGGAGAGGGTTTGGATTTTGGTCAGCAGTTCCGCGCCTTTGATGGCGGTGGAGATATTTACGCGCAGGGTTTCGTAGGCGTGGACGGTAATTTCGGGGTCGTAGGGCAGGAAGATGACGCCCAGTTCCTCGTCTTTGAAGAAGAGCGGGATAAAGAAGAGCATCCGCCGTTCACGGTTAAAGTCGAATTTGTCGATCGTGGAGAAGTCGGAGAACATGATCGGGTTCCAACTGTTGTGCTTCATATTAAAGCGCGTATCGCCGTCGAAGCCGATTAACGTATCGATCGTGCGGTTGGCGTCCGCGTCGCCCGAGCGTATCGGGTTGCTGTACAGCCCGATGAGCGCCATGTTGATTTGGACCTCGGGCAGCAGGCGGCATATTTCGTCCGCCATCGTATCGATGTCGAAGATCAATACCAGCGCGCTCGTTACCCGCCGCAGCGCCAAGCGCGAATCGCTCGCGAGGTTTTCGCGTACCTTGTCCTCATTGGCGGAGATATCGTTGACCAGCGTAACGGCGTGGAGCAGCGTTTCCAACACCCTGTGGGGGTTTTGGATGTCCTCCTTGTACCGCTGGGTGCTTGCCATAAAGACGTTAAGCAATTCATGCCAAACGGTGTAATCCTTGGAACGGTGGCTGTAGCCCACCAATATCTCGTCCAGCAGATTGAGGAATTCCACTTTTTTGAAGGGGGTCCCGACCACTTTGCGGATCAATTGCGTGATCCAATTCTGCGCCCTTTTCGGTGAGATTTCCGCCGGGAAGAGGGGCAGGAGCTTTTTCAATACGTAGGGGGTGAAGGCTTCGGTTTCGGCGGAATCGCTTTCGGCCTCCGCGTCGCCGTAATCGCGCTTAAAACAACCGCACGATTGCCGCGCGATGAAAACGGAAGGCACGTATTTTACGGCGTCCACTTTCTCGCCGTTAATGATCGTAAGCAACGTGTTCGCGCTTTCGATGCCCATTTCATAGAAGTTTTGCTTCGAAGTGCTGACCGAGGGTATGCAGGTTGCCGCGTCGCGGTCATCGTCGAAGCCGGTGATGGCGATATCGGTGGGGACCTGGATGCCCCTGCGCTTAAATTCGGTCAATATTTGTATGGCGGAGATATCGTCCGATGTGGCGACGGCGTCGAATGGGATCTTGCGGTTGTCCAAAAGCTCGACGGTCGCCCGCCGCGCGCCTTCGTGGCTGAAATCGCCGGGCAGCACGTAGTTCGCGTCGAAGGGGATGCCGTTATCCGCCAGCGCCTTTTTGTAACCGATCAGGCGGTCTTCCGCTTCCTGGTGACCGTCGGGACCTTTAACGAAGGCGATTTGCTTTTTGCCGTGTGTTTTGATTAAGTGATCGACCGCGCTGTAGATACCGCCGATATTGTCCGCCAATATGGAGGGTACGCCGGGGATGATTTGCGACAAGGATATGCAGGGGATATGTTCGGGGATTTTTTTTACATAGGAGTTAAGGATTTTATCGCCGCCGATGAGGTGGGAGATAAAACCGGAAAACAGGATGACGCCGTCCAGATGCTTGCTTGTATATATCGAATCGAAGCAGGTGTCCATGTGCGAGGCAAGGTCCAAGTGGCTGCTTTGGTAAGTACCCATGTACGCGATCAAATGGATGTCGTGTTGTTTGGCGTATTCATTGATGCCGCGCCACATTTCCATTTGCGCGAAATTGTCCGCGTTGGAAAATAATACCCCGAAAGTCACAGCCATTCCCCCATCATACGTACCGCATATGTGTAATATAATGCATAAACCCGCATAATGGCAAGCGTTATTGTTTAAATAAACAAAAAATGTGGGGGGCGTGGTGTTTCATTCGGCGAAAATGATGCAAAAAATTTACATAACGGAGGGCAGCGGCGGAACGGGAGGCTGTTCCGCCGCTGCCCGCGCGTGTCGGGGCAAAAACCCCGTTGCAAGCGGGGATTTGGCGCGGAAAATCTTTACCGCGAAAGCATTTTGCGCAGGTGCAAGTTCAATTCCTTAAACGCGCTGCGCGGGTTGATGTCGTTAAGGGCTTCCAATAATGCCTGCGCTTCGTCGTCGGGCAGGTGTTCGCGCTTGTTTGCGAGGAAGGCCGCGCGGTTTTTGAGTACAAACATCAGAATTTCGGGGGCTTTCGCGCGTTTGCCCGCCATGTCGCGCACGACGGAGCTGGAGGACGCGAATTGGATGAACTGCTTATTCATGAGGGTGTAGTTGATCTTGCCGTTTTCGTCCGAAAACCGGTCGATGATGGCCTTAAACTCGTCGCTCGCCACCATGCAGGAAGCGGTCACCTTTTGGGCTTCCTCCTCGGTGATTTCGTCGTCCTCACATTCGTTCGAAACCGTAATCCTTACCTTGCCGCGGCCGGAATACGGCAAGCCCGCCAGCAATTCCTGCGCTTCCTCAAAGCCTTCACGCAGGCCTTCGGCGGCTTCGGACACGGCGTCCAGCACGACTTCGCCCGTGCGCTTGTCCACCTCGGCGAAAGCGGTGGCGTCATGGTCGGTAAAATGCAGCTTGATGCCGCTGCCGCCCGTGCGCAGCTTGACCTTGTACGCTACGGCGGGGATGGTGGTGAGTTCGACTACCTTTGTGCGGATGATGTTCATGGATCGGTCTCCTTTATATTTTATTTATGTTGATATGAAAACATTCTTGTATGAAACGGCGGAATTTATGCGGCGGCGGGGCCGTCCATGAAGCGGGAGCGGGGAAACGCTCCGCTTCGGATGCGTCGGAAAGTGTCAGACGGTAGGCATGTAATAGTTGCGCGGGTGTGTAGGATGTACGATACCCGCCGTATTTTACGTCCCCCGCCAGCGGATGCCCGATGCTTGCCAAGTGCGCGCGGATTTGGTGCGAGCGGCCTGTAACGGGGCGGACGAGAAGGAGGGAATGGCGGTCGGTTGTCGCTAAGGATTTATATTTTGTGACGGCTTCTTTACTCGAACCCATAAGGTGTGCGTCTCTTATGACAATCCGTGCGGTGTTCCTTTCTTCATCTTTGAAGTATTCCCCGGTCAGCGTGGCTTCGCCTTCCAATTTTCCTTCTACAACCGCAAGATATTCCTTATCGAAGCCGCCGCCGGCGAATAATGCCGCGCAGGTTTGCAACATGTGCAGCGTTTTTCCGCAAACGACCAAGCCGCTTGTGTTGACGTCCAGCCGGTTGCACAGCGCGGGGGTGAAGGCGGCTGATGGGTCATAGCTGCCGCTTTCGTACAGATAGTATAACACCCGCGCCAGCAAGTGGTCATTATTTTCGCCGCTTGCCATGGATACCCCGCCGTGGGACGGCAACCCGGCGGGTTTGTTGAGGATCAGCAAATGCTCGTCCTCGTAGATAATGCCCGTTAACGCCGCCGCGAGGGGGATGTTCCTCGTGCCGCGCAGGCTTGCGAGCGTTTCCGGCGAGAGGTAAAAATCCAGCGTGTCGCCTTCGTTAAGTGTTTCGTTCCCTTCCGCGCGCGCGCCGTTTAGTTTTACGCGTTTCTTTCGCAGTAATTTATACAGCAAAGGATGCGGGGCTTCCCGCAGGTAGGCGAAAAGGAACCTGTCCAGGCGGCGGTTGGCGTCTTGGGGCGGTATGGTATAGCTATGCGGCATAAAAAATATCCCCGTGTGCCCCGACAATAATTTTACCCATTTTGTTTGGCCAGCCAAATGAGATAGGCATTCATGAATGGGTCGAGCGCGCCGTCCATCACGGCTTGTACGTTGCCCGTTTCCTCGCCGGTGCGGTGGTCCTTCACCATGCTGTAGGGGTGGAATACATAGGAGCGGATTTGCGAACCCCACGCGATGTCTTTCTGCTCGCCGCGTATGCCCGATATTTTTTCGAGTTGTTCCTCGCGTTGCTTGAGGAATAGCTGTGCTTTGAGCATCTTCATGGCGCGGTCGCGGTTTTGGATTTGGCTGCGTTCGTTTTGGCATTGCACCACGATACCCGAAGGCACATGGCGGATGCGCACGGCGGAGTCCGTTGTATTAACGTGCTGGCCGCCCGCCCCGCCGGAACGGTAGGTGTCGATTTTCAAATCCTCGGGGTTGATTTCCACGGTCGCGTTGTCGTCCAATTCCGGCATTACGTCGCACGAGGCGAAAGACGTATGCCTTCTGCCCGACGAATCGAAGGGTGAAATCCGCACCAGCCGATGGATGCCGCGCTCGCTCTTCAAATACCCGAAGGCGTTGTCGCCGTTGATTTGGAACGTGGCGGATTTGACCCCCGCTTCCTCCCCGTCAAGCAAGTCCAGCAATTCGAATTTGAAATCGCGTTTTTCCGCCCATTTATTATACATGCGCAACAAAAGCGACACCCAATCGCACGATTCCGTGCCGCCCGCGCCGGGGTGCAGCGTGACGACGGCGTTATTGCCGTCATATTCACCCGCCAACAGCGTTTCCGCCCGCAAGCGGCCATACCCTTCCGCGAAATCCGAAAAAGTACCCTGCGCCTCGGGGATGACGGATTCGTCCCGCATTTCCATCCCCAATTCGGCCAGCGTTTGGATGTCGTCGTACATCGTCAGCAATCTATCGTACGCGGAAATCTTCCCGCGCAACAGCTTCAATTCACGCAGTACACCCTGCGACTTGGCGGGGTCGGCCCAAAAGTCCGCGTCCGCGGTTTGGGCTTCCAGCCGATCGATTTTAACACGCGCGTTGGCGGAGTCAAAGTGAATCCCCCATTTCAACGAGCCGCGCGCGGTAAGGTGCGAGTGCGCGTAGGAGTTCTTCCAAGGCGAGCATGTTTGTCACGTCCTTTGCGGGTTAGATTTGAACAGATACGTATTCGTAGGCTTCGTTGAAATAATTTTGGTATGGATTTATTTTATTGGGAAGAAAGTGAGGGAGATTTTCGGTAAAAGTAAAGGTGCCTGTTTCACGGTCAATGGTGTACCGCCAATTGTTGAGGATATTTGTCCCTAATAAGATGGTGTCATATAATTCGTTTGCGGCGGGGAAAGGGTAAGCAAGCACAACGGCACGTTCTATTACACACCCGCCGAAATGAAGCATGTTTAACGCGTATAGTTGCCCCGTACCCGTTGTTCCGCCGATTACAACGCTCCGATTGATTCCTAAGTTGTACCCTGTCCGTTTTGCCATCCAGAGAGGGACCATTGTGTTATAACATCCCGTATCCACCATGACGCGTACTTCATTTAATTCATTGGCGGGATGGATATATTTTATCGATGCCGTTACATAAATCCGATGCTTAGCGTTTGTGTGAATATTCAAATTGTATACCACTTGACATTTCTCCCCTGTTCGGACAACCGCACATCATATGTCCCTTCCCTTTAAATTCGGTAAGTTTAATATTGAGCAAATCATCAAGGTCGGAATCCGTATTTTCACCAATGGCGACAATACGACCGCGACCCTGGTGCGGATAATCGCGCTCATCCAATAATACCCATTGACCCGGGTAAAGGTGGTCGATTTCCTTTTCTGTACGCACAACCGTTTCATTCAATCTTTTAACCATTGCTAACCTCCCGCGATATATAGTAGTAATATACTATATTTTTATTATTTACCGGAGTTGTTAAAATCCGCTTTGTTTGTCACGTCCTTTTTTATTCAAATGGGAAAACCTCTACAATATAAATCGTTTCATCCCGCGGGTCTATCCAAACCCGCGCGCCGACCGGTATCTTTTCAAACGTATTATACATAAAACGGTGGCTGCGCACGGAGCGGCCGGTACCGTTCCCGTCGCGGAACACACATTCGACATACGCGTCCATCCACGGACCGATACGCACGAAGGTCGCGCCCGTATTGATATCTATAATACCCACCCGTTCAAAATAAGGGGTATAGATGCATACATTATCCGCTTCATACGCGGTGCCTTCATATTTTAAGCGTTCGAGAAGCCGCTTGCGCAGCCCGTCGACCATGAGGAATACGAACCCCAACACGCACATTACCCCGCCCGATACGAAAAACGCAACGGTATTCGCTGCGGAATATAACACAACAGCGAATTGGATGATGAAAAACACCGCGCCCAACGGAAGGAGGATTCCCCCTGCGACGAGTGTAGCGGGTTTAAGGTTCATAGCGGAGCCTCGGGTGGTTTTATAGCAAGGTACCTTTTCAAAGATTCGGAAGCGGTTTCTTTGTCTATCGGTTCGACATCGTCGCCCCAACATTTTTTTAACGCTTCATTCGCGAAATGCATGACCAGGGGCGTGTTCCAATCTTCTTTATATTCCATTATCAGCGCGTCAACGGCGTTTAAGGATTTGATATTCAAATGCTTTAGCAACGCGACGGTATCTTCAACGTCGTGGAATTCCTCCCCCGTCCTCCCCGCCAATACTTTAAGGACGAGCATGGCTTCCGCCCTTAGAAAATTCACCTTCAAATGATTAAAGTTGAGCCCCTGCTCGGATTCTTCGCGCATCCGTTCCGTTATGAAGATTCGCCCCGAAGCGTTAAGCCACGCGTTGGGTAATGGGAATAATTTTTGCATATTCCGGGACAGTTCACGCAGCACGGCTTCGTCGTCGGGGTAGGTGTCAATGTCATGGGTGGACTCGCGCGAACGGATATAGAAGCACATGTTCGCCCCGCCGCTAACCCAAATGGACAGCGATTTGCCCATTTCCTTCAGCACGGCGTCGGCCTTATTAAAATAAAAGAGCATCTTTTTCCTGTCCATCAAGAACAAATCCGATACTTTTTTATACATCATACATAAATCACTTCCGAGGAGGGGATAAAATAATTCCGTCCGGCGAATTGCGTCGGGGTTAATTTTATGATTTCATCCTTCATCAAGGGTTGGTTGAAATAGGGTTCTTCGAATCTGTAATTTTCTCCATTCACCCATTCCGGCACGGGAAGCATGAAAACGTCGCACCAATAATGCACGAACCCCGCGGCGAAGACGTACGCGCTTTTGGGCAAGTCGGGATAAAAGGGTGGCTCGTCGCAAACCAGGGAAGCATCCGCCGAGTCCAGGAAGATATGCCCGAAATTGCTCATATGGTGGGGGAATTTATTGTCATGCCGGGCGTAGTCGAATACTTTTGAAATGTTCATGTCAACCCCTGCCGTGTTGTGAATCGGATAAATTGCGCTTCATATATTATAATGCATAAATTTTTCTTGTATATCCCTTATAAACCTGCTACTATAACCGCGAAACAAAAACCGCAACGTCCGTGAAGCGTTTGAGCGCGCTCCACGACGAGTGTAGGGATGAGTACACATCACCTACAAACACAGGGGAAACCCTGCCGTTGCAGTTGGATAAGTATACACATTATCACTTTTACCCGCAATAACGGGGTAGGTGGTATGGGTGGCTTGTACTACGTGCGGTAGTGGTGGAAATCTGTAGCAGCCGATTTTGGCGTGTAGGTGGTGACGGTGTAAGCCGTCGTCCCTTACACGCCTTTTTGGTTAACGGCATACCTCGCAGGGAAAAGTGAAAACATTTCCCCGGGGACGCCGATATTTCAAATAAAAATATTGTTAAAAAGGAGAAAATTATGAAAAGATGGTCGTATCAACATGAAAACAATGTAATTGAAGTAACCTACAAGCAGTCAGGCGGAAGCGAATTAATTGTAAATGGCGATGTACAAGACAACTGTAGTGACATTTATTCAACATCAGATCATCGCTTACGTGGAAAATTAATAAACGGAGAAGAAATTAAAGCTACAATAGGCGGTATTTTCCGGATTAAATGTTCTTTATACGTGAACCATAAATTATTAAATCCCTTGCCAAAAATAGTTTAAGTGACCTTGTCCCGTAACAACGCCACGTCTGTTATCGTATGGTAAACAGGCGCGGCGTTTTATTTATGTTGCCGCATTGTTCGAATAATATATATATCACAAAGTGCGAATACAATCGCACTATATTTATTATTAATTTGAATATATCCGCATAACATGTTATAATAATGGCGATACTACATTAAAGTAGGTGATTTTATAATGATCGCAGCAATTCTCGGCCGCCGGAATGAATGGTGGGTTACGGGAAAGTCATCCGTGGATGCTGTATACAAATTGGCGCGTAATGAGTTGGATACCGTAATCAAAGGCTTGAGCGCGAGAAGGATACAAATTATCATAGGGCCGCGCCGCGTCGGCAAGTCTACCTTGATACAACAGGCTATCGGGCATTTATTAAAGTCCGGTACAGCGCCCAAACGCGTCCTGTTTTTTAGCTGCGATGACCCTACGTTGTTTGGCGGAAACACATCCATCGGGGACGTTATCGAGGGGTACTTGAACGATGTGCTTCATGAAGCGGTTTCCGAATTAAACGATAAAATCTATGTGTTCATTGACGAGATTCATATGTTCACCGGCTGGCAGTTATGGCTAAAGAATTATTACGAACCGCATTACAATATAAAGTTCGTCGTCAGCGGTTCCTCCGCAAGCCACTTATTTGACGGCGCGAAGGAATCGTTGATGGGCCGCACGGACACGATGCGGTTAATGCCTTTGGACCTGATGCAATTTTGCCGTTTTTGGTCGGTATACCGGAGCGACGAAAAGGTTGCGGATTTCTTGGAGGCGATTCCCGACGGGAGCCTGTATGTTGACCCTGCCGCTTATTACGACGCATTAAAACAGCAAGCATGGCGGTGGGACGGGTTCAAGCCATATGTAAATGCGGTATTGCAAGCGTTCCTGTTAATCGGCGGCTATCCCGAATATTTTATGGACGACAATACCACCCTTTGGCAGAAGCGGATTGTGGACGATATCATCGGACAAGGCTTGTACCGTGACATCGTGAGTATTTATAAAATCAAAGCGGCGGATAAACTGGAAAAGCTGCTGTTCTTCGTCGCGGACAACAACGGGCAGGATTTTAATATGAAGACCATCGCCGATACCATCGGCTGCGACAACGAAACCGTGAGCGCCTACCTCACCTATCTTTCCCAAGCGTATTTAACCGTTGTGCTGAGCAATTATGCCCCGAACGCCGGAAAAACCCTGCGAAAAAATAAAACGCTCTATGTTTTGGATAACGGCATCGCCAACGCGATGCTTCGGTTGCCGGAGATAACCGACACGCAAGCAGGGCACATCGTCGAAAGCATCTGCGCGAGAAATGCGTTGGCAGCCTGCGAAGACAATCTTTGGACGTTGCACTATTGGCGGGAGAAAGGTGTTGAAGTTGATTTGGTAATCGATAAAAAAATCGAAGTGCTTCCCGTCGAGGTTAAATATAGGTCGAACGTAAGGCATACTTCGTTGGTTGAATTTAAACAGACATTTTTTAATGCCAAGATTCCGTTATCGGTGGTCATCACCAAAGACCGGCTGGACAGGGAGCAGGATGTTTTGTATATCCCGTTTTGGTTGGCGCGGTAAGCTACCCTTCTTGTAATGCTCGGTTTTTACCCGTTCAACATATCAAACGTAATATTCCTTATATCCCGTTGAAAAATCGAGGTCGTCGGAATAACGGTGATGATAATAACCCCGGCTAAGCGCCGTCCCTCCGGTCAGAAAAAAATCGGTGCCGCTGCGATTTAAAATATTCATGACCCCATCTTGAAGGGGGTAGAGGTTCTCCGCGTAATACCGCGAGGGCGAAGTCAAAATGATGCCTCCTTTCCTTGGGCCAAATGCGTTCGGCTATTTCCGGGGTATACAGTTCCTTAATCGCGTTAACACCCCAAAGTGCCGTCATATAATGCCACGGTAAGCGCTCCAAGGAACGGATGAACAGCGTGCTTCGGGTAAAGGAGCCGGAGGTTTCAAGCTGTCCTTTGATTAAGGCGAGCATGTCCTCCGGTTTGTCCGAACAATCCCAGTTTAGCGATTCCGTTAAGGTTAATTGTTCTTCGTGGCTTAAAGACGACAAGTTCGATTTCCCTCCTTACATTTTCAAGGATACACCCATGCCACCATCTCATTAAAATACGGGTAAAACAACCCCTGCCTGCCTTCGGTCAGGAATTCCCCCGTGTGCATCATATGCCGTATTTCGTCGGCGGTTGCCCAGCGGGCGCCGCAGGTTTCGCCTTCCTGGAAGGTGACGTCCGACAGGGGGCAATCGTGTTCGAACACCCATACATCCACGAAAAAGGAGGTGTTTTTATTTTCACCCACGTTGACATAGGGTATGCGCTTGAAGAAGCGCCCCTTCGCAACGTCCAGGGTTAGCCCCAATTCCTCTTTTACCTCGCGCAAGGCGGCGGTGAGGGAATCGTCCCCCGCCAGCGCAGCGCCGCCGGTGGTTTCCCACTTGCCGTCCATGTGGTTGTGACCCCGGGGGGTGCGTTTGTCGATGAGCCATTGGCCGCGTCCGTTGTGCTTCCAAATGTGGACGCACAACATGTAATCGCCTGGTGCCAGGGGTTTGCCGCGTTCGTGCAGGCGTCCGGTTTTGTTGCCTTGGGCATCCAGGATGTCCCACAATTCGGCCATTTTAATAATTCCTCCGTTAACTTGTCCCCTACTAGGGGACAAGTTATATTACCCCGTCAACTTGTGCCCTATTAGGGCACAAGTTATTTATTCACGCAGCATTGTTTGTATTTTTTACCGCTGCCGCAGGGGCAGGGGTCGTTGCGGCCGACCTTGCCTTCCGCGCGTTTCGCCGATTTTTTTACGGCGGCGGTTTCGGAGGAATTAGTCGAAAGGTCCTCCGTTTTAACGGCTTGCTTCATTTCGGGCTGCTGTTCGTTGGTGATTTGGATGTTGAACATGGCGCGTACGGTGTCGAGTTGGATGTTGTTGCTCATTTCCTCGAACATTTCGTAGCCCAGGAACTTATATTCCACCAGCGGGTCGCGCTGGGCGTAGGAACGCAGGGAAATACCCTGCCGCATTTGGTCCATTTCGTCGATGTGGTCCATCCAACGCCTGTCGATGACTTGCATCATAATGACGCGCTCAACTTCGCGCATACGCTCGGGGGTGAATTTCGCTTCGCGTTCCTCGTAGAGTTTGACGGCGGCTTCGATGAGGTCGTCCTTGATTTTTTCCTTCGTCAAGTCCTCCATTTCCAAGGAGGAATATTGCGCCACGGGCTTGTGGAAAAGGATCATGAGGTTGTCGCTGAGCCCTTTCAAATCCCATTCTTCGGGCTCCAAGTCGCCGCCCGCGTAATTGTCCACGGCGCGGGTAATGACGGCGTTAATCATGTTCATGATATTTTCGCGCAGGTCGGCGCCGCCGATGACCTTGTTACGCTCGCCGTAGATGATCTCGCGCTGCTCGTTCATCACTTGGTCGTATTGCAAGAGATGCTTGCGGATGCCGAAGTTGTTGCCTTCCACTTTTTTCTGCGCGTTTTCGATAGCACCGGAGAGCATCTTGTGCTCGAGTTGGTCGTCCTCTTTGAAGCCGATGGCATCCATCACGCGGGTGATGCGGTCGCCGCCGAAGAGCCTCATCAAGTCGCCCTCCAGCGAAATATAGAACTGCGACTGCCCCGGGTCGCCCTGCCTGCCCGCGCGCCCGCGCAACTGGTTATCGATACGTCGGGATTCGTGGCGGTCTGTGCCGATGACGTTGAGCCCGCCCAGTTCCGTCACGCCTTCGCCGAGGAAGATGTCCGTACCGCGGCCCGCCATGTTGGTCGCAATCGTCACATGCCCCGCTTGCCCCGCCTGCGCGATGATTTCGGCTTCGCGTTCGTGATGCTTGGCGTTGAGTACCTCGTGGGGGATGCCCCTGCGTTTAAGCAAGCCGCTCACCAGCTCCGACTTTTCAATCGAAACCGTACCCACCAGCACGGGCTGTTTGCGCTTGTAGCTTTCCTCGATGGTTTCTGTGATGGCGCGGAACTTCGCCGCTTCGGTGCGGTATACGACGTCGGGCTTGTCGTTACGGACCATGGGCATGTTTGTGGGGACGGAAACCACGTCCAGCTTGTAAATGTCGCGGAATTCGCCTTCCTCGGTGAGCGCCGTACCCGTCATGCCCGCTTTTTTGTAATACTTATTGAAGAAATTTTGGAACGTAATAGTCGCGATGGTTTTGGATTCGCGCTGTACCTTTACGGCTTCCTTCGCTTCGATGGCTTGGTGCAAGCCGTCGGAATAACGGCGGCCGGGCATCAAACGCCCCGTAAACTCGTCTACGATGATGATTTCATCGTCCTTGTTTACGTAGTCAATGTCGCGGTGCATGTTGTAGTTGGCTTTCAGGGCGTTATTGATATAGTGCTGGATTTCGATGTTTTCCGGGTCGGAAAGGTTCTCCACGCCGAAGTAACGCTCGGCTTTTCCGACACCTTCCTGGGTGAGCGTGACGGCTTTCTTTTTTTCGTCCACGATATAATCGCCCTCCTCCTCGATTTGCGCGCGCAAAGCGGGGTTTTGGAGGGCTTCTTCGTTTAGGATGCGTCCTTTTTTCAAATTCTTGGCGAAGCGGTCGGCGACCTTATACAAATCGTTCGACTTGCCCGAAGGGCCGGAAATAATCAGCGGCGTACGCGCCTCGTCTATCAGAATCGAGTCCACTTCGTCGATGATCGCGTAATGCAGGGCGCGCTGCACGCGGTTGGCCGCGGAAACCATGATGTTGTCGCGCAGGTAGTCGAAGCCCAGTTCGTTGTTGGTGGAATAGGTGATGTCGCAATCGTATTGGGCGCGGCGCACGGCGGGTTCCTGCCCTTGCAGGATGCAGCCCGTGGTTAAGCCTAAAAAACCGAAGATTTTACCCATCAGTTCCGCGTGGTAGCTCGCGAGGTATTCGTTGACTGTTACGAGGTGCGCGCCTTTTTCCGCCAGCGCGTTGAGGTATAAAGGAAGCGCGGCGGTTTGTGTCTTTCCTTCGCCTGTCTTCATTTCCGCGATGCGGCCCTGGTGCAAAACCATGCCGCCGATAAGCTGTACGCGGAAGTGCCGCTGGTTAATCAATCGTTTCGTAGCTTCGCGTACCACCGCGAAAGCCTCGGGCAGCAAATCGTCCAGCGTTTGCCCGTCGGCGAGGCGTTTCTTAAATTTCGCCGTCATGCCAATCAATTCACCCTCGGAGAGCCTTTGCATGTCCGGCTCAAGCGCTTCCGCACGGTCAATCGTGGGGAGCATACGCTTGATTTCCTTATCGCTGTAATTACCGAAGATTTTTTCCAGTATACCCATGGAATACACCTCATTGGTTGGGATAGGTTTCTATAAAATATGCCCGTATTAACCGGATTTTAACAGTTGGGTGGGAGGGGTGCAATACATTGCGGCTTCATCGCGCCCGTCGGGCAAATGTCCGCGCAATCCGTACACCCTTCGCAAGCGGGGGAGCCCAACTGCGCTGTGTGCAAAACCGTACGGATACCCCGATGGGAAGCGGAAAGCAAGCCCTGCCCCGCGCCGTTGCGTTTTTCACAGGCGCGGACGCATAAGCCGCACAGGACGCATTTGTCGGGGTCGTGGGAAGGGAGCGATAATTTGGGGCTATCCGATTTTGCCCTGTATTTATGCGGGTCCGCGCCCAATCGATTGGTTAGGGAAATGAGCTTGCATTTATGATAACCCGCGCATCCGCAGGACAGGCAGCGTGCCGATTCCTTGGCGGCTTGCGCGGGGGAAAGGTCGGGGTGGATTTCATCCCATCCCTTTTTTGCTTGCGCGGAGGGTAGGGCTTGCGCGGTTTGGCGGGGGGTGGGGGGGAGGTCGGAATGTGGTGTTAGGCGTTGGGAAGTGAGGGTAAAGGGGGGCGTTTCAAAGGCGGCGAGGATTACCGCCGCGGCTTTTTTCCCTTGGGCGATGGCTTCGATGGCGTAGGAGGTTTGGCCCGTTGCGTCGCCGATGATGTGTACGTTGGGTAGGTTGAGGTTGGAAATTTCCGGTTCCACCGCTTGGCCGATAGCGGAAATGATCATGTCGGCTTCCAGCCATTCCTCCGCGCCGGAGAAGGGGACGGGCGCGCGCCGTCCGCTTTCGTCGGGTTCGCCTAGGGACATGCGTTGCAAGCGGATGCCGGAAGCGGAAATTAGGGGAGCGGGGTCGGGAATATCCTCCGAAGGTACTTCCTTCGCGGTAATTTCGATGGGTGCGGTTAGGTATTTGAACACTACTCCTTCTGCTTCCGCTTCGGCGATTTCCCGCGGTTCGGCGGGCATTTCGGTACGGGTGCGGCGGTAGGAGATGACGACTTCCTTTGCGCCGATGCGCAAGGCGGTACGCGCCGCGTCTATGGCGGTATTGCTTCCGCCGACGACCACGACGCGGTTAAGGTTCGGCATACGTTCTTTTGAAATATAACCCATGGCAACCAGCAGTAAGAAAGCCGTACCCCCGTAAACCCCGGGCAAGTCGTCCCCCGGGCAGCCTAAGGGTTTGGGGTTCCACGCTCCGGTGGCGATGATGACGGCGTCGTTTTCGGCGCAGAGGGTTTCGACGCATAGCGCGTTGTGATGATTATTCGATTCGGGGTTGGAGGTATATCCCAACCATCCGTCGTTGTTAAATATAATCCCCATCCGCTCCAACACCGCCAGTTCCGCGTCCAGCACCTTTTTGGGCAAGCGGTATTCGGGGATGCCGTATCGCAGAAGGCCGCCCATTTTTTGGGCGCGGTCGTACACCACTACATGATGCCCCGCGCGGCGCAGGAAATACGCCGCCGTCAAACCCGCGGGGCCGCCGCCGATAATGGCGAAACGCTTGACGGGGGATTCCGGCGAAGGATGCACAGTAAAATTTACGCCGATGGGGAAGGAATCATCCAACACGTTCACACTCTGCGCATCGGGCGCGTTTCCGGAATGATCCCCTTTCGAAGGATGCGCTGTAAAGTTTAATCCGACGGGGGATAACTCCTTTCCCGCTTGCTGCACGGCGTAACGCTTTAACCCCGCGATATTTACGGCTTCGCCCTTTTCCGCACGGCGGCAATTTTTTTCACAAAAACGCGGGCATATCCGCGCGACCGACGCGGGGAAGGGATGCGCTTTGTACATGAGGTTTACGGCTTCTTCGTATTTCCCCTCGGCGATGAGCGCGATGTATGCTTGGCAATCCGTTCCCGCGGGGCAAGCCAAACGGCAGGGCGCGACGCAATCGCCGTCGTGGGCGGAAAGGAGCAGTTCGATAATTCTTTTCTGCGCTTGGCGGACGCGCGGGGTATCGGTGCGTATTACCATCCCCGGTACGGCAACCGTGGCGCACGCGCGTACGGGCTTTTGCGCGAAGGTTCCCGACGGGTCGGCGATTTCCGCAAGACATAAACCGCACGCCCCCGAAACCTCCACCCGCGGATCAAAACAAAGGGAGGGGATAAAAATCCCTTCCCTCCGCGCGATTGATAAAAGTGTTTCGTTTTCGTATGCGGTATATTCCTTGCCGTTAATCGATACATGAAACAAGGCGAAGCCCTCCCGAAAGGAACTCCGCCCATTTTACCATAATTAAAGCCCCGCGACTTCGTCTCAAATTGAGACGAAGTTATCCGTAGGTATAAACGATTCCGTCCATTTCGCTTAAGCGTTTTACGGTATCCAGCAGCTTCCCTTGGGCGGTTAAGGCATCCGCTTTCGTTACCGTGCCCATGAGTTCCATTTCTTCCAATATCATCGCGGCTAGCCGTTTGGAAAGGTTGCCCATGATTTTTACGGCTGCCGTGCCGCCGCTAGCCTTCAGCGCCAAGGATAAATCATGTTGGTCGGTTTCGCGCAGGACCATTTGGATATCGCGGTTGGAAAGCGCTTCAAATGCCGCGTCGAATTCCGAACCGGGTATGCCCTCCTTCGCGGCCATCGCCGCGTAACGCCGTTCGTATTCGGGGTAGTGGGGGTTGCCGTCGGTGCTCATGTAACCCTTCGCCATCAGGTATTTTTCGCCGAGCATGGAAAAGAGCTTCTTTTCGATGATAACCGGATTTTCGCCCGCTTGTATCGAAAGCACGCCCTCCACGGTCATCAGCCGTGAAAGTAGTTCCTCCCCTTTATAATCGCCCGAATCGATGAGCGTTACGCCGATATCCCTTACCAGCTCCGGGTTGGTGCCGTCGCATACCATCAATAACATGAAGGTAATGAAGGTATTCTCGTGTTGCTTGCACCATTCCTCCAGCGCAAGCACGCCCTGCGCCCGCGTGATGTTGGCACATTCGATGATTTGCGCCACCACGGGCAGGCACTTGTCCCGTTCCGCGTTCGTAAAATCGCTTAGTTTATACATATGTCCTCCTTTATCGTTATGGCGCGGCTGCCATAATTCATGAAACACCCGGTGGTTTGCACCGATGCCCTCAAATAATGATATATGGAAAAAATGCGGCGGGAATATCGTCAGCGGTACGGGCTTTTTCCTGTACGCCGACGGGGTGATGCCGAATTGCGCGGCGAACGCCTTGCCGAACGCATCCGGCGTTTCATACCCGCAACGGTATGCCAAGTCGATAATCCGCGCGTCGCCCGGGTAAAGCTGCTCCGTTATCAGCGATAACCTGCGCTTGCGGATGTACTCGTTTAAAGGCATCCCCGCGAGGTATGAAAATATCCGGCGGAACTGGTATTCCGAACAACAAGCGATCCGTGCCGCCTCGGTGAAGTCGATGACGTCAAACAGCCGTTTTTCGATGTACCGTACCGCGTCGTTTAAATAGGATGTCGTGTTCATCCGCGCCCCCTTTCCGCTGTAAATATAACAGGCGGCAAATAAAAAATCCCGTCTTTTTTTGAATGGTTTGCGACGGGAAAAATTTACGTTGAAATATACATAAAATCCCCCTTCCCCGCCAAAAATAACCGTAACGGAACAAAGGAAGGAGGGAATCCATGTTTAAGCATTGGCTTATCAAGCTCGCGTACATCACGCTTGCGATCGTGATGATCAGCGTATGCGTAAATATGTTCCTTGCGCCGCATAACATCGCGGCGGGCGGGCTTACGGGTTTGGCGATTATCCTGGAGGAATGGCTGGGGCTGAGCCGTACGTGGGTGATATTGATCGGCAACGCCGCGCTTTTGGTGGTTACGCTTTTCCTGCTGGGCAAGGAAATCTTTATTAATACGGTCATCGGCGCAACCATGTTGCCCTTGGTGATCGGGGTTGTGCCGAGGATTACCCTTGTCAACGATACCATGCTGTCAATGCTGATCGGTTCCGCTTTGTTCGGTGTCGCGGTTTCGATCCTGTACGCCAACAACGCGTCCAGCGGCGGCACCGCCATTCCGCCGTTGATATTGAAAAAATACTTTAACATGAACACGTCCGTCGGGTTGTTTATCTCCGATGGTTTTATCGTTTTGTTGTGCTTGTGGGTATTCGACGTTGATGCGTTCTTCTACGCGATCGCCTCTATTTTCATCACGTCCGCCGTCATGAGCTATATCGAAAACGGTGCGAATAAAAAGAAAATGGTGTACATCATCAGCGATCTACACCATTTGATTATGCAAGACATTCACAATATCATCGGCCGCGGCGTAACGATCATCCCCGCGGTCGGCGCGTACGAGCAACAGGAAAAGACGATGCTTATGGTTACGCTGGATAAAAAGGATTACCAGCGATTAATCGCCATCGTAAACCAACACGATCGCCACGCCTTCATGATCACCGATACCGTCACCGACGTACACGGCAAGGGCTTTACCTACGAGTCAGGGAGTATATAGCCGCTTGCAGTTGCACGTCTTCATCAAGCGTCAGCATACCGGTTCGGCGGCTTAACGCTTCGTCCATTTCCACGACGACATCCGGCGTAACGCCAATCCCGTGTATCGATATGCCGTTGGGCGTAAAGTATTTGGCGATTGTCATCTTTACGGCGTGGCCGTCGGATAAATACATCAGGTTTTGCACGCTTCCTTTTCCGTAGGTTTGCGTGCCGATAATCGTACCCGCACCCGTGTCCTGCACCGCCGCGGCTAATATTTCGGAAGCGCTTGCGCTCCTGCCGTTGACCAGCACCACCAACGGCAAGCCCAGGTATTCCTCCGTCGCGCGGTGGTATTCGCGGCGTCCGTCGGCGTGTTCGGTGTAGGTGATGATCCCCTCGGGTACGAGGCGGTTGGTGATCTGCACCACCGCGGGCATCGAACCGCCGGGGTTGTTCCGTACGTCAATGATCAACGCCCGTATCCCTTGACCGATCAAATCATCCAGCGCTTCGTTAAATTGCGGCAGCGTCATCCGCGCGAAGCCGTCGATGCGGATTAAGCCGATCCCGTCCTCCGGCATTTGGTAAAAGACCGTCGGCACCTCCACCATCGCCCGCACGATGTGTACGTCGAATATCAGCCCGTCGGCGGAGTCGCCGTTGTAATCCTCGTCGTATTCGTCGGGGCGCAGCATCGTCAAGCGAACGGTCGTGCCTTCGGGCCCGCGTATTTTATCCGTGATTTCCCCTTGCGGCTGACCGACGACGCTTTCGCCGTCCACCGCCAAAAATTTATCCCCGGCAAGCAAACCCGCGTTATGGGCGGGCGAATTATCGAAAACCTCGTATACCGTCAGGTATTCGCCGCTTTCGTCCATCAGGCTCGTTACGCCGATCCCCGCGAACACGCCTTCTGTCCGTACGCGGAAAGCCTCCAGCGCGTCTTGGTCGAAGTATTGCGTATACGGGTCATCCACGCCGTCCAACAAGCCCCGATACATACCGTCGAACATTTCCTCCCGCTCGAACGCGATGATCGAATACCGATCCAATAAATCGAATATCTCCAGCACTTTTGTGTTGGGCGGGGTAGTCCCCTGCCATACGACGCGTTTGCCGTATTCGTTATACCCCACCAAAGCAAGGCACACGAATACGATCCCCGCCGCCAGCCCCATCAAAAATGAATTTTTATTCCATCCCATGTATGTAATCCTCCCGCGGTCGCTCTATCTTCATATATATGTACGTTAAACGGCAAATAGTCAAGTGAATATACTTCCACATAGTTTCATGACTAAAAAAATCCGCGCTCGTCGGGGAAGGATAACGAACGCGGACTTTTTTATTGTGAATAAAAGAGGAGGCTTGGTTTACGCCGTGGCGTAGGAAAGTGCGGGCGTCGCGTTCACCGAGGTGGAGGTTTGGCAGCGGCCGTGCAGGATCGCGCCCTTGTCGATGATGAGTGTTTCGGTCAGTATATCGCCTGTTACTTCGGCGGTGGCGGTCAAATGTAAGGCGTAGCGGCATTGGATACTGCCGTACACCGCACCCGCGATCCGCGCGGATTCGGCTACGATGTCACCTTCCACGCGACCCGATTCGCCCAGGTTAAGGACGCCGTCAAGCTCAAGGTTGCCCTGTATAACGCCGTCCAAGCGCATGGATTCCGATTCGGAGCCTACAACGCGGGCGGCTTGGATGGAGAAGCCCCTGCCGATTACGGTGCCGGTGGGCCTTGTAAATTCGTCTTGCGTACGGGTTTTAGCCATTTATTTCACAACCTTATTCGCTTAGGAATGGACGGGGATTCACGGGCCTGCCGTTGACATGTACCTCGTAATGTACGTGCGGGCCGGTGGTGGAGCCGGTGGTGCCCACGCGGGCGATAATGTCCCCGCGGGAGACCCGTTGGCCGACCGTTACCAGGTTTACGCTGTTATGCGCGTACCATGTTTGTATGTTGTTGCCGTGGTCGATGATGACCTTGTTGCCCAAGCCGCCGCTTGCCCACCCCGCGAAGGTGACGACCCCGCCGCCCGCCGCCCGGATGCTCGTACCGCGCGGGGATTGGATGTCTATACCCGTGTGCTGCTGCCATTGGCCGCTGCCGAAGGGGCACCTGCGCCCGCCGAAGCCGGAGGAAATGGTTGCGCGTACGGGCCAAAGGGTTGGGTAGTTATCGCAGAAGGGTTGGATGCGTTCGCGGTAGTATTGCATATTTTCTTTAAGCTCGGTCAGCATTTCGAGTGTGTTGAGGAGGTCGGATATTTGGGCGTGCAGATCGTCTTCCGTGACTACGGGGGGAAGTGAGAGGGAAACCGCGCTTAAGCCCACGACGCCATCAACACGGGTGTCGGCAAAGGCGACGGTGTGGTCGCTTGCGTGGCCGTTGGCATAGCCGTTTTCATAAGCGGCTTCGGCGGGAAGGAAGGCCGCGCGGATTTGCGCTTGCGAATTATTCATTTGTTCCAATAGGTTGGCGATTTGGGGGATGAAGGTGCGGTGCGTAAGGCCCGTAACGGCGGCGTTTAATTTTTCCTCAAAATCCTGTATTTGGCGTTCCAATTCTTCCAGGTAATCCTGCACGTCGTCCAAGGTGCCTTGATGCTCGCGGCGCATGTTGATTTCCGCGCGGCGGCGGTCAAAGATTTCATCGCCGAGCTGGTCGGCAAGGTCCGCGTTGGCGGCTCTCCATTCGTCAAGTTCCTCTTCGGTTTCGAACTTGAATTCGCGGAACTGCTCTTCGGTCATGGAAAGCTGTGTGCTGTAGTGCTGCGCCATGCGGCGGAGGTGTTCGGCGCGGATTTGCAGGCCCGCGATGACGGAGGAAATGGCGAATACGGAGATGAGTACGCAGTAGAACAACGCGCGGGGGATGCGGACGCTCCGCGTCTTACCCGTCGTATATGACGGCACGAGCATAAGCGAGAGGTATTTTTTTTGCTTATGGGAGCCGGATTTGATAATATCGCTGGCTTTTTTTACCTTTACCGCGGGGGGTGCTTGCGGATTTTTCTTGAAAAACATGGGGTTCATCCTTTTATGTTACATTCATGTGACCCCATGATAACACGCTTGCTAAAAAATTGCAACACTTTCTTAATAATTTATGAATAAATTATTAAAAAAGTGTTACGGACAATATTCCGTCCTTAACATCCAGCTTTATCCGCTTTTCTTTTACTTGGGTACCAAAGAGGACTTCGCCCATCAGCAAGCGCTTTACGTCGTTTTCCACGATCCTGATGATATCGCGCGCGCCGTAGGCTTCGGAGCGGCCCTGCGCGGCGATGAAATCGATTGCCTTTTTCGACGGCGCGAAGGTAATGTCCCGCGCCTTTAACCTTTCGCCCAAACGGGTAAGCGACTTTTGCGCGATGCGGCGCGCCATCTTTTCATCCACGGGGCGGAATTGTACCACCGCGTCAAGCCGTCCCCTAAATTCGGGGCTGAAGATACGCTCCACGGCTTTAAGTGAGGCGGACACATCGTATTCCCCGAGATAACCGATGGTTTGCCTCGCCATTTCACGCGCGCCCGCGTTTGAGGTCATGATTATGATCACGTTACGGAAGTCGGCCTTTTTGCCGTTGTTGTCCGTCAGCATACCGTAGTCCATCACTTGCAATAAAACATTTAATATATCGCCGTGCGCCTTTTCGATTTCATCCAGCAGCAAAACGCAATGGGGATGCTTGCGGACCGCTTCGGTCAGCAGGCCGCCTTCATCGTACCCCACGTACCCCGGCGGCGCGCCGATCAAACGCGCGACGGCGTGGCGTTCCTGGTATTCGCTCATATCGAAGCGGGTGAGCCGGATACCCAGGCAATCCGCCAATTGGCGGGCAAGCTCCGTCTTGCCGACCCCCGTAGGCCCGATAAATAATAGATTGGCTACGGGACGGTCGGGTTCGTTTAACCCCGATCGGGAGGAGAAAACGGCTTGGGTCACGCGTTCCACCGCATCCTCCTGGCCGAATATCCGCGCGTTTAATTCCGCGGCCAAATTCGCCAATATAGCTTTTTCGTCCTTTCCGACGGTATTGGCGGGGACCTTCGCCATCAGCGCGACCACCCGCTCAATTATGGCGTGGGTAACCCGCGGCGATTTTTTCGCTTCATTTAATATACGCGTTTGTACGCCGGCTTCGTCCATGATATCGATGGCTTTATCGGGCAGGAAACGGTCGTTCATATACCGCGCGCCGAGCGCGACGATGTGCGGCAACGCTTCGGCGGGATACTTGACGCGGTGGAATTCCTCGTAACGCGGCAGCAATCCCTTTAGGATTTCCACACATTCCTCCTGCGTGGGCTCGGGGATGTCGATCCGCGCGAAACGCCTCGCCAGCGCGCGGTCTTTTTCGAAGAACTTTTTATATTCTTCGTGTGTGGTGGAGCCGATGAAGCGGATTTCCCCGCGTGAAAGGTAGGGCTTAATGATACTTGTCGCGTCCATCCCCCCGCCCGAAACCGCGCCCGTACCCACGACCGTATGGATTTCGTCGATATACAGGATCGGATTCTCCAACGCGGTTACGGCTTGCAACAGCTTAACCAGGCGTTCCTCAAAATCGCCGCGGTAGCGTGTCCCCGCTATCAACGCACCCAAATCGAGCTTTAATATGCGTACGTTTTGTAACTTCGTGTCGATTTGACACGAAGTGATCAACTGCGCCAAGCCCTCCACGATGGCGGTCTTACCCACGCCGGGGTCGCCCACATGCACGGGGTTGTTCTTCAATCGGCGGCACAATACCTGCGTGGTACGGGCGAGGATGTCCTCGCGGCCGACGAGGGGGTCGAGCTTGCCTTGACGCGCCATTTCGCACAAATCCACCGTGTAGGCGGCGAGCAGCGCTTCGTCGGCGGTGGGCTTGGGGGATTCGTGCGGCGTGCCTTGCGGGGTATCCTTCGCCCTGTCCTGTTCGGCCGCGCGGTTTAGGAAGCGGGCCAAGCGGTGTTTGTTCATCCCGTTTTTGGCGAGGATGTATTCGGCGAAACTTTCCTTCAAGCCGAATATCGCGCCGAGGAATTCCCCCAGCCCGACGTATTGCTTGCCCGCCACTTGCGCCCTGAGCGCGGCTTGCTCAAACATCTGCACCAGCGAAAACGATTCCGTCGGGCTTTCCGTCATCATGCGGGGTACCCGTTCATTGAAGAAGGACGCCAAATCGATGCCGATGGCGTTCAATTCGCCGCCCGAAGCGGTGATGACTTCCTTGCCGTAATCGAATAAAAGCGCGGAATACAGGAAATGCTCAGGCGTGATGTATTCATGCCCGTGCAAACGCGCTTCGTTGACTGCCACCACATATACCTGGTTGGTCAGATCGTCCAGTTTCACGCCTCCACCTCCCATAAGGTAAGCCGCAGGGGGAAGCCCTTATCCGCGGCGCGCCGTTCAGCCTGATATTTTTTGGTCACCGCGATGTCATAGGTAAACACGCCCGCCACGCCCTGCCCTTCGTTGTGTACCGTCATCATCAGATTCGACGCCTCCACCGAGGACTTATGGAAGACCTTGACCAAAACCTCCACCACGAAGTCCATCGACGTAACCTCGTCGTTGTGGATGATGACCGCGTATTGGTGCGGCATACGCAGGGACGTGTCCCGGTCGGTATGCGTCAAAACGTTTGATTGGGTATGCATGGCAGGCTCCTTATAAAAGCAGTAACTGCGGGGGAGGGTTCGGGGTGCGCCGTACGCACCCCCGCCGCACGGACATTCCCCGTGTTAGGCGTTAATTTAATAAAAATCGATTAATTGCGTCCGCGCGTTCATGGCGGCCCATGATTCGGTAAGCTGCGCTTTCATAAGCGAGATTCATCACGGGTAATGGTAAACCTTTATATATTTTATATTCGATGAGTGTGTTTAAATCGATTACTTCTTCCCATTTACCATCTTTTATTATTTGGATATCGCCCATCACTTCGACGGTGATTCCTTCAATAAAAAACGTACCGAAGTACGAGCGTATCCAATCGGTCGATGAAAATGCTACCGGTTCGATTTCGTATTGTTCTAACAACGAACCTATTTCATACGCACCGGCTTTATCAGTTTGAATATCAATATCGACGGGTATTATCTCCATACCGTGTATCGCTTGCGAAGTGCTTCCCGTAAACGCCCAAATAATATCATGTTGGTCTAAACGGTTATATATAATTTTAATTACTTCATCTTGTTTTTCCGTTAACAAATAAATCATCCCCAATAATCATTACGGTGTTTATCATTTTCGATTCTTACTTAAAACGCCCGTGAGCGCGGCGAGCGTGGGGTGTGCGGGATGCGTAAGCGTGCCTGCGAAATCGGGTGATTAGCGGCGAACGGGCGTGTTATGTGCTTGACGTCGGGCTGCTTCCCAAGACCGACGTAAGCACTACACGCACGGAGCCGATCATCACCCGATTTCGCTCAGCACGCGTCGCATCCCGCGCACCCCACGCGTACCCCCGAACGGCTCTCACATTGATTTTACACCACCCGCAATGTTACAATCAAGTTACATCGTAAATATACGGAAAGGCGGCGCGCCATTGGACAACACCTTCCCCGAGCAAATCAAAGCCTTGCATGTCCTGTTCGAAAACGGGTTCGCCGATGCCTACCGCGTTGCCAATACCCGTAAGCGCAGGCGGGTGATCCCGTACGCCGCTTCCATGTACCGCCGTTGGTATTATTCCACGCTGATCGAGAATACGCCCTTTTCTCCCGCCAATATCATGGAATCGATTTGCCTGCATTACAGGCAGGACGCGGCCCTGTACCCGCAATCGGTCCTGCGCAGCGTAAGCAAATTTTCCGGCTTTGAGATAAAACTGCATCCGTACGGCGGCGAACGCCACCCGGTCATCGACGATTTGGCGCGGCTGATCGGATATTGCCTCCCTCATGTGGACTTGCAAGAGGGAAATTATTTTTTTGACGCGCAGCAAATGGAGTTGGCGCAAAAACTGACCATCCCCGACCCGGCTTATGCCGCTTTTTTATTGGAAGTGGCGTTGAAGATGAAGCTGTTGGCGAAAATCCCCTCCCTGTACGTCAACCGCTTGGAGGTCACGCGCGATTGGGAGGAAAAATCGGATAAACCGCCGGCCGAGTTTTTTAAGGAAATCGTGGAGGCTGCGGTGGCGGTGTGCGCGTTTAACATGCGGGAATTGATCGCCCTGCCCGAATTGCTGTTCACCGATTCCTTCGTGCGGGCGATGCTGACCGACCCCATCGAAACCGACGCCTTATTCGAACAGGTATACGACATTTTGGGCTATACGCTGGAGGATTTAATCGAATTGAGCATGGACTCGGACGCCCTGGACTTCGAATCGCAGGACGGCGCGTTCCTCGCGGGCACGTTTATGATGGGTGTGGTGTTGGACCGGCATTTCTTCACCCCGTTCGGGCACTTCCTTAAATTGATCAAGCCCCTGTACGTCCTGCCCTTCGACTTCGGCGGGGAGGTGGAGGACTTTATCGGAAGCAAGGAGGACGTAAACGACGGGATATTCGTCGCGTTCTACGCGCCCTGCTCGAATTATACGCTCACCGATTTGGGGCTGCGTACGCTGAATGTAAAACCCGGCGAGCATAATTATTATGACGTGGCGCGTAACATGCCCTTCACCGTGTTGCAAGACTCCCTCTTCGCCGACCCGGAAATGATCGAGGTGCTGGTTAAGATGGCGCAGCTTTTGCCTTCCGCCATTACAAGCGGGATGCAGGCGCGTCCGATCTATACCTTCCGCATACGGATGGAATCGGACCCCACGCTGTGGATACACCTGCACATGCCCGCCAACGCCTACCTTTATGAAATATACGACGAGGTTTTACTGTACTTCCCCCTGCGGGAAAACTACGACTACATCTTTTTCCACGATAAGATCGAGAACCGCTTCGCGCAGTACCCCTCCCCCAAACGCGCCGCGCCGAACGCCAAAAAAACCGCCGAAACCCAATTGGACGCGCTGGACTTCGAGCACCAGCCGCGGATGCTCCTTACAACGTACAACCAAGCCCTGCCCTTCGGCGGCAAACCGCCCACCGTTCGGCTCGAAATCGAGATGTTGGGACGCAAACAGCCCGACCCGGGGCACGATTACCCCCGCGTGACGCGGATGAGTAAAGCGATGCAGAATGAAGGGGATGCGGAATCCGGAGTTCGGAATTTAGAATAAAACGATTAAAGGATGGATATGGATATGCGGGTTTGTGTGATTGTCTTGGACAGCGTGGGGATTGGGGCCTTGCCGGATGCCGCCGATTACGGCGACGCGGGGGCGCATACGCTGGGTAATATATATAGGAAGCGCGGCAAATTGGAACTGCCTCATTTATACGCCATGGGTCTGGCCCATATCGAGGATTCCCGCCTACCCATGATTCCGAATCCCGAATCCCGAATCCCGAATTCCTCCTTCGGCCGTATGGCCACGGTAACCCGCGCGAAGGATACGACCAGCGGGCATTGGGAGTTGGCGGGCTTGTCCATGGACCCGCCCTTCGCTACATTTAAGCGGTTCCCCGATTCCTTACTGTCCGCGTGGCTGGAGAAGGCAGGTCGCGAGGCCAAATGGCTGGGCAATTACCCCGCCAGCGGCACCCAAATCATGGACGAACTCGGCGGGGAACACATGAAAACAGGCGCGCCCATCGTTTACACGTCGGCGGACAGCGTCTTCCAAGTCGCCGCCCACGAAGAAGTCATCCCGCTTGAGGAACTGTACCGCTTGTGTGCGATTGCCCGGGAAATGCTCGTAGGGGAATACTTTGTGGGGCGTGTGATCGCGCGGCCCTTCCTCGGCGTACCCGGCGCTTTTAAGCGCACGGAAAACAGGCGCGACTACGCCGTACCCCCCGTAGGCGAAACGCTGTTGGACGCGCTGGAAAAGCACGGTCGCAAAACCCTCGGCATAGGCAAAATCGAGGACATCTTTTGCAACCGCGGCGTAACCTATGTAAACCACACGACAAACAACCGCGACGGGATAGAAGCGACCATATCGGCGTTGCGGGACGAAAATAACGATGCGACGCTGATCTTCACCAACCTCGTGGATTTCGACATGCACTACGGCCACCGCAACGACCCCGAAGGCTACGCGGCGGCCTTGGAATATTTCGACGCGCAGCTCCCCCAAATAAAAAACGCCCTCAAATCGGACGACCTGTTGATCATCACCGCCGACCACGGCTGCGACCCCACCACCCCCGGTACCGACCACACCCGTGAATACGTGCCGCTGTTGGTATATTCCCACGGGATAACCCCCGTCAACCTGGGTACGCGCAAGACCCTGGCCGACGTAGCCGCCACAATATACGGCGCGCTGGGGTACGGGGCATGGCGGGAAGGGGAGGGCTTTTTCCCCTTGCGAAGCCCCGTGTGACATTCCCCATACCCTGTGGTAATATAAATCCGAAATAAAAAAACGGCTTTCGCGTGGCAGCGGGGCCGGTTTAAAGCCTAAACGTTGGTTACAACGTCGGAACCGTCGCTACTACCGGTAGGGGCGGTCCTTTTTTTGACGTGAAGCAATGCTTGCTTCGCCAGCGAGTGTGCGACATCCCTAAGTACGGACGTCAGCAAACCCTTTGCCAAAATGAGAACTCCGCTCATGCGTTCACCTCCTTCTTCAGGAAACGTTACCTGAGCCGCGCCCCAAAAGGCGGATCGGAAAGAAATCCGCCCTTTACGAAAGCCGTGAATGGATAATAACATATGTTCGAAATAAAATAAACCCCGAAAAGAACGTTTATTCGCGTTCGGTCGGGGTCTTGTTTGATTCGGTTAAATCGCTTTATTGCTGCCGGTTGTCGTTGTCGTAGTAGGTATCGCGGTAGTCGTCCCCGGGTACCGGTCCGTAGGCGGGTTGCTCGGGCATGACGATGGCGGCGACGATGTAAGCGATAATGCCCGAACCGCCCATAAACATGAAAATGACCCATGCAAGCCTTACGATCGTGGGATCGATGCCGAAATATTCGGCGATACCGGCGCATACGCCGCTGATCTTACGGTCGGTGCGTGATTTGTACAGTCTTTTACCCATAATAGAATCCTCCCTTATGCTATATTCGCAACGTTATATACGCAGCCGTTACGGTTTAGTTTATGTATCGGCTGCCGTTTAATACCCTTTTACGTGTTTGCCGTGGTCGCAGAAGCTGTGGTACCGGTCGCCCGCCACGATGATATGGTCCGTCACGGTTATGTTGATAAACGCCAGCCCGTCGATGATCTCGCGGGTTACGTCCATATCATTGCGGGAGGGACTAAGCGTACCGCCGGGGTGGTTATGCATGAGGATGACGGAAACGGCTTGGTTCTGTATCGCCGCCTTCACCACTTCGCGGGGATAAAAAGCGGCTTCGTCAAGCGTCCCCTTTGAAATAAGCGTGACCTTGTTCACGCGGTTGCCCGTATCCAAGCTGGCTACATAGAAGCGTTCGGCGGATTGGTCCGCGAATTGGTTTACGGCAAACTGCCCCGCCGTCCTCGAATTGTCCATTACGGGCTTTTTGTCCTGCCTGCTGCGCGAAAAGCGGTTGGCGATGGCTGGCATGAGGTTGAGCATGACGGCGACGTTTTCGGAGCAATCGAGCCGCTCCATCAGCGTGGGCACGTCGGTTTGGAAAAGACGGTGCAGCGAGCCGAATTCGTCGATCATCCTGTGCGCGATGGGGTTTGTGTTGCATCGGGGATAACAATAATAAAGAAGCAACTCCAACAACTCATGGTCCTTAAAAGAATCCGAACCCCCGATGATATAACGTTCTCGATGGCGTTCACGATGGCCCGTATGGCTGTGCCCGGGTTTCTTCCCGTTCATCTGAGCGCGTAATCCAGGGAATCGGTGACGGTTTGCAATACCTTGATGCGGGCGAATTTTTTATTATTTGACTCCACCACCACCCATGGGGCGTGGGGCTTGTTTGTTTTGGCGAACATTTCGTCCACGGCCACTTCGTAGGCGTCCCAATGACTGCGGTTTACCCAATCGGCGTCGGTGATCTTGTGCTGCTTGGCGGGGTCGGTCATGCGCGCGTTAAAACGCTTCAATTGCTCCTCTTTGTCAATGTGCAGCCAAAATTTAAGTAATACCGCGCCGTGGTTGACCCAATGCTGCTCCATTTCGTTAATTTCGTCGTACGCGCGCTGCCATACGGGCGCGGGGGTCAATTCCTCCACGCGTTCGATCAGCACGCGCCCGTACCACGAACGGTCAAAAATCGTGAAGTGCCCGTCCTTCGGCATTCTTCGGACAAAACGCCATAAATAATGCCGCCCCAGTTCATGCGGCGTGGGCGGCCCTATGGGTACGACGGCATAACTGCGCGGGTCAAGCTCCGCCACCAGCCGCTTGATGTTGCCGCCCTTGCCCGCGGCGTCCCAGCCTTCGTACACGATGACCGTCGGGCGGCGTTTTGCATACATCTTGTGGCCCAAGCGGTTCATGCGAGCCTGCAGGAAATCGAGCTCCTCGCGGTATTCCGCGTTGTCGATATGCTTGTCGGCATCTACCTTGGATAAAACTTGGGGGAACTTCTGCCCTAATAGGGCAGAAGTGGGCGCGGACGCAAGCGAGGGGGGATTTTCCAGCCGCTTTTCGATTACGTCCGTTATTGTGCGGTATATTTTTACGGCGGAATAGCGTTTGTCGTCCGCTTCGATAATATGCCATGGGTTTTCTTCCGTACCCGTCAGCTCCAGCATCTTTTCAAATTGCTTTTGGTAATTTTGGTAGTTCCTGTTCTGCGCCCAATCGTGTTCCTTCACGCGCCACGCGGTGCTGGGGTCGTCCTCCAACGATTTGAACCTCCGCGCCTGCTCCGCTTGGGAAATATGCAAAAAGAGCTTGATGATCAGCGTGCCGTCCCGGGTGAGCTGCCGTTCAAAGGCTTTAACATCGTGGTAGAAGGCCTTCGTCTCCGGTTCGCTCAACCCCCAGCGTTCCTTTTCGCCCGGCAGAATGATCCGGTGCCAGCTCTTATCGATGATCGTGATTTGCCCCTTGGCGGGGATGCGGCACCAATAACCCCATAGGAACGGCCTTTTCAGCATTTCCTCGGTGATCTTCGACATGGTCAATACGTCGAAGTAACGCGGGTCCATCGGGTTGACCAACCGCCCGATACTCGTCCCCTTGCCCGACGCGCCCCACCCTTCAAAGACGATGAGCACGGGCAAACCCGCTTCGCGCACCTGTTGTTGCAAGGCGGCCAATTTCTTTTGCAAGGGCGGCAAGGCTTCCTTATAAATATGCCGCTCGATTTGTTGGTTGCAGTCTATGTCCGATAGCATACGTCACCTCGATATGATGGAACGCCGCGTCGCCGCGGTCCCGCGCAGTATACCATATAGTCAAGGCTTGTAACACAAACGGGCGGGCGCACATAGTATGTACCAGGGTCTCGAAAGGGATTCTTAAAAATAGATTAGGCATCGGGTATGGGGCGGCCTTACCGCCGCAACCGCCCGGTGCCATAAATCAAAAAGGAGGATTAACGAATCATGGGTGAACACTTTCTCATCGAAAGCATGAGGCGTTATATCGGTCAAACCGTTACGGTCTTCACGACGTCCGGCGGTTTGTCAGGGAACGGCTTTACAGGTGTATTGGCGGGCTTCCGCGATTGCACCGTACGATTAATCACCGACATCGGCGCGCCTCCGTCGTGCCCCATCGGCTCTGCTTGCTGCGGCGGGTTCGGGTATGATGATTATGACGGCGGACGCTTCGAAAACCGCTGCGGCAGGGAATGCCGCGACGGCGGACGCCGCGGTATGGGACGCGGCCGCTGGGGCTGGAATTGGCTCGGCAGCGTCACGGAAATACCCTTCGACAAAATCGCCAGCTTCACGCATAACGCGCTGTAGGCAAACGGCTTGATTCGCAAAAGATAAGACGTTGAATTAAAGGCTGCCTCGCGAAAGGCAGCCTTTTTGATATGGGGTATGGCGGGGATACCGGGCTTACCCTGCCTGTTCAATGATACCGCATATCCCGGTGTACACTTCGGGGAATTTTCGCAATATACGGGCGATTTCCTTTCGTTTCTCGGCGTTTTGTAACACTTTGCAATCTATTTCATAGTTTGCGTCGAAGTAACCCCCTGCTTCGGTTAATTGTTTTTCCAACGCTTCCAACGCTTTTTGCGCCCGTTCGAGCAACGGCGCCGCTTCGGCTAAGTCGGGGTTCATTTGTATGGCGCGGTCGATGGTGTCTTTTTTGTGGAAGATATTGGTGGAGAAAATAGTGACGTACGTACCGTAACTCCGCCACACGTTGATACCGTTATTAGCCTCATAGTCAATTTTATCGTAAAAGTCGCCTTCCATCGTCCTTGCCCATTGCTCAAACGCTTCGTTGCCGAAAAATACGTCCTTGCTTGGGTCGGGCGGCGTCCGCATCAAACCGGGTGCGACCATCAACGCTTTACGGTATACATCCGCAATCGGCGGCGCATCCTTTTTCCCTTCGATGAACACGAACGTGTAAGGCAAATCATCGTCCAGCGTAAAAGGGATTAAGTCCGTGGCTTCTTCGGGCAGGCGGTAAAAACAATCGCCGTCGTTTTCGTATCCGATAACGCAGGATATTTCATCGGTCGGCAACACATCGCCGTTTTCCAGCGTCCAATTAAATCCTTTGCCGATGACAGGGATACCCCTGTTGATATATTCGATGATTTTGGCCTTACATTTTTCCTTGTCCCTGCGCCATTCCTCCGCACCCATAAAGGTGAATCCGTATCCGACGGCATCGAATACCCGTTTAATCAACGCGTAATCGAATTTTGCGTCGGAAAAACATGCATATGATTTTTCCCTATCCGCGGCGTACACCTGCACGAAGCTGTCGCCCGAAACGGTGGAGAAAAACCAATAATCATATCGGACATCCTCGCCTATACATTCCATCAGGAACTTCATGCAGCCGTTAAAAACGTAATTTTCCCCTTGCCACGGATATTGCAATTGGTGTATGGGTAAATGGTCGATCAATTTGCGTGACATATCAAATCCTCCTTGAATGATTAAGTTGATGGTCAGCGGACGGAAGGTTTTCAGCGAATGTTTTTGCTTCCGCACGCTTGAAGGGGTGATCCCGTGGAACCGGGTAAAGGCCTTTGAAAACCCTTCCTGCGTATCGTATTGGTATTTCATGGCAACGTCGATGATCCTGTTTTTTGGGTGAAGCAAATCCTCCCCGGCCAAACTCAAGCGCCTATTCCGGATATAGTCGCCGATCGTCATCCCCGTAACCAAGTTGAATATACGCTGGAAGTTTGAGTGGGAGGCATACACCACTTTCGAAACGTTTTCGATATCCATTTCGTTGGTGAGGTTGTTTTCGATATGGTGTATGGCCTTGCCCAAACTTTGGATCCAGTTCACGGGTTGCGCCCCCTTTCCGGCATTACTATACAGGTCCGCCGTAAGAACGTCATGTCATAAAATGCTTACTGTTGTCAGGTAGTGCAAGGGACGCAATACATTTGACACGGCAAAACCCCTGTAATACAATCATTTTGGCGAAATGCCCTTGTGGCGGAATTGGCAGACGCGTCGGACTTAGGATCCGATGGGAGACCGTGCAGGTTCAACTCCTGTCAAGGGCAAATAAGAATCCGAACCATACCGAGGTTAAAATCGGCGGGGTTCGGATTTTTGTGTTCGCCGCTTTTATAAATGAACTTTGAATCATGATAAACACCGTTATTGGGAATCCTACATAGGATAAGGCATCTTTAGCTGATTCATAAAATACGTAAAAAGGCTAATTAGATGCTTGTACACCGATTTTGGCTAATTGCTTGTCAAATTACCAAAAAAGGTATATTCTATGAAAGGCGGCGATCCCATGCGGAAATCAGCCACCCAAAGGAATAAAACCATGTACTGCGTCATTATGGGTGACATTATCAATTCCCGTGAACTGAACGATGATACAAGGAAAAAAGCCACACACGCGGCGCAAGCCGCCTTTAACCGTATCAATACCAAGTATATCGGTTCATTAATGGCGGACTTCGGCATGGTGCGCGGCGATGCCTTTGAGGGGGTCATGCTTACACAGTCCTACGCGCCTCAAATCGTGCAAGACATCATTAAAGCCTTTTATTCCGTGGATAATACCACCGTGCGCATCAGCGTCGTGCTGGGGGAACTGTCGGTGACAGACGGTAACCGCAATAAAACAGACGGGCCGGCGTTCCACCTCGCGCTGGACAGGTTGGCGGAAATCAAGGCGAAGAAAAGCCCGCATTGGTTGCAGGTCCATTTCGACATCGGAAATTTGGCCCAATCGCTTGTGGACGGGCAAATGGCGTTGCTCACCGCCCTTACCGAAGGCTGGACGGATAAACAGCGTGAAACCGTATGGGCGATGGAAAACCAAAACAACTTCCAAAAAGCCGTTGCCCGTAAGATGGGAACCACGGCATCAGTCGTAAACAAGCAGCTAAAGGCAGCGAACTACGAAGCCTATCGGATGGCATGGGACGGATTAACCGAATACCTCGCCAAAATGGACGAATATATCGTGGAAGGGAAACCCGTCATCGATAAAAGCCATGTTCCTTATTTTAATGTAGCGCAACGTATGGTCGAACGGCACGATTTTGACGGGGCGTTAAAACCCGCTGAAAAGGCCCTTGATATGGCAAAGCAAAATACGGATACAAATGATGAACAATATATCGCCTTATATAATTTACTTGCGGAAATATATACAAGAGTGGAGCAATACGAAAAAGCAGAAAAAATTATTGTTGAGTCGCTGCGTATCCAAGAACCGATGCCTAAGGCTCGTCTTCAATATGCTCATACATTAAACGAAAAAGCGAGGCTTTGTTGGGTGATAGGAAGTTATGAAGATGCAAAAAAGTATAGCAAGGAAGCTTTGGAAATTGCGCGTAATGTCGTGGAAGACGACCATCCTTATGTCGGCGAATTGTATAATATCCTTGCCATATCGCATAGTTATTCAAATGAACATGAAGCCGCAAGGGATTTTCATTATAAAGCATTGTCTTTTTTTAATGAAGAAAATGACCCCGTTAATTATGCGGTAGAGTTAAATAACATAGCAAATTCTGATTATTACATGAAAAATTATTTAGAAGCGGTCAAAAACAAAAAAAAGGCACTTAAGTTATTCGAAGAAAACCTGCCGGTTAAACACGAATATATTAAAATCGCTCAAAGCGAGATATCCCATATCTCATCACACCAGGAGGTGTTTGCATGACCTTCCAACCATTACTCCTATTGCTCCTGTCGGGGCATATCATCGGCGACTTCTACCTTCAAACGGATAATATGTCAAAAGGGAAACAATCCGGCAATAAAATTGAACGCCGGAAATGGCTTGGATGGCATGGTGTGTGTTATGCGCTAGCTATAGCGGCGTTGTTGTTCCCCGTGATACAGTTTTCATGGAGATTATTAATAATCTTTTTTGCAATAAGCATATCGCACATTGCATTGGACAACGTCAAACGGTTTATCAAGTGGAAGCCTTTTATCATCGACCAAATTTTACATATTGCGGTTATTCTATTAATGTGGTTTATATTTAACGACAAGGTTACCATGTGGCCGTATATAACCGAATTAAACGCTTTAACATTCCCCGGGGTTGCAACATTAAACGCGAACCCGTATTGGACGTTATTAGGGGTTATGATAATCCTGCGTCCCGTAGGGTATTTGATAAAAAGCAATGAGCTTTGGAATTTTGGGGATGTCGTTGAAAAAGATACGCCGCACGCGGGTAGGATGATCGGTTATTTGGAACGGTTAATCGTCTTTTTCTTAATACTGAACAATGCGCTTGGTACGATCGGTTTTATTATAACGGCAAAATCCGTCATTAGATTCCCCGAAATCATCAACGAATCGGATAAAACCGAAAAGGGTAAACAGGTAGAATATTATCTGATCGGTACATTGCTCAGTATGGTTTGCGTGTTCGTTGTTTACGCGTTGTTAAGGCTGACGCACTCGACAAGCACGCCGATGGGGTGTTAAACTTACGGGAACGCAGTAATATAACTTTCGGCGTTATTCGGAAGCGGGTGGATCATATGAAAAAGATAGGAATGTTAATTTTATTTTTCGTATGCGTTGCGGGGGCGGTCATTTCCTTCCCTGCTGCCGTGCAGGCCGCAAATGTTACGCGTACCTTGCAACCCGGGCGGGTATATTCCTTTACGGGGCAGGACAGGCGCGTAATCGCCCATATCAACGCGGCGGGAACGGGCCGTTACCAATATGTAGCCGTAGACGGACGCGGAAACGTAACCGTTTACGGCTTTTCCTTTGGGCGCGTATCGGTGAACGGGGAAGGCACGACGATGATCACCCCCCTTGCGCCGCTTTCCGTGACGTTCGATTCCTCCCGCTTGAGGGTTACCGAAGCCGAGGGGGAAGCGTTGCACCAAATCGCGTTCACCGGGGGGAGAACGCTTGGGATTACAAACAACGGGCGCACGGGCCACCACATACGCACCAACCGGGCCGACGCGTTTGATATCGTCGTGACCGGCTCGGCGGGTACGGTCACGTTCCTGGAAAGGGACGTCCGTTTCCCGCAGTTTAACCTGCCCGCGGACGGAGAAGCGGTAATAACCGCGCAAGGGGACGGCTTGGTCATCTACTTCCCCTCCATATGGTACGGCGGAACGGTAGTGACGCGCCGCCTTTCCCATCCCGCGCTTTATACGCGTGAGGTACGGGAAGGGACGGTTTATTTGTTCACCAATACAAGCGAACGGAATATAACCATGATGGCGGAGCCGTTTTACGCGGTGGTCTTTTCCCATGATTTTATCCTGCGCGACCGGCAGGGTTTCGCCGTAAACCATGGCGAGGCAACGGGCAACCGGATCACTCTCCAGCCCCACAGGCCGCTGACACTTACCCCCCATATGGATGCGGAAATATTTTTCCCGTACGCGCTTTTACGTGATATACGAATCGGGGCGGGTACGGACGCTCCCGCGTACCATTCGTTGGAACCCGGGGAATCGCTTCGCATCGTCAACTCCGACCCCTTGCGGACGTACGGCGTGTTCTTTGCGAGCGACCCGAGCGGCTACCCCATCGTGTACGATTGGACGCTTGAAACCGAGGATGGGATTACCTTCCGCGTGCAAGATAGCGCGGGAACGTTCGGCATACCGCCCGGCGGTGTATTAACGGTAACGGCGGGCAATCCGCCCGAATGGGCCCCGCAAACATTGATCGTACGCTTCCCCGAAAGCGACGCGATTTCACTTAATGCAACCGTTCCGACCCTTTCGCATTATATAATGGAAGCGGGCGAGTCCCTGATCTTCACCAACGAGGGCAATGATGACTTGCTCTTGTGGGCGATGGCGGAAGCCGATACAATGATGGAATTTGTCATGACCGATCCGGACGGGGAAATCGCGTCCTTTAACCGTATGGATGCGGATACGCCGATCGTGTTACTTTCGGGGTTCGGTATCCACCTCACCCATTCGGACGGGGAAGGGCCGATTAACATACACTTCCCCACGGTTTGGACGGAGGAAGGGTTGTCAATCGAAAAAACAACCGCGCAAGCGTTGACCCGCCATATAATTAAAGCCGGGGAAACTTTGCGTTTCGATAACGTGGACAACCGTTATAACAGGACGATGGTGATCCAATCCGCCGACGGTAAGTTGGTGGAATATGATTTCGTACGCACCGATAACCGAAACAATATATTGGATTACGGCACAAGCGTCACGATGTTAATTACGCTTCGTTATTCAAGCCGCGTAACCCTGATGCCCATGGACGAAGATATGTATATTGCTTACCCTGCCGTATGGCGGCAGCAGAGTTTCCGTACCGCGATTGCGCCCGATCCCGTATTGCACCGCATAACGCTGCGCCCGAACGAACGGCTGGTTATCGCCAATAACAGGAGTACAGCGTTCCGGTTATCGAATAACAGCTCCCCGACAGGGGCGGGCTATTTCATACGGGAAGGCAGGGAGGAAAATACGACAATCCCTGCCGGACAACCCGCCGAAAACGGGCCGATCAACATTACCCCCCACACCACCGTTACCGTTACCGCCGCGCGCGGTGAAGTATTGGAGATATGGATGCCGTTTTCGGTGGCGCGATTGTTGAGGTTGGTGTAAAATAAGAGAATGTGGATTTTCATTTTTCCGCTTCGCGGAAAAACCGCTGCGCGAAAATCGCAAGAAGTGCCTGCGATTTTCACTCCGCTTGATGTGGAGGTGTACCCAAGTGGCCGAAGGGGTCGCTCTCGAAAAGCGATAGGCCGGTGAACCCGGTGCAGGCGTTCAAATCGCCTCACCTCCGATCCAATAAAAAAGACCGTTTGCGTTAATACGCCAACGGTTTTTTTGTGGGTTATTGCAACCAATCGTATGCTTGCGGTTACCTTATTACGGGTAATCGGTAACGGTTGCACGCATCAACGCGTCCATGATCAGCGGATGCGCGATGGTATTCGTTTGCCTGTCCAGCAGGCCGAAGGTTTCGTCCCAGCCACCCCAAGCGTTTTCGGCGGTGACTTGGGTTTGCCCGTTGTCCCACCAAAAAGAAGGCATCCCCAACGAACGCGCGAAGGAAACGAAGAAATACGCCCATTCGGCGCGGTACTCCTCGTTATCGCGGTTGAGCGCGCCCATTTCGCCCAGGATGACGGGGACGCCTTGGCTCACGAACATGTCGTACGCCATCGTCAGCGGGTTGGTGATGGGGTTTGTGTCGTTCGCCCTTTCGGCGTTCCAGGTGTCCCGCGTACCCGTGGGGCCGGTACGCAGGGCGAATTCCCACGGCGAATAGATGTGCATGGCTACGGCAAGCCTGTCGGGTACGCTGTCAGCCGGCAGCACAAAACCCCTTTGCGCGGGCGCGGCCGTGGAGGCGGCGTAGGTGGGCACCGATAATATACGGTAAGCGTTGTTTCCGCCCGAAGCGCGCACGATATCCACGAACAATTGGTTGAGGATATTCAAATTTTTGTGCTCCGCTGGGGTGCCGCCCGTCCATTCCGCGGGCGTATCGTACGTACGCGGCTCGTTAAGCGCCGTAAACAATAAACGTTCGTCGTAATCGCGGAAACGGTACGCGATCTGCTGCCACACCCGCGCGAATACATATTGGCTTTCCGGTATGTTTTCATCCAAAAGGCTAAAGATCATATTGTCGTGGTGGGAATTGAGCATCACCTTTAAACCGATGTCCAGCGACCAATCCACGATTTCCTGCACCCGCGCCATCCAGTCCTCACGGATGATAAAATCATCGTCGAGCGCCTTAAACCACGTAACGGGGATGCGGATCGCGTCGAATCCGGCGTCCGCGACCGCTTGAATGGTTTCGCGCGTGGTAAGCGTACCGACCCAGGCCAGTTCCATTTCGCTAACGCTTGTGTTGGCGTACGAACCGCCGCCCAGCCAATGGAAGCCCCCCGCCCCGCCGTGCGAATCCAACGTATTGCCCAAATTCCAGCCCATGCGGACGCCCGCCGCCCACTCCGCGGCGGTGACAGAGTTAAAATCATCGGTCACGACGCCCGGGGTCATGGGGAAGTAAGGGATGTCAAAAACCGGCACCGGTTCATCCGGGGTCACAACTTCGTCCCCGTTTGAAGGAGCGGGTGTCGTGTACGGCACGTCCGTTGCGGCGGGTGGTTGCTCGTCGGAAGTGTTCGCGCAAGCGGTAAGGGTGAGGAGGAGGGTTGCGATAAAGAATAGGAATGATTTTTTCATTGGGGTTGCCCTTTCGGTGATTTTATTTGTCGTTGTAATGATAACGGCACGATACTATCAAAATCTGTAAATCCGATACCTCGTAAACAATCCGATGCGTACCGTCGATGCGTCGGCTCCATAAACCGTTTAAGTTATGTTTTAAAGGTTCGGGTTGGCCAATGCCTGTAAACGGATTACGGTTTATGTCCTTCAATAATTCGTTGATCCTTTTCATCATTTTTTTATCGTGGGATTGCCAATACAAATAATCCGTCCAAGCCCGTGGCATAAAAGAAAGGGGCCTAGTCATTCTCCATAGCCTCCAACTCTTCGATGGTTTTAACCACGAGCTCTACGCCTCCTGTTTTATATTCGTTATATTGCCTTGCGAGGTAGTCTTGGTATTCGGTTTTCCAAAAGGGGTCAACGGCGATTTCGAAAGGAATTTTACCCGAACGCACGACGGCTTTGGTAAATATCGTAAACGCCGTCGTCATGTTCATACCCATATCGTCAAAAATAGATTCGGCTTGTTTTTTTAGATTTTCATCGATTCGGAAATTGAAGGTGGCTGTCCGCATAAAAACCTCCCGTTGATAAATAATGCAATTTCATTGTACATCCAATGTTGTGCAATGGCAAGTAAAACCCGCTTGCGCGGGTGAGTTATTGATATTTTTGATTTGGTACTTTCATACGGCGATTATTTTATCATTAATAAAATGTATACGAATCATGGATGGCATCGTATTTTGTTCGAAATGGCATTTAACGGCATCGCGCAGTACCATGGGTAATTCTGTGTATTCATCGCATTGGGTATAAATGGAACAACCTACAGCTTGGGCTTCGTACCCGCCGTCGAGTGATTCCGAAACAATAAAAATTATTTCTTTGTTCAAAGTATATCCACCTTTCGTATTATTCGGAAATTGAGGTGGCTGTACGTATAAAACCTCCCGCTAATGAATAAATACAATTCCATTGTACATTTAATATTGCGCAATGACAAAACCGCAGATTAATTTTTGTGAAACGTTACATAGAACGTAATATATTATCCGTTCTTATTACTATTAAGGATATAATAAAAGGAACAGCAGAAGCTATAGAAAAAAGTATAGCTTCGGAATCGGTCATTGTATTCATAATTAAGAAAAACGGAATGATTAAAGCAACTCCGGCGGCAATCCCCAATACAAAGGAAGCAATTTTTATCATTTTTATAAAACACAGAATGATGATAGCAATGCTTGTGAACAAAATCACATATGATAAATACATAAGATTGTTCATCGTGTGTGTTACCCTATCCAATTCGTTTCCGAAATTCGGTTGAATCCTTTGTGCAATTAAAAAATTTCTATCGGCCCTCATTCCATAAATTCCATCGATAGATTCCCGGAATTCAAGTATACCGATAAAGGAAATAATTATCGTAACAACGCACATACATATGACAACGATAAGTTTGGGTGGTATCCCCTTCACCTTTAATTGCATCCCAGGTATCGTTTGTTGCGCCGCACCATTACCATGTGGCTTTTTATCACCGCAGTTAGTGCAAAACAGGGCATCATCGGTAATAAATTTGGTTCCGCAATTTACACAAAACATAATAGACTCCTCCTAATGATTAAATGCGCCGTTGTTATCCGCTTACTAATATTTTATGTTTTCATTTTTATCTATCTCTTTTTGGTTTCTCAAGGTTTTTATTCATTCATTTTTTAACATATATAATTCCATGCAAATCTAAAATTTGAAAACCATGGGAATTTATGTCAATTATATAATTAAATCCTTTGCCCCATCCCTCATTATGAAAGTTAACTTCAACAAAATTTTCACTTGTCCTCCATTCAAATAACGTTGATGAATGAAAATCTTCCCGCCCCCATGAATCTACCACCCATATTTCATATGTTCCTGTTCCGTCTCGATTAAATTTATATATTAATATATCTGTACTACGCCCATAATCTAGTTGAGCTTCCCAGATTCCAAATAATCTTTCATCTAATGAAGAATTTCTGTTAGATGAAGAGCTTCCGCCGGATAAAGAACCTCTACTGTATGAAGAATGTGGATTAAATGAAGAACGAGAGTTATTTGTTATTATTACGATTATTAACGTCGTGATAATAAAAACAATAAACCCGACAGATATAATAATTTTGTTTCGCTTGTTTATATTTTTAATTCGATTGAAAATTGGTCTAACTGTTGATAAAAAAGAATGTAGCAATGTACCGTCTTTCTTGATTTTCGCGCCGCAATGAACACAATATACAGCATTTTCGCCTTGTATCATGTTGCCGCAGTTTCCACAAAACATAATAAATACCTCCTCGAATTTTTTGCATAGGTATTTCCTATTACAAATTAAAATAAACTTCCGCTTTTTTTCTCCGGATCAATGAGTGCGGCGATACGTTTTTGCGTTATTGGGTGGCTCACCAACATATTAATAATCCTTGTCCAAATACCCCTTTCCATTTTTGTCGTTTTTAAATAATCATCTACATCAATGTACTTATATAGATGTCTTCCAACCGTAAACACCATCATTTCATAAATACCGTCACTATCCGTTAGCAATTGCGCAACACGGTCACAACTATATTCTCTCGCTCGGGAATGTGCCGAACCAATAATGGGTATTAATCGTGAAGGAAACACCATCAAGTTGTGCCAAAATGTAACGTGTTTGTAATAAATATGCGCGAATTCATGTGCAAGTACAAAATATATTGGGTTAAAATCCTTGTTCTCCATGTAAGCGATATCAACTAATTCGGCATGTAATCCGGCATACCGTTTGCCAAAGACCGCGGCAGCAAAGGCATTAAGCACACCGTTGTGTTGCTCTATGTAAACAGCCGGGACTTTTTTAAGCCCCAGCTTATCGGCATATTCTAAACTTTTTAGATAAATCTCAGGAAAATTTTTTTCGCTTACCCTGATGGAATACGCTTTTACGCTTCCATACCAAAAATAAAATGAAATAAATATAACAATTGGAGATACAACGATTAAAGAAATTACTTCAATATAACTAAAACCTATCAAACTTAAAAACGTCGTAAAACTACCGGTTATAATTAATAATCCAACGATGATACAAACGAAATACATAAATATTTCTAATTTATGCCTCGCGTTTTTTAGCTCTTTTTTTGCCAAGCGTTGACTATTATTCATTGTACATACCTCATTTTTATTTATATTTTCAATCTTTTAATGTACTTCTCCCGGTATCTCATGCTTCCGCGTAAAATTACGCTTCCGCTGCCGTCCAAAACATCCAAGTAACTTGGGATTATATCGCTGTCGCGATCGTTATTTTTGCGCCAGCCGGTTTCGATTTATACCCATCTTTCCCTGTCGTGATAATATTTAACGCTGTTCATTTATGGTTACGTATAATGAAATGCGTATCGGAGGATGGTATTATTTTAAGCATTAATGGCTTGGGGTTTCAAACTTGGAAATAATGCTTGATAGCTGGAGCCGAACTTAGTTCACTAATAATTTCATTAACTAAAAAGTCTACAACAATTTCTACTGGAAGTTCGAGTACATTAACAACCAATTCCCAAACATCTTCTACCATATCGGTTATAGATTTAATTACATAATTGTAATTGTACCAACTTGCCTCCACCCGCGTCGGCGGCATGACAGCGAACGCCATCACAAACACCAGCAAAAACGCTAAAAAACGTTTACCCCATTTACCCGTTTTCATTTTTAACTTTCTCCCTTCGGTTTGTGATATTTTTTTATTTTCTTTTTTCCGTTCGCAGCCCTGTGCAAAGACCAATGCCCGCGCCGCTTCCAGCACGCGCCCCCGGTTGTCGGGCGTCAGTTGCAAGAACAAGTCGGTTAGTTCGTCTAAGCCCGGAGGATGTGTCATTGAGGTAATCCATTCCTTGTTAATGTAGTGTAAAGACAATATAACATGAGCATAATGTGATTACAATACATTTGATAAAATTATTTATGTATTTACAACACATTTTTATATTGCTATTATTACCCTGTATGGAGGGAGTCCACGGATGATTAACGACAAAATCAAACAACTGCGTAAAACATTAAAACTTAACCAAACCGACTTCGGCAGGAAGTTGGGTGTCAGCCGTTCCGTAATCGTGAATATAGAGTTGCACAAGGTCGCACCCAAAGAGCTGTTCCTTGCGCATATTTGCGAGGTATTCGGCGCAAGCAGGGGTTGGTTGGAAACGGGCGAAGGCGATATGTTTACGGGGGAAAAGAAGCCCGATTATCTATTAACGGAGCTGTTGGATGTATTTGCCGCGTTAAAACCCGAATTTAAGGAATACGTACTGCAACAGATTGGCAAGCTGCTTGAGATACAGGGGGCGCGTTAAGCTCCTCCACTTCCTTTTGCATGGCAAGCAAGCCGCGCATCATATCCAATACATGGGCCCGGTCCTTTTCCGAAAGGTTCATGAATAAAGCGGCCAATTCATCGGGGTTGTTTGGGTTTTTCACGGCATCGCAACTCCTTTCCGCCCCATTGTATTTTCCCAATAAAAAAAGTCTATTGCGTTTTTAGAATATTTTCATGAAACCGCAATCGACTTTTTATGTTATGTGGGGTTATATCTTAAAATTAACTTCCAGCTCCCATACCTTCGCCGTGTCTTTTATTTCTTCCAGCATATGGGCGGGATAATTTAATAACTTGCGCACGTAATATAGAGCCTTTAACGTTTCCGTACATTCCTCCATCCGCCCCAAGTGCTTCAAGTTGTTTGACTTTACAAAGAGAATCGCCGCCATTCCGACGTAAAATTCCGACTCCCTGAACAAGTCCAATGCCTTTTCGCAAGCCTCCAGGGATTCCTTATAAAAGCATCCAAGCTGCAGGAAACTGGCGATAGCATGCAGAATTTTGCCGTGGGATTGCTTTTTGGTATCGGAATTGAAGCAATATTCTGCGAAGTAAACCTCCACACCCCGCAGGATACGCAAACCCCTGTCGTATGCGTCCTTATCCACGAGGCTTACGTTATCGTTAATAAAATAGTTGACTGCCTTATTCCTGTAGCATTGCGCCATGAGGATAAGTACGGAGATTTCCACCCCCTCTAAGTGGTATTGGCTGATGTTTTCCTCCTTGAATACGGGGATGGTTTCAAGTATGGCTTTTTGTAACAACTTCATCATTTCGTTGGTTACCGCTTCGTCCTGGGGTTTACCGGCTGCGGTATGCTCTTTTAACGTAAGGTTGGCGGTGAGCATCAGCAGGGATTGGCGGTTGGACGCGACAGACATGAAATGCTTGTTTTGTGCCGCTTCCTTTAATAGGGCCCGTGTTTCGTCGAAACGGTCCGCCCATACGCTTTTGTCCAACTTGTCACGAAAACGTTGATGCTCCGCTTCTTCGGCACTAAGCAGGAACATGGGGATTTTGTTGATGTCAAGCCCCAGCTTGCCGAAAATCAATTCGACGGTTCCTCTTGACGGCATGGCGTGTCCGTTCTCGATTTTTGAAATGGTCGCTTGGTCCACGCCCGTACTCAACGAAAGCGCGAGCTGCGTTACCTTCCGTTGCTTTCGTAGCCGTTTTAATAATTGTCCTACTTCTTGTGTGTGCATAAATACCTCCGATCATGTCGTTATGACTATTCCAGCCCCCGCTCAATCGCCTTTACGTTAAGCGGTATCAAGTCCTTGCTCCGCGCGCCGCCAAAGCGTTCGTACAGCACTTCGGTGATATTCTCGAGCGTAAACAGCCCCGTCTTTTTGATGAACCCCGCCAGCATGACCATATTGGCTACGCGGGGGTTGCCGATTTCCACGGCGATGTTGGTGGCGTCGATTTCGAGTACGTTCACTTTTTCGCAAATTGCGGAAAAATCATCCTTCACGATGGACGAATTGACCAGTACCAGCCCGCCGTCCTTCACCTTCGGCAGGAATTTATCCACCGAAGGCTTGTTCATCGCGCATAAGATGTCGATGTCTGACTGCACCATGGGGCTGCCGATGACGCGGTCGGAGATGATGACGGCGCAGTTGGCCGTGCCGCCGCGCATTTCCGCGCCGTAGGAGGGTATCCAGGTTACGTGCTTGCCTTTTTTCATGGCAATGGTTGCGACGACCTCGCCCAGCACAAGGATGCCTTGCCCGCCGAAGCCGGAAAATACCATTCTCATAACGCTCCTCCCTTTCCGCCGATATTCGCTCTATCCTTGTAAACGCCCAGCGGATAATAGGGCATCATTTGGTCCCGGACGAATTTCATGGAATCCACGGGTAAAACGTTCCACCCGATGGGGCACGCGGCCAGGACCTCTACCATGCAGAAACCCTTGCCTTCGACTTGGTATTCGAAGGCTTTCTTGATGGCGCGTTTGGCTTTGAGGATATGCGCGTGGTCGTGGACGGAAACACGCTCGATATACGCCGCACCCGGTATGGTTGCGAGCATTTCGGAAACGAGGAGCGGCTTGCCCGTCGTTTCCTCGAAGCGGCCGTAGGGGCTGGTGGTCGTCTTTTGGTTGATGAGTGTCGTGGGGGCCATTTGGCCGCCCGTCATGCCGTAGATGGCGTTGTTGACGAAAATGACGGTAAAGTTCTCCCCGCGGTGCGCGGCGTGGATGATTTCCGCCGTGCCGATGGATGCGAGGTCGCCGTCGCCTTGATACGCAAAGACAATTTTATCGGGGCATACGCGTTTGATGCCCGTAGCTACGGCGGGCGCGCGGCCGTGCGCGGCTTGGATGCCGTCGCAATTAAAATAATTGTACGCCAAAACGGAACAGCCGACGGGCGCGACCGCGATCGTGCGTTCCAAAACGTCCAGCTCCACCAAGGATTCCGCCACCAGCTTGTGGATCGTGCCGTGGGAGCATCCGGGGCAGTAGGTAAGGGGGTTATCCTTAAGCCCGCGGCTTTTTTCGTAGATGACTTTCGCTGCCATTATTGCGCACCCCCTTTCGTGTGCTTCGTACACCGGTCGGACGGCTTGCCGTTTCGCGGCACCGGCTCTGCCGGGGTATGCCCTTTAATTATTTCGCGTACCTTATCCGCGATTTCCGACGGGTCGAACACCATGCCGCCGCAACGCCCGTAGAAATGCACGGGATATTTGCCGTTAACGCCCAGCTTCACGTCCTCAACCATTTGCCCCATGGAAAGCTCGGCGACCAGTACATGCTTGACCGACGCAGGCAGATTTTGGAATACGTCATACGGGAAGGGCCATAACGTAATCGGCCGTATCAAACCCGCGCGGATGCCTTCTGCGGATAATTCCTCAATGGCGTTGCTTACGATGCGGGCGGGTACGCCGTACGCTACGACGGCGATTTCGTCCCCGTCCTTGACGGTGTTTTCGACCATGCATTCGGTTCTTTCGATTTCGGCGTATTTTTCGAAACGTATTAAATTTTGCTGCTCCAACACGTCGCCCAGCAAACTCAATGAGTTGACGATATTAGGCGGGCGTTTGTCGGTGTTTCCGTCCACAACCCACGATTTATCGGCTTCGATCGGCGGGGTCGGGCGGATTTCCACGGGCTCCATCATTTGCCCCAGCATACCGTCCAGCAGGATCATCACGGGGGTGCGGTACTTCTCCGCGATATCGAACGAATGGAACACCAAATCGCTACATTCCTGTATATACGCCGGCGCGAAGACGGGCGTACGGTAGTCGCCGTTGCCGCCGCCGCGCGTCGCCATAAAATAATCCCCCTGCGCGGGCAGGATACCCCCGAGCCCGGGGCCGCAGCGGGAAACGTTGACCATCAGCACGGGTAAATCCGCGCCCGACATGTAGGAGATCCCTTCCTGTTTTAAGGCCATGCCCGGGGAGGATGAGCTGGTCATCACGCGTGCGCCCGTTGCCGCCGCGCCGTAGCACATGTTAATGGCGGCGACCTCCGATTCGGCTTGCACAAAGATGCCGTTGCGCCGTTCGATATGGGCGGACATGTATTCGGGGATTTCGTTCTGCGGGGTGATGGGGTAGCCGAAGAAGGCCTTGCATCCGGCTTGTATGGCGGCTTCGGCGATGACTTCATTGCCTTTCATTAAGACCTTTTTGCTCATGCCGCCGCTCCCTTTTCCACTTTGATAACCGAATCAGGGCAGACGCGCGCGCATATGGCACAAGCGGTACAGGTATTCATATCGCTGCACAGTACGGGGTTGTAGCCTTTCGCGTTGACACGGGAGGTATCCAAATCCAAGATTTTTTTCGGACACGCCTCAACGCAAAGGCGGCAACCCTTGCACGCCGCTTCGTTGAACGTCAATACGGCCACTATTTGCCTCCCCCGGGTACCAGGATGCCGCGTATGCCGCGCATGGCTTCGATGCGGCCCTCCGCGAGCGTATCCGCCGTTTGGAAAGCGAGCCGCCCCGTTTCTTCGGAAATACGCAGTACCTCGCGCATACGGTTGTAAATGCGGTCGATGTCGCGGCGGCTGGCTTCCTCGTTATATCCGCCTTCCGCGCGTTCGTAGGAGACGTTGATCACACCGCCCGCGTTGGCGAGGTAATCCGGCGCGTAGCAAATGCCCCGCTCCTGCAGGGCAAGGCCGTGTATCAGCGGGTTGCGCAGTTGGTTATTAGCCCCGCCGCATACGATCTTGCATTTAAACTGGGGGATGGTTTCGTCGTTGATGGTCGCGCCGAGCGCACAGGGCGCGTAGATGTCCGCGAACGCGCCGTAAATCGCGTCCTTGGCAACGGGTGTGGCTTTAAAATCCTCTACGCACCTTACCACGCGTTCGGTAACGATGTCGGAAACCAATATTTTCGCTTTATGTTTATGGAGCAATTCGCACAGATAATACCCCACACTCCCCGCGCCTTGGACGGCCACGGTCTTGCCCGAAACGTCGCTGTCGCCGTAAACGTGGCGGCAGCAAGCCTGTATCGATTTGAATACGCCCAGCGCGGTAAAGGGCGAAGGGTCGCCCGAACGTCCCGGCAAACCGACGACGAACGGCGTTTCCATATTCACATACACCATATCCTGGGTGGAAGTCCCCACGTCCTCGGCTGTGATATACCGCCCGCCCAAGCCCTGTAAAAACCGCCCGAACGCCCGCCAAAAAGCCTCGCGGCGCGTGGGGTCCTTACGGATTTCCGCCGGGTCGCCGATGATGACCGCTTTGCCGCCTCCGAGGGCCAAGCCCGCAAGCGCACTCTTGTAGGTCATACCCCTTGCCAATCTTAGAACGTCCTCGGCGGCTTCCTCTTCATTGCCGTAGTTCCATACGCGCGTCCCGCCCAGCGCGGGGCCCAGCACCGTGTTATGCACGCAAACGATGGCTTTTAATCCTGTATTCTTGTCCTGAAAATAACAAAGTTGTTCGAATTCATACTCTTCCATGTACTTAAATTTGTCCAAAAATATTCCCTCCCGTTCAAAATTTTCGACAAAATAAAAAAGCTACGGCTTTTGTCTGTTTTGCTTATATCACATTTGACAGAAAAATGCTATAGCTTTTAATATTTTATTGGTAAATTGTACAAAGGGAGGGGTGTAACGGGGACGCGGTGTTTAAACGTTTTGCTGCAACACCGGATGGGCGGGGTAACTCCAACGCCGCGCTCATCAAAATTGGGGGGCGGTCAGCTCCGTGCGGGAAGTGAAATCGTCGGTCTCCTCCGGAGCCTCGACGATTTCACATAACCCGCCCGTTCGCCGCCCGCCCCCCAATTTTGTAGGCGCGGCTTATGGAGTTGCCCCACCCATCCGGACGGCAGTATCGAAAAACCGTACGAAAACCGGGGGATGCCCCAATGTCTAACATCTGCTTAAATTAGGCAGAAGTTAACTTGTCCCCTATTAGGGTACAAGTTAAGGCAATTTTTTTCGGAACGGTATATGTTCATGTAGTACATCAAATGAATTAAACATTGTGGAACAATTTACCACGAAAAAAATACGACAATGTTGTTGTGTTCTATATATTATTGTAAAATTTGGCAGTGAAAATATTTTGTGTTAGGGACTGAAAGGAACTTGATTTGTATGGTTGTAAATATTATAAATCGCGGCGGCCCAATAGTATGGGAAGGTGTATATTATTTCACTTTGTCCGATTATCCTAATATTTCAAATTGGGAATTGAAAAATATAATTTTATTTTGCGAATACGAAAAAAGGAACGGCAGAACTACTGAAATAATTTGTGAAGACAACAGTATCCTCCAAATTGTGAATAATGCGCTTACAAATCCATCGTCATTTTTAGCGACGCCAAAACCAAATTTAATTTTTGTTTCGGCATGTAAGGATTGCAAAAAAGGTGGTTGTTTAACCGATTACCTTTGTCATACGACCGAAATACAGTTTGTGGAATCGATATTCAAATGCGGTAAGCTATTGTCGGCTGTTAAGGCAAGGAACCAATCAGGGACTGAACTTTCAAAAGAATCGAGAAATGCCGCAAAAGACACACCTGATTATTTTGATTATGTTATGTTCACATGGGGTAATTGTTTCGCGGGCGATAGCTTGGTAATGGAACGAATGTTAGGTGGCGCTGACCCGACAAAATATTTCGGCAAAGGATTCAAACCGGGTGTGCGTTTTTATTTTAGGTATGAAGATATAGTTAATCATAAAGACTACGAACAGGACGGTCATCACCCGGCTAAAGTAAAAAACGAGTTGTCGTTGGTTGATTATTTGCATTGCTGTATAATTCCAAACACACACAAGGCGATTTTTGATAAAATAGTACCCCCTAATCTTGCAGACAGAGTTTTTTACATTGAACAAGATTGCAAAGATATATGGGAATGGTCGGATAAAGTTTATGAATTTATCAGCACCCGATAATGTGTAAAATGAACATTAATGGTACATCGTACCATAACGTAAAGAACTTTCATTTGTAATTTCCCGGCACACATGGGGCGGCGGTGCGGGGGGAAGTGTAAGTGCGCCTACGAAATCGCGTGATTTCGTTCAGCGCGCGTCACTTCTCCCCGCACCGCCGCCCGGTGGGAGCCGTAAACAGTAATAACACTCTTTTTTATATTCTTATAAAAATCCTTCCGTTTTTAATATACCCCTTGCCGCTTCCTCATCCTCCGGTGCCACCAACACAATCGGCCCGGTGCAACCCATGCCGCTCGCGGCGAAGATTTGATTCTTCCATAAAGATTGCACGGCTTCCTCCAAGGAGAGGATTTCGATACCGGGGATTTCGGTGGTGACGATTTTTTCCGCCGGGGGCGCGACGGCTGGACGCGCAACGGCCGGAGGCGCAACGGATGGAGACGCAACGGGCTGGGACGCACAACTTCCCTCCGCGTGTTCATTTACTTCATTCCCGGGCGCGTTCCGCGGGTTGCCTGCTCCTATTTTTTCCAAAAGCACATCAAGCCCCGCCTTTTTCGCGGCGGCGAATTCGTCGCGTACCCTTTGGACGAGGTTGCCCTTCGCGCACGCGGCGGCGTAAGCGATCGCCCCGGCAATCACGGGTGCGCCCGAGGTACGGGAAATAATATTAATAATTTTATCGTAACCCTCGCCCGCGCCCGGGCCGTAGCCGTCGCCGACGGCTTCGTAACTGCCGCCGGTGTGGAACGCCGAAAGCATCTTCATCACGACGTTGCCCGTTAAACTGTCCATCACCATGATGTCGGGCGTGCCTTGCAACAGGTCGTTGCCGCGCATGACGGTACCCCCGTCGGCCCTCGCGCTTTCGGTGAAGCGGACATCGTAGCCGTTATCGCGCAAGGCTTGCAGGTTGCGCGCCAGCGTATTCGCGCCTTCGATGTTTAAGATACCCACGGTGGGGTGTGGGATGCCGCACGCTTTTGCCGTTGCGATCGCCGTGATCGTATTCCTCAATAACGCCGCGCCGTGCCGCGTGTCGGACGTACCCGTCGTTGTGGCGATGAACGATTTCCTGCCGCGGGCGGGCGTTACCGCGCGGCCCACGGTCGAAACGCCGATGGGGAAGTTGTAATGCATGGTGACGGCGGCGTGGATTTCACCGCTTTTCAACATCGTTTCCATTTTAGCGTGAGCTTCTTTTTCGTCCGCCCCTTCGATGGGAACGACCTCGATGCCTTCGTCCGTCACCGATTGCGCGCCGAGGCGGACTTCGTCTTCGCCGTGTTCGCTGCCGGGCAGGGTAAGGCCGACGCGGGTTATATTCCGCGCGGGAGCATCGGATTTACTAAAGGATTTACCGCTGTTTCTTTCCAGCACGAACGAAACGCCGTCAAACAGGTTCGTTAATCTTCCCAGGAACAAACTCCCCTTGCCGACGATCATGACGCGGTTCAATTCCCCCGCCAACATCCTATCCTTGCAATGCGCAAGGAAGGGTACGCCCGACGGGATATGCCCCTGCGTGGGCGCGAAACCCGGCATGGCGATGCGTTCCACCACATCGTTGAGTTCGGTGCGCTCAAATTCCTTGCGCATGACGCCGAGCGCGGCGATCATTTTATAATTGGCCTTGGGTACGTCGCCCGCGCCTGCGGGTTCGGTCACTTCGGGGTTCTGCATTTCAACGGAGAAGGTATTAATGTCGCCGATTTTTAAGCCCGCGCGGTCCAGCGGGTCGGCGACGATGGCTTGCGTCACGGCTTGGGGGGAGGCTCCGCTGCCGATGGTGTGGCGGCCCACGATGTCCGTACGGAATACGGGGGAAGTGCCGTCGTCCTCGCCGATATGCGCCGCGAACGCGCCCAGCACGTCTTCCAATACGGGCAAGCCTTTCTTTACATGGTCCTTGGCGTTCATGCCCAGCTTCGCTACTGAACCGCCCGCGATAACGACGACGTTTTTGTATACACCGCTTTGCACGAGCGCGGCGGCTTCCACCAGCGCGTGCACGGGCGCGGCGCAAAAGCCCCGCGTGTCCGACCCCGTGGCGTTAACCAAGCCGCATACCTCGCCGATCGCCTTGGCGAAATTGCCGCCGCCGCGTTGGTTCATGTCGCCGCAGGCTTCCTCGGAACATTCGATGACGTAATCCACCGCTGACGGGTCGAGCCCTGTTTTTTGCAACAAAAGGGCCAGCGCGAACGCCGCGGAGGCTTTGCTCACCAAATTTTCGAACATGACGTGCGCCGTTAACGCGGCGTCGAAGGCGTGGGCTTTCTTCACGCAGCCCACCAGCACGTTTTCGTGGTACATCGGCTCCGCGCCGTGGTTTTCCACCTGTTCGGCGACGGTCATCGCGTCTACGGGATTCCTCATTAATTTATCGAGGAACTTCCACCCACCGATTGCCGGATGCGCTTGCAATTTTTCCGACACGTCCCGCGCGAAGCGTTCCTCCAGCAAAACCAAATCAAATACGTCCACGATCTTGATCAGCCCGAGGAATTCATCCTGCGGCATGATTTCGCCGTGTTTGCCGATGCGCCCTTGCGCAGTCTTCGGGGCGTTTTCATACCACGGGCGGGGGATATCGTTTAACGCGCTGGGCGGGAGGTTTCCTATATATACCTGGTTGGGGGGGTAATTGACCGCCGATTCAAAAGAGCGGAGCCGTTTGGGAAGCTCCGCGAGATAATCGCTGCCCGGCGCGAGGTGCCGTTCGTTGGTTTGCGTCGATCCCTGGTGCAGTACCATATCGTTGGCTTGGATCAACGCGTAGCTCGCGCCCTTTAATACGGGGAAGGGCATGGTTAACATCCTTTCGTTGGGTTGATGCTAATATCATATGCATTTTTACCGAACCTTATAGCCTAGCTTCCCGAAACGATTACGTACGCCACGAACGCGACCCCGATCAGCCACAATATTTGCTGCCACAAGCCGTATTTACGCAGCTTGACGAACGAAACCATTAAAAAGCCGATGCCAAGGAAAGTAACGGCCAATATCCATTCCGGCAGGTCGAAGCGCAAAACCGTCCAAAACACCATCGTGACGGCCATCATCGCCCCGGGTACGGGTAAGCCCGTAAAATACTTCTTCGCGGCGGGGTCGGCGGGCGGGGCTTGGATGTTGTAATACGCCAACCGCCAAAGCCCGCACATGGCGTAAAAGCCCATGGCGATGACGATAAAAATATTTTCATGGAAAAACCGGAAAACGATGATGATCGGCATGATGCAGCAGGTGAAGAAGTCCACCAGCGAATCCAACTGCCGCCCGAAATCCGTCACCTTACCAAGCCGCGACGCGACAAGCCCGTCCGCCAAGTCGAACACCCCGCAGAAGAAAAGGCACAGTATCGCCCACCGTAAGTCCCCGTGGAGGATGAAGTAAGCGGTGACCGCGCCCATCATTAAACCCAACGTGGTGATCACGCCGGGGAGGTTTATGTGGTTTAAGACCGGAAAATATTTTTTAATCATATAACAGCTCCCAACTATGTAATTAACTTTTGCTCGCGAAGAGCAAAAGTTGAAAGGGCCCTACCTCGTAAGTGATTCGCCTACCGATGTGCCGACAGCGGTCTTCGTTTCGATACCCTTTTTCGTACGATCGATTATTTCCGCATCCAACTTGACTGCATCCTTTTTAAAGTATACCAGCACCAGCGACCCGCCGGGCAGGAAATAACTTGCTTGCCACCCGCGCCTTGCGTTGTCCCCCGCGAGGAAGCGATGTACGATACTCCCCACGAAGGTCGCGCCTACTTCCATGATGACCACATCACCGAAGTTGCGCGTTGAAATATTGATACGCACGCGCTTGTTTTGGCAATACAGCTTCGCGATGCGCGCCACAGCCAGCGGGTTGACGGAGTACAGATCGCCGTCGATGCACTCCACGGCTGTTATTTCGCCATGGTCAAAGAAATGCATACGATGGTAGTCGGCGGGGGTGAGCCGCACGCGCAGGCAGGAACCGCCGCGGTACGCTTCCGCCATTTCCGCGTCGCCGAACAATTCCGCCAAGGAATATTCCATGCCTTTCGCGGCGACCATCCTTGCGGGGTCGATGTCATCGTACGCCGAAACCAAGCCCTCGCAGGGAGAGCCGAGCAAATGCGGTTCCTTGGGAAAGGTAATCCCCTTCTTCTCCCGCGAAAAGAACTCCGCGAAATTTTTATAACTGCCCGCGGGGGGGCATCCCGCCATATCCACATGGTTCTCCGCGATAAATTTGCCGATCATATTCGCCGAATGTCGTGTTTTGCAATACGCCCCGTACAATCGGCTTAATATCTTACGGCTCGTCAGCCGTGCCAGGGACGACGGCGCAAACGGCGCTTGGGTACCGCATAAAGCATCGGCTTCGTGAGCGGCGTTCGCGCCGCTTGCGTCATCGTAAATCAAGCGCATCCATTTCTCCGCGACGATCTTCTCCGGCCTTAACGCGCCGTTGTCATAAATCATTTTACAAACCCGTTGATCAGCAAGCCCTCGTCGGTGTTTACGGTCACGGGCGAGCCGGGATTTACGAAATCCACCACGCGCACCTTAACGTTGAGCATGGGGATATCCAACGCCTTGGCCACCGTTTCGGCATGACTCAAATCCAGGTTTTCCCACGAGCCGATGACGATCGCGCCCGCTTTTTTGATGTATTCCATCATGTTATCCGTCGTGTGGGTACAGATAATGATGTCGCCTTGTTCAAAATAAGGATGATCTTTGCTTTCCGGGTCGGCAAAGACGCGGGCGATGCCTAACTTTACGCCGCGTTTGTTGCCCAAACCCTTAGCCAATACGCTGCCCACGGTGCGCACCTTTAACGTGTTGGTCGTACCCGCGACGCCGATGGGAACGCCCGCCAGGGCAATAATCGTTTGCCCCGTCTTTACCAAACCGGATTTGAGCGCGATTTCCTCCGCTACATCGAATACTTCATTGTCGCCCTCGAAGGGGTTCGGCGAAAGCATGGGCATGGTACCCCAAGTCAGGTTCAACTGGCGGCAGACCGTTTCGTCGGCGGTGATCGCCAGCACGGGGAAATTGGGACGGCAACGCGAAACCATACGCGCCGCGAAACCCGTGTCCGTGATCGCCACGATGCAAGCCGCTTGCAAATCGGTGGCGGTTGCGACGGCGGCATACGAAATGGCGTTGGTAATGTTTTTATTGATATTTTGGTGGAGGTTGACGTATTTTTCGGAATAATTGATGTGGTTTTCGGCCTTTTCCGCGATGCGGGCCATCATGGCGACGGACTCTATGGGGTATTTGCCGCCGGCGGTTTCGCCGGAGAGCATGATCACGTCCGTGCCGTCGTAGATGGCGTTGGCTACGTCGTTGGCTTCGGCGCGGGTGGGGCGGGGGTTGGCGGTCATGGATTCCAACATATGCGTGGCGGTGATAACGGGCTTGCCGATGACATTGCAGCGGTGGATCATGTCCTTCTGCACGATGGGTACTTCCTCCGGCGGCAGCTCGATACCCATATCGCCCCGCGCCACCATAATGCCGTCGGCCGCGCTGAGGATGCCTTCCAGGTTGTCCACGCCTTCGCGGTTTTCGATCTTGGCGATGATCTTAATTTTTCCGCCGCCATTATCATCCAGCACTTTTCGGATATTTACCACGTCATTCGCCGACCGCACGAAGGACGCGGCCACATAATCGAAGTCATGTTTAATACCGAACCGGATATCCTCGATGTCACGTTCCGCCAGCGAAGGCAAGTTGATATGCGCGTCGGGGATGTTGACCCCCTTGCGCGCGCCCAAAAAGCCCGAGTTGATCAGCACGCATTTAATGTCCGTGTCGGTAATCGAAGTCACTTTCATTTCGATCAAGCCGTCGTCGATCATGACGCGGCTGCCCACTTGCAGATCCTTGGGCAAATCGGGGTAGGTAATCGACACGATCGATTGGTTGCCCACGATGTCCCGCGTGGTGAGCGTAAATTCCGCGCCTTGTTCTAAGTACACCTTGGCGTCCGTATCGAAGGTCTTGATGCGGATTTCGGGCCCTTTGGTATCCAGTATGAGGGGGATGTGCTTATCCATCGCCTCCCGCGCTTCCTTCAACTTGCCGATCAATACGGCGTGCGATTCATATGTGCCGTGGGAAAAGTTGACGCGCGCGGCGTCCATACCGTTTCGGATCATTTCCTTAATGATGCCGACGTCGTTGCTTGCGGGGCCCAATGTGGCCAGGATTTTCGTTTTACGCATAATAAAACCTCCCATTCGTTATCCAACGTTTCGAGCCGTTAAATATTCACGCGCAATATTGTGGTCATTATAGCGTATGTTTGGTATTATTTCATTAATGTTACATAAAAAATAAAGGAGTGTTTATTATGCACAGGATTTTCCGTGAAGGTTTGACGTTTGACGACGTGCTGCTCGTCCCCGCGTATTCCGAAATCCTCCCCCGCGAAGTGGAGGTCTCCACGTTCCTCACCAAGACGTTGAAGTTAAATATCCCCATCATGTCGGCGGGGATGGACACGGTTACCGAATCGAAGATGGCGATTGCCGTTTCCCGCCAGGGCGGTATCGGTATCATCCACAAGAACATGTCCATCGAAAACCAAGCGGGCGAGGTGGACAAGGTTAAACGCTCCGAGCACGGCGTCATCACCGACCCGTTCGCGCTTTCGCCCAACCATTATATATATGAAGCGGAAGAGCTGATGGCGAAGTACAAGATTTCCGGCGTGCCGATTACGGAACACGGCCAACTGGTGGGCATCCTGACCAACCGCGACATGCGCTTCGAAACCGACCACACGAAAAAAATCTATGAAATCATGACCAAGGAAAACCTCGTCACCGCCCCCGAAGGCATCACCTTGGAAGAAGCCAAGCATATCTTGGTCAAGCAAAAAATAGAAAAGCTGCCGCTGGTGGACGGGGAGGGTCACCTAAAGGGCCTGATCACGATTAAGGACATACAAAAATCCATCCAATACCCCCATTCCGCCAAGGATTCACGCGGACGGTTATTAGTCGGCGCGGCTATCGGCACCAACGACCAATTCATGGTACGTGTGGACGCGCTGGTAAAAGCCGGCGTGGATGTCATCGTCGTGGATTCCGCCCACGGACATTCGCTGACGGTGCTTAATTGCGTACGCGAAATCAAGAAGGCGTACCCCAATTTGCAACTCGTCGCGGGTAACGTGGCGACGGCGGAAGCCACCCTCGCGTTAATTGAAGCGGGCGCGGACGCGGTGAAGGTGGGCATCGGTCCCGGTTCGATTTGCACCACGCGCGTCATCGCGGGCATCGGCGTGCCGCAGGTAACGGCCATTTTGGATTGCGCCGATGCCGCCAAACCCCACGGCATCCCGATTATCGCCGACGGCGGCATCCGCTATTCCGGTGAGGTGACAAAAGCCTTGGCCGCGGGCGCGAACGTTTGCATGATGGGCAACATTTTCGCGGGCTGCGACGAAAGTCCCGGCGCGACGGAGCTGTACCAGGGGCGCAAGTATAAGGTGTACCGCGGTATGGGTTCGCTGGCTGCCATGGAACAGGGATCGAAGGATCGGTATTTCCAAGAACACGCGCAAAAAGCCGTGCCCGAGGGCGTGGAGGGACGCACCGCTTACAAGGGTTCGGCTTCGGATACGATCTTCCAGTTTATGGGGGGGCTGAAGGCCGGTATGGGGTATTGCGGTTGCAAGAATATTGAGGAATTGCAGACTAAAGCGGAGTTTATGAAGATTACGATGGCGGGGCTTAAGGAGAATCATCCGCATGATATTCATATAACTAAGGAATCACCGAATTATTCGATTGAGCATTAAGTTGAAATGTAATGTATAAACTTCGGGGCGGGGAGCGGAGGGGTTCCGCTCCCTTAAAGGCGAAGTCGGTCGTTGGAACCCCTCCGCTTACCGCCCCTTGGTTATCATTGTGTTTATTATTATTTAAAGGAAAGATAAAAAATGGATACGTTGGCGTTCATTGAAAAAGCTGTACGGGAATTACAAACTCAAATCGGAAGTAAGAAGGCTTTGTGCGGGTTGTCCGGCGGGGTGGATTCTTCTGTTGCGGCGGCTTTGGTGCATAGGGCTGTACCGGGTTGTTTGACTTGCGTGTATGTGGATACGGGCTTGATGCGGTTGAATGAATCGCGTGAAGTGGAGAAATTGTTCGGCGGCGTGTTTGGGATTCCTTTTGTGCGTGCTGATGCGGAGGATTATTTTTTGGACAAGCTGGCAGGTGTTACGGAGCCTGAACGTAAGCGGAAGATTATTGGCGAAGCGTTTGTGCGTGTATTTGAGGATGAAGCGCGGAAGCTGGGTAAAATTGAGTGTTTGGTGCAAGGCACGATTTTGCCCGATGTGGAAGAGAGCGCGACGGCTACGCTGGTGAAGAGTCACCATAATGTGGGCGGCTTACCCGAAACGATGGATTTTACGGAGTTGGTTGAACCTTTGCGCACCCTTTGTAAGGATGAGGTGCGTGCCGTGGGGTTGGCGCTGGGTATGTCGGAGGCGATGGTTTACCGCCAGCCTTTCCCCGGGCCGGGCTTGGCGGTGCGCTGTTTGGGCGAGGTCACCCGCGAAAAGCTGGATATTTTACGCCGTGTGGATTATATCGTTACCGATACGTTGGCGGGTTTGGGGATATGGCAGTATTTTGCCGTGTTGACGGGCTTGCGTTCGGTAGGTGTAAAGAATGGCAAACGCGTGTACGGGGAAGTTATCGCCGTACGCGCGGTAAGCTCGGTTGACGCTAGGACGGCGGAGTGGTTTAAGGTACCGCAGGAGATTTTAACAAGACTTTCGAAACGGTTGACGGAGGAAGTGCCGGAGGTATGCCGCGTGGTGTATGATATTACGGATAAACCTTGCGGGACTATTGAGTGGGAGTAAACAAACCGGCGTAGAAAGTATTGAATTTACGGGGTTTGTAGCCTGCCGATAACCGCCGTGGCAACATTTTGGCAACATTGCTTATAAATCCATATTGAAAAGAGCTAACTGGTTTTGAATGCCGGTTAGCTCTTTTTTGTTGCCACATTTTCAATGAAGGAATTATTTTTCCTCGTTGAGGTTCTCCACGATGAAATCATTCAATTCTTGGGATGGGATTTTAGCTCGTCTTTGAACGGTGTCAAATTCGGGATATTTGTACCGCCATTGGTTGTACTCATCCTCGGTTATCTCGCCGTTTTTGAGTTTGGTCGCTTGTTCGTTCCATGCACGAAATATATCAAACATAGAAAGGTAGGTCGTCCCCTTGAACTTATCCAGTCGTAGGCAGACTTCGCCATCAATTTCACCGATGCGCAGCCCGTACAAATCCTCCAATGCAAACAGCGTATGCGCTAGTCCAACATAGCTGTCAATTTCGGGCAAATCAAGCGCACGAGGGCTTACCTCCAAAGCGGTCGCAATATCGCTCACCAGCTTTTCTTTTGGGGTGCGTGTGCCTGTTTCATATTGCGCCATGCGTACATCGGCGGTCTTTTCATCAAAACCGATTGCCATGCCCAGCCACTTTTGCGTCATGTTGCGAAGATTGCGGATGTATCTGATGCGTTCACCAATAGCCATTGTTGCCACCGTCCTTAATTTGTCTTATGGATGTCATTTTCATCAGCATAACATATATGTTTAGGATAATCAAGATAAATTAAACAAATAAGTTAAATATTTTTTCGAAAACCACTTGACATAAACAAATATGCTTAGTATACTGTTAAACATATATGTTTAGTTCGACCATCGCACATCATGGAACTGGTGTGTATCGCCCGGGCAAATCGGGTGGCGATTCAGAAAATACTCCCGACACGAAACCTTTGGCATGGGCAGCCAAAGGGCGCAGGGGCGGAACCTGCGGCAAGTCCGAAATCCAAAATCATAAGGAGGAAATCAATGGAGAATAACGCTTTTATGCGTGTTGACGAGGTAGCACAAATTTTAAGCGTATCAAAATCATACGCATACAAACTCGTTCAGAACCTCAATGCTGAACTTAAAGAAATGGGCTATCTAACCATTTCTGGCAGGGTCAGCAAGCAATATTTCATCGAAAAGACTTGTTACAACGAACAAAAAATTAAAGAGAGGAAGTGAGAGCATGGCCGTTTATAAAGAATCCAGTTCCAATACATGGCGTGTTGTATACCGCCTAACGGACTGGACTGGCGAGAGCAAGCAACAAAGCCCTCATCGCCCGTGAACAAGTTGCTTACATCAAACCCCAAAACTATGAAAAGTCTAAAACCCGCAAGCATAAAACCAACATTTACCTGCGCGAAAAAATGCTCTACGACCCCCAAACCGATACGTATACCTGCCCGAACGGTAGCCATTTTATCCCCATCTACACCACCACCCGAAAAAGCACACGTGGGTTTAAATCCGAAATCACCGTTTATGAGTGCCAAGGTTGCGGTACATGCCCCCGCAAGAAAGATTGCACCAAAGCCAAAGGAAACCGCCAAATTCGCATTTCCAAAGACTTTCACGCTCTGCGTCAAGCATCCCGCGAACGCATCACAAGCCTCCAAGGAAAGATATTGAGGATTGGCGGTCTGTTGCGTGGTTGGTAGATAACATGATAGACGGCAAGCCGTCAGATTTATCCGATATTCTTAAAATTCGGGAAACTAAAATCAACAAAAAACACAGCTTCACAAAGAGCGTGCGTGATTATAACCAGCCCAACCATACACCCCAAAAGACGAAGAAAAAGGCACCGAATCTTGACAGATGAGTTATAAATTATCAAAAGGCAGAGCATTTCATTAATGGCTCTGCCTTATTTTTTTGTTTACAAGTCTTATGTATAATGGTATAATTATTAGACTGATAAAAGCAAAGGGGATACCTCTTGGAAATTGAATATTTTGGAAATAATAAATATAGGGTTTTAGCTTGCATGAGCGAAAGGCAAATTTCCGTAAAAGATAATGCTGTCGTTAAGTTATCTCAACAGGAAATTGCGGATATTGTGCAATTAAGCAAAGCAAAAGTAAATGGAATCATAGCGGAATTAAAATCCGATGGGTATATTACGCAAGAAAGTCCCAGAGGGAAATATTCATTAACAAACAAAGCGATTGAAGCTCTTTTGATAATACAGGGTAAATCGGAGGTTTAACAATGGGTGAAAAATTAGAGCCAAAAATAATTAACGAACTCAGTCAATTTTCATTTTATGTTCCAGCATATCAGCGAGGGTACAGATGGACTTCACAAGAAGTTGCTGATTTACTCAATGATATAAGAGACTTTAAACCAAGGCAAATTTTACCTACAGATGATAAAACTTGGTATTGTTTGCAACCAATAGTTATAAAACATAAAGAAAATAATGTGTATGAAGTTATTGATGGTCAGCAAAGACTTACAACAATTTACCTTATTCTTCATTACCTAAATCAAGACTACAAAGAGGATAGCCCTCTTCGGGATAAACTATTTGAAATTAATTATCAAACAAGAACAACAACAGCATCTTTCTTGAAGAGCTTAGGTACTGAACAAGAAGAGGATGCAGGCAAATATATTGATTTTTATTACATTAAACAAGCATATGAAACAATAAAAAACTGGTTTCGTGAAAAAGACCGCAGTTTTGACATTTTCGATTTTCGTTCTAAGTTCAATTTCAATACAAAAGTAATATGGTATGAAAGTGCTGAGGAAGAACCTATTGCGGTATTTACACGCCTAAATATTGGTAAAATCAGCTTGACGAATGCCGAGCTTATTAAGGCGCTATTTTTGAACAGCTCAAATTTTGGACATGGAGCAACAAAGGAAGAGAGGATAACATTAAAAAAGAAGCAATTGGAAATATCTACAGAGTGGGATAATATTGAAAATGACTTGCAAAACGATAGATTTTGGTACTTTATATCAGATTCACAAAAAATGAACAACCGAATTGAATTTATATTTGATATTATAAGTAAAAAGCCTATTAGTGGAGACTCATTCTTTACTTTCCGGCATTTTAATGACAAATTTATAAATAGGACAACCGATGTTATTGATGATAATTGGAAAGAAGTCAGAAATTATTATCAACGATTGCACGAATGGTATAACGAAAGAAGTCTTTACCATAAAATCGGTTATCTAATATGCACCAAAAAAATTACTATACGCGACTTGCTTAATGCTTCGTCAGAAATGACTAAGAGTGAATTTGAGATATATCTGCACAAACTAATTAAAGAGAGCCTTGTAGGGGTTAAGATAGGCGATTTAACGTACAGTGATAAAAATCGCTTAAAAAATGTCTTACTACTCTATAATATACTAACAATGTTGCAAAATGGAAATGATGATTCTAAGTTTCCATTTGATATTTATAAAAAAGATGAATGGGATATTGAACATATCACAGCAATAAAAGAAGAAATGCCGAAAGAGAAAGAAATGGAGCAATGGCTAAAAGATGCTCTTCCTTATATTGATGTATTAAAAGATGGTGCGGATTCGCTCATTGCCCGTATTCATTCTTTTAATGAAGCTGATGGGGGTTTTGAATCCTTGTTTAATGATGTAATCGTACATTTTGAGGAAAATATAGAAGATGAAGATATTAACCACATATCTAATCTTGCGCTTTTGGATTCAAAAACAAACAGGGGTTATAAAAACGCTGTATTTCCTGTAAAACGTAAAACAATAATTGAAAGAGACAAAAGCGGAACATTTATTCCGATTTGCACAAAAAATGTCTTCTTAAAATATTTTACGGAATATCCCCCGAAAATTTCATTTTGGACATGGGAAGATAGAGAGAAATACAGACAAGACTTAGAAAATATTTTGTTAAATTATACGGAGGAATAATATATGGATAACAACGCAACAAGTGGCGAAATATTAAGTTTTATCGCCTTGCTTGAAAAACATAAAATTGAGATTCCGATAATACAAAGGGATTATGCCCAAGGCCGTAGCGAAAACGAAGATATTCGGCTTGATTTTTTACATGCGTTGAAAACAAGCATACTGGAAGAAAGAAACATTAAATTAGATTTCATTTATGGAGAAATAGTTGACGATGTGTTTCAACCATTGGATGGTCAGCAAAGATTAACTACTTTATTTCTTTTACATTGGTATGCTATGACAAGAGAAGGTTCTGTGCCTGACGAAGGCGCTGTTCGCTTGCTATCCAAATTTACATATGAAACAAGGTTGTCATCAAGGTATTTTTGCAATTATTTAATCGAAAAATCTATTGAGTTAAAGGAAAACACTAAAATTAGTGATGTAATAAGAGATGCAAATTGGTTCTATTTATCTTGGGAACAAGACCCATCAATAAAAGCCATGCTTAATACATTAGACGATATTAAAGATAACTTCGATGATGTGCCGGATTTATGGGAGCGTTTGATAGGGCAAAAGTTAATAACATTCCATTACCTAAATTTACAAGACTTGGGCTTATCGGATGATTTATATATCAAGATGAATGCAAGAGGGAAGTTATTAACACCATTTGAAAATTTTAAAGCTCAAATACAAATGCGTATCGAAGATGAAAAGTGGGAAAATGGATATGCCATTACCGATAAATTTGATTATAAAATAGATACCGCATGGACGGAATTATTTTGGAGTAAATTTGGCAATCGAATAGACAGCGCACATATAAAATTTATTTCAGCGATTGTGATGTATAAAATTGCACTTAACAGAGAGAAAAATCCAAATGTCTCTGTCAGACATAACATATTAAGACGCTTAAACGACAATAGCGATGGAAAATATTTGTTGCAATTTATTGATAAAAGCGTTTATGAATACATTTATGGTTGCTATGAAATTTTCACCGCTATCGAAAAAAATAATGTGGATTTAGATATTTCAAATATAAAGTTATGGACGCATTCATGCACAGAATCCGTTTTGAAAGAAATTGCAACAGATTCGTCTTATACTAAGAAAGCATTAATGTTTGCTCAAATTGAATTTTTAAGGAGAAACGAAACATTTAATAGAGAGGCTTATATAAAGTGGATGCGAATAATTCGCAACTTTGTTTGTTATGCTAATATAACGATAAAATCAAGCAGTAGCAGAGAGGACTTATTAAGGTCGCCGGAAGCGTTTGAAAGTATGATTGGTTTAATAAATACAATGGCTGATGGATGCACAAATATTTATAACTTCCTTGAGAACTACACAATAAGACCTAATTCATATCGTAGTGTGCAAATGGCTGAAGAAGTTGAAAAAGCAAAAAAAATAAAGGAAAATGAGCAATTAAAGGATATTATTTGGGAGCTTGAGGATTTAAATGTATTTAGGGGAAGAATTTCCTTTGCTTTTGATTGTGCATCAGCAATGTTATTTGATGAAACTGTTTCAGAAGAAGAACGGTTGCATAAAATCTTTTTTGTGTTTTCCGATTATTTTGACGATGACAAGAACTTCTCTCCAAATTTATTTAACAGAGCTATGCTTACAATAAATGTCGATGCAGAATATAAATATTATGATTATTGGGCTTCGCGCTGGTATGCAATTAACGCAGAGAAAAGGAAATTTATCGTCAACCTTATTGAACTAAATTATTTTATCTACAATGAACGGACAGATAGCAAAAAATATTTCCTTAATTTGATACTACAATTACTTGATAAAAATTATCAAAATATGATAGATGAATTTATAGCACCCTCCGATATGCCCGAATGGAAGGCAAAATTAATAAAAGAACCTATTATGATTGAAGAACGACCGTCTGACTTTTTCGCAATAACAGACGATAACAAACAATGTTATCTATTGAAGTCGCAAAGACCACTTAACACGGACGGGAGCAGACTTATCGAATAAGCACGTTTTATAACCTTTAAATTGATTATAACGCGGCAACAATATGGCAACAAAAAATCAGATAGCCTATCGGCTATGGATAATATAAGCAATCAGAATAACACAAGCTAAACCACCCAAACAAAATTGTTTAGATTAAGGATTTGGGAATCGAGTGGGAGTGAACGAACCGACGTAAATTATGTTGATCCATGTCGAAACGGGTAAACGCTTTGTTTCTTGAAATTAAAGATGCAGTAGCAGAACAGGAGGCACCCATGCATAATCTCCCCCCAGCCCTAACCACCGTCACAGACGAACTTCGTCGCAACACGCAGTCCCTCATGGGCGACAAGTTGCGTAAAATAATCCTTTATGGTTCATACGCCCGCGGCGACTACAAGGAATATTCCGACTTGGACATTATGGTGTTGGCGAGTGTTTCCGAATCAGAAAAAAAAGAATACCAATACCGGATTTACGATATGACAAGTGATTTGGGGCTTGAGCATGACATTGTCGTAAGCATGATATTGAACGACGAAAGTCTTTTTATAAACAGGCTTCCTGTTTCACCGTTTTATCGGAATGTTCTTTCTGAAGGGGTTGAGCTTTATGCAGCACACTAAGGACATGTCAAAATACAGGTTTGACAAGGCAGAGCAATGCCTTGTTGCCGCAAAAGCATTAATAAACATCGGGGATTATTTAGCCGCTGCCAATCGGTCTTATTACTGTATATTCCACGCCATGCGTAGTGTTATGGCACTAAAGAGTGTTGATTTTGGCAATCATGGGCAAGTCATCGGGTATTTCCGACGTGAATTTATCAAAACAAGCATCTTCCCGAAAGTGATGTCGAACACCATTGAAACCTTGTTCCAGGTTAGAAATGAAAGCGACTACGACGATTTCTACATCATCAGCAAAGAGGATGTGACGAATCAATTGGCTTCCGCCGAATCTTTCCTTAGCGAAATCAAAAAGTTCCTCGACCGGCAAGGTAAAACATACAATCAGAATGTCATGAATTAAATCATCCAAGCAAATTTGTTTGGTTTATAAATTCGGGAATTTAATGGGAGTAATATCCACTATTGAATAAAAACACAACATCGCGCACAGTCGTTGCGCGTTTTTATTAAAGAGACATTGGTCGTAATCGCCGCGGCTTGAACTGCGGCGGATGGTCGTGATGCCCGCCGATGTGCCTTCGGAGGTGGGTAGTTTAACGCCTGAGGAATCTTCCAAATAGCCGTTAGCCAGCAGCAGCTTGTTTAAAGTTATGCCGCTGGTTTTTTTCATATGGTGCTTGAGAAGAACGGCATTGATGTTGTCCGCCGCGCGGGTTATCTGAATGGATTCATCTTCAAAGAGAATCTCTTGGAGGAATATCTCCTTCGTTAACGCGGGTGCGGTGGGTTGCGGTTGGTTTTGCGTATCGTTTTGGCGCGGCGTGCTTCGCAGGATTTCGAGGAAGGGTTCGCCGTAGCGTTCCAGTTTTACATTTCCTACGCCGCTGACTTTTAGTAATTCCTCCGGCGTGAGGGGATGTTTTTGGCACATGTCCACCAACGTGGCATCGGAAAAAATGACGAAAGCGGGGACTTTTTCGCGTTTTGCGATTTCCAAGCGGATGCTTTTGAGTTTATCGAATAACTGGTTGTAGAAAGCATACGTTATCGCCGGGGTGGACACCGAGGTGGAGAGGGAATCCGTTATCGCCGGAATAGATAACGGGTTGGAGAGAGGATCCGATGTCGCCGATGTGGATGCCGGAGTGGAAACGCGGGCGCGTGATTTTCCTACGGGTCGTTTCGATGTATCGGTTATAGAATCCGCTGCATCGGGAATAGAATCACCTTGCGTGTTGCAATTCCCGCAATCCCCGCAGTCGTTGGATTTCTTTTCGCCGAAGTATGTCAGCAGGTAGTTACGCAAGCAGGTTTTCGCTTCGCAATATTGCACCATTCTGTTTAGGAGCCGTCGTTTGCGTTGGATTTCTTCTTCGTTTTCACTTTGCTTGATAAGGAACACGGATGTAAAGATATCCTGCTTCGCGTAGAACAGGATGCAATCGGCGGGCAAGCCGTCGCGCCCGGCACGGCCCGCTTCCTGGTAGTAGGCTTCGATGTTTTGCGGCAGGTTGTAATGGATGACGAAGCGTACGTTTGATTTGTCGATGCCCATGCCGAAGGCGTTGGTCGCAACGATGATTTGCGTCCTGTCGTGCAGGAAATCGTCTTGCGCCCGGGTGCGGGCGGTATCCGGTAAGCCCGCGTGGTACGCGGCGGCGCTGTAGCCGTCGGCGGTTAAGCGTTCGGTCAGTTTGTCCGTTTCCTTTCGGGTGGAACAGTAAACGATGCCCGTGCTGTTATTATTGTGCAGATATGCGGTCAGCATTTTATATTTATCCTTTGGGCGGCGCACCGCGAAGTACAAGTTGGGCCGGTCGAAGCCCGTAACGACGGTCAGCGGATTTTGCAAGGCCAACGCGCGTACGATATCGCTGCGCACGCGGGGCGTGGCCGTCGCGGTAAAGGCACCCAACACGGGCCGATTGCGCAATCCGGCGATAAAAGCGGGGATGTCCATATAATTTGGGCGGAAATCCTGCCCCCATTGGGAAATACAATGCGCTTCGTCCACCGCTACCAATGATATATCCAGTTCGGCGGCGAGGAATGTCATGGAAGGGGTCAACAGGCGTTCGGGCGCTATGTAGATAATTTTATATAATCCCGTGCGGGCGTTGGACATCGCCTTTGCGCATTGTGCCTCTGTCAGCGAGCTGTTGATAAAAGCCGCCGGTACTCCCGCCGCTACCAAGCCCATCACTTGGTCACGCATCAGGGAAATCAATGGGGAAATTACCAACGTTACACCGGGCAGAAGCATGGCGGGTACTTGATAACACAGGGACTTACCCGCGCCGGTAGGCATGATGCCGCATACGTCCCGCTTTTGCATAATTGCATCGATTAATTCTCGCTGCCCTTCGCGGAAGGAAGTGTAGCCAAAAATATTTTGAAGCACGTTTGCCGCCGTATGCATTTGGGCAACTCCTGTCGGCGTGAAATGTCGGAGTATGTAAATCGGGGGACATTGTATTGTATCGTTCTTGACGTTGCAAATATAATTGAAATAAAACAACCCGCGGCACGCCTTTAGCTGTTGAAAGGAGGGAAGCCCCTTGGATGACATGGGGGATTTGCGGGTGCGCTTGGTCGCTTATGTGCGTAAAAAGTTTTATACGCGGCGCGGCATTGCGGATACGGCGGAGGATATCGTCAATCAGGCGTTTTTGGATGTGGCGAAATCCCCGGGGTTTACGCCGGAACAGTATAATTTCGGTTATATGTCGGCGGCGTGTATACGCGGCGCGTATAAAATCTTCCACCGGTACGACAGCGAAAGCAACCGCACGGTCAGGTTGGGTGCGGATATCCCGCTCATCAGCGAGGACAGTTTCGTGGAGGAAATTATTCAGGCCGAGGATACGGCGGCGATTGTGGAATCGCTGCTGACGCTTAAGGATATCGAACGGATAATTATACGGGAGCGGTACTACGGCGATTTCACCTTCCGCGAAATAAGCGAGCGGCACGGCATAAAATTGAACACCGTTTTAACCCGGCACCGCAGGGCATTGGACAAATTGCGGCCGATTCTAACCTATTTATGGAGGAAATAAGTTATGGAAAATGAAAAAAAGATTTGGCTCATCGAACGGTGCGTCCAAAAAATATGGACGGTATCGCTGACGCTCAGGCAGGAAGCGGCGCGGGCGGGGGAAGACGGGCGCGATTACGCCTTCGTGGCAAATGAGGTAAGGCTCCTTGCGGATAAAATGCACGAATACGCGGGACGGTTAAAGTTTGGGGGCGTGGATGAAGACGGCTTTAAGGAATTGGCGGACTACTCACTCATGTTGAAATTCTTACATGTCAACGCCTATTTGACAACCATCCAAGGCGTTACACGGAGCATGGAATTTAACCTGCCCAAGGTCATGGCGGTTTATTCGGACGATTTGCGCACCATTGCTTACGAGATTGAAGATTTGGTTGATACCTGTTTGAAGCAAAAACCCTTTGTCGTGCCGGAGCTTGCGGAACCGTTGGAAAAAGGGGGTTGGGCGGATTACTTGCTGTACACGGTTGGCGGCCATCATTTAATTGTGAACGCCTATGACATCACGGAGGTATTCTACCGCAGCCAAAAGGATATAAACGAAACGACCCTTTCCGTACGGGGGAAGGACATTCCTATTATCAACGGTTATGAAAAGCTAAACCTGCCGCGCCCCGACGACGATTTCCAACCGGTCCTTATTTTCGGGCGGAAGAAACGGTTTGCCGTTCCCATAGACGATTTGAATATAGGAATGATTTTTTATACAAGGAGCGGCTTTTCTGTCAAAGCGAAGCCGGAACACGCTTTTCAAGGTTTTGCGAAGGATTGCTGGGATTTGACGGGCGGCGAGCAGGTCATTTTTGCGGATTGGAAAAGGCTTAATAAGTGACGGCTTAATATGTTCCGGAAAAAGCGGGAATAATTTATCCGCGGTAACGAAAACTAGGACTGTCCCGATAAAACGGGATAGTCCTTTTTAAACACGCAGAGGAGCATCCAACCATGAAAAATTTCACCGATTTTGCCATGCCCGGTTCGAGCGGGATCATGCGCGTTATACCGTCAAAACCGCCGGGGAGGGACGTTCCGTCATACGCGCAGGCGGTTGGTGCCGTAAGGGAAGCGATTCCCGGCTATACGGCAAACGGCGGCGAAGACAAAACGCAGGATGATACCGCCGCTCCGTCCCCGCCCGAGCCTCCCCAGCCCGAAGCCACCATGCCGCCGCCGCGCAAGGGTAATCCGCGCGGGACGATCCAGTTCCTCACGATCATCGGGCAGGTGGAAGGGCATGTCGTCCTTCCCCCGACGAATAAGGCGACCAAGTATGAGCATGTGATCCCCCAGCTTGTGCTGTGCGCGGAAAACACGGAGGTCGATGGGCTCCTCGTTTTGCTGAACACGATGGGCGGCGATGTGGAAGCGGGCTTGGCGTTGGCGGAATTAATCGCGCATTTGGGCAAGCCTACGGTTTCGTTGGTGTTGGGCGGCGGACATTCCATCGGGGTACCGTTGGCGGTGGCGGCGGATTATTCCTTCATCGCGCCGTCGGCTACCATGACGCTGCATCCCATCCGCATCAACGGCACGATCGTGGGCGCGCCGCAGTCGTACGAATATTTCCAAAAGACGCAGGAGCGCGTGGAGGAATTTATCCTTGCCCACGCGAAAATCGACCGCGCGAAGTTAAAGGGTTTGATGATGGACGCGACGCAAATGGCGCAGGACGTGGGGACGATCCTTATCGGCGAGGACGCCGTGAAGGAAGGCATCATCGACGCGGTGGGCGGCCTTTATCCGGCAATGGAGAAATTGTATGAGTTGATTCGGGATGCGGAATAAAAAATGCGGAGTTCGTAATAAAAAGGTAAATGGATAATAAAATTCGGAATACGGAATAAAGGGCAAATGGGTTTCGGCATGATATAATCGGTTTATGAAGATTGGGAACGTGACGCTTAAAAACAATATTTTTATGGCTCCGATGGCGGGGATAACCGACCGTACGTTTCGGGCGTTGGTTGCGGAGCATGGCGCGGGGCTGACTTTTTCCGAAATGGTGAGCGCGAAGAGCATCGTGTATGGGAATAAAAATACGTACCGTTTGTTGGAAAACGAGGGCGTACAGCCTTGGGCGGTGCAGTTCTTCGGCAACGAACCGGATATATTAGCTGAAGCGATACGTAAATTGGATGAACAGGCGCAAGGCGAAGATACACCTTGTTTCCCGTATGACATCGTCAATATCAATATGGGCTGTCCTATGAAAAAAATTGTGAATAACGGCGAAGGCGCGGCGATCATGAAAAACCCCTCGCTGGCGGGTCAAATGGTGGAAGCCGCCGTAAAAGCGTCCCCCCGTCCCGTTACCGTAAAGATACGTTTGGGCTTTACCCCCGGTACGAAAAACGCTCTCGAAGTGGCCCGCGCGGCGCGGGAATCAGGCGCGGCGATGGTCATCGTCCATGGCCGCACGCGTGACCAATATTATTCCGGTTGTGCGGATTGGGACGAAATCGCCGCCGTCAAAGCATCGGTGCGTATCCCCGTTATCGGCAACGGGGATATTTTTATACCCGAGGACGCGATAAAACGCTTGCAAAACAACGCGTGTGACGGCATTATGGTAGCGCGCGGCGCGTTGGGGAATCCTTGGATATTTTCCCGAACGCTGGCGTTCCTTGAAACGGGTATCCTGCCTGAGCCGCCCGGCGTTAGCGAAATCGTAAAAACCGCGATCGGGCACCTTCACGCGGTAGTCGGACGCAAAGGCCGCGTCGAAGAAATGCGCAAGCATCTTTCGTGGTACACGAAGGGGATGCACGGCTCCGCCGACTTGCGCAGGCGTGTCAACCTGGCAAAGACCGCGGATGAAATGGAAGCCCTGCTGTGCGAATTATAAAATCCCATAAATGAGGTGTATAAAATGAAGAAAAGGAAAAACATAACGACGCTGCTGATCGCGGTATTGCTGGTGGTCGCCGTCACGTTCCCGTACCTGCGCACGGTCGTTTCCGCGCAGCCCGGCGAAGCCGCCGACCCGTTGGTGACGCGCCGCTACGTGGATGAGCGTATCGACGCCCTGTGGACCGAAGTCCAAACCCTGCGCGCGGAAAACACCCTCCTACGCAACATGGTGGAAGCGGGCGGGTTGCCGGGTCTCCCCGGCGGGCCGATTGACTTGCAAGCCATGACCGCCGCCGTTTTCGCGGATGTGATGATTACCTTCGAGTTGATGTACGGCGAAATGCTGCGTACGGCAGCCGGAACATGCGAATGTGAACACGGCGAACGCAGCCTTGCGTGGACGGTGGTCACCCCGCAGCGCAACCAAACCCTCGTCATCGAAAACGGTACCGAGGTGATCCTGCGCGGCGGCTCCGCCGTGGTGGTAGCCGGACCCAACGGCTTGGTCAACGTGACCACGGGGGGGGATATCCTCAACGGGCAAAACGTCGGGCTCAATAACCTCTTGATTGCGCCCCGCTCCGACGGGCGCGGCTTACGCTTTACGTCGAATTCGTCGTGGGTGATGGTGCGCGGCGCGTATACGTTGGAATAAAATACAATAACGGAGGGGTTCCCGTGTACATTCCCACTCATTATCAAGACCCGGCTGTTACCCACGAAAACCGCGAACGCCCGCGGGCGCATTACATCCCCTTCGGCGCGGACCCCCCAAAGGACTTGACGTTGGCGAATGTATACGCGCGGGGGCAGTCGCCGCGCTTCCTGTCAATCAACGGGGATTGGGCCTTTGCTTACTTCGAGGAAGGCTATATCGAACTGCCCGAAGGATTTTACGCGGCGGACTTTCCCGTAAACAGCTTTGATACCATCGCCGTGCCGTCCTGTTGGCAAACCGAAGGTTATGACAAGTGCCACTATACCAATATTAACTACCCCATCCCCTGCGACCCGCCTTATGTCCCGGCGCACAACCCCTGCGGTTTGTACGCGCGGGATTTTTTTATCGGCGCGGAATGGGACGGGCAGGATATTTTTATTAATTTCGAAGGCGTTAACAGCATCCTTTACTTGTGGGTTAACGGCGCGTACGCCGGTATGAGCAAGGGCAGCCGCCTGCCCGCCGAATTCGATATTACCGCCCACGCAAAAACCGGAAGCAACCGCGTAACCGTACTTGTGCTTAAATATTGCGACGGTACGTACATCGAGGACCAGGATTGCTGGCGGTTTTCGGGTATCTTCCGCGATGTGTATTTGCTCGCGCGGGCGAAGGAACGGGTGCGTGATGTGTTCGTACGGACGGAGTTCGCGGATAATCCGCATCCCCAAAAACCAAGCGCGGATATGTATGCCCCGCGCGTACTCGTGCATTGCGAGCTGGACGGTACGCCGGGGCTGGAAGCCGCTGTAACGCTCTTTAGTGAATGTGGCACGCAAACCGTCGGAAAGGAAACCGTCGTACTCGACGAGTTCGGCTGCGCCTACGCGGAAATCCCCGTTAACGCGCCGATTTTGTGGAACGCGGAATTTCCTTATCTGTATAAGATCATCATTTCTTACGGCGAAAGCCAACCGGAAACAATAATCCTTGACATAGGCTTGCGGAAAATCGAATTCGCGGAAAACGGCGCACTCCTTATCAACGGGCAATCCGTCAAATTAAAGGGTGTTAACCGCCACGACTTCCACCCGCTGTACGGCCAAACCGTCCCGCTCGATTGGATACGCGATGACCTGCTCCTGATGAAGCGGTATAACGTGAATACGATCCGCACGGCGCATTACCCGAACGACCCGCGGTTTGCGGCTTTATGTTCGTATTACGGCTTCTATGTGGTGGACGAAACCGACCACGAATGTCACGGGATGCGGCCGGATTTGAATACCCTTTCAAAAGACCCGTTGTGGGAGGACGCGTACGTCGATCGGATCGCGCGGTTGGTGGAACGGGACAAGAACCACGCGTGCGTCATCATGTGGTCACTTGGCAACGAATCGGGATACGGCAGGAACCACGACAAAATGGCTTATTGGGCGCGTGAACGCGACCCCGACAGGCCCGTGCATTACGAAGGCGCGAACGCGCACCAAACAGATGAAGAAGACTTCCTCTCGCTGCGCAGTTGTATGTACCCGTCGTTGGAATGGGCGGCGGAATACGCCGCCGACGATACGAAGAAACGGCCTTACTTCTTCTGCGAATATTCCCACGCCATGGGCACAGGCCCGGGGGATATTTGGGATTATTGGGAAATCATAAAGAAGACCCCCAAGTTGATAGGGGGTTGTATATGGGAATTTTGGGATCATGGTTTGCTTGCCAAACGGTACACCGACGCAAACGGCAAGACCTACACCGTCCCGTATCGCGGCGCGGAAAAGGCGTTGGCGCGGATGGGTCTAACTTCGTGTCAATTCGACACGAAGTTACCGGCCGCGTTAACGGCTGAAGCGGAAAAACCGGACTGCGTCACCTTTACCGCTGATACGAGAAAACCGGAGTGTGTCACTTTTACCGCCTACGGGGGTGACTTCGGCGACGAACCCAACGACGCCAACTTCTGCCTGGACGGTTTGGTGTACGCCGACCGCACGCCCCATACGGGCTTTAAAGAAGCGAAGGCCGTCTACACCTGCGCCCGCGCGGAAATGGCGGACCCGGCGCAAGGCATCATACGCGTGTACAACGATTACGACTTTATCGATTTATCCCATATTTATTTGGAATGGCGGCTGGAAAACAACGGCGAAACGGTGGCCATGGGATACGAATTTATATTAATGGTACCCCCGCACGGTTCGCAGGAAATAAAACTGGCATACGACTTACCGGAAGAAGAACGGATGGGTCTTTGCGCGCTTAACCTGCGTTTCCGTTACAAATGCGACCCGTGCAGCCCGCGCTTCCACGCTTGGGCGGGACACGGCGAGGAAATGGCTTTCAACCAGCTCATCATCGCCGATAACCGCGTTGCGCCGCCGATTTATTTACAGCCCATGCGCCCCGGTACCCCCCTCACGGTAAGCGAACACGGCAACCACCTCCGTACCGGAAACGAAGGTTTCCTGTATGTATTCGATTTGCGCAAAGGGGTCTTTGAACAAATCACCAATCAAGGCATCCCGTTCATCACCCAACCCATCACCTTCGACGTATGGCGCGCGCCGACGGACAACGACCGCAATATCCAATACGCCTGGCGGGCATGGGGCTTGGACAAAGCCATCACGCACTTGTACGACGCCTCTTGGGAAACACCCGACGAAAATACCTGCTTAATCAAAACCCACTATGCAATCGGTGCCGTCAGCGAAGCCCCCATCTTGCGCGGCGAAGCGGTGTGGACGGTCACGTCAAACGGGCGTATCCGCTTGAACACCGACGTTAAGGTATCCGAACGCAACGCCATGTGGGACAAATCGCGCCTTCCCTTGCCGCGTTTCGGTTTACGCTTGACGTTGCCCGCGGGACATGAAAGTATACGGTATTTCGGGCGCGGCCCGCATGAAAACTACGCCGACATGCGCCGCAGCGTATATAAGGGATTATTCGAGACAACCGTAGACGGGATGTTCGAAAATTACGCCATGCCGCAGGAGAACGGCGCACGTGGGGATGCGGATTACGCCTTCATCAGCGACGGGGGAAGACGGGGTATCTTAATCGAGGCGGCCGACGCGCCGTTTTCGTTTAACGCATCCCATTATACCGCCGCCGATTTGGATAAAGCGAAGCATCCGCATGAGCTGACGAAATTGGATGAAACCATCGTCAACATCGATTACAAGCACAACGGCATCGGCTCCAATTCCTGCGGACCGGAGTTGCATCGGTCGTATCGGTTTGATGAAGAACGGTTTACGTTCACAATTTGTTTGCTACCTGTATCGATATGAGTTAAAATACGGGCTCGTGTACCTTTTACCGCCGCCGCTTCCGATATAGAGGAATTGCTTCATCCTGCGCTTACGTCGCGTGGCGAACGCCACGATCGAAACCAACAGCCCGAGGAAGGCGACCGTAAGCGGCACAACCAGCGCGGACAGTTCGTCGCTGTCACGGAAGGCGTCCCAAAAGCCGCCGTACGCCGGGGAGGGATTCGCCGGCGCGTAGGGGTAGACGGCGTGCGCGGGTTCCGCCGCTTCGATGGGTTCCCCCGATGTGGGGGCATCCGCCGCGGAAACGGGAAGGGGTGCTTCCCCCACCGTACTTTGCGCCAGCAGGTTAACGGAGCCTAACCGCACGTTCTGCGCGTACACCGCTATGCTGCCGATAATGTCACCCTCCGAAACGGGTGCGGTTACGCTTTCCGGTACGTTAAGGTCGTAACGCAGCATGGTGAGGTCAAACCCCAAGGGAAGGCTGTAGCGCAAATCGTCCCCCGCCCGAAGCGTAAGGCGGTAGGCTTCCGCCGTTTCCCCATCGGCCTCCCGGTATACGGGTATAGTGCGGGTATACGATTCGGCGTTGAATACGATCCGTTCCTCGTAAGGCAATTGGAAGGCGTAATCAAGCAGGGACGTCGTTTCGCGGAAGGGGTCCGTCCCCGAGCCTTGCAGGATGGTGACGATGAGCTTGCGCCCCTCGTGTTCGGCGTATGTCAGCAGCGTGTTGCCCGCCGCGTGCGTCCAACCGGTCTTTGAGCCGATAACGCTGGGGTTGAAGTAGGGCGTGCCCGGGCGTATCAATTGGTTGGTGGTGTTGACAAAGCGCGTTTCCGCCTGCCGTTCCGTGGGGGGGATGGCGAACTGCCGCGTGGAGATGATCTCCGTAAATACCGGATACAGGCGAACGGCTTCGCGCATGATCAGGGCCATGTCGTATGCCGTGGTCACATGCCCCGTCGCGGGGAGGCCCGTGGGGTTTACGAACCGGGTGTCGTTTGCGCCGATCGCTGCGGCGCGGTGGTTCATGAGCTCTGTGAATTCCTCCACGCTGCCCGCCACGTATTCGGCCAAGGCCAAAGCCACTTCGTTAGCGGAACGTAGAAGCAGCGCGTGGAGCGATTCATAGACGCTGAGCCTTTCCCCCACGTCCATGGAAATATGGCTGGAATTGCGCGGTATGGAAAAAACCGCGTTGTGCGAAAACGTAACGCGTTCGCTTAAGTCCTGCACATGGTCCAGTACGACCAAAGCGGTCATCACCTTCGTGATGCTGGCGGGGTAGAATTCCGTGTGTTCTTGGTTCCCGTACAAAACCAGCCCCGTGTCCGCGCACATCACGACGACACCGCCCGCCGTGTAGGACGGCGGATCAGGTACGGCGGCTTCCTCCACATACGGCGGATCGGGTACGGCAGTTTCCTCCCCGTACGGCGGTTGCGCCGCCGCGGCCAATACCGCAAGCAATAACAGCGATAATGTCTTCATTTCTTGTCAAGCTCCTTTATGCGGGTGATATATAATGGTGGAATTTATCAAGCGGCACATTTATATAATTTTAGGGATCGTATGCATCGTTGTAATGGGTGCGTTGTTTTTGTTAAACTCCGACCGTCCCGCCGCGCGAAAGGGCGGGGAGGTCCTCGGGCTGCATACGCCCGATTTGACGCAGCCGCAAACGGAAGAAGCGGCATACGTGGTAATACATATCCTGGGGGAAGTCCGTGAACCCGGCGTCTATACCCTTCCCGCAAACGCGCGCGTGGCGGACGCGGTTGAAATGGCGGGGGGTTACACGCAGGAAGCGGATTTGACGCGGATTAACCTGGCCGTCCCCTTACGTGACGCGATGCAAATCATCGTTCCCGCGACGGGGGATTACAGTATCGTCGGGCCGGGCGAAAGCGGGATTGTCGAAGACAGCGTCACGGCAAGCGACGGTTTGATCGACCTTAACACCGCCGCGCTTGCCCAGTTGCAAACGCTCCCCGGCATCGGCCCCGCCCGCGCGCAAAGTATCATCGATTATCGGGAAAATATCGGACGCTTTACGCAGATAGAGGAATTGATGAACATTTCGGGTATCGGGAACGCGGTATTCAACGGCTTAAAGGAATTAATAACAGTAAGATAGGGTGATTTTATGCCGGCAATATTGGTAGTGGATGACGAAAAGAGCATCGTAAAGGGTATCAAGTTCAGCCTGGAGCAGGACGGTATGCAAGTGGACGTAGCCTACGACGGCGAGGAGGCTTTGCAACTGGCGCGGGAGAATAAATACGACGCTATTATCCTTGATGTGATGCTCCCCAAGCTCGAAGGTACGGAGGTTTGCCAGCAAATCCGCGAGTTCAGCGCGGTACCCGTGGTGATGGTCACCGCCAAGGACGACGATATGGACAAGATCATGGGGCTGGAATACGGCGCGGACGACTACATTACCAAGCCGTTTAATATCCTCGAGTTAAAGGCGCGCATTAAGGCCATCCTGCGGCGCAGCGCGTTGGCGAAGCCCATACCCCGAAAAGCGGAAAAACTGACCCTGCGCGACATCAGCATCGATTTGCACGCGCGGCGCGTATTCGTGCGGGAGAAGGAAATCAACCTGACCGCGCGGGAATTCGATCTGCTCGAATTCTTTATGAACAATATAGGCCGCGTGTTTGAGCGGGAGGAACTGTTGACGCAGATCTGGGGGGTCGAAAACACCGGCGACGTGCGCACGGTGGACGTCCACGTCCGCCGCCTGCGTGAAAAAATCGAGGACAATCCGAGCGATCCCAAGTATATAAGCACAAAATGGGGAGTCGGTTACTATTTTAGATAAGGTCCGTTGGTTTTCATCCCTGCGCTGGAAGCTGGCGCTAAGCTATGTCGCGCTTAGCTTATTGCCGCTTGCGGTGTTTTTTTTCGTGGTTATCGCGCATATCGAAAACGATTACCTCAGCGAACGTGAAGGCGAAGTTCAGCCCATCGCGTTTATGGCTTCGGACATCGTGGCTTTGCGGGGCTTCGACGCCTTGGAGGAAACCCTGATATTCAGCGGCCTGCGCGCGATCATGAACAGGCGGAGCACGGAATGGGGCTACCGCGTGTTGGTCATCGACGACAGCCTGCGCGTTATCTACGATTCCGCCGCGGGCTCACGCCATGGGCAAACCATGATTATCCCGGAAGTGATGAACGCGATTTACGGGCGTACGAATGTCACGAACCTGCGGCGGGGTGAAGCCACCCTGTATGCCGCCGTAGCCGTTTCCAGCCCCAACGACGCGACGGAGCGCGTGGGCGCGGTCCTGTTGATCGAAGGCGTGGAGGATATCTTCGAATCCCTGGCCGACCTCCGCGCGAACCTCCTGCTGATCATTGCGCTGGTCAGCTTGGGGATCATCGTGGTCGTCTTCGTTATGGCGGACGCGTTGATACGCCCCTTGCGCCGTATATTGCACGTAGTACGGCGCATGGCCACGGGACGGCTCGACCAACGCATCACCAACGTCGAAGGCCATAACGAATACGCGATCCTGGCCGAATCCTTCAACTCCATGGCCGAAAAACTGGAGCAGGTGGAGAAGACGCGCGAGGAATTCGTCTCCAACGTATCGCACGAATTAAAGACGCCCCTGTCCAGCATGAAGGTACTTTCGGAATCGATCCTTTTACAGGAGCACGCGCCCGAGGCCATGTACCGCGAATTTTTGCAAGATATCGTCAACGAAGTGGACCGTATGACCAACATCAACAACGATTTGCTGGCCCTGGTGCGTAACGACCAGCGCGAACAGGGATTAAACATATCGCTGATATCCGTCAACAAAATGGTGGAAGATATCCTCAAGCGGCTGTCGCCCTTGTCCGAGCAAAAGGAAATCGCGTTGATCTACGACGATGTGCGTCCCGTGGAGATAAGCGCCGACGAAATCAAACTTACGCTCGCCATCTCAAATATAGTCGAAAACGGCATAAAATATACCCCTCGGGGCGGGACGGTAAAGGTCGCCGTGGACGCGGACCACCAATTCGCGTACATCAGCGTGCAGGATACGGGCATGGGTATACCCGAAACCGAACAAACCAAGATATTCAACCGCTTTTACCGCGTGGATAAAGCACGCGACCGCGAAACGGGCGGCACGGGCCTTGGGCTGGCGATATCACATTCCGCGGTGCTTGCGCACAACGGCACGATACGGGTTTCGTCGAAGCCCGACGAAGGGGCCGTGTTTACGGTGCGGATACCGATACGAAGGAATTAGGAATTGGGAGCAAAGAGATGAAAAAGGTTTTAAACAACCCCAAACGCAGGATTATATTCGCGGTTATGATTTTTATCATAATGGCGGGCGCGCTGGCGGTTTTCTTTATATGGGGTACGCGGGGGAACAACGTTTCCGTCGGGGGGCTGCGCGTTTTCCACTTTAATCCCGGCGAGGGGCGGTTTGAGGGTACGGCGGTGAATGTCCCGTCAAGTTCGCGTGATTTGCAAGTCCAAACACTGATCAACCATTATTACAGCCCGCCGCGTAATACCGCGTTGACGGGACTTTGGCCGGAGGGTTTGGGCGTGATTTCGGTCGTGTACCGGGGCGATTTGGTGGGGATTTCGTTCCCGCGGGAATACCGCGAAATGACTTCGCTTGAAGAGTCGTTATTCCGCGCGGGTTTGGTGTTAACGCTGACGGAGCTGCCCTTTGTGGAGCGCGTTTTGATATGGGTGGACGGCGAAGGCGACAAACCGCTGATGCCTTTTGAAAAATGGCTGTCGATTTGGGTTGACGAAACAGAGGAGGAAAACGAGGAATGGTGGTGGGACCCGTCGGCGGTTACGATCGAGACGGCAAGCACCGTTACGAACGATCCCTCCCTTTCGCCGGGCGTCATGGCATCGCGTGTGATTACGCTGTATTTCGTATGCGCCGACGGTGAAGGGTTAATTACCGAAACGTTCGTGGACGATTATATCGACCTTCACCGCCTGGCGGAAACGAAGCTACTGTACCTCATTGCCGGCCCTTCCCTCGAAAACGAGAAAGCGATGCGCGTCATCCCGCCGGAAACGCGTATACGCATCATTAACTACGAGCCCGAATCGCGGAGCTTGTACGTGGACTTTTCGGGTGATTTCATGAACCGATTCATCGGCAACGCGCATATTTCACGGCTGATGCTGCAAAGTATCGTCAATACGCTTACGTCCACGGATAACACGGACTGGACCTCAAGGGTGGAGCGGGTGTTCTTCTTAATAGATTCCCAGCGGCATGAAATCTTCCACGGGGTGACGGATTTTAACTTGGGCTTTGTGTACGGGCATGACATGACCCTGGTGGACGAAGAACCGGAATACGATCCGCATGTAGAGGACGAGGACGACGAAGTACCCGTAGGGCCGCGCGGCGACGACGACGAATAATGGCGCCCACTTTACGCCCCGCCTTGTGGGCGTTGGGGTTCCTGGTTGCGGGTATTTTGACGGGGATTTACTCCGCGTTTTTTACCGCGCCGATGTACGTAATGGTTGCGTTGTTGGGTGTATGCTTATGCGGCGCGCTTTATAAAAGATACCGGTATTGGCCGGTATTTTTTTTCGCGCTTTTTTTGCTGGCGGGGATGTGGCGGGGCGCGGGGCGGATGGAATTAAGGATTCGGGATACGGAATTCGGAACAGAAAGAACCTTCGCCGGAAGGGTAGTGGATACAAGCGGGCTGACCGCTTCGGGCAACCAACGCGCCGTCGTGCGCGTAAATCACGAAGGGCAAACCCTGCGGTTTATGGCGTATTTACAACCGCATTTACCAACCGTGGCAATCGGGCAGGAGATACATATGACGGGAGAATGGGTTCCCTTAACGCGGGCGGTTAACCCCGGGGGGTATGACGCGTTCCTTCATTTGCGGGCGCAAAAAATTGATGCGATCGTGCGCCCGACGGAAGTGATTACCGGTGATTCGCACCGTAATTTTTTTACGGTTATACGGGATTTCCGCGACCGTGCCGCTTCGGTTTATGACAGGGTGCTTCCGCCAAGGGAGGCGGGGATTATCCGCTCGATGGTTTTGGGTGACCGTGAGGGCATGGACCGCGATTTAACGGAGCTTTACCGTGCGGCGGGGATACGGCATATCTTGAGTATTTCCGGTTTGCACATAACGGTATTGATGCTGGCCGTCAACGCGGTATTGGGTAAGCTGATCAACCCGCGCAAGGCGGGCGTGATAACGCTGGCTATAATGGTTTTGTACTGCCTGATGACGGGCGCGGCGACGGCGACGGTACGCGCCGTCATGATGGGCGGGACGTTGGTGTTCGCAAGGATTTTGTACCGCGATTACGATTTACTGACAGGTATTTCGTGGGCGTGCGCCGCGCTGTTCCTGTACGAACCGCTGTTGATCCTTAACGTGGGGTTCCAACTTTCCTTCGGGGCGGTGTACGGCATCGCGCTCCTGACCGCCCCCATCGAGCGGATGCTTGCCTTGGCACGGATGCCCGCGTACGGAAAATTCCGTAATGCCCTGGCGGTGAGTATGGCGGCTTCCTTTTCCACCTATATCATACTCGCGCACCATTTCTATGAAATACCGGTATACGCCGTCTTCGCGAACGTGATCATCATCCCGTTTGTGGTGGCGTTACTGGTGATGGGTGTGGTTACGGGGTTGGTTGGGTTGGTGTGGCTGCCGGCGGCGTCCGTAACGGGAAGCGTGGTATTCTATACATTGCAACTCTACGAATGGGTCAGCCGTTTCTTCGGCGCGTTGCCGTTCGCCATTGTACGTACGGGCGGCGGGGACGTTCTTGTCCCGATGGCGGGGTTGGCGGTTTTGCTGATCTTCGTGTATGTCATGAACGGCTTCGGCGCGGAATTGAAACGCAGGGCGCCGTTGCTCCTTTTCGGGATCGCGGTTTTAATGTTGTGCGTGTATTTGCGTGATTTTCCCATGCGTCCGCAAACGACGGAGCTGGATACCTTGGGGAATTATACCGTGCATCGCCACTATAATAGCGTGACGGTATCCGGTACGGGGCGCGGCGGGGAAAGTGAATTGCTGCGCTATTTGGACATGCGTAATGTTAACCGCGTTTGTGCATTGGTGATAACGGATTGGCTGCGTCCGCAGGATATCGCGCGTATTTTACCGGTGCTTGGGCGTGTGCGGGTGTTGTATTTACCGGGAAATGAACGGGCGCTGCCTGAGGCGTTGGCTAAGGCGGTAGAAGCGAATGGAATAACCGTTGTTTTTTATTGAAAGTGTTTTGGTAATACATACGTGATCCTCCCCGCGGGGTGCGATATGGCACGCGCGTTAGCACGAAAAACGCGATTTCCGGCTCGGTCGGGCAAGTGCTTGCGTCGGTCATAAATGCCCGACGCCAAGCACATAAGCCCGCCCTTCGCCGGAAATCGCGTTTTTCGTGAGACGCGCTTAGCCATATCGCACCCCGCGGGGATAGCGTACGTTGGTTAAAAACATGTTGCAAAGGACAGGGACGGATTTACGGGCTATTTTTGCTTCAATAAAAACGGAATTGGATGGTGGATTTTTATTATGGATTATGATACTTTCGTTAGTGGAGTGCTTTGTTTTTGTACGTTGCTTGGTTTGGTTTGAATGGTGAAATAATTAATATGGAAAAACAAAATGATGTTAAAATTTTATGTATTGCAAGCGTCGTCATATAGCAGTACAATAATTGCATAAGGAGTGATTATTATGTCCAGAGCAATAACTGTGCGTGTAGATGAAAATGTGAAAAAGCACGCAGAGGAAACCTTGGAAGAAATAGGATTAAATATGACTACCTATATCATTTCCAGCTTAAAAGCATTGGTGCGAGAGCAAAAAGTACCCTTTGAACTTACTACAAAGCAACAAGCTAATGTTGAATATCTTGCCAAACTTGACGAATCTATTGCACAAGCTGAGCGCGGCGAAGTTGTGATGTATACCAAGGAACAAATGCGGGCTATGGAAAAATCATTATGAACCGTTACTTTACAACTCGTGCCGATAAGGAGTACAAAGACTGGCAGAAAAATAACGGTAACTGGAATGCTTGGGGGTATTGGAAAACCCGAACAGTTGCGTCATTATAACACGCCAACTTTTTCAAGAATGATAACAAAAGGTGACAGGCTTGTTTATAGACCTCACGGCGAAGGTGATTTGATTATTATTTCATGTAAGGGGCATTATGACGATAAATAACGCTAATGGGCGCACTTATGTACTACAAATATGGTACTTTTAACAGTTTGGGTTACGGCAAAAACAAGCCGCTACCGAAAATTTCCGCGCTGAAACAAGAATGGGCTACCCTCGAAGCACAGAAGAAAAAGCTGTACAAAAATTACTACGCCCTCCGCGACCAAAGCCGTGAACTGGCAGTCGCAAAAGGCAACTGCGAACGCATCCTCGGCATCGACAAGAACGCTACGGGCAATGCCAACGAGCGCACCGCCGACCATGCCTCCGACCACCCACGCCGACGAAGCACCACGCACGAACTTTAACCGCCGAAGGCGAACTTATATCGCCCACGGTATAAGCAAAAGCAGACGGCGAAGCCGGCTTACAGGGAGCGCGCATCGCGCGCTCCCTGTGGGGCTTGGGGCGTAGCACCAACAAGCAAAATTTTTCCGTTCAGCCATCGGCTGAATCGGAAAAATGGTGCCTCGGTATATACCGAGGCATTGCTTGCAAATTAACGAAAAGCCATATTCGGCGATAATGTTATTCGTCAATAATTATTGCGCTTGCGGTTAAAATAATTGCGGTCAACACACGCCCTGCGCTTCAAAAAAAACCATAATCCGCTGAATAAAATCAGCTTCGCGCTTTTCAATATCATTGACTGTAAAATCGTCTTTCGGAAAATTAGCCAACTCAAGCACATCAGCGACTTGGGATTCGGCGTACTTATCGTTCTTCCTGCAGAAGTACCCGTTACCTGCCTGTATGTTTATAATGATTTTGAAAAGACACGTTCGCTTGAATGTATCTTTATGTGAATCGAGCAGGTATTGTTATCCCCCGCGATAATTATACATCCGATTCCGCAATCAACCGCACACCACTCTGTAACCACATTTAATAAAATTTTGTCGTCATTACTCATTGAAGTATTGCTATTCGGGTGGCTATGCCATTCACCAACATAGTATAAGCTATCATGTGTTCGGTTAGAAATTTCCACCATTTTTTCCGGCAATGAATCCGAACCACGAATGAATGAATTTGGCGATTCGATACTGTCACTTGGCGAAAATATCATGTCAACAATATAAAGCCTGTTTCTCAATGAATCACAATTTCCAACTAAAACCCCACCCGTTTCATTTGGGATGCGCTCCGACCTCTTAGCCATCATTTCCTCGACCAGAGAATTATTTATGAAAATATCCCAATCATCAATGTTTGCCGTCATCCACGTTTCAGCGGGATATAGCCGTTTAGTTATTCCATCGTTTGTGATTTGCCAAATTGAAATACAAGCATCATTTGAAGTGCTACACTTTTTTATTTCGCTACTGGTGATTGCCGCACTTAATGCAACTACGTCTTGCGATATATTACTCGTTATATCTCTGCAAGATGCAGAGTACGCCAAAGAATCGGATGAATCGAAATAGCTACTGTACTCTTCTGTAGTACACAAAATTTTGTAACTTTGCATTTCTAAAAAATCGAGTGTTACGTTGCGCTCAACATCCTCAACAAGCATTGTTAAAAATGTTCCTGCCTGATTTAAGAAAGTCGAAATTCTTCGAGCCGCACTTTTAATATCTAAAGCGATTACACGTTCGGCAGCGATGGAAGTTGACACATCCAAGATAATTTTCGCTTCATGAAAAGCTGTGGTTATTTCAGCATTATTTTTAACAAAAATATTATCAGCAATAGACGTAACATCTGCATCCAAAAGTATATTTTTTGCATATTTTGCCAATTCGTGTGCTTTGGAGTTTCCAAGTGCGTTTTGACCGAGTGAATGTCGAGCTAAGTTATGAGGCCATATTACATCGTTATCAATTAATGTCCATTTACCAAAGCCTGCACGGATGCAGTTAATAAAAATCTGCGAACCTAATGCGCCAACACCTATAATTACAATCTTTGAATTTTTATAATCACTATCAACGCCATTTAACTGTTGAGCAAAATTTGATTCAAATGCACATTGGAATTGTAGCATTTCCATTGGAATATTTATTGTTTTTTTACTTGTTAAGGATTCTAGTTTTTTGCTCTTAGAATTATATCTCCATCCTACAAGTTCTAACAATCGTGAAAACGGCTCAGATAATTTGAAAACGCGAATATCCTGTTTTTTTATTTCAGCTTCATTAGCCGAATACAATGGAATATAGAGAGCTATTAGGCACTTGCAATCGAGTAATGCATTGACAGAATTATTAAAAATAAATTGATAATTTTTTGGACTTTGTCGAATTTTCCAAAGTGCATTAACTTGTTCAGTAAAAAATTTAAGCATTTTTTCATCATCGAACATTGAAAGGAGTTCCGACAATGTGTGCGGTAGTTTTTGGATAATATTATCAGCACTTGCTGGCAGGCATAACCATATAGAGGCATACCAATGAACATCCTTATTCTTGGCACTATCTTCAACTTGTAATAATAAATTTGGCGTTTTCTTTTCAAATTTATTGAATGGGCGATTTTTGTTTATAAAGTTTCTTCTTATAACAATTACGCCATCGTTACCCAAAAAAAATGGTTCCAACGGTTGGTCTGGGTGGTGTAATTCATTACGAGCGGTTTTTACAAACCAATTATTTACACATTCGATAAGAAATCGCCCGTTCATACGAAGGCGTAGTTCTTCATCTGCGACATCAGAATAGCACAGAAATTTTGTTTTTCCATCCTCGGAAATCATAAGGTGAGGAACAGACGGAAAATCTTCCCTCAGAACAAAAACACGAGGATTTTTGTGTTCATAAATTTCAATTCGTATTGGTTCAATAGGTTTTATATCAAACACAGGATTTTGACAAATTCCTACCACTTCAAAATCAATCAACAATACTTCTACCAACGGTTCTTTGAAAGAATAAATATCTCGTACATTTGCACGATAAGGAGACCCCTTTAATAGTGCCAACACTTGTGTAGTTATTTTATTGCTTACTGGCGGTATGTTTCCATTCATCAACCAGCCCTCGGTGCAGGTGATGAAATAGCGGGACTGGCAAAATGTTTCAACTCGCTAATTCCTAATTCATCAATCTCATACCTTAACGGCTTTGGGGATTTTGTGTTTGGAGGATATTCCATCGTTGCCCAAAGTGTTTTATTATCAGAATAATGTTTATATGCTCGTTTTGCCTGAATGTGCGGAGGGCTTGTGTCGCTAGTTATCGGGTCGCAAGAGGCAATCAATACAGCACCTTCATTCCCTAATTTTAATAATTCTTGCACTTGCGGAATGGGCGTTGTTCGTGTTTCACCTTTTTCAGAAGCAAGACCCGTGTAGCTACAATGGTGCGGGATTTTATAAATATCCCAATGTAAATACTCTTCATTTCCATTGGCTTTTGATACGTCTACGATGTGTTCTAAAATTGAATATTTTGAATCACCCGTCATCAAAATCTTAGTCGTATGTTCGTCATTGGTAAGCCTTAATTGTAAAACAATAGACGGCTCATTTTTATCTGTTGCTTCTTCTGAATCAGCAGAAAATGGGGCGTGTACAAAAATCTCAATCTCTTTTCCAAGATTGGTGCATTTAAGTAGAGTTCCTGCGTGAACAATAAAATCCTTTCTTTCGTCTGGCTCAATGTCATTTTCTTTAAGCCAATCTGATAAGGATTCAGGTTCGGAAAACACTTTTATTCCATAACCCTCTTTTAATCTATGCCGTGCCTCTTGACGAATAACGCGAACATCTTCGCTTTCAATATCCGTATCAAGGATAAATGCGGAAGAAACCCACAATTCTGTAATTATCTTACGACCTTCACCTTGATATTTTTTTGCATGGTCAAGATAGAAAAAATCTTTTGAACCTTTTACATGGTCATCATGTGCATGACTAAATTGAACAACATCAAATGATGAACATTTTTTCAACTCTTTAACAAGGTCGGTACGTTTGTCATCATCTTTTCCTGTGTAGTAATTAGCAAAATCAAATAGCATTTTTTTGTTATTTGACAATTCTAGCAAGCAGGAATCAGCATTTCCTACAGGGTAAAATGTAATTTTTTGACTCATTTTACATCCTCACTTTCTATTTTTGGTTTAGGCGTTTGCGAAACGCCATAACCCGCAAGGAAGCGGGATATATTTATTGTAAGAACAGAACAACTCCTCACGGGTGTTTGGTATAATAGGCTCGACGAAAAGCATTATCCATATCCACCG
>WQZS01000002.1 GCA_009780585.1 Defluviitaleaceae bacterium | reverse complement strand
TGCTTCCTGTACTGTGTGACCTTTGTCGATGTATTTCAACACACGACCCCGAAATTTCGCGTCATATGCCATGCTTTTATTTTATCACTTTTGTCGACCGTTGTCGATTTATGTTATTATATCTTTACGACAAATTCCGCTTCACTTACTATCACAAGTAATAATATTAACGCTAACTTTACGCTCCCTGTAGGTAGAACAATAATTTATACCGGGCCAACCCGGACTAATCTTCCTCTTATTAATATTGGGACAACCTTTGCAGGTTTGTTTGCAGGTTCATTAATAATCAATGGCAGTTTGGTGGGTAACTCTTCATCGGCCATATGGAACGTAGGTACCAGCCCGATTATCGTAAACGGTTCTGTAGAGTCTACAACGGAAACCGCTATTTCTTCCGGCGGAGGCGGAGAGCTTACAATCAACGGCGGCGGCAGCGTTAGTTCAAACAGCAATAATAATCCAACCGTTGGCGCTACCGGCATAGTGACTGTTAATAACGGCGGCAGTATAACCAACAGCGGCACCGGTAACGCCATTAGATTGAATGAAAATCAAGCCGGTGCAATAATAGACGGCGGCACCGTAAATTCAAATTCAAATCTTAATTCCACAATTAGATCGATATCATTCGTTAACGAAATAATAGTGGAAAACAATGGAATGGTTACGTCGACAGGTTCGAATGGTCATGCAATCAACTCCAACGGCCCCGTAACCGTGAGGGATGGCGGAAAGGTCGAGGCGACAGGTTCGAATGGTTTGGCAATCAACTCCAACGGCCCCGTAACCGTGAGGGATGGCGGAAGGGTCGAGGCGACAGGTTCTAACAGCCGTGCAATCATATCCAACAACACCGTAACCGTGAAGGACGGCGGAAGGGTTATAGCCAGCTCAACAGCCATCAATTCACAAGGTGATGTAACAATTTCCGGAAACGGAACAATGGTTACGGTGACAGGTATTGAAAGCACTGCAATCTTTTCTCCCTCCGGTTCCTCCGGTTCCGTAACCGTCAGCGGCGGTATGGTGAGTGCTGTCACGGGTGTAGCTATCGCTACCGATGGTTCGGGCGCGGTGAATATAACCGGCACCGGAGTCGTATTCGCACAGGGGACGGAAATCCACGGCACCGACCTCGCAATTACAACCAGCGTGATTACTTCCGCTAACCCACCCGTTTTTATGGGAGGCGGTATTGCCATCGCGTGGGCAGCTACTACACTCAATGTATTTGCCGGTTCCTCCACGGACATTATCTTCCAGCCTGCCGTCGGTGCCTCGGTTTCGTGGGGTGTAAACGGCGGCAACAACGGTATTAACTATTCAAACGGTTCAAGCAGCGGTTTTATACCCATAGCCGGAATCACGATAGGTCAGCCGTCAATCACGATAAATACGCAGCCGCAAGCGTCAACAAACGCTACCTTCGGCAACATAACCGGAAACCTATCCGTTGGCGCAACCGTAAGCGGGGACGGGGCTCTCACTTATCAATGGTATTCCAACGCAACGAACAACAACACCGGCGGTTCGCCGATATCCGGCGCGAATAGCGCAACCTTCACGATACCGACGAGCTTAAACGCGGGGACGCATTACTATTATGTTGTGGTCAGCGCGGCAGGCGCAACCCCCGTCACTTCCTCCGTTACAACCGTGACCGTAAACTACGCGCCCCTCGGCGGCTCGGCAACCGTCACCGGCAACAACCGCATAGAGGAAACGCTGACCGTTAACTATAGCGGGGTAACCGGCGGCAGCCTCGCCCGCAATTTCCAATGGCAATATTCTTCTAATGGAACAGATTGGAACAACATTCCCGGTGCGACTAACGCCGCTACATTTATCCTGACCGGCGCGCAAGCGGGCAGGGCTGTCCGCTGTGTGGTCACCAGCGCACCCGGAACGACGGGCTATGTTGTAGCCCCCTTCGACGGCGGGTTAACCGTACCCTTCAATATAAATATAACCATGAGCGGCAATCTAACCGGTGACGACATAACAGCCGACCCGGTATTTGGCCGCGCCGGGAATACCATAACCCTCAACTATACGCTGGCCTCCCTTTCCCCGGTTAATGTAATCAATTTTTCCGGCGCGTCAACTATCCCCGCCGTTACAAGCGCGGGCACGGGTACAAGAACCTTTACGGTTAATCAGGCATACGTCTCAAACGGCGTAATCACCGTTACCGCCACATTTACGCACACCGATTTGGAATTAAGGACGCTCGCCTTCACCCCCGACACCCAAGTAAGAACCTACGGCGCCCCGGGCTTTACCCACACGCCCACGCCGAGCGCAGACGGAGGGGCCATCACCTATACAAGCAGCAACACCTCTGTTGCCACGGTGGATATTAACACCGGGTTGGTGACCATCCACAATGCGGGAACGGCGATGATTAACGCCGTCATCGCGGCAACGACCACGCATATGGCGGCGACGGCAAGCTATGCCTTGACGGTAAACAACGCAAGCCAAGCCGCGCCCGCCGGGTTAACCCATACAAACGAAACAGCCGCAGGCGCGGATAACGGAACCATTACAGGCGTAACCAATTTAATGGAATGGAGAGAACCGGCAAATGCCGTATGGACGGCGGTGGCATCGGGCCAAACGGTGATTTCCGGCCTTGCGCCGGGTATATATCATGTGCGTTTTGCGGAAAGGTTAAACCATTACCCCGGTAACCATGCGGTTGTCACCATACAGGCGTTTGTGCCGCCCATACCGCAACCCACGCCGGAGCCTACACCGCAACCCACACCCCAGCCCACGCCGGAGCCTACACCGGAACCCACACCGGAACCCACACCCCAACCTACACCTGTTCCGACCCCAACCCCGACACCCACTCCTACGCCCGAGCCGACACCCGAACCGACGCCCGAACCGACGCCCGAACCCACACTTGACGTATTTAATGTATTCGCGGCGCAAGCGTTCAGCGAAGCAGAGATTCCCTTCACGGTGGAATTACCGGTGGGTAAAATCATCTTTAGCCCTTATGCGCTGGCTGTGTTGGCAAATGCGTCCGATTACGGTGAAACCCCCATCACGGTAGAAATGGAAATCGTCCCCATGAGCGGTCTTCGCGGTATGCAAGCGGCACAAGCACGGGGGTATGAGACGGTTTTCAGCATTAATATATTTGTAGGCGGCCAAAAAATCGACGTTCCCCTTACGGTAAGTTTACCCTATGATTTAAAACCCAACGAAACCCCCGCCGCCGTCCGCGCTTGGCACATGGCCGACGACGGGAGCCTTACCTGCATGAACGGCGTGTTCGACGCGTCGGAGGGCATGATAACCTTTACCGTCCAACATCAAAGCTACTTTGTCGTAGGGTACGACCCCGTGGCGCTTTGGGTAAATATCTTCACCGATGTGTCCGAGGACGATGAATATTACGAAGCGGTGGCGTTCGTTGATTATTACGGCTTGCTCGGCGGCGCGGGCAACGGCATGTTCGGCCCTTATGATATGATAACCCGCGCTATGTTCGTCACTTTTCTACACGGGTTGGAAGGCAAACCCGCGCCAATCGGCGTAAACCGCTTTAGCGACGTTGATTCCGCCGACGATTATCATGACTCCGTGCAATGGGCGGCGGAACAACGCCTGGTATCCGGTGTGGGCGACGGTAAATTCGAACCCAGCCAACCGATTACCCGTCAAGAAATGGCTGTCATACTGCGCAGGTATGCGCTTTTCAAAGGCTATACCATTCCCGAAAATTTGGATGAATTGGAATTTACCGATGCGGCGTATATATCCTCATGGGCGGGTTCGGGGGTTTATGTAATGTCGGCGGCGGGTGTTTTAAGCGGTTACGATAACGCGTTTAACCCGCTAAGCACCGTCACACGCGCCGAAATAGCGTCGATGTTAAGGAACTTTACGCGGTTTGTAATAGCCGTAAACAAAGAGGACGACGACGGAACACAACCGTTGGCGGTTGCATTACCGGATTCCGTAACGGAGGTTTATTTCGACAGGCGGGCGATAGAAGAAGCGGAACGCGCGGTATTACCGTAACACCTCACGCAACGGGTTGCCGGAATACTCCACATGTTCAAGTAGGGTTAGCCCGGACAAATCCAGCCGGGTTAGATAATTGTATGCGCAATCCAAGTATCGTAAGACAGTATTGGTTGTCAAATCAAGCTCCGCTATTTGATTGAACGCAACATGCAGTTGTTCAAGCATAATATTATGCGAAACATCCAACTGCGTTAACCGGTTATCGCTAAGGCGTAAATCATAAAGCGATATACAGCCTGAAAGGTTAACCCCCGTTAGGTTGTTTCGGGGTAACTCCAAAAGCCTTAAACGGTCAAACCCCGAAACATCCAACTCCCCTGTTAGGTTTAAGTTGTATAAACATAAATAATATACGCGTTCAAAAATCCAATGGATATAATTTGTTAAGAGATGTTCAACCCCGTCGTCATCTGTCCATGTTCCACCCCTTGGCCAATTGCTCCATGTTTCGGGGTTTTTTATGTCAAACGCGGGGTTTTGCGCCTGTATTTTCGCCAAGTTATCCTCGTATAAAAAGAACGCGACCAGCTTTTGGTAATCGTTATCGTCGTAGCCGTACGGCGTTATGTAAATAATTGGTGCGGGCATTTCGGCGGGGATTTCCCGCGCGGTCAACGCATAAATCCCGAGCAATACAGCAAAAGTAAAAACCGCGCACGCCGCAAGGTTACATACCCTTCGCCGTACGCGGTTTTTATATTTTAATAACGCCCGTTTTAATGCCGCCGCGCTTTGGTAGCGCATGGCGGGCGCAAGCTCCGTACATTTGGCAGCGATGCGCTCCAAGCGATTGTCTTTCATTTTTGTTAATACATATTGCATCACCGCGCCCAGGGCGTAGATGTCCGTTCGCGCGTCCGTTTGGGCGAAGCCGTATTGTTCGGGGGGCGCGTATTTGTGCGTGCCGAGGTAGGTTGTGTCGGTTTCGGCGGAAGTGGAATACCTGCGGGAGATGCCGAAGTCGATGAGGGTGGGGGCGAGGGTTTCGGGGTCGATGATGATGTTGGAGGGTTTGATGTCGCGGTGGATGATGGGCTCGGGCTGCGCGTGCAAATAAATAAGGATATCGCAAAGGGACAGGAACAGGTTAACCGCCTGCGCCGGGCTTGGGTTTTCCGCCTCCGCCAAATAATCATTTAAGGGGCTGCCGTGTATGTACTTGCGCAGGGTATAGCGCGTACCGTTTTGCTCGATGACGGCTTCGTTTTGCGGTAAGCCTTTGTGGTTTAGTCCCGCGAGCAGCGCCGCTTCGTTATCCGCTTCCCGCTCTTGGGAAGTTTTTATTATATATAGGGTTTGCGTTTCCTTTTCCGAAAGGATAAAGGTTTCGCCGAACTCGCCTTTGCCCACCCGTTCCACCGTGTCGAAGCGGGCGGCGATTTCCTCCGGCAAGATGGTTTCCGTAAACGCAAAACCGTTCCAGGGGTCGTTCATTTTTCCGCTCCCAAGAGCGGTAATTGTAAGTTATGCAGTTTTTCCTGTAACGTTGTGATGTCCAGTTCACGTTCAAGGGCGTAGATGATGACGGCGTCGCGCTTGATTTTGGGGTACAACGCGCCCCGTTTGGCAAGGGTCAGCAATTTTTGCGCCCCCGCGCAGTCCAGCCCAAACCCGAAGGCAAGCTGTAAAACCTTGTCCCGCGAGGGGTTGCGCGTACCGTTAAAAAACTTATGCCCGTGGGTGCGTTCAATTCCGGCCTTTTTGATTACCTGTTCCGCCGGGGTTTCCTTTTCATCGCATAATTGCTTTATGTATATATGGAAAGGGGGCGCGTCCTGCCCGCTTTTTTCCAAGTTTTCGACAAAACGGTTAAGGGAAGAGGTCTTAAACAAGCGGCGCAATAACGTGTCGGTGGGAACCCGTTCCTTTGCCATAACCGCGCCTCCTTACTATTTGTTGCGCGTACCTTACCATATGCGGATGTAATAAAAAAGCCTTCGCCCCCATGTTATGTAAATACCCGCCGTATCATTCATCACAACTCCAACCCCAACCGCTCCCTTGCAAACTCCCGTGCCAGCTCCCGCTGCCCGTACAGCCCGAACATCTCCGACGAATAAAACACCTGCTTAACCAAGCGTTCGCACTCTTCGCGCGCGCCGAGCTCCAGGAGGTTGCCCGCCTTGTAACCGACGACGAGGGGGAGGGTGCGGAATTGGGCGGTATCTTTGCAGATTTCGATGGCGTGGTCGCACATTTTCAGGGATTCCTCGTAGCGTTCCTCCTTGTTCAAAAAAGCGGCGAGGTTGTAAATAATGGCGGGGTAAAGATAACCGTAAGCGTTTTTGTCGACGCAATGTTTCTCGATGTTGTTTTTCAAGCTGTACAGGTGGTTTATGGCATCCTCCCCGCGCCCCTTGTCGAAGTAAATCTTTGCCAGGAGGTTGAGGGCGCTCATTTCGTTTTTGGAAAGGTGGAAATCCTCGATGCGCTGCGGGTCAAAGTCTGGGATGCTGAGCGCGAGGGCTTGCAGCAGCAGGGCTTCGCCGAGGGCGTTGTCGTTTTTGCCGAAAATTAAAATGCTTGCCTTGCGAATCATGAGGTATTGGCGCTGCTTCAGGTTTTCCGTAAAAGCCTTGTTTCCTTCAAGGGCTTTGACCAGCACGGCGGCGCGTTTGTAACGAGCCTCCGCGTTGCCGGGTGCGCTTTCGTTAAAGGTCAGCGAATCCAGCTCGTCGATGATTTTTTGGATTTTTGCTTCCTCCCCGCCAAGGAAGGAATCTATATTACTGTGGGCGTTGTAACCGAGCCGCTCGAAGAGGGTCTCCATGGTGGAACGGTTGGGCATGACCTTACCGTTTTCGATTTTCGATAGGGTGGCGCGGTCGATGAAGGGGTGGGCGAGGGCTTCCTGGGTGAGGCCCTTTTTCTTGCGTAATTTCTTAATCAGCGAACCCAAGTGGAGGTTTGGCATGGTTTCATCCCCTTTCGATGCCTGATTATACAACAGATATGGCGTTTAAAGCACATTTTTTGTGACGGGTTGTGCGCCGCGCGTTATAGACGAATGGACGCAATGCGTTATACTTTTTACAAACAAGAAAGGTGGAATACATATGGCAAGGAAAAAGAAGGGCAATAAAAAAGCGTTTATCACGGCGTTAAAGGCGTATGACGCTTCGCTCGTCACTGAAAGGCCGATCGTAGTGGAAGGCGTAACCATCGGCGCAACGAAGGGGAAGAAATCGAACGCCGTAATCAGCATCATCGGTACGATTATCGGCGCGGTTACGGGGGTCGGCTTTTACCGTATGTCCAATCCCGAAAAGGGGACGGTACTGCTTGGGGACGACGGGCTGCATTTCTTCGCGGCGAAGCGGAAACGGGGCGTCGTAACGATCACGAACCATTTGTTCCTGCCTTTCGAAAAAATGAAGAAGGCCGTCGCGGGGCGTAATTTCATCTTCGCCAACCAAATGGCCGTCACGGGCAAAATCGAGGGCGCCAACGGGCGCGAGGAAGGTTATCGCTTGCAAATGCCCATCAGCGCTAGCGAAGAAACGGCTGAAATCAAGCGCAAAATGGAAGAATGGAACGTAAAACTAAAAAAAGCCCGCGGCGCGTTGGTGTGCGGGATTTTTATAATATCGGTCGTGGGCATCATCCTGTTCGGGATCCTCATGCCCCGTTGGTTAAACCTGTACCGCGCGATGGATTACGTCCAATTCCGCACGGAAATCAACTCGCCCGCGTGGACGTCTTCCGGACGGTATCAGGACAGGCGGACGTCGTTCTCCGCGCGGATAGAAACGGACCGTTTTACGATCGTGTTCGGCGACGGCACAAGCGGAACGTTCATCGGCGCGGCCATCGCGGGCAATGAAAAGATATTCCTATTGGAAGTAAATGATTCGCATCCGACTCTTAACGTCGGTGAAGTGGCGTATATCACCGCCGTAGGGCGCGGCGCGATTGCCACCCGCGCGGAGCTTGCGGAGGACGGAGGGTTCTTTCACGCGCTCGGCGTGGCGTTCGGCGACCCGCGCGTTACGGGTTACGCGGCGGAAGTCATCGGCGGACCCGCACTAAAGAACGCGCATTACCTGCATATGCGGGCGGTCAGCTTTGATACCGTGGCCGTACCCGCGGCGGCAACGGGCGATACCTACACTTCCGCGAACGGTAATTATCGAATCACCTTCGTTGACGCATACCATACAACGTCCGGCGGAGGCCGTTCGGCGGAGGTCATCATGCTGTACTACGACTACGAAGCCCTAACAGCCCATAATGCCAACCGCCCCCTTACCCGAAACTTCAAAATATACCAAGGCGATACGGAACTGGAATATTGGGATGGCGGCCTACGCGCGGTGGGGGACAGGGATTTCCTCACACAGCACAGCTTCACGGCGGGTGAAACCTTCCGCGCGCGGCGCGCGGTCGTACCCGTAAACACGGACGAACCAATCCGCGTCGTTAGATATAACGAGAATTTTCAAATAATTTTTTCACATGAAATGGATGTAAGGCGCGAATAGAAACCCATACCACAAAATTTACCAGTATATTCTCCCCCCGCTGGGAAATCCTGTATTAAAAGCGAATCTTTTCGCTATCCTACAGGATTTTTTGGTTCGGAGGGAAAGGTACATGCACAGCAGCAAGGTAGAAATCTGCGGCGTCAACACCTCAAAACTCCCGGTATTGAAAGGAGAGGAAAAGCGGACACTTTTTGACCTGATCCAAGAGGGCGACGAAGAGGCCCGTGAAAAATATATATTCGGCAACCTGCGGCTCGTACTTTCCATTATCCAGCGGTTCAATAACCGCGGGGAAAACGCGGACGACATCTTCCAAGTGGGCTGCATCGGGTTGATCAAGGCGATTGATAACTTCGATACGGGGCAGGGTGTGCAGTTTTCCACGTATGCCGTACCCATGATCATCGGGGAGATACGGCGGTACCTGCGGGACAACAATACCATCCGAGTCAGCCGGTCGTTGCGCGACACGGCTTACCGCGCGTTGGGCATTAAGGAAAAGCTGACGACGAGGAACGCGAAGGAACCCGACATCGAGGAAATCGCTAAGGAAATGGAGCTTCCCAAGGAAGAGGTTTTGTTTGCGCTGGACGCGATACAGGACCCGGTTTCGTTGTTCGAGCCGGTGTACCACGACGGGGTGGACGCGCTTTACGTGATGGACCAGGTAAGCGACGAAAAAAACACCGACAACCGCTGGCTGGAGAACCTTTCGTTGAGTGAGGCGTTAAAACGCTTGGGCGAACGGGAGAAGACGATCCTTTCGCTGCGCTTCTTCGATGGTAAGACGCAAATGGAAGTGGCGGACGAAATCGGCATCAGCCAAGCCCAGGTATCGCGGCTTGAAAAAAACGCGCTTAAAAATATGAAGAAGTATATATCATAATAAGTATATATCATAATATTGGGAACGCGGCGGCCTTGCGCGGCAAGCGGGCATGGGATATACTGGCGCGGTAATTCCCCCACATTTTACATTTTTCTCAACAGGAGGCGATTTGTATGGAAGTATTACGAGTTTCGTCAAAGTCCGAACCGAAATCGGTAGCGGGGGCAATCGCGGCGATCCTGCGCAACGGCCATCCCGTGGAAATCAACGCCATCGGCGCGGCCGCCGTCAACCAAGTGGTGAAGAGCATCGCCGTGGCGCGCGGATACGTGGCACCCAACGGCATCGATTTGGTGTGCATCCCCGCGTTTTCCCAATTGGAAGTGGATGGGAAGGAAAAGACGTCGATCAAATTTGTGGTAGAAAAGCGGTAAATAACGACGAATAACCTGGGCCCGCGCAAAAGCGGGCTTTTTTATATTACGGTGATTGCCCGCCCCAACGCGAACGAATACAGCAGCACTTCCTTAACAGCCTTGGCCGTCGCGGCGGTGAGGGCCTTTTTGTATATATCGAGCTGGACGGAATGGCGGGCGATGAGGTCGGTTTCGGAGGTATCATGCGTGTGATCCGATTTAAAGTCGATAAGTACGATTTGGCCGCCTTCTTCAAAGAAAGCGTCGATGATACCGTGGACGAGCGTTCCGGTTTCCAGTTTCATCACGAAGGGGACCTCGCGGTGCAGTTGTTTGGCGGCGCGTATACGGTCAGCCAACGGCGAAGCGGTAAGCGTTTCGATTTTTTTACGGTCGATAACGGCGGCTTCATCGGGGGTGAGGAGGTTTTTGTCGATGAGCCGCGTTATCAGCGCCTCGATCCGTTCGGGGGTGGTGTGCGTGTGGTAATCCATGTGTTCGGTAATCGCGTGGAGGATCGAACCCATACGCATGGGGGTCATTCCCTGTGATGCCTTGATGAATTGCGGCGGATCAAATATCGGGGGAAAAGGGTCCGCCTGCGGGGTGGAATCGGGGGTGAGATCGCTTGCATATAGGCGTTTGAGTTCGGAAATAGAGAGCTTGGAAGGGAATTCAGAGGTCGGAAGTCGGAAGTCGGAATAAAAGGTAGGGAATTCGGGGTTCGGAATTTGGGATTCGGAATGGGGTGGAGGGGATTCGGGATCAAGGGTTTGGGATTCAGAACCCGGAGAAGTGAATTCGGGATTCGGAATTCGGAATTCGGAATATAAAGCGGGGAAGTCCGCGGTTTTGTGGACGTGCAGGGTAAATACAGGGGAATCAGTGTTGCGCAAGAGGCAGGGCATGATCCAATCGAGGTAGCGGGAAGCGGAGCGGCGGTAGTATACGGGGAGCAGGGGGGTTGGGGCTTCGGCGGCGTCGAGCCATTTTTCGCGGTCGCGCGTGTAGTCGGCGCACCGTCCGGTGAGTATCAAGCATTGCATGGCGCGGGTCATGGCCACGTACAGGCAGCGTAATTCCTCCGACAGGTTTTCGCGGCGGGTAAGGCGTTGCAAGCTGAAGCGCGGCAGGGTATTCGATTGGGTACGCAGGGCGGTATCCGTGTAGTAGGCCCCTATGCCGCTTTCGGAATGTAGGATGACGGGTTGGCGTTCGTCCTCCGTGTTGAATTTGCGCCCGAGGAAGCTGACGAAAACGATGGGGAATTCCAGCCCCTTCGATTTGTGGATGGTCATTAAGCGGAGGCTGTCGGTATTGGAGGCTTCGGCGGCTGCCGCACCCACGCGGTCCGCCGCGTTGGAATCATAAAGGCGTTGTATGTAGCGCGTAAAATGGAAAAGCCCCGTGAGGCGGGTCTCCTCGAAGGATATCGCGCGTTCCAATAATAAGCGCAGGTTGGCCAGCCGCGCCGCGCCGCCGGGCATGGCCGCCATATAAGCGGGGTAGCGGGTGGTATCGTAGATCAAGCCGATCAAACGGCTGATGGGAAGGCAGGTTGCCGCGGCACGGAAGCGCAAAAGGTCATCGTGGAAGCGGTTGAGCTTGTCATGTAACGTGCGGTCTTCTCCGGGCGTCCCTTCCGCCGACCCGATATATGCCAAAACGCAGTCGTAGAAATCCCCGTCGCCCCCATGCAGGCGGATTTGAAGCAACTCATCTTCATCGACCCCGTACGTTGGGGTGCCGAGTACCGTAACCAAGTCAATGTCCTGCCGGGGGTTGTCCGTCACGCGCAGGAAGGATAACGCGGTCTTGACTTCAATCTGTTCGAAGAAGGCCGCGCCCATGTCGGCCACGGCGGGGATGCCGCAATCCTTAAGTTCCTCGATGATATCGGGAGCGATGCCTGTTAGGCTTCGGGTAAGGATCACCATGTCCGACAAACGGCACAAACGGTACGCGCCAAGTTCGGCGTCCCAAACCTGTTGGGTTTTTAACAACCCACGCACGCGCTCGGCGATCATGCGGGCTTCGTTTTTTAAGGGGGAAGTATTTTTAACGTCGGCTTCATCGTCTTCGTCCGTTTCTTCTTCGCCCCCGCCTTCATCCAACAAATCAACCATCATATTAAACCGTTGATTTTCCGGCCAAGGCGGATAACTTGCGCCCGTTTTCAGCGTGGCGGCATCGTCGTAATCGATTTCGCCCACGTCCCGGCACATGAGTTGGGAAAAGAAAAAATTAACGCCGTCGATCACTTCCGCGCGGCTTCGGAAATTTTGGGAAAGGTCAATACGCACGCCGAGGGAAGGGGGGGCGGATGGGTTCCAATGATGACTGTATGTATCATACTTCCGTTTAAACAAAATCGGGTTAGCCCGCCGAAAGCGGTAAATCCCCTGCTTCATATCGCCCACCATAAACCGCCGCTTGCACACGGCGGAAAGGATGAGCTCCTGTACTTCGTTGGCGTCCTGGTATTCGTCGATGAGTACCTCATGGAACTTCTGACCTAATAGGTCAGAAGTTAAACCCGGGGTCATATCCTCGGGACCGTTGGGGTAAAGAACGCGGATGGCGAAGTGTTCCAAATCGGAAAAATCGAGCAAATTGCGCGTTCGCTTCTCCGCGGCGTAGGCATGGGCGAAGCGGGTGGCCAGTCCCATGAGGGCGCGTACGCGGGGGGCAAGGGAGGCTATGTCCCCGCGCATCTTTTGCGGCGGCGCGAAGAAAACGCCCTTGGCCAAATCGTCTACGGCCTTTTTAACGCCTTTGTTGCGGACACGTTGGACGCGTTCCTTAAGCTCGGCGTCAACCTCATCCTTTTTTCCGATGGACGGCAAACGGCCCCAATCAATCGATCGGAACGCGTCGTACATTTCCTCGAATGTTCCGCCCAAACTGTCTTGCAAACGGAGGACTGTTTCCGCGTCCCGTTCCAAGCGTTCGGTGTATTTATCCGGCCCGCCGGGGAGCGTACACAACATACGGGCGCGGGCGGTATTTTCCGCGGCGGCGGCCAATCCCTGCGCCAGCTCCTCGCGAGCAATGGTTATCCAAACCCCCAAGGCATCCGTATCGCCATATACGGCACAATCGCTTTGCGATCCCGTGCCGTACATAGCCGCGTACCGTTCCGCCGCCGCTGCCGGGAAAGGATCGCTTTCCAAAAAGTCATAGACCTTTTGTACGAGAACCTCAAGCCGTTCATCCTTCGCCTTACCGCCGTATACATCCGCCAAATCCAAAAAGCCGCGCGGGTCTCCCAGCGCGGCTTCGCGGTATTCCTCTTCGAATAACTCCTGCATAACCGACGCCTTGATGAGGCTTAGCTCCGCGTCATCCCCCACGCGGAAGGCGGGGTCCAATCCCACTTGCTGGAAATGCTCCTTCACCAGCTTGCGGCAAAAGGCGTGTATCGTGGAAATATCCGCGTGCGGTAACGAAGCCGCCTGACGTGCCAAAAAGCCCATGCCGCTTTCGGCCATCGCTTCATGCAGTTTTTCCGTTATCTTATCCTTCATGCTTGCGGCGGCGGCCTCGGTAAAGGTAACCACAAGCAAACGGTCCAGTCCGATACCCTGCCGTATATGCCGCATAATACGCGCCGTCAAAACAGCCGTCTTGCCCGAACCCGCGGCCGCATTCACCAATATATTAACCGCGTCACAATCAATCGCCGCTTGCTGCGAAGCGGTAAACTTTATTTCATCCCCCAAGCACGATCATCTCCCCCGGTTCGTGGCGTTCGGCAACGGTGAGTTTCGCCACCTTAACGTCGTAGCCGTCTAATACGCGCAGCACGGTATCATACGCCAGCATGGGTCGGTTGTTTTCCTCGCTCAAATGCGCAAGCAAAACGTGGGGCCGCTTGTGCGCCGCCAAGCCCCCGCATATCTCCGACAGCAAAACACCCGCCGCCGCGTTGGAAAGATGCCCGCGGTTACCCAGCACGCGTTGCTTCAACGCGAAATGGTAACGGCCGTTTTTAACCATTTCGATGTCGTGGTTGCTTTCTATGTAAATAATCCTCGCGCCGCGCAAATGGTGTTTGATCGTTTCGGTTGCCTGTCCCAAGTCGGTGGCTACGGCGATTTTTTCCCCGCCCGCCTGTAAAGTGTACCCCACGGGCTGAGCCGCGTCGTGAGGGATATCGAAGGGCGTGACCGTAACGTGCCCCACGGTAAAGGCTTGTTCCGGCTCGACGTAACGTACCAACTCCTCCGGCATGGGCCCGATCGTATTGCTGTGCAATAAATAACGCCACGTAGGGGGTGTGGCGTAAACGGGGACGCGGAAGCGGCGGGCGGCGATCCCCAAGCCGCGTATATGGTCGCCATGCTCGTGCGTGACGAGTATGCCGCTTAGCTGCGGTATTTGGAAGCGGCTGATGCCCAGCGAAATACGCTTACCGCTGATGCCCGCGTCGATGAGGAAATGTTCACCGCCCAAACCCGCGTATACGCAATTGCCGCTGGAGCCGCTGGCGATCGTGGCAAAGCGCGTTTGCATCAATCGGCTTGTCCTATACGTTTAATATCCGCACCCAAGGCACCGAATTTTTCCACAAAGCGTTCGTAGCCTCTGTCCAGGTGGCCCACATTGGATATAACCGTTTCGCCCTCCGCTACCAGGCCCGCCAATACCAAGGCCGCCCCCGCGCGTAAATCCGTCGCGTTCACCTCCGCGCCGACCAGGACGCAAGAGCCGTCGGTATGGGCGGAACGCCCCTTAATTTGTATGTCCGCGCCCAAGTGGTTGAGCTCGCACGCGTAAAGGAATCGGTTGTCGTAAATCGTCTCCGTTACCATGCTCTTGCCTTCGGCGGTACACAGCAATGTAGTGATTTGGGGTTGCAAATCCGTGGGGAAGCCCGGGTATTCAGAGGTGCGCACTACGCTTGCCTTCAACGGCTTGCCCGCCCGTACCCGGATCGAGTCGTCCCCTTCCTCTATGCGGCAATCCATTTCCCGCAGCTTGGCGGTGAGGGAATCCATGTGCTTGGGGATGACGCCCTCCACGGTCACGTCGCCGTCGGTAATGGCGGCGGCTATCATGTACGTACCCGTTTCGATGGGGTCAGGGATGACGGTATATTCCCCGCCGCCCAGCTCCTTAACCCCGGTTATGCGTATGGTGTCCGACCCGGCGCCCTTGATTTTCGCCCCCAATTTGTTAAGGAAGTTGGCGGTGTCAACGACGTGGGGTTCCTTGGCGGCGTTGTCAATGGTTGTCGCGCCCTCGGCGAAGACGGCGGCCATCATGATATTAATGGTCGCGCCCACGCTGGGGCTGTCCAAATGGATATGCGCCCCCACCAGCTTGTCCGCCTGTACCCGGATTACGTCGTCGTCCTGGGAGGTGGTCGCGCCCAACGCTTCAAAGCCCTTCAAATGATAATTGAAGAGCCGCGGGCCCACGTTCAAATTACAGCCGCCGGGGATGGGGATTTCCGCCTTGCCGAAACGCCCGAGCAGTACCCCGAGCAGATAATAAGAAGCCCGCATAACCGCGGCGATTTCTTTGCTGATGGTATAGCGGGTGATATTGCTTGCGTCTATTTTCAATGATTTCGCATCGTTCCACGTACAAACCGCGCCCAGGCTTTCGACGGCTCTGCACAGGTTTTGCACGTCCTCGATTTCGGGCAGGTTATCGATTACGCAGATTCCGTTCGCGGCCAATGCCGCCGGGATGATGGCGACGGCCGCGTTCTTCGCGCCGCCGATCCGTACTTTACCGGAAAGGGTTTTTTTCCCCTTGATCACGATTTGCTCCATGCGTGAACACACATCCCCACCGAGGTAATTATGCCGCACAGTATACCAAATATAAAGCATGTACAACAGTATATTTTACAACGCTAATTTGAATGGGGATAAAAGACGAAAATATATTATAATGAATATATCCATTACCGCATTAGGGGATGCTTAAATGAAAAAAATCCTGCATAGAACCGTTTCGCTGATCATCACATTCGTTTTCATATTTTCAACCGCGGCATACGCAAGCGTAGACCGATTCATACGCAACGACCCCATATTAAACACCTACACGGGAAGGCCCAACGTCATCCCGCTGATCCAAGGCTTGACCTTTTCCGACCTTCCGCCGGATTTGGCCCAGCGCGACGCCATCGTACGCGGAGGCGCGCTGGGTGTTTTTATGCCCGAAGGCGGCAGGTTTAACCCGGCCGCCCCCGTAACGCGCGGCCAGGCGATCACGTATGCCCTGCGCGCGGCGGGACTCTCCGAGGAAGCGCGCGACCGCACGATCGACATCGTACCCACGCTGCCGGAAAATTCGCCGCTGGACATCGTTTGGATGTTCGCTTACATGAACTTCGCCGAGGAAATCGGGATGCTCACCGCGGAGGAATACAACGAAGCGGTGACCGGTTTAACCGCACCGGAGAATAATGTTACAGCGGTCACACCCTTCCATTTAATGCCCGCGACCCGTGAGGAATTCGCCTTTTGGCTGGCGAACGCCATGCACCACGCCCACGAGGACATCTTCGACGGGCCGCTTAACCAACCGGGGCAATCGGTCTTCCCGTACAACGATTGGGCCGCGATTACCCCCTTCCGCGCCCGCGCCGTGGAGGCGTTGATCCGCCATAACGTTATGCTCGGGCAGACCCCCGTGATGTACAACCCGCGCGGGGTCATCAACCACATGCAAGCGGCGCAAGCCATCCGCAATTTGGATACCCTGCACTTTACCGTGTTGGGGTTACAACGCGTTACGGGTACCGTGGCGGATATCGAACAGGAGCAATTCATCGACACGTTGACGGGGCAATCGTGGCACCGCGTGTTCGTCCGCCGCGCCGACGGCAGGGTGGACGTATTGCAATCCACCGCCCGCGTCAGCCCTTCGCCCCAGCACGGCCCGCTGGATACGGTCGTACTGCGCAACGGTGCCGTATCGGGCTTGACCGGCTTGCAAGTGGGCGACCAAATCGAATACATCGCGCATCAAGCGTCAAGTACCGTGTGGTATGCGCGCGTGATGGGCGAATTGGCCGTCCAATCCTTTGTGGGGCGGTTGCAAAACATCGACTTCACCGAAGGCACGATGACCTTTACCGACCCCAACGGCCGATTGTTCTCCTTCCGTATGATTTACGGCTTGTACGGAATGGGTACGGACGGCGTTCCTTTCATCCGTTTTACGGACCGTATGCGCCCCGCGGACACCCTTCCGCTGGGTTCTTTTTATACCGTTACGTTGGTCAATAATCTAATCACGGACATCGAATTCATCGGCGAGCCGATTTTGTATAACGAAATCCGCGGCATCGTAACCGAAAATAACCCGAACATGGGCTTCCTCACGATCATCGACGAGCAGCGCCGCGAGCGGACGTTCAATTATATACCCGGCACCCTGCGGGTACAGCGCAGGGACTTTTACGACATGCGCGAACCGGGCGGGAACATACAACAGCAAACGCAGGATATATCCGTTATTATCCCCGGCGATATCGTATCCCTCCGCACGGCGGATAATGAACCGCTCCGTATCACGGATATCTCCGCCGCCGCGCAAACGGCCACCCGTTACGGCCGCATCCGCGAGATACGCCCGCAGGGCGGTTTCTACGATATGCTCATGGAATTCAACAACGGCCAAACCGCGTGGTTTACGCTGGCGGGGAACATACTCGTGTTGGAAAACGGCATCCCCGTATCCCCCGACCGCGTACGTGCGGGCGATTGGGCGCGGATCATCGTCAACCAAGCCATGCTGGGCCCGGGCGTGATGATGGAATCCGTACGGGAAGTCGCCCTGGACGGCGGCGGCCACCACATTTCCAACATCGTGATGGGGCAATTGTCCCGCTTCAACGCCGCGCAGAACCAACTGCACATCAACCACGCGCGGGAATTGACCCCCGCGGGATGGTCCAACCACAGGCCGTTGGCGCAATACAACATCGGCGGCGCGAACGTCAGCTACTTCTTTGACGGGCGCAAGGTGGATTTGAGCTTCCTTAACCGCTATTTGCAACGGGGAAGCGCGACGATTTACCTCGCGCTTGAAAATAACTTCGCGGGCGAACGCGTAACCATGGTGAGCGTACGTTCCGGACGTGACGAATTGCTCCGCCCCGAAACGGTCATATCCGCTTCGGACGGCAACCTGCATCTGCTGGGCATCCCCGGCGCAATCGGCACCGACGAGGGTACGATCGTCGTCCGCGACGGGCGGCTGGTGGACCCGAGCAATATCTCCGCGAGCGATTGGGCGCGGGTGAGCCTTAACGGGCATAACCTCGCCGCGGTCGTGGACATCACGCAAGCGCCTTCGACGGACGGCGTGCAGATCGTACGCGGGCGTGTGGCGCGCGTATGGCCGCATCAGAGCTTCCGCGTGGAAACGATGAGCACCTTCGACGGCTTACGCTGGCATTACACGCCCATCCCGCGTGAATTTACCATTGACCATGACACGATTTTCCTGATGGAGGACGGCATCGGTTCGATCAACGACTTCATCGGCTTTACGGAGGATTCCGTCGTGGGGCAGGTATTCAACGTGATCGTGGAAGGCGGACGCGCCGCGTGGGTCATAGAAATGCCCTTTACCGAGCCGATTCCTTCGATGCCCAACGCGCCGGGTCACCTCGCCGTGCGCGGCACGATATATGAAATCACCGACGGCAGCTTGGGTCTGCGTGACGTGACCGTATTTAACCCGCGCAACGGTATGTGGACACCCATCAGCCTGGTGGACGCGTCGGGCGGGGTCACAATCCAAACGAATTCGATCATCATCGACCGCGACCGCGTGGTAGGCGCGAATACCCTGCGCGTGGGACAGCAAATACGCGTATTGACCGACACGCCGCTTAATACCGTAACGATCGGCAGCGGGCTGGAAGCGGACGGATATATCATATTGGTGGAAAGCTAGGGGGAATATAAATGATAAACAATAAAACCGGGAACAAAGCCCCGAAAATCGCCGTTTTTCTTCTGATTTTCATTACGCTTGTCATCGCCGCGCCCATCACCGTGCAAGCCCGTATCGGCGATATGGGCTTCTTCGGCGGGATCAGCCAAGGGCGCAGGCTACCGCACACCACAGAAACGGTGATCTTCCAGCAGGGCAACGGCCGCAATACGCGGGCGGTCACGCTTAACGTAAACTATCAAGAATTGATCTTCCTTAACGGTCGCCCCGTGCAGTTCGACGGTACGATGGCGATCACAAACAACGCCCCCGCGCACATCATCAACAGCGCGACCTTGGAAAACGCCCCCGCGAGCCTCCCCCGTTCCGGCGTGTTTACCAAGCGGTATTTGGTACAGCCGACCTTCAGCACAGCGGAGGACGTGCGGATCAACCGCAACATGAACTTTAACGTGGAATACCGCGTGGTGGGCAACCAAGTCATTTTTCACTACCGCATCGTGCAGGGCAATTGGTCGGAGGTTATCGTAACGCCCGAAGGGACGTTCACGCTTGACAACCTGCGTTCGAGCATCGGCATTACCGTGATTGAGGACCGTACGCCGGGGGTCAACTATTACCGCGGCAACGTATGGGCGCGCCTGTACTATGTAGGCCCGGGCGACGAACTGGTCATCGTCGAACAGGAAGGCGAATTCCACGGCTTTTACAGCGCGTGGGCGGCGACCGAAACCCACCGTACCGACGTCAGCATCTGGTACGGCGACGAATGGGCCCTGCAATACCAAATCCGCCCCAGCGTGACGGTAAACAATGTCATGCGTTGGGCGCAGAACGAACCGACCGCCATCAGCTTCGCCGGAAATTTCCAGGAAGTGATGCAAACCTTCGCGGGTCTGCGCTACGATATCTTCGCCCCCGTACCGTTTTTCATGTGGGACGAACCCCGCGCGGGTTCCTCCGATTTGCAGCACCCCAACACCTTCGAGCAATTGCCCGCCCCCAACATGGACTTCCTGCGGGGCAACGCGGCGGAGGATGATATACACCGCCTGTTCGCGATGGAGGTCTTAACCGGGCCGCCGTCAAACTACATCCCCGGGCAAGCCATCACGCGCGGCCAATTCATGACAGCCCTGGCGCGTGCCATCCGCCTGCCGACCGCCGACCCGCCGCGCGCCCAGCGCAACCGCCCCGTCCCGTCCCTTTTCCACGACGTTACCATTAACCGTCCCGAATACCGCTACATCGACGCCATCGTGCGCGAAGGCGTGGCCCAAGGCCGCGCGGACGGCAGCTTCCACTTCGACTACGGCATCACCCGCCAGGAAGCCATCGTAACCATCGTCCGCTCCATCGGGCTTGAAACCATGGCCATGTACCCCACCGTAGCCGCGCCCTTCGCCGATTCCAACGCCATCGCCGATTGGGCGATGCGGGAAATGACCGTCGCCTACCGCCTGGGCCTAATAGAACCCGACGCGCGGGGCAACATCCGCCCGGCGGCGGCCATGTCCAAGGGCGAAGCCGCGGCGCTGCTCAACCGCTTGATTGACTACATGCGGACGGGCCTGGCTGAGGATTATGCTGATCAAATTGTGAATATCGCGCGGTAAAATATGCGCGTTCATATAATTATTCGCGGGGTATTTCTGCGTTCGCAATATATTATTCGCGGGGTATTTCTGCATCCGGCTTAACAAATACCGGATTCTGCGGTATAATGAACGGTAGAAAGGGTCGGTTAGATACTTCACATCTTGCTTGCCCATGCGACCGGTAAAGCGAGGTTTATGAAATGCTCAAACGGAAAATATATGACGAGCTTATACGGTGGAAATCCCGCGATATTAAACAATGTTTGGTGGTAAAGGGCGCGAGGCAAGTCGGCAAGACCTTTATCATCGAATTGTTCGCCCGTGAAAATTACAGGCATACCACAACAATAAACTTTGTCCAAAACCCGGCGTATAAAGCCATTTTTGACGGTGACTTGGACACGGAAACCCTAATCAAGCAAATATCCCTGCGCGTACCCGGAGCGGAGCTGGTCCCCGGCGATACGCTTTTGTTCCTCGACGAGATACAGGACTGCCCTGCCGCCCGTACCGCGCTTAAATTTTTGACGCAGGACGGGCGGTTTGATGTAATCGCGTCCGGTTCCCTGCTCGGGATCAATTATAAAGAAGTGCCTTCATATCCCGTGGGATATGTGGAACATTTGGAAATGCACTCCCTTGACTTTGAGGAATTTTTATGGGCAAACGGCGTGACACCCGCATCCGTTGCCGATATACGGGAATATTTCGATAAAAAAGAAGCCGTGCCGCCCGCCATGCACGAGCGTATGATGGAGCTTTTTAAGGAATACATCGTAGTCGGCGGTATGCCCCGTGCCGTTGACGAATTTGTTACCACACACAATTTCGCCAATGTATTGAAAATTCAACGGGGTATCCTCGCCGATTACGAAGACGATATCGCCAAGTATGCCAAAGATTCGGAAAAGGCAAAAGCGCGGGCCTGTTTCCTTTCCATACCCAAGCATTTGTCTAAGGATTACAAAAAGTTTCAATACAGCATCGTGGAGCGCGGCGGAACGGCGCGTAAATTCGGCGGCAGTTTGATGTGGCTGTACGACGCGGGTGTTATTAACTTCTGTTATAACCTATCCATACCCGAATTGCCGCTTGAGGGCAACGCCAAAAGCGACACGTTTAAGGTTTATATGTGCGATACGGGGTTGTTGATGGCGATGCTGGAGGATGGTTCGCAGGAAGATGTCATTGACGGCAACCTTGGTATATACAAGGGAGCGATTTACGAAAATATTATCGCGGATATTTTCGGCAAGTTGGGTAAAAAGCTGTATTATTTTGAACAAAACAATAAATTGGAAATCGACTTTTTCATACGCCGTAATAAAATAGCGACGGCGGTGGAGGTTAAATCAGCAAGCAACACAAAATCCAAATCAATGAACACGGTTTTTGACAAATACGGGGTTAAGCACGGAATCAAGCTGTCCGCAAAAAATATCGGCGGAACAGATTCCTTCGACAGCTTGCCGCTTTATATGGCAATGTTTTTGTAAGCTCGGCAAACAATCCGATTGCCTTGGAAAACGTAACGATTCGCCTGGACCGTAACATTAAAGAACAAGCGGAAAAATGTTTAATGACTTCGGTATGAAGATACACACATCCCGGTGTTTATGATATGAACCATTTTGTATTAAATTTTATCGGCCTATTCCAATTATCAACCAATTTATCTATATGTTTATACGTCTTGTAGTCTACTGCCATGCTTTTATATTTAATACCGTGCATTTCAGCTAATAATTCCCCTATGCTCAGTTCTCCTTTGGGTTTGAAATCATAACTTTCTTCTTCTTCCAATGATTCCCACGGCATTTGTTTTACATTTTTTTCAACATGCGCGAGCCAATAGTTATCATCTATGTCTTCGCGTTTTACCTGTGGATTCATTTCAATCATTTCCCATACCAATGTAGCCATCATATCTCGCAAAGCTATAATCTGTTTTGCTTTTGTGTCATGTTGCGTATAATTAAATAACGCACCCACGCTAACGCAAAAATCGTTATTGACATGCCCAACAGCCACGGGTACTATGTTTGCGTCCGCTTTTTCAGCGATTTCGAGTAAACCCCAATGAAGTTTTTTAACAGGCAAACAGGGCGTCATATTCCATGAACCTTCGGGGAAAATTAAGATATTTCCATTATTCTTTAATACGCTGATCATTTTATCTAACGCTGCTTGTTTACTTGTCTTATTGCTCCTGTCTACGTGTATACTGCCTATAACCCAAGAACCAATTTTATCTAAAATGTTCATGGATTTTTTTCGTTCGTGTTCATCTCCGCCTGCACCAAGCAAAAGAAACGCGCTTTCTTGTATTGACGCTAAAACACAATGAACATCTTCATAAAATACATGTGTTGCAACATATATGGTCGGCTTACCATTACGCTTAAAGTTATGTTTTATAAGTTTTACATTATTTTTACGAAGAAAATGGTGTCCTTTTGACATCAACCAAATAATTGGTTTGTGTAGTAACCTACGCCACGTTATACTGTACCGCAAAAAATTCACTTTTAATACACCTCTACGGTTAACTAGGCGTGTCCACATTAACTAATGTGATAACAACTCCTGTATTATCAAGCAATATCTCTTATAAATTCAATCTTTCCATCAGTCCCAAAACAACATAAATGATAATTTTCTCCCCAATACATGTACACATAACCCGGTGCTTGTGATATAAGCCAATCAGCGGAATCCTTGTTTTCCATGCACGCTAAACTTGCTCCGCACATTTTAATGCTGCTTTCTTTAATCGTCCAAAGTTTGCAAAATAATATTTCGGGGTTTTTACTTTTTTCTAGCTGCTCCATTTCTTCGGCGGTACATACGCGCCTTGCAACAGCGGGATTATATGGACGGATATCTTGCATATCGATGCCGGTTTCAACTGTCGAGACGACACAAGCCACTCCCGCATCACAATGACTGATATTAAAATGTATTTCCGGATAAGCGGATAAACTTGGTTTGCCGTATTTACTATAATCTAATTGAAGATTTTCAATGATGTTGTATTCATTTTTTAGTCCTTTGCATAACAACCAATATCCTATTGCACAAAAATCACGGTCAATCGTTTTTTTGTATTTTAGGGCTTTTTCTTGACGTTCTTTTGGCATGTTTTGAATCAAGCGTTCGATAAGTGAATTATTAATTATTTGATTGTGTTCATATAGATAAATCATTATAAAATTCCTATATTATATGTTGTGATAAATCTACCCTATTGATTTGAAATATTAACTTATAAACTTCGTTCCAATCATATGCCCTAAAAATATTTTTGCCTTCACATTTTCGATTATAACTAACATCAAAGCAAATTACTTTCGCAATAGGCATAATTGCTTCAATATTCACTATTTCATCATCAATCATTAAATCTATGTTTTTTTCTAAACAAGCAATTCTTTTACTATCCGGAACATCATTATCGCAAAAAACTATTTCATTATATCGAATACCATTACGCCATAACCAAATACGCACTATAAAACGCATAAGTTTTCCCATAAAATTATTTTGACAAGTAAACACACGCTTAGATATTATGTATACCTTGTGTCCGTCAGAGCGAAGTTTATGAATAACAGACATTGCGCTTTTTCGGGCAGGTTCTGTGATAACATACTTAAATAAGTACCGCTTCCAATATGCCATATACTCGTTTTCGGGGCATTGAAATATATCCCGAATATCATAAGGATTTTCATCTATGACATCACGTCCGAATTTCCGCTTGAAAAAGCGTGGTGCGTGTCGGCGGTTAAAACCTTGAATGTCGGTTAAAACGCCGTCTATATCAATTCCTATATTCATCTTTTTTCGTAATCAATAATATTAGAATAAGCGTTAAGCACAGCGTTTTTTATTCTATCCGTTGCTTTTATTATATCTTCACGCTCGCCGACTTCTATTATATCGCCTAAGCATATAATCGGCTTACCGATAAAAAATTTTTTAGTGTTTTTTATTGCCATTGTAACTATTTTTGAACCTGTTTTTTGTGCTATTTTCGCCACACCCGTTTTAAATTCACCTATATTATTTTCACCCCTGCGGGTAGCTTCGGGGAATATAAAAACGCTTTTTTTGTGAAGCAAATATTTTATCAACTTTTTTTCTGCACTCTGCCAACTTTTTATGCTTTCTTGATTTACTACAACCACACCAACGTGTTTATAAATTAAATTCCATCGTAAAAAGAATTTCATAACTTTTTCTTTTACCAAATAATGTGGGGAATAATTATATTTTCGTATAAGACGGTCTATGTAGAATTGGTCGTATGAACCTATATGGTTTGATACGAATATTAAACCTTCTTCGTTAGGCAAGAATTCTTCTTTAAGCATTTTAGTTCGTTTAATAATAGCGATTAAATTAAAAATGCGTGAAAAAAAGCGATAATGCTTCTCTGCTTTTTCTGTTGATTTAACATCAAAAGGTAATGATAGGTAATGCTGCCGCATATTGCTGTAATATTGTCCGAGTTCTTCATCGGTCATCGACAGTTTTTTCTTATGTGAAATACGGAGTATAACACTTTCCATTATCAATTGACCTAACCTTATTTAATATTTGTAAACAGAAATATAATCTACAACATTCTGTACAGTTTTAAATTCGCCTATAATTCTATCGGGAATTACAATGTTTAGCTGTTCTTCTATCTCGCAAATTAATTCCACCAATTCGTATGAGTTCAACCCTAAATCGGTTAATAAAACCATATCGCCAGTTATATTTACTTCTTTATTATCCGTATACACTCTAAATATTTTTTGTAATTTATCAAGCATTTGTGCTCCCCCCGTCATTATATTGTCTTTTAATTTTTTTAGTTGTAGTTTTTGGAAACTCTGTGTCCCTAATTACAACTTTACCAATATTCATATAAACGGCTAATTTGCGATTGAGCTCAACAATATCATTATCTAATCGTTCGGCATAATTCGGTTCAATTTCAATATCCAAGAATAATTCCGCTACAATCACGTTATCATCGGCATACACAACTACTTCTTTTATATATGGAATATAATCAAGTAACACAAACTCTAGTTCTTCGGGATATATATTTTTACCGTTATTTAAAATTATAAGGTTTTTCTTTCTGCCGGATATAAATAAAAAATTATTTTTATCTAAATAACCAATATCACCGGTTTTGAACCATTCGCCATAAAAAGCATCCTCAGTCGCTTGTTCGTTTTTGTAATATCCGAGCATAACTATGTCACCTTTAACTAAAATCTCACCGTGACCATTTTCGTTTGGCTCGGATATTTTAACCTCACAACAAGGCAAAACCTGCCCTACACTTCCGCTCTTGTAATGACTATTGCGATTTACCGCTACGATAGGCGAACATTCGGTAATCCCATACCCATTTAAAACATTAATTCCAAAACAACGAAGTCCATCAATGTATTTTTCATCAATCGGCGCGCCGCCGCTTACAATTAATTTAAGATTTCCGCCGAACGCTTTCAACACTGATTTAAAGAGTACCCGTCTAACATCTATGCCTATCTTTAACAGCGCCTTACTTATTTTTATCAACTTTTTAAGAAGCTCTTCTTTGCCCTTCTCTTTTGCTCCGCTCCATATCTTTTTATAAAATGTTTCTACAAATAAAGGTACTAAGAACATATTACAAGGTTTAAATTTTCCTAAGTCAGAGAGGACATTTTTCAAACTTGAATTAATAAAGATTTCGCTTCCTTTTAATAACATAGCACATACCCCTGCGGTAAAACCAAAGGTATGATGTATTGGTAAAACAAGCATATTACTGCCGAAAATCCCAACGTGCTGACAAGCTGCAACGGTATTACAAGCAAAATTAAAATGGGAAAGCATTACACCCTTTGAAATTCCTGTTGTACCTGATGTATATATAATCGCAGCAATAGCTTTATTATCAATAGTGTAGTCAACGACGGCCTTTTCGCCTTGTTTTATTAATGAATCACCCTTTTTTATCAATTCGGAAATACTTTCCATATTTATAAACTGATTAATTTTCGAGTCACTCTCTTTTATATTTCCAATAATATCGGAATAGCTATCGGAATATACAATCGCTTCTGCACCGGAATCGTTAAGTAAGTTTTGTATATCCGAAGCGGTCAATTCTTTATCAAGCGGTACAATTATATTCCCGCTATTGACTACCGCAAAATATGTTAATATCCATTCGTATGAGTTTTCACCGATTACAGCAATATTTGCACCTCTAAGCCTTAAATCGAATAATGCTGTACCTAATGCAAACATATCAGACTTAAATTGATTGTAACTGATACTTTTTACTTCCTTTTTTCGCTCAAAGGTAAAAGCAGGTTTATCGCTATATTTTTCGGCGGAAAGATATATTAATTCTTTTAAATCGTTAATAGATTCGGTCTCGTAATAAGGATAGCTTTTGTTTTTCATACATTTAAAACTCCTTTATTTAGCATTTTTTAAAAAGGTTCTTGTATAAGGTGCACCTTTTGTTATAAACCAGTTTCGGCAGGAAATTCTTCGATATGATTAAATTTCCTTGATATTATTCACGTTTTCTGTAAAACGCTTGGCTTATATGGGTAATTGTATTAATTTTTTAATCGGCTTTCACTAGAAAAACGTGTAGGTTTTTATAAAAGTCCTTTCCGGGTTTGTTTAAGCAAATATAACGAAGGGCTTTTTATGTTGAATAAAAAAGGATGCTGTAATATTGCGGAAAAATAGTTCTTGCAATTAATTCCAAATCACTATATACTCTCCCCGTGACGAACTATAAAAACCTACACCTTTCTGTAGCTACTTTTTCTTCTTCCCCGCCCGCAACTCCCGCAAACGGTTGTAAAACGTGGCTTGTTTCAACCCTGTTTGCGTCAGCACATCGTTGATTGTGATCTTCCCCCGCTCCCATTGCTTGACCACCTCCGCGAAATTTTCCGGGGGCTTTTTTGTAGGGCGGCCAAAGCTGACTCCCCGCGCCTTGGCCGCGGCGATGCCCTCCGCTTGGCGTTTGTGTATGTTCTCCCGTTCGTTCTCGGCTACAAATGACAGGATTTGCAATACGATGTCGGACAGGAACGTGCCGACAAGGTTCTTCTCCCGCCGTGTGTCCAGCAAGGGGGTGGATATCACCATGATGTCGATGCTCTTTTCCTTCGTCAGTACCCGCCACCAATGTTGGATTTCTTCATAGTTACGTCCCAAACGGTCAATGGAGTGGACGCAAACCAAATCGCCCGGCGTCAGCCGTTTAACCAATGCCAACCACGCAGGGCGTTTGAAGTCCTTGCCCGATTGCTTGTCTGTATATATATGCGCGGTGGGTATACCCAACCCGGCCAACGCGTCCATTTGGCGTGCTTCGTTCTGCTCTGTCGTGCTTACGCGGCAATAGCCGTATGTCATGGTTTTGATTCTCCTTTCAATTTGATCGCACATAAAAAACACGCCATATAAAACCAAGCCACAACCAAAACCCGGTTATATACAGCGTGTTTTCTTTGTTACCTTTTATAACCTTTTATAACCTTTTGTTATCTTCTGTTGTGTTGACGCGTTTCATTGCCTCATGAGGTCTTTGTTGTCCTACCCTTGGAAAGGTGCGCGCATGGGTTTCGTATCCGGCTGAGCTCTTGGCCCGATACGCTACCCCCTTCCTTGGGGCAAAACGATAATGCGGGTGTTACAGGTTGCAGCATCTGTTGAGGAAAAGCCGGCGTGGCGCGGTGCGGTCCGATTGAAGCGCGGGGCTTTACGGAGTTGGCAAAACCCGTCCTTGGCTCGTAGTTGCCTCGGTCGTTCGCTGCGGTGTTATTATATCTGTTCGGGTTGGACATTTGTTCTGACAAAGTCTTAGAAAATGTCCGGTTTATAACACCATCAAATTGGGTTGCGTTAAAAGGAATATTATTTTTTTGCAATAATCTTATAATTACAACGCCTTTACATAACAAGGATATCCGTCACACAACAAAAAAGGGGGGAGGGCTTGTGGAAAGCGTCGAAGATTTACGGAAAGAATTGGTTTCCTATGTAAAAAAGAAATTCTACACGCGGCGCAACATTGCGGACATGGCGGACGAGGTTGTGAACCAAGCCTTCCTGGACGCGTTGAAGGCACCCGATTTCCATGAGGGGCGGTACAATTTCGGGTATATGTCGGTGGTGTGTATCCGCGTCGCGTATAAGATTTTCCACAGGGGTGACAACCGCGGCACCGTGAGCTTTGACCTGTGCGCGCCCTTGATTGACGAAGAATCCTTCGTTGCGGAAATTGAACGGGCGGCGGACACCGCCCTCATCTTGCAATCCTTGCAAACCCTCAAGCAGATTGAGCAAATCATCATCCGCGAGCGGTATTACGGCGCGTTCTCATTCCGCGAAATCGGCGAAAAGCACGGCATTAATTTGAATACCGTCCTTTCCCACCACCGCAGGGCGATGGAAAAATTGCGCCCCGTGTTTACGAAGTATTTCCCCGAACGTATTCCCAAATATCATTATGGAGGGCTTGGCAATGAAAAATGAAAAGAAACTTTGGTTATGCGGGCAATATGCGCAAAAGGCGTGGACGCTGTCGCTCTGCTTCGCGCAGGAAGCGGGCAGGATTGGGCATTTCGGGCACGGGTACGCCGTTTTGGCGGACGAAACGCGGATCCTTGCCAACAAGCTGTTCGAATACACGGGCAAGGCGAAGTTCGACGGCGCCGATTCGGGCGAATTAAAGGGCATCGTTGACTTCGCGTTTCACCTCGGTTTGCTGTCCGTCAACGCGGCGGTGGAAATCCTGCGCGTCAACTCCGTCGTCACCGATTTGTCCGTCAATAAAAGCATGGCGGTGCTGGCGGACGATTTGCGTAACCTCGCGCTGGACATCAGCGCCCTTGCGGACACGCGCGTATGGCAACAAAACGCCGTGCTGACCGAAGCCGCCGCGCCGCTTAAATCAACGTACGCGGCGGACTTTTTCTTCCGTTTTTCCATCGGGGGCGTACCGCTGGTGGAAAATGTCGCGAATATATCGGAAGTAATCAGCGGCTTGCCCGAGGGCGGCGATACGTTTAAACTCAGGAGCAAGACGATCCCCGTCATCAATTGTTACCGGAACTTCGGCTTGACGCCCATCGCTTCAAATGAAAATAATCGAATCCATATGATTATCCAACCCGACGGCGCGGATATCGAAAATTTTTCATCGAACGATATGTACGCCGTGCCGATTGACGACTTGGACATCAACACGATTTTCCATTCGAAAATCGGCTACCCCGTCCCGCCGAAGGGTAACCACGCGTTCGCGGATTACGCGCGGGAATGTTGGGACGCCATAGGCGGCGGGCAGTTTGTGTTTGTGGATTGGCGGAAGGTGCGGGAAAGCGCGTAAACGGCGCGGGGAAGTAATGACCATGTGATGAATTGATAGCGGAATCAATACAAAATTAATTAAGAGGCTCCATTTCCTGGACCGCGATTATCCTTCCTTTATTGTCATAACAATAGCGGTAGGGATATTTGCGGTTCGGTATGTCGTGAGGGAAATCCTCTGTAGCATGAAGGACGTTGCGCCTGCGTGAAAAACCCACATCCCAATTGTTGGTGACGTTCGCACCGAGGAGGATATGATCTTTAAGTTCACCTTTAAAGGATACGGCTAAGGCAAGGATATTTTCGATAACCATATTGCCGATGTTCATTTTATGTATGATGCACAGGTCGGCATCCCCCTTGTAACCGCCTATGCTAACATGCATCGTTTTGTTAAGTATAATGCCGTAGGTAGATGCTAATTCTTTATGGATTATCGTATTGAACGCACCTGTGTCGAGCAACGTCAAAACAGGTGCCCGAAATTTGCCGGTTGTTTTATCCCACAACCGCACATGGAACGCATAACGCCAAGGTCTTTTGGGGTCAAGCCCAACCGAGAAGTTCGACATGAAGGTTTACCCCTCTTTCTTCGCATCCGTAGCGGATTTGGGCGTTATTATTAAATTCATCGGAAGCGATGTCATCCAACGCCCACCGTAGTTCCGGCCTGTCCTCCGCCGAAGCCACAAGGTAGCCGCCGTCCCAGGGGTTATCCGTGCCTTCAAAACTCACCAGTACCCATTTCCCTAAAAATTCGCGATCTATTTCTTCCTCGGTAATAAACCGTTTACCATCGTAACGTTTAATCATATCATTTTTCAAAACACACACCGCCTTTCCTATTTACATTATATCGCGTACGTTGAAATGTGAAAACCCCGTGAAGGCCTTTGTTCCGGCGCTTTCACGGGGCTGTCTTCCTGCACCCCCAGGGGCTCGAACCCTGGACCCGCTGATTAAGAGTCAGCTGCTCTGCCAACTGAGCTAGGGGTACGTTGGAACTTCCGGAAAACAACCGGAAGTTTATTTTGGGCCCTCGGGGACTTGAACCCAGGACCACTCGGTTATGAGCCGAGCGCTCTGACCGACTGAGCTAAGGGCCCGTGCGGCGGGGGCTATTCTATCAAACATGCGGGGTTCGCGTCAACAAGCACGGGATGACACAAGCGCAGAATGACATAAATGCGTAGCTTGCGCGTTAGGGTGTGCGGGGTATCAGGATAACCGAATCTTTATTATAGAAACTCGCAAGGCTCGTATTGGGCCAAACCGTTGGGTCGTGTGTTATGTCGAGGTTATGGAACAATACACGGGGTGTAACGCTGAATTCAAGCAATTCGGCGTCCCGAATATTTGGGTCACGCAAGATTTCAAGACGAGCCAAGTATTCCCCGTGGAAGGTTCGCGCTTCCCCGGTGATGAGTGAACCGGCGGCACTAACACTCGTCATCGAATCCGCGTCTTTAAGCAACGCGTGAACGCAAACGGCAAAAAAGGCAAACACCAAAACAGCGGTTATGATGGGATTTTCGATGACGGATGTTCGGCGTGTCTTTTTGTTTCGCCCCCCCCCCGCTAATTGTACTTTGCGATCCGCATAACAAGCGATGCTGCCGCAAATATATATAATTGAAAAAAGCAGGAAGAAAAGAAAAGCAAATAAATTAATGTTTACCACGCGGGCGGGCCCGAAGGATGACCAAGAATATAGGTTTGGCGTAAACGTGCTTGCGTAGATTCCATACATAACGATGACTACCCATACCGGATAACGGAAACGGAACGCACAGTTGCGCAGGGATCCGTAGATGATCGGGATTAAAGCGATAAACCCAAGCCAAACGGGCGCGCGGATAACCAGCGATATAAAATGAAACGCGTATTCAAATGACCTAATAACGGCCAACAAAGGGTCCATGCTTGTGAAATGTACCTGCCTCGCGGCATTACCGGGCGCCGTTACAGAAATAACCAGCGCGATACAAATCATTATCAATCCTAAAGAGGGGGCAAGCCATTTACCGCGTTTGACGATAATGCAATACATCGTTATCAATGCCATTATCGAAGTGGATGTTAACGCCGTAACAAAATTGCTTCCGCCCACCAAAAAGGCAATGAATGGGACTGCGATTGTATAGATAATTATAGCGCGCTTGTTTTCCGATCGGATCGAAAGTAAAATAAATGAAAATAATAACAAGGAAAGAGAATGGAACCCCGTGTAATATAAAGCCGAATTGTACCAATAAAACCCTTCGACGGGGCAAAATATGAATTGCACGGAAATAAACGTAAAGACGACGGTTATTATACCGCAAACGTATTTATCCATTCCCAAACAATCCATCAGTATTATCTTTAGCAAAAACATTGTTGCGGCAACAAATCCCAAAATCATCAGCATGGGGCCGAACATATACAGCGATTCGCTAAAGACCGCCGGATGCAGCGTCATTGCGAACACCGCCGCGAACGAACCCTGCCATGAACGGTAAACACCCCTCGTCCCCTCCGCGGCGGCTGAAAGAAGGCGTGTTACGGAACCCGTTTCACGCCATACATGGACGGTATGGTTACCGTATGAAAAGTCGTCGGCACTCGGATGGCTAAAACGGGCGATGTACAACAACGGAATTAAAGACAACGCGAAAATAATACCTACATACAACAAAACCCACTTTCGATTGAATACGTAATTTGATATAAAACGGTTCATCGTCATTTACTCCTTTTTTATTCGCGTGTTTTTCTAATTAAATAATATTCACGTCATAATCCCCTTCAACTGCATTTCAAACATCCGTTTATACACCCCGTCTTGCGCCATCAGTTCCCTGTGGCTCCCTTGCTCCGCGATGCGTCCTCCGTCCACCACGAGTATGCGGTCGGCACCCGCCACGGTGCGCAGGCGGTGCGCGATGACGAAACTCGTACGCCCTTGCATAAGCATTCCCATCGCTTCCTGTATTTTTACCTCCGTGCGTGTGTCCACCGACGAAGTCGCCTCGTCCAGGATTAGGATGTCCGGGTTGGCCAGCACGCAGCGCGTAATCGCCAGCAATTGCCGTTGGCCGGAGGAAAGGTTACGGCTGTTTTCCGAAAGGATTGTATGATACCCCTCGGGGAGCTGACGGATGAAGCGGTCCGCGCCCACCAGTTTCGCGGCGGTTTTCACTTCGTCGTCGGTGGCGGCGGGGTTGCCGTAGCGCAGGTTCTCGATAATCGTGCCCGTAAAGAGGTATGTATCCTGTAAAACGATCCCGAACGAACGCCGCAGCGAGTTGCGCGTATAACCCGCCAGGGGTTGGCCGTCCAACAGGATTTCTCCCGCGTCAATGTCGTAGAAGCGCGTGATCAGGTTGACGATCGTCGTCTTGCCCGCACCGGTGGGGCCCACCAAGGCGATGACCGAACCGCTCGGCGCGTCGAAGGAAAAATCGTTGATGATCGGCTTGCCGGGCTCGTAACCGAAGCGTACGTTTTTGAAGGAAATGTCCCCCCGTGTTTGCGTCAATTCGGCGGCACTTGGTTCGTCGGGGGCTTCTTCCGCCACATCCAGGATTTCAAACACGCGCTCGGTGCTGGCCAACGCGGATTGCAATTGGTTATACGTCGAAGCGAGGTCGTTCAACGGCCGCCCGAACTGCCGCGCGTACGCGATAAACGACGCGATCACCCCCACGGTGATGCTCCCGTTGATCGCCAGCACCGCTCCCGCGAAAGCCACGACCGCCAAGCCCAAATTATTGATCACGTTCATCGCGGGCATGATAAAGCCCGACCATATCTGCGCTTGCGTACCCGCGGAACACAGGCGTTCGTTGATTTCAGCAAAGTCGGCGACGGATTTACGCTCATAACCGTACGCCTTAATCACCGCCATCCCGGTGATATCCTCTTCGATCTTCGCGTTAAGCAATCCCAAGGAAAGCTGCTGGTCACGGAAATGCCCGCGCGTCTTCGCCCCGATCGTCTTGCTCACGATAAAGAAGAACGGAACGCTCACCAACGCGAAGAAGGTCATCGTCGGTGACAGCCACAACATCATCGCCAAAACGCCCGTGACCGTAATCAAAATCGATGTCAACTGTACCAACGCCATACCCAGGATACCCGCGATATTGTCCGTATCGTTGGATAAGCGGCTCATCAATTCCCCATGCATGTACGAATCAAAGAATTTGATCGGAAGACGCTGCAAATGCTTAAACAGGTAGTGCCGCATACTGCGCACCAACCGTTGGCTCGCGCCCGCCACCACCCACGTTTGCAAGAATTGCGTGCAGGAATCCCAAAAATACAGGATGATCAATAACGTGAAGATGGGAATGGCAAAGCGCGTGACTTCCGGTGCGGGATACGGATATACAAGCCCGTCGATCACGCGCCCAATCAGAAAAGGCCCGACCAACGCGGCGGCGGTCGCGCCCAAACTCAACACAAATATAACCGGGAGCGCATACCATTGCTCGCGGAAATACCCCAGCAAACGGAACACCGTTTTAAAGAAATTCCTCGGACGCTCCCGTTCCCGCTGGAAGCGGTTGCCCCCGCGCCCGAAGTTACCTTGCGGTCCCCGCCCGGGTATCGGCGGAGGAGGGGGGGCGGGGGCGTTATTACGCGGCGGCATTATACGCGGTTGTTAACCATCAGCTCGAATAAATCCCTGTCCACGTTAAAGCCGTCCATCTTTTCAAACCTTGCGCCCTCGCGCCCGTGGTCGATGATCCCGAAGGTTCCTTTAAAGTTCCAAAGCGCGTACCCCCAGCCGAATTCGCGGTACACATCGAACAAATCCGTCAGCCAGCGCAGGGCGATGTCGTTCGGCGTTTTGTTGTAGCACCCGAATTCGCCGATATGCACCTTCGCCCCGGCTTTTTCCACGTCGCGCCACGGCTGGTAGAATTCCACCAACGCTTTTCGGTCCCAATATTCGCCCCACATTTCGCCCGGGTATACCGGTTCGGGCATGTTTTCCACGCTCACCCATTCCGCTTTATGGTGGCTCACGGGGAAGGGTGTGTACCCGCGCCCGCTGTGTACCACACCCGCGTCCGCAAGCTCCGGCATGGCCGTATGCCCGCCTTCCAAGCCGTCGATCACGATTTCCCGTTCGGGGTCGGCGGCGCGTATCGCGGCGATGACGCGGCGCATCAGTTTTTCATGCACATCGCGGGTGCAGCCGTATTGGCCGATGTTGGGCGGCTCGTTAAGCAAATCGAAGCTCAACTTATCGCTCCCCACGCCCTTGTACCGCTTGGCGAAGGTTTCCCACAAGAAAAGGAACGCGTCCTGCGCTTCCTTATCCGCCCAAAGGTTATGCTTTTCTATGTCGTTCCGGTTGATGCAGTACCCCGGCGCGCGGTGGATGTTAAGGCTCATGTGCAGCCCGCGCTTCGTACATTCTTCCAAATACTTGTCGAGGTAATCTTCGAAAATCCGCTCGTCGGGCTTCATATAATCGAAGCCTTCCGTCCAAAAGCGGTAATCCGTCGGCACACGCACAAAATTGAAGCCGTGCTTAGCCACAAAGTCCAGTTCCTTCAAGTCCGGCGGCGCGGGCTTCATATCCTCGCGCCATTTGGCGAACATCCACAGGAAATTAAAACCGTAGTAGGGTTTTGTTTCGGGCATGGGAAGCATCCTTTCGGGGATAAGATGGTTCATAGTAGCATTGTTATGGGATTTCGTCACCCGATACCGTTGATATGCCGAAAAGAATTTTAATGAAATCGCGTCTGCCGTACAGTATACGGAGTATATACACATTTCTATCGTCGAACCGATAAAATGCCATGTAATTCCCGCATATGAGGAAACGGTAATCAGTATCAAATTCCGTAACGGACGACAGCGGCGCACCCAACGCGGGAAAATCCATAAGTGATCGTATGCGTGTTGTAATGCGTTTAACAACGTTAATTGCCGCTTGCGGGTTCATTAATTCGTTTGTTATGTATGCGCGGATTTCTTTTAAGTCATTTCGCGCTGCTGGTGTGACTTGCAATTTCATCATGCGATACCCAATTCCGCTTCGATTTCCTCAATAGAAAACCAACCGCTTTCTTTTGCAGATTTTTCACCTTTGGACAATTCGGACAATAACCGAATCGAGGCATGTAAACGTTCAAAATCTTGTATGTCCATAAGCGCATACCGTCCGCGTCCGTTCTTCGTTAAAAATACGGGTTCGCGGACATCCACATCACGTAAGACTTCGTTATAATTCCGTAAATCCGAAACGGGTTTAATGTTTGGCATATGATCCGCCTCCTTTGCTGTTGTAAATGTATCATAATTATTCGTAAAATCCAATTGGTTATTTGTCACGGGTGTTGTCTTACCTACCTATGTTCCGTGGGGCGTGGGCGGGCGGATGTTCCAACGCTGCGCTGAACGCAATCGGGCGATGAACGGCTCCGTCCGCGAAGTGGTTGCATCGGTTGGCAAGCACCCGATGCCAACCACATAACGCGCCCGTTCGCCGTTAATCGTCCGATTGCGTAGGCGCTGCTTATGGAACATCCACCCGCCCCCGCCCCACTGGTGTCCGGTGTGTTGGCATCCCGTTTTTTCTTTTGGTATATCCAACCCAACTTCTGACCTAGTAGGACAGAAGTTAAAGAGCAGTCACTTTTCCGGTTGTGTGGGTTTTAACTTCTGCTCAATTTGGGCAGATGTTAAAGTAACCGTCTTTTTTGTTATTGAATGTCTCCGGTAGTTTTATTGTTAAAAACACCCTTTAACTTGTCCCCCGAGGCGAAACAAACAAGACCACCCCTTAATAATATATTTTAAACAACTTCAACGAATCACATGTAACTACATTAACGCAGTTTCTCGCTGTCAACGGCGACGCGTGCAAAATGAGTGCGCACTTCCTGTTGTGCGGCATCTTTTCCTTTTTCTTTTACAGTTAACGCGTGAATATTGTCAGCGAAGTTTTCACTTATGGCGATGACGGCGTCCGCATTGTCGCTGTCGGCGGTTAAAGCCGCGGTTTGTGTATAAGCCATATAATCTTGCATCAATCGTAATGATTTTTCGTCATTTTTAATAATTTCATCGCATGTACGAATCTTCCTCTTTACCAAAAAAACGCGTACAAAGGGAACGATGGGTCCTGCCAATATACACAAACCAAAATAAACGATGTCACGAATAAAACTTCCCGCGGTAGCACCGACGGCTCCACCTATGCCAAAACCCTTAAAACTTTCCTTAATTGCCTGTACATCGTTTTTGCTGTTAGCAAAATGACGTTTGAGGAAATGCCATACGTTGCCGCTAAAGCCAAGTACTATCCACACTAATATAATAAAATCAAGGAAACCATTGAAGCCGACCGCTACCCCTGCCCAAATCGGGATAATTAAAACACCTGCACCGCTGAGGATACAAATTAAAATCCAATCACGCTTCTCTTTCCGTTTTGTGTCGTTTGCCAGGTATGCGTTATATTCCACCATGGTAGTTGCACAATCGTAACATATGGGCATCCCCGCCCAAGGCCCGACTTCGACCTTCCAAGTGTCATAGCAATCCTTGCAAATATGCTTTCCGCAATTAGGCCCGTTACATTCCGCCACCGCGTTTTGCGTTTTGTGATGGTAACAAAACATGGATATTTTCCTTTCTTCATAAATGGTTTTAGGTGAAGCGTTTATATACGCCCCGCCCCGAAGGTATGCTATTAGTTTTTTTGTTTAACCGAGTGGCGGCGGCGTAGGTGCAGGTGTTGGTACCGGAGCGGGGGTTGATTGTGCGTCCGTACCGCTTCCCGATCGCATGAGGGTTTTCATGGTACTGCCGTTTCTTAGCGTCATCGTATCACCCGATATTTCAAAACGCCATGTACGGTGCAAGTAGCCTGAAATCATCCCGGTACCGAGTCCGCTGGTATAAAAATTGAGCCTGTTCCCGTTTGTTTCATAAGTACCCGAAGCTCTGCTTGTACCAAAAGCTGAAGGCCAATTTATGCTGTAAGTTCCATTGTCATTAAATTCATACCGTGTACCGCCCGACGTCCAAGTGCCGACGATGGATCCGCTTCTGCTGCATCCTGTAAGGATAAAAGATAGAATTATAATTGCGGTTAAACAAACGATTTTTTTCACACAATTTCCCCCTTTACATAAATATGGTGTTTTGGATTTTATTTACGTTATTAACACAGCATTTATACTGTGTACCCGAAGCATGAACCACAAGGGCGCTCTTATCGGCTGCGGTGGCATTTATGATTTTTAAAACCAATCAATTACCTAAAATACATCCTTCCCCGTCCTTTCCGGACATGATATAAGCATCCTTCGGGCGGAACATTAATTTCTGCACCGCCCCAAAGGTATGCCAACAAAAAAGTGTGCAAGGACGGCAGAAACCTGCCATCACCTACACACCAAAAATCATCCGATTAAACGGTTCATGCTCCGCCGCCGGGTTGCAACAATCCAAAATAACACATCCACGCGCTATTATCATTGAAATAGGCATAAACAAGTGCTACACTTCGATTGCGCAGTAGCAGGCCGCAAGCCTGTGTGTGTTAGGTGATGCCTTATATCCCTACACTCGCCGCGGGTGTTTGCCGACACTCACGGTTACTGCGGTTTTGTTACGGACACATTCTATCATATGGATAACGAAAGGTGCAAATTATTATGATGTATCCTTTTATACAGCTTGAGGACGAAACTGAAATCGTTCACTCGGAAATTTTACGGGATAACCGTGTAAAGGTGTATATCGAAAAACCGATATACGGTGGGTTTAATTCGGCGACCTGTTACTTGCCTTCATACGAATGGAGCGAAGTAACGGGCTTTTTGGATTCCGAAATTGAAAAATTCCAAGAAATTTTGGAATCAACAGCCTATTTAATTATTATTGAGGTGCAGCATGGACGCTAAAAACGAACTCGGCCAATTTATCCCCTTGCATTATCACCACAACATGCTCCTGGACGCGGCGCGTATGGGCGGGTTTAAAGCCGCGATCGGCCAAGTCGTACAGCCGGATGCCGCCGTGGCCGAGCTTGGCGGCGGGACGGGCGTGCTTTCGTTCTTCGCCGCGCAACAGGCGCGCAAGGTCTATTATGTGGAATACAACCCCGAGCTTGTAAGCGAGGCGCGCCGCATCTTGGCCGCAAACCCGAACGGCGAGCGTGTGGAGTTAATCCACGGCGACGCGCGCGGTTTTGTCCCGCCCGAGCCGATTGACATAGTTATTTGCGAAATGCTGCACGTCGGCCTCCTGCGTGAAAAACAAATGCAAGTCATCGACGCGTTCAAGCGCAATTACATAAACAAATACGGCGAGCCGCTGCCGATCTTTATTCCCTTTGCCGCGATACAGGCCGTACAGCCCGTGTATCATCCCTTCGAATTCCACGGATATCGCGCCGCCGTCCCCATGTTTAACGACCCCTACGCGGAAAATCCCGACCTTACCGCGCTGGGCGACCCCGTCGTGTACCATCAGGTACTGTACGCCCAGCCCTTTGATTTTTGCATCGAATGGAACGGTACATTGCCCGTTACGGTTGACGGAACGGTCAACGCTTTGCGTTTTATTACGAAGAATCTGCTGGCCGTCGAGCCCGAAACGCAGGCCATTACCGATTGGTACAATAATTATTTGGTGCATCCCTTGGAAACCCCGATCGAAGTGAACGCGGGCGACGCGCTGGAGGTTCGGATTTCTTATGAAACGGGCGCGCCGCTGTCCGCGTTGCAACCCATCGTGAAGAAGAGATAATGCGGCACTTCCTACCGTATTGGCAGCGTTACCAAGCGCAGATCATCGTCGGGATGGTTTGCCTTGTCCTTGGTACGATCGGGGACTTGCTTATCCCCACGATCGTATCGCGCATCATCGATGAAGGCGTGACGCAAGGGGATATTGCCCGTGTCACGCGGCTCGGCGGTTTGATGCTCCTCGTTACGGCTGTGGGCGCGGCCTTTACGGTGGCGCGGTGCGTGATTTCCAGCAGGGTATCCCAACGGTTCGGCGCGGATTTGCGGTTGGATTTGTTCGAACGGATCAACCGCTTTTCCTACGCGGCTATCGGCAAGCAAGACACGGCTTCGCTCATTACCCGCATGACCAACGATACTTCGCAGTTGGTGGGCTTTACCAACGGCTTGATGCGCTTCGTGCTTCGTTCGCCCGTTTTGTTGATCGGCGCGGTAACCATGACCATCCTGTTAAACCCCCGTTTGGCCGTTGTGTTGGCGGGGGTCGTTCCGTTGATCGCGCTCCTCATGTACATCAGCATGAAGGTGGGGTTCCCGCTCTTTACGCGGTTGCAAGAGGCCCTTGACAGGAACAACGCCGTCACCCGCGAATACCTTTCCGGCGTGCGCGTGGTGAAGGCGTACAATGCTTTTGACCGGGAAGTGGCACGCTTCGACGTCACCAATACCGCGCTCGCCGCCACGGCTACCAAGGCGCAAAGGGTGGTGGGCGTTTTTTTCCCGATTATTTCGTTCGCGGTCAACGCTTCGCTCGTCCTTACCCTGTGGATGGCGCGAGAATGGGTGGCGAATTCGCAAATGCAAGTCGGGCAAATCGTCGCGTTCCTTAATTACATGATGCAAATCTCCATGTCGTTGGGGATGCTCTTTAACGTATACCAAATGCTCGTGCGGGCGCGTGCGTCAGCCGTGCGCATCGGAGAGGTATTGGATGAAAAGGACATATCGCCGTTGAAAGGTGATGCCGACGGAGAAAGGATATCCCCTCCGTCCCTCACCTTCGAAGGCGTAAGTTTCAATTACCCCGGCGGCGGGGACGAATCCGTATTGCATGACGTTTCTTTTTTCCTGCCCGCGGGCAAAATACTGGGCATCATCGGGCCAACGGGCGCGGGCAAGACGTCGCTTGTCCAGTTGATACCCGCTCTATACCAACCCACTTCGGGAAGGATTCGCGTGGGGGATTGGGATACGGCGTTGTGCGGCATCGATCAACTCCGCGCGAATATCGCTTACGTGGCGCAGCAGAACACGTTGTTCTACGGCACGATCGCGGACAATATCCGCATGGGCAAGGAAGACGCGGCCCCCGAGGAAATAAAAAAAGCCGCAACCGCGGCGCAAGCGTATGATTTTATCGCCGAATACCCCGAGGGGTACGAAACCGTCATCGGGCAAAAGGGCGTTAACCTATCCGGCGGGCAAAAACAACGCGTCGGCATCGCCCGCGCGTTGGTGCGCAACGCACCCTTATTAATCCTGGATGACTGCGTAAGTGCCGTGGACGTGGAAACCGAAGCGGCGATCATGCAGTCAATACGCGGTTTAACGCCGGCCCCGACAATCGTGATGATCACTCAGCGCATTTCTTCCGTCATGAATTTGGAACACATCCTCGTGATGGACGGCGGGAGCGTCGCGGGATACGGCAGCCACGGGGATTTAATGCGCGATTGCGCGGTGTACCGGGAGATTTACAAATCGCAATTGATGTAGCGCGAAGCGGATCGCGTTAACCGCCGCTTCGGATACAATAAGCCTTTTACTGGATTTTTACGTATATTAAAGGTATGATAACGCCAATGCCCATTACATTTGACTAGGGGTGAAGCATGTCCCTAATTAATACTTGGCAACAACTCGCCGCCGCGGCGGACGAAGCCCTAAAGGGATATATCCTGCGTTTGTTCGGCCAATACAATCGCGTCGCGTGTGAAATACTGGCCGAGGACGCGGCGCGTTTTTCGCGCCTCGGCGGTAGCGATGAACGCGTATACGACCGGTTGATGCAACTGATGGCAGCGTACCGTGAAGCCGTGGGATTGATTGAATCCTCCGACGCGGAGACGGAAGCGAACCCGACCGTCAACGCCTTGATGGCGGGTATTCGCGATATCCTCAATTCCCGTTTGCGGCAATTCGAGGATATGGCAGGCGAAGAATCAACCCCCAACCCCGTAGCGGAGGAAAAACGCGCGATCGTTGAACGCGCGCTCTTGTATACCGCCCGCCAAATCGAAAACCAGGCAAACCAATACCCCGGTAAAGCCGCGCCCGAAATATGGGCGGCTATGCGCGGGATATTTATATTGGGGAATAAAATCGAATGGCGGGACGAGCAAGCCCTGCGGGAAATATTCGTCCATTACCAGGACGGTCTGCGTTTTTGCCTGCTGGGGTTGGACGATCTGCACGGGCGAAGGGTTACGTATTCCTATATCGAATTAATCGAACGTGAATGGGAAATGCTGGAGGCGATGATACGCGTACAGGTACAAGCGTTGGAAGCGGAAGTATCCGAATCGGACATTGCGCCTATTCGCGTGCTTGACATCATCCGCGAGGCGTATCAGCAAATCGGGCCGATGATTGAGGATATACGCACCCTGCCGCAAACCGCGGCACGCACGGGGCAGGTATCGCCCTGCCGTACGTATGAGGAATTTTCTGCGGCAATCCGCGCGCAAGCGGTAGCGGAACCCCCCGGCGCCCTTCCCGACACGACCCCTTTCTTCGAAGCCCTGCGGGAGGAAACGGCTACCCTTTTCGGCCAACAGCGCATCACCTTCCTTAAAGCGGCATACAAGATGCAGCGCATGATTGGCGTGGAAATCCTCATCGCCGAGGAAGCGGCCGCGCTCTTTAGCACGGCATACACGCTGCTGGCAGAAGGAGAACCCGACGGCACGAAAACCGAAGGACAAATCATCGCGGGCATTACCGAAACGCTGGAAATCAAAATCGAAAGCCTGCGCGAAAGCATACAAGCCTTTAACGGCGAAAGCGCCGGCCTGTTGCAATCCTTCGCCAAGGAAAAAAACGACGTAACCGACGAAATCAAGGAAGCCGCTTATTTAACCATCAGGGAGGCGTGGCTGAGCGACCCCCCGACGGAAACGGACCTACCCTGCTTCCTCGCGCGCTGCCGCGAAAGCGAAGCCTTCGCCCCCTACAGGACCGATTACGAAAAACACGTAAACCACTATACGGCGAAAATGGAAAAAGCCGCGCTGCGCTTTAAAAAGGAAATTCTGCTGTACGAAGTCTGCACCTACGAGGAAATATTGACCCACAGCGTTTCCCGCCTGAAGGAATCGGACAACGAAGCCGTCCTTGCCGCCGCGCAAAAGCTGCACGACACCTACGCGGCGCTGGAGGTGCTCCTGCGCAAGAATAACATCACCCCCATCCGCCCCGCGCCGCACGATGCCTTCAACGGTAAGGAGCATGAAGTCCTGGTGGCGGAAAAGCAGGAAGGCTTCGCCAAGGGCGAAATCATAAAATTGGTAGGCAGCGGCTACAGGCACAACGACCAAGTGCTGATGCGGGCAAACGTAATCGCGGCGAGATGAGGTAACACCCGTGCATTGGAAGCAATATAAAAACCTTCCCGACCCACAAAAACGGGACGAGTCATATTATATAATCGGGCTGGACATCGGCAACGATTCCTCCGGCATCGCCTTCTATAACGCCGCGGAAAATATCCCCGAAACCATTGACTTAAGCGGCGGCTACGGCAAACCGTCCATTCCCACCGTCATGCAGTACATCGCCGAAACGAAGGAATGGGTGTACGGCGAATATGCCATATTGAACCGAGGCGTAGGTACGGAAGTAACGCTCAACGACTTGATCGGACGCTTGGGCAGCTTTGATTACGTGGATGTTGCGCACAAGCCCATGAGTGTGGTATCGATTTTGGCGCTTTTTTTAAAGGAAATCCTCTCCAGCGTGCGCAACATTAACCCCAAGGCGGAAATCGCGGGCATCGTCGCTTCCATTCCGGCGTATTTCAGCGAGCAGGCACAAGCCGAGCTTGTGCGCGCCTTCAAAGCCGCGGGCTACGAACGCGAGCTCATCGCGCTGGTACCCGACCGCGAATGTGTATTCGCCCACCATTACGCGCGGCACGCCCCCCACGAATCCCGCGTCATGCTCTTCGACTACGGCAGCCGCGAGGTGCGCGGCGGTTTATACCACGTCATGCCCCAAGGCGACACCATCGCCGTTAAAAGTATTTCCAGCCTTTTCGACGATACCATCGGCACCTTCGGCATCGTAGCCGACGTGTGCGATTTGTTCGAATCCTTCCTGCTGGCGCAGCAGCCCGTCAAGCAATTAAGCAAGCAAATGACCGAGCAGGTGTCCGCCTTCGTGTACCAGCATAAGGACATGCTGTTCCAAAAAACCATCCGCACCAAGGAAGCCAAGCTGTACTTCAACTTCGCTTACCCGCCCTTCCAGCAAACCCTCTCCCACGACGACGCGACGCGGCTCATAAAGCCCTATCACCGCCGTTTCAACCGTTTCATGCGCGACGTATTGCAAAAGAACCTCTACGAGGAAGAAATCCTCCCGCAGGATATTTCCGCCGTCCTGTGCGTGGGCGGCGGCTTCGAAATGCTGTGGGCGCGGGAAGCCGTGGGCGACATGTTTACCCGGGCGCAGGTACGCTTCCACAAGAACGCGAAGCTCATCACCGCCGAGGGCGCGGCACTCGTAGCCGCCCAACGCCTGGGCATCGCCGAAGGACCCGCCGTCAGCCTGGAGGACCGCCACCAGCTCACCGCCGACATCGGGCTTTCGGACGGCGACGCCTTCCTCCCCCTCGTCGAGCGCAACGCCTTTTGGTGGCAAAAGCATCCGGACAAGCTCATCCTGGTAAACAAATCCGTCGGTGACCCCGAAGACTGGACGAAAAACCAGCTCGACGCCCTGCGCCTGCACTTGGCACGCCGCTCCCCCGCGGGCGAACTACAACCCCTAACCGAAATCGACCTGACCGGCTTGCCCGAACGCCCCAAAGGCACGACCCGCTTGGGCATTGCCTTGGAATTCGCCTCCAATGTAGATATGACCCTAAAGGTACGGGATTTGGGCTTCGGGGAGTTATTCCCCAAATCGGCGTATGAAGAAGCCTTTGCGGTTAGGTTGGCTTGAAATGAACCCCTCCCGAGGCGAAGCCGAAGCCCTGCTGGCATGGGGCGGAAAACAAAATCCCGGTCCGTGGCTTGACCATTGCAAAAACGCCGCGCGCGCGGCACAAGCCATCGCCGAACAATGCGGCATGGACCCCGAACGCGCCTATGTATCGGGCTTGCTGCACGACATCGGCTACTACGCGAACGCCGACGGCACGGGTAAAAACTGCCACGTTTATAACGGTTATGCGCTGATGATGGAAAAAGGCTGCGACGCTGTTGCAAAAATTTGTATAACACATTCATTTAATATACAAGACATCCGTGTTTATACCGGTTCAAACCTAACCAAAGATGAAAACGAACTGGCTGTTATAAGAAATTGCTTAATTGAAACGGTTTATGACGATTATGACAGGCTCATCCAATTATGCGACGCGATATGTACAGCCGACGGGGTATGTACGGTTGAACGCAGGTTAACGGAAATTATCCTCCGGCAAAGCCATCGCGCCTTCAATGAATATACAATCGAGAAGTGGAAAGCGTATTTCGCCTTGAAAGGTTACTTCGACGAAAAATGCGGCATGAATATATATAATTTGTTCCGTGAGGAAATCAGCAAAGGGATTTTTAATTAGAAAGGACACCCGCCATGACCTGGGAAGACTACCGCAAGCAAATAGACGATAAAGGCACCCTGCCCGAGGATTGGTACATCCTCGGCATTGACTTGGGCACGACCCACTCCGTCATCAGTTATTGGGACAACGCCGGCGGCAAGCCCGAACCCATAGATATTTCCAACGGCTTCGGCAAGGTTCCCCTGCCCAGCGTGGTACAGTTCCGCGAGGGGGAAAACGGTGACGAGGACGAATGGGTCATCGGCGAGGAAGCCTACCGCTCCATGAAGATGTACCCCGAAACCACCGTGCGCTCCATCAAGCGTAAGATGGGTACGAACGCGACGGTAACTTTGGGCGGTAAAAAATACTTACCCGAAGAAATTTCCGCCAAGCTGTTAAGCGAACTCGTCGGCCACGCCCAAAACCTCAACCCCAAGGCCGAAATCGCGGGCTTGGTCGTTTGCGTGCCCTACGACTTCGACGACGCGGCGCAAAAGGCCACCATGCGCGCGTGTGAAATCGCGGGCTTGGCGGACAAGCTGATTTGCTTAATTAAAGAACCCAACGCCGCCGCGCTCGCCTATAATTTCCGCAATACCTTAAAAAAAGACGAAAAAATCATGGTCTTCGACTTCGGCGGCGGCACGCTGGACATCACGCTTTTCCACGTAGCCGAACGCGATGAGGCACGTATAAAACTAGCCGTCATTTCCCAAGGCGGCGAGGCGCACCACGGCGGCGACGATATCGACGATACGCTAGTAGAAGCCTGCGCCGGTTTCATTCAAGCCAAAACCGGCCAAACCCTGCAAGACCTGGCCATAGAGAACCGTGTTGAGCTGGTCGCCCGCGCGCGGGAAGCCAAGGAGCGCCTCAGCGGCGTCGGGCGTTTCCGCATCCCGTTTACGTTCTGCATCCCGCCGTTTGTGGAACAAATAACCCGGGAGGAATTTCATGAGCTCATCAATCCCTTCATTAACAAGACCCGCAAACTCGTCCTCAAGGCCCTGCGCGAAACCTATACCGGCGGTTTGACGCCCGACGATATCGACCGCGTACTGCTGGAAGGCGGCTCGTCGCAAATGCCCTGGGTGCGGGAAATGCTTTTGGATATTTTTAGTGACGAAGGCAAAATTTATTCATCCGAACGGCCCGCGCTGGACATTTCCCTCGGCGCGACCTACTACGCCGCCATGAAGATGGGCTTGCTCTCTCACCCCGATATGGAATCGGAAAAGGTCACCGTCGCCTTCGAAGTCACCGTACCCCACGACATCGGCTTGGAAATCGATACAGGGCGTGAGAAGAAATTCTTCACCATGATACGGCGGGGTACGTTCTACGCGCTGGCGAAGAAAAGCCATGTATTCACGCTAAGCGGCAACACCCCCGAGGAAATGACGGGCTTCGCGCTCAAAATCCTGGAGCGTGTGCAAGCCGACGACCCCTTCGAAGCGTGCAAACCCATCGGTGAAGTTTCCATTAAAGGCTTGCCCGTACGCCCCAGCGGCAAGACAAAACTGCGCATCACGTTAATGGTGGAGGAAGAAGGCGGCTTGGTGCATGGACGCGTGGAGGACGTGGGCTTCGGCGCGGAATGGCCGTCGAGCGGGTTTAGCGAAGCGTTTTCACCGGAAAGGTTTGTTAAGACGGAGTTGGGGATTAAATCATGACCCACGGGGGTTTATTAACAAAAACATACCCTTACAATACTTTCAACGATTATAAATATACCGTTATCTTCACCCGCCAAGCGGTTCCTTCCGGGGTTGGAAAGGGCGACACTTCCTCCGGCAATCCGCTCCGCTGGCAATGGCTCTACGCCCGCCACAAGGAGCGCACGACATTCGAAACCGCGGGCGGACGTATTGAGCCGGGTGAAACGCCCTTCCAATGTGCCGAGCGCGAGCTGCGGGAGGAAACGGGCGCGGAAAAGTTTCATTTGCACCCCGCTTTTGATTACACCGTGCATCGGAGCGGCATATCAAAGGGTAACGGGCAAGCCTACCTTGCCGATGTGGAAAAATTCGGCGCGCTTGACCCAACCTATGAAATGGCGGAAATCAAAGCCTTCGACACCCTCCCCGACACCATGACCTACCCCGAAATCCTACCCGTACTGTTCGCCGAAATGCAACGCTGGCTGGCGCGCAACACCCCGGATGAATATTGGGATTTACTGGACGCCGACCGTAACCCCTTGGGCGTCACACACAAACGCGGCGACCCCAAGCCACCCGGCACCTACCACACCGTGGTGCGCGCGTGGGTGATGAACGCGAAAGGCGAATTTATAAGCACTCGCCGTTGCCTTACCAAGCTGGGCAGCCCCGGCATGTGGGAAATCACCTCCGGCAGCGCAGCCGCGGGGGAAACCAGCCGCCAAGCCGCCGCCCGCGAAGTCAAAGAAGAAACGGGTGTAATCCTACCCCCCGAATGTATCGAAGCCGCCGAGCTGTTCCGCACCGTGCGGGAGGAAAACGCCTTTTGGGATAACTGGCTGTTCCGCCACAACTTCGACTTAACCGATTTTATCCCGCAAAAAGGCGAAACCATGGACGCAAAAGCCGCAACCTTGCAAGATATTGCGTATATGGTAGAAACGGGATATTTCGTACGCGAGGAATTAAAAATATTGAAAAATAAATTGGTAAAATAAGGAGTCCGACATGACCTACCGCGATACTTTAACTACCGAACGCCTAACTTTGCGTCCCTTCACACCCGGCGATTTCGCCGCCGTTCATGCGTGGGCGTCCAATCTGGTAAATGTCCGCTTCATGGCGTGGGGCCCCAACACCGAGGACGATACCCGCTGGTTTTTATCCCAAACCAAACAGGGGAAGGACTTCGCCGTCGTCCTGACGGAAACCGGCGCGGTCATCGGTTCCTGCGGCATCTACCCCGATGACGCGAACGACACCGCCGAATTGGGTTGGATTCTTCATATGGACCATTGGAAAAAAGGCTACGGCACGGAGCTGTGCGGCGAACTCATCCGTTACGGCTTCGAGGACTTGAACCTGCGCCGCATCAAAACCCCCTGCGCCGCCCCCAACTACGGTTCCTACCGTATCATGGAGCGCAATGGTATGCGCCGCGAAGCGTTGTATGTCAAAGGCTTTTGGGCGCGGGTGGATAAAGAATGGGTGGATGAAGCGGTTTATGCAATCTTGGCAGAGGAATACATAAATGCCCGCAATTAACTTATCCCAAATCATAACGCTTATATCTGAGGGAAAAGTCATATGGACGGAGCATGTGGCTGCGCGTTTGCGCGAACGCGGCATCAGACGTATGGATTTGCTTGAATGTATATATAATGGGGAAATAATAAAGCAATACACCGACGACACTCCTTTCCCGAGTTGTTTGATTTTAGGTTATTATGCGTATAATCAACCGTTGCATATTGTGGTGGGGGTTAACGCGGGTGTTTTGTGCAGTATAATTACCGCGTACCGCCCCGACATAAACCAATGGGAAAGCGATTATAAAACAAGAAAGGGGCAATAACCGATGGATTGCTTCCGTTGTATGGGAAAAACACAACCCGTTGAAAAAACCCATGCCGTAACGCTGGATAATTCCGTAATTATCGTAAAACGCGTACCGTCTTGGGTGTGCGGCCAATGCGGGGAAGTATATTTTACGGATGATGTAATGCAAAATGTGGAAATGATTATCGACAAGCTGGAAAGTTTAATCAAAGAAGTGGCAATCGTGGAATACACAGCTCATGCGGCATAAATAGGAGGAAAACCATGGGTTACTTAGGCATTGACTTAGGCACCACCAACTCGGTCGCGATTATCTACAACGACAAGAAGGACATCCTCGATGTCGTAAAAGTGGACGGCACCGATGAAATCCTGCCCTCCGTGGTGTGTTACGGCCCGGAGGGGACCATCGTGGGCGCGGAGGCCAAAGCGGGGGCGATTGTGTACCCGGAAAGCACCGTCCTTTCGGTCAAACGGATGATGGGCTCGGGGGACGCCATCCACTTGGGCGACATGGAGAAAACGCCCGAAGACATCAGCGCGGATATTTTGCGCAAGTTAAAACGTGCCGCAGAGGAGCAAGCGGGGGAAACCTTCGACGAAGTAGTCGTCACGCACCCCGCGTACTTTAACGACAGGCAAATTTTTGCCACCAAGCAGGCGGGGCTGTTGGCGGGCTTTAAGAACGTGTACCTTTTATCCGAACCCCTCGCCGCCGCCATCGAATACGGCTACCGCCAATCGTATGCCCAAACGCTGTTGGTGTACGACTTGGGCGGCGGTACGTTTGACGCGTGCGTATTACAGGTTTCGCAGGACGAAAACGGGCAGGAAACCTTCCAGGAGCTTTCCGACGTGGGCGACATGAATTTGGGCGGCGACGATTTCGATTCCGAACTGGTGCGTTGGATGAAGAACGCCTTTACCGAAGCCAACGGCATCGACCTCGACGACTTGGATAACGCCGAGCGCAAACGCGTCATGCAAAAGTTGAAGCAGGAAGCCGAGCAAACCAAGAAGAAACTATCGGGCACGAATAAAGTAGCCGTACGGATAAATCCGTTGATTATCGTGGACGGCGTACCCAAGAATTTAAACGCCGAAATCACCCGCGAGGAATTTGAAGCGTTGATCCGCAAATACGTAGACCGCAGCCGCGACATCATCGAGGAAGCGTTAAAGCGCGCGGACAGGAAGGCCGACGAAATTTCTAAGGTCGTACTGGTCGGCGGTTCCACGCTTATCCCCATGGTGCGCCGCATGGTGGCGGGTTATATCAAGGAACCCTACCGTGCCACCGACCCCGCCAAGAGCGTGGCGATGGGCGCGTCTATTTACAACTACCTGATCCACTTGCCCAATTCCAACGTGAAAGTGGGGCAAATCTCCCGCCAAGTGTTCGGCACGGAAGCGGTCACCAACATCGCCACCATGGAACGCCGCCCCATCCCCATCATTCCCATGGGCAGCCCCATCCCCAGCCGCTATACGGATTCCAACTTCGCCAGCATGTCGGGGGCGAGCCGCGTTAACGTGGACGTGTACCAATGGGAGCAAAACCGCGAGGACGACCGCCGTTACATCGGTACGGTCGCCTTGTCCGGCTTGAGCGGTACGACGCAGCTTGAGATCACCTACGCCATCGACGAGAACAATATCTTCGAGGTTTACGTCAAAGACATGGCGACCGGCCGCGCCGAACGCGCCGAGTTTGACCGTTCGAAGCCCGCGCCGCCCCCGCCTTCCCGTGATATGCGCGGCGTGGCGGGTACCGACCGCGTCAACGTCGTGTTCCTCATCGACACTACGGGTAGCATGGATACCTATATCAACGGCGTAAAGGACCGCGCTATCGAATTCTCCAATATCCTCGCGTCGAAGGGTGCGCTATACAAGCTGGGGCTCATCGGCTTCGGCGACTTGGGCGAAAAAGAAAAGCCCAGCGTATACAACTTTACCGACGACGTGCCCAAATTCCAAAAGCAAGTGAAGAACATCCCGCGCACCTACGGCGGCGACATCCCGGAGTCATCATTGGACGCTTTGGAAACCGGGATAGAGCTGCTCAAATCCCACCGCGACGACGGCACGGCGCGTAACATCTTCATCCTCATCACCGACGCGCCGCCCCACGTCCCCACCATGAGCGGCAAAAGCGTAGCGAACATCTGCGATATGCTGGCGGCATATTCGGTCACGACTTATGTAGTGGCGCGTAAGGACAGGGAGAGTATCGACGCTTACGACCCCGTGACCAAGCCGAACGGGAAATATTACGACCTTAACGACAAGTTTTTCGATATCTTGGATAACATCGCGATGAGCATCGCGGAATTGATTAGGCTGTAATTCGAAATAAGGAACAAAAACTAAAGACTGCTTTCATGTAAAAAATGTTAGCAGTCTTTTTATTTTTGATTAGCAACATCTAAAATTATTAGATTAAAAAACATAAACCATGAAGAAAAATAGTAATGAATCCATTATCATACCGGTTTAATTAAAAAGGGAGCCTGTTTATAATTCAAATTCTCCTTGAGCGTCCTTCCAAATTACAAAACCTTTATTAATGTTCAATACTCGAAGCAATTCGGATAATTGCAAACGCTTTGCTTCCGTGCTTGAATGGATACCGATGAACACCGTATTTTTTTGATTGTCTTCGGTTAAATAAATTTGGTTTAATTTACGTTTTTGCTTGCCTTCGGTACCAAAAAATCCATTTTTCCGGTTCGGGTCTGTAGTTAAAAATCTCCCCAATTTATTTAAACAATCGGCAATTTTATCTTGGTGTTCTTTTAATAGGGTTTCCGCAACGGTTTTATATGCTTCGTGTGCTACTTGATAACTTGATTCATCTTTATTTATTTTGATTGTAACGGGGGTAGAACGGCGGCCTTGCTTTGCCGAAGTATTAGTATTTTCGCGGTGTGTCACCGCGGAAAGGTTGATAACTCGAGACAAATGGTCATATTTATTATTGTTTTTAGTGCTTTTTGAAAAAAGGCTGTTCAATATACCATCCAAAGCAGATAATATATTTAAAATTAATCCAAAATATTTATCTTCCATTTTTTCATCTGAAAAATAAGACAATTTTTCACGAAGGACATCGTTTGCTTCAAAATCTTCGTTTTCATTTTTAGGAAGAAAACCATCGTCATTTTTTACTTGTTCAAGCCATGCTTCGGGTTCGGAGAGAAAACTATATAATTGTGGATGATTGATTTGTATACAAAGCACACATAAAAGAATCGCATAATCCTCTTCATTATAAGGAAGAGTATGGGTATTTATGGAACCGTGTAAATTATTTTGTATAATTTCCAATAAAAGGAATGAATTGACTAAACGTTTAAATGCCCGCGGATTCGCGCCAATAACCAATTCGGCGAAAGCGCTTAATTTTTCGATATGTTCTTTTCTAATTTTTTCACCTAAGTATTCTTTTACCATTTTTTCGAGTTTGTACATTTCAACCGGCATATAAAAAGGGAGTTGTATAATCTTATCGAAAAAGCTACGGCATTTATCAATGGAAATATCCTTACCGAATTTTGTTCTTACACCTTGGACGACGACATCATAATCAATTGCCAACACAAAAACGCATTGTTCGACATCTAAAAATAGTTTGATAACTTCTAATAACTCCACCGCAACGCTGGGATTAAGACGATCCAAGTCATCTACGAGTATCACCAAGCGTTCATTGGATAAATCTATGTTTTCCTTTCCATATTTTTTTGCGTTAACAGCGATCGCCTCTGATATGGATTCCTTAAAATTGTCTTTTAAACTTTTAATACGTTTAATACCTGTTTCGCAATCCATCAATGTATCAAATAATTTTTCATCTCCTACATATTTATTAATTACCGACCGGCCTATGTGCATAACCGTTTCGCTTATTTTTCTTTTTGTTTTGTCTTCAAGCCCCATATCATTTAATAGCGATGTTATGAATATTTTAGCCAAATTATCATCTTTGTTCATTTGCGAATATTGCCATGTATTAAAAAATATTACTTTAATTTCGTTCTCCATCATGTTTTCTTCTATTTGGTTTAAAAAAGAAGATTTACCGCTACCCCAATCACCCTGTAGGGCAATGGACATGGGGGTTTTGCAAGTTTTTATAAACTCACACAACCCTTTTATATAAGCGTCAACATTAAGCAGGTCTTCCGTATCTTTTTTGCGCGGTAAATCTGTGACACCTAAAAATTTTTTTGTCATAATTATTCCTCATTTTTTATTTTATACAGTTCTATAAATCTCAGGAGCGGATTCAACCTTTAATTTAATACCGTTGGAAATTTTTATACGATTCATTTCTTCTGAATTTCCGCCAACGTTAAAACCTCCGTAAATATAATCTCCGGCTATAAACATATAATTTGCGTAATAAGTACTATGTTGTTTAATTAATACATTCCCTAATTTGTCATAAACACTAAGTAATCTTCCGAGGTTATTAGCGATGATCATATAATTACCATCAAAATAAACATTTTCGCCCCACGTATCAAACTGCCACTCCAAAATTTGGTTGGTAGAATGGCCGGGTGTAATACAGATGCTTCGAGCTTCTAAAATATTGTTGTTATTTTTATGCGAAATCCACATAATACCGTTAACTATATCAATGACCCGAATATTAATATAAGACAAATCATTTTTAAATTTTGGATTATCAGCCCATTCATTTTTAATGGGATCGTATATATTCTTTAAAAACATTTCCGGCTTTGTAAAGATATCAAACAAGTCTATACAGGTTGAGCTGATACATTCGATTTCACTTGTTATGTTGTTGTATCTATACCAATAATTATCATTGTTTTTTAAATTATTAAAAATATTCATGTCATATTTGATATATTCCTTATTTATAGTAATGTTAAAATAAATATAATCGGTATCAGCGAGAACGAATTTAATCTTTACAGCTTCAGATTGAGCCGCTATTTTTCCTCCATTCATATCGTTTAGTAAATTAAGATCATTAAATTCATAGATAATATTTTCTTTTCCGCTTGTTATGTTTACGCTTTTTACCCCATAACCGTATGTGTAATAAATGGTATCATTTAATATAAATATCCATTCCGGTTGTCCTTGGTATATTTCCCAATTCATTTCATTATGAAAATAATATTCGGATTTTATCTGCACTTGACCCAAAAATGTACCATCAAAACCGATGTTTGTTATAGTATAGGTTTGCTCTCCGGAGTGTTCCCAACCATCCGATAACTTTATCTTTTCTGCGTATGATTTTAAGTATCCATCTACATTTTTTACAAAAAATATACCGCATCTGTTAACACCGTAAATATTTCCATAATCATGATCCAATTTAATTGTATGGCTTATTTTAGACGTTTTTTGGTTTATTCTATATAAAATAACGGAGTTATCTTTATCATCTTTATTCACTTTATAAATATGTCCTTTATAATATCCGATGCCAATATCGTAAGGCGGATATATATGGAGATCAATATTTTTTTTTGTATATTTTACATTTCCGAGCATATGTAAATCACTTCTGTGCGCAATCCAATGTTCGGAAATTTTAGTTGCTTTTATTTCTTCTTCATCAAGGGGTTTCACGGTTTCTTGGTTTTTTATTTCCACGCACCTTATTCCACATGCCCCGCAAAAAATATCGTACTCCTCAAGCAGATGATAACATGAAGCGCAACGGCGCCCGCTTGCCACCATATCCCCGCATTTTGTGCAAAAAATATTTTTAGGTCTGAGTTTTCCTCCGCAAGTTCGGCAATTTATTTCCGGTAGCCTTGGTTTTATGATAGCCATAATTACTTTTCTCCTCTTTAATTAATTTCTGTTCATGCCGGAAATTTTGTGGCATAATGCGCATGGTTCAAGCCCGCGTGATTTTGCTTCTGTTCTTCTAATTTGTATGGACGAACCGCCGCAACCTTTTTTTCTATGATACACTTTACCACCGCTACCGCCCGAAACCCAAACTTTTGCCGTAAAAATATATGCAATACCGAACCCGAAGTACATAACCACAATACCATAAACCGCACCCATGTTGGAACCCGGGACATCCGCATAATAATCCGCAACGAGCCTGGCTACCAAAAAAAATATAATCCCAAAAATAAAATATATTATGTATCCACTGTAGGGGTTCCTGTCCTTCACAAATTTACGTTTGTTACTTGAATTACGCGGCATATATTTTCCTCCAAAGACAAAGTTTTGATAGAATCTTACATTTAAAATTATTTTATGTCAATAATTGACAACAATATAAATGAAATGATACATAACGCATCATGCCCAGTATAATTTGATAGGAGAATTAATATGCAAGTTAACAGCCATACAATTGCTGAAGTATTGGCGGAACTTGGAAGTGTTGCAATTCCGCTTTATCAACGTCCTTATTGTTGGGAAGCTGCCGAAGTAACCACGCTTTGCGAAGATATAAGGACGTTGCTTGATAATGATGGAGCAAGACATTTTTTGGGTTCTTTAGTATTTGAAGGAAAGAAAGGCAATTACTTTCTTATCGACGGCCAACAACGGGTAACAACCCTTTTCTTACTATTATACGCACTTTCGTTTCATGATACAAAAAAAGCATTGGCGTCGTGCAAATTTTTCCCCGCGGAAGATGACGAGGAAATATTTGAACGGATCAAGCGAGATGATATAAAAAAGGATTGTATGGGAAACGTAGCCCGAAGGTTTTTTCAAATACGCGCTTTTTTAGATAATTTAAACGATGAAGATCGGAAAGGATTTGCCGATGCTTTGTTGAATCGCTTGTATACGGTAAACATTTTCGTAGATGAAGCTGAAAACGCTTATGCAATATTCGAGAGCCTTAATTCAAAAGGACGGAGCTTGGATCCTTTTGATCTTATCCGAAACTTCCTTTTAATGAATATTCCCGAAGAAGAAAGACGTTTATATTACAGAAGATATATAAAACAATTAGAAGACTTAAAGAAAACGGTTTACAGAGTAAAACGAAAAGACAAGAGGGACATTGTAGTCCCCATTGAAGAGCAATGTGTCGAAAAATTTATACGGAGCTACATCATGCTTTCGGGCGAACATGTGGCTGTTCGGGATTTATATACATTTTTTAAGTCCGCGTACAGGGACTTTCAATCTGATAATAACGTAGATGCGAGATCATTTGTTATCGCGTTGCATAAATGTGCGAATTACTTCGATAAAATGATCAATCCGACAAAAAAAGTGTCAGATAAGAAATTACGAAATCAATTAAACCGTTTGTTAAAAACAGATACGGAAACCTATTTTCCATTGGCGCTGTCAATTATTATCAAATACGAAGACGAAGATATCGATATTGATACGGCTATCGAATTGTTAAGGGTGCTGGAAATATTTATAGTCCGTACTTTTATTGGTAACGCGCAGGCCAAAAAATCGTTGGACAAATTATTCCCGCCGATTATTACCAAGCTATTCAATTATCCGACGCAGGATTTGCCGCGCACTTTGCGCAACCTGCTTGTTTCATCCCTTTCCAAAAATAAAAACACATATATATTATCCGATGAAGAGTTTGCTGAGAAGATTCGGCTTTACCCTTTTTACGGCGGTTCCAATTCTTTATGCCATTTAGCATTGTCTACGTTGGAAGACGAAATAAATAAAAATGAAAAGGTAAGCGCGGATTATACGCAAATTGAACACATCATGCCCCAAACATTAACAGAACCCTGGAAAGCGTACTTGGGGAATGATTGGGAGCGAATTTATACACATTATCTTGATACAATTGCCAACCTTACGTATCTACCCGGAAGCATAAATAAAAAAGCATCTAATCATGCGTTCGCGCAAAAGCGGGATTTATATTTGAAAAGTAAATTCGCACTCAATGAATGTTGGCATTATTTGACAACGTGGCGCGAGGAGCAAATGATACATCGAGGGACAGAACTTTCCCGGGAATTAGCACGTATTTGGACAGCCTTTACGGATTTGGATTTAATTACATTAAGTGAAAGTAAGGAACGCGTTTCGGATAAAAAAATTGTTTCGTATACACTTAACGGAAAAAACGAAACGATTCCCGGGGGCGAAGGTTCGTCTCTTATGCAGGTTTTCTATACGCATATCGAAGGGCAATACCCGGATTTATTTACTTTGCTTGTGGAAAATCAACATGATTTGATTGGTCAAAAGCAAACGGGGTTTGGTAAGTTTCGTTCTGTCAAAATTATCGGGGATGGCCCCTATGTAGTGGGCGTGTCAACGAGCTTGAACCAAAAACTCAAGGATATAGGTAAAACCTTGAAAATTATGGCGCTTGAACATGAAAAGTTTACGGCATATACCGATACGGGAGAAGAAATTTATGCAATCATTCCGGGTGGTTTGCGTGGTGAAATTAAAGCCGTACCCGAATTCATAACCGTCGGGGGGGTTAGCGTAACGGGAAACAATTGGCGTACCCTTTACATGAATATATTAAGCGAACTTTTCACGTTGCGGATGGATAATATCGACACCCTGCCAAACAATATAGTTTCGAAAAATCCTAACAAAATGCGCGCTCCAAAAAAAATAACAGTTAACGGCATGGAATTATACGTCGAAGTTCATTCAAGTACCATGCAAAAAAAGAACAATATAAAAAAAATCTGTGAGATATTAAATATTAAGTCGGAAATCATAAGGCTTGACGGAGAAGAAATATAATCGCTTAATTCGAAATGTTTAATCATGTATATAATTTACTTCATAAGGTGTTGACATTGTGTTCGTACTTGGTATAATAAACCTAAGCCGAGGTCATCTTCTTGACGGACGGCATCTATACTCCCTTGATGACAAACGGTAGCTCCGTCCCTGCTTCCAACAGTCCCTGATGCCCACGATCCCGATTTAACTTCGCCAAGGCTTACAACCGACTCATAAAGGCTGCGCAGCCGAGTCACAGGTATGCATGTAATGGATATCCGCCTGACCTTTTCTACGACATAGCAAAAAAACGAAAAAAAGCAAAATAAATATGAACGCCTCCCTGGTAACGTCGGGAGGCGGGTGAAAACCCTGTGCGGGAGCATTGTTCCAATGCTTTTGCGCAGGGTTTTTATATAGCAAGTGAATCATGCTATACTAACCCTATGATGTCAAAACCCGAACTCCTGGCTCCCGCCGGAAGCATACAAACCCTCAAAGCCGCCGTACAAGCGGGTGCGGACGCTGTGTATCTGGGCGCTGGTAAATTCTCCGCGCGAGCGTACGCGAAAAATTTCCACGACGGCGAATTGGCGCAGGCGATTGAGTATACTTCGGCGTACGGTATAAAGGTGTATCTTGCGGTCAACATATTAATGACCGACCGCGAATTAAAAGAAGCCGTTGAATTGGTCGGCTGCGCCTATGAATTGGGTGCGGCCGCTTTTATTGTACAGGACATCGGGTTATCGCAAATGATTAAACGGAATTTTCCCAATGCCGAACTCCACGCCAGCACGCAAATGACGGCGAAGACGGCGGATGATGTGAATGTTTTGGAACACTTGGGCTTCTCCCGCGTCGTAATGGCGCGGGAATTATCACGCGCGCAATTACAAGAAATCGCCCGCAATGTAAATATAGGGCTGGAGGTCTTCGTACACGGGGCGTTGTGTGCGTCGTATTCCGGTCAATGTTTGATGTCGAGCTTCATCGGGGGGCGCAGCGCGAACCGCGGCAAGTGCGCTCAGCCCTGCCGATTACCGTACCGCATGGAGGGCGCGGCGCAAGCGCGGGGAACGGGTCGGGGAGTGGAACGTGGAACAGAACGTGGAGCGGGCCGGGGAGTGGAACGTGGAACAGAACGGGGAGCGGGCCGGGGAGTGGAACGTGGAACAGAGCGGGGAGCGGGCCGGGGGGTAGAACGTGGAACAAAACGGGGAGCGGGCCGGGACGGAAAAGAGCGGGACGTTAAGTTCGCGCCCCTGCTTAGTTTGAAGGATTTATGCTTGATTGATTATGTAAAAGAGCTTATCGAAATGGGTATCGTTTCGTTGAAAATCGAAGGCCGTATGAAGGGTGAAGACTACGTAAGCGCGACCGTCAAAGCCTACCGCGCCGCCCTTGACGGCAAAACCCCTACGGCAAAGGAAAAGGAACGGCTCCTTAACGTCTTTAACCGCGGCGGCTATACCGACGGTTATTACACCGGAAATAAAAATGACATGTACATGAAGACGTTGAAAAACCCTTACAAAGGATAATACGGAATTTTAGAAAAGGATAATGCGGGATTCGGAAAAGGATAGTGCGGAATTTGGAAAAATATAATATGGAATTTGAATAAAGAATAAAGGATACAAAATTCAGAATAATGAATACAGAATTCGGAATAAAAAGGCGGGAACCTATGGAATTTATTGCAACATGCCTAACGGAAGAACAAACCCGGGTTTGCGCCGAATATAAAATTAAAGTTATGAAAAATCATAACCGTTCATTAAGCGAAATTGTACCCGGGTGTGATTATGCCCGTTCGCTTGGTGAAATCACACCCGGGTGCGTGACGGACTTTTCCGTGCATTGTTTTAATTCTACGACGTTGGAAGCGCTTCGGTTGTTGGGTGTCGGGCGCGCGACGCTTCACCCCGAGCTTAACTTGGCGCAGATACGTGATATTCAAAAAACCATCCCCACCGAAGCGGTTATTTACGGAAGGATTCCCTTGATGGTATTGGGGAGTCCCCTTGCGCGGGGCGGGGATGATTTTTATACGCTGACCGATAGGACGAACGCGCGGTTCCCATGTTGTGGTGCGGAGCTGTATAATTCCGTGCCGGTCTTTATGGCGGATAAAATGGCGGATATCGAAGGGTCGGGTATTACGCACGGGCGTTTAATCTTCACCGTCGAAACCGCCGAGGAGGCGCGCGGCGTCATTAAGGCTTATTTGCGGCGCAAACCGCTTGGGATCAAGTTTACGCGGGGCAAATTCCATTCGAAGGTATAGCGGTGATTTTCATTTTGTGCGCAAATGTATATAATATTCACATCATCGATATACATAACATCGGGAGGAGTTGGCCGCGATTAACCCACAAGCCTTGTCTCTTCGTAAGGAAAGCCCTTGATGTGGGTCTTCGCGTTGGCGGCGGCGGCGTTGTTGTTTGCGTTGGCGGCGGTCGTTTATACATATCATAAAAAGGTTTCCGCTTTATCAACCGAAAACGGGGTCATACGGGCAATGGAGGAACGCAACAAGCTGATCGTGGATGTTGCGCCCATCGCCTGTTTTTTGGTTGGTAAGGATTTTAAAGCCATTGATTGCAACCGGGCGGCGTTGGGGTTCTTCGGTTTGGCGGACGTACAGGAGGGTATCGATCGGTTTGCCGAGATATTCACCGCGCACAAAGGCGAGGAAATGAAGTGGTACTTCGACGAAGCGATGCAAAACGGTTATACCCGCTTCGAATGGGGGCTGGTGAACCGTTACGCGCGGCTTGCCCATGTGGAAATCACTTTCGTGCGCTGCGGCTTCCTTTCGGAGGATATCATCGCCGCGTACATTAACGACGTGTCCGCCGTGACCGACGTATTGAGTGAAAAGGAGAATTCGGAGGCCAAGAGCCGTTTCCTCGCGCGTATGAGCCATGAGATACGCACCCCCATATCGGCGGTGCTGGGCATTGCGGAAATCCAGCTCCAAAGCGGCGGCCTTTCGGCGGAGCAGGAGCTGGCTTTTAACAATATCTACGCTTCGGGCAATACGCTTTTGAGCATCGTCAACGATATATTGGACCTGTCCAAAATTGAAGCGGGCAGAATGGAGCTGAACAACGGCCCGTACGAAGTCGCCGGCCTGGTAAGCGACGTAACCCAGCTTAACCGCGTGTACCGCGAGGAAAAGGAAATCGAGTTCAACGTCCGCGTGGACGAAAACATCCCCGCCGTATTGGTGGGCGATGAGTTGCGTATCAAGCAGATATTGAACAATTTCATTTCCAACGCGTTTAAATATACCGTCAAGGGGACGGTTTCATTTTCCATGTACGCGCTGGCGTCCGAATATAACGAGCCCGACGCGATTAACCTGCTGATTACCATACGCGATACGGGCCGCGGTATGACCAAGGAGCAGAAGGACGCGCTATTCGAGGAATACACCCGCTTCCACGAAAAAGAGGCGCAGATCGTAAAGGGTACGGGCTTGGGTATGTCCATCGCGTTTAATCTGTTGCAAATGATGAACGCCGTATTCGAGGTGGAGAGCGAGCCGGATCGGGGTACCACGATTTCGCTGTTGATCCCGCAGGGGGCCGTGGGTAAGGAACTGTTGGGTAAAAAAGCCGCGCAAAACCTGCGCAAGCTCAACGACGACGTGCGCATGACCGATACGCGTTTGCAATTCATACCGGAGCCGCTGCCCCACGGCAAAGTGCTGGTGGTGGACGACGTGCCGACCAATATTTTCGTGGCGAAGGGTTTGTTAAACCTGTACGGCCTTATGATCGACGCCTGTACAAGCGGGAAGGAATGTATCGCGCGCGTCAAGGACAACCGCGAATACGACATCATCTTCATGGACCACCACATGCCGGGTTTGAGCGGCATGGAAACGACCGCGCAATTGCGCGAAATGGGGTATACGAAACCGATCGTGGCGTTGACGGCGAACGCGCTGGTGGGGCAGGCCGAGGAATTTATAAACAGCGGCTTCGACGCCTTCCTTTCCAAACCGATATCGACCGTACGCTTAAATGAAATATTGGACAAATTTATCAGGAATAAAGGGACGGAAAAAGACACCCAAGCGCAGCCCGATTTTGAACCGTTCGAGGACGAATCGCCGGGCGACGAATTAAACGAGTTCTATACCTCGCCGGAGATACAAACGGAAATCCGCGCCGATTTTATCGAATCCCATCGGGATACTCTCCCCAAGCTAAAAGCGGCGTTGGAACGCAACGATATGAAGGAAGCCCTGTACATCGCCCATACCCTTAAGGGCATTGCCGTATTGTTAAGTGAAAAGGCCCTGACCAAAGCCGCTTACGAAATCGAATCCACCGTAAAAAAAGGCGCAACCCCGAAAAGCGACGCCTTACCCAATTTGGAAAAACATTTTAACGAAGCATACGAAAGGATTGCCGCGGACGTGGGTTAACCCTGCGGGGACGTAAGCAGCCTTTCCGTTTCGGCAAAGAACGCTTCAACCCCGCGCCGGTTCGTAACCGCCCATACATAGTCTCCATCCAGCGAAAAGGTATAGAAGTTCCCGTCGAAATCGTAAAAGTCGATTTTCGTTTGCGTGCCGTCAAGCAGATAGAACGTAACGGTGAACGCGGGTGTACCCTGCGGCGGCGACGGGTCCAGCGGGGAGTCCGCGCCGATGGAAATCAAAAGCCTGTACAGCGTGCGGAAGGACGCGGCTTCGACGGAAACGCCGTTGATCGTGGGGAAGATATCGTTGTTACCCTGTGAAAAATCATGGTTGATCACCATGTTAAGGTTACGTTCGGGTACCGTACCGTGCGCCACGCCGATACGCTCCACGTCCAGGATGTTGACGAGCGCGATAAAACGCGTGATGAAGTGCATCACGTTAAGATCGATGATCGGATTAACCGCGCTAAGCTCCGCCATAAATACGTGCGGGCGGTCGTTGTGCATGACGTAAATATGGGGTACGTTTTGCCCGTCGATTTCCCGCGATAGGGTATCGCCGAAGCGAAGGTGTACGAACCCGTCGTCCGTTTCAAACCGGAAGTCGATATAGGGGTCATCCAGGCCGAACGGAGCCAGGTCATCGGGCGCTATATCCGCCACATCCCCCAAGCGGAATCCCGCGAAGAAATCCTCCAGCACCATTCGGTTAAGGTTAAATGTATCCGCGGTGCGCCCCGCGAGGGCGGGGGGTTGCAACGCGACGGCCGGGGCAAAGCCCATGTCGGGCAGGGTCGCCAACAGTTCGGGGTCGTCGGTCCTTGTGATTTCCAGCGTATCGCGCCCGCGCTGCGCTAAATAGAACAGGGTGAGGCTGTCCGTATGGAGCGGCGGAAAGGCGCGGCAAAGGAGGTCTTCCGCTTCGGAAAGCATCCAAGACACCGTAAAGCGCGGTAATAAATACATAGCCGGGTCGCCGCTTACCATAACGAAGAAACGTTGCCTGTCGGGGGTTTCGTTCCCCAAATAAATGGAAGCCGTCCCGCCGTTCGTATAGTGCGCGGTAAAAACAGCCTGCGGCGGGTCCAGGCCGAATTCCGTTAAATCCATGCCGTGCGTATCCTCGTGGGCCCGTTCGTGCGCGGTCAGCGTGAAAGCGGGGCGCAGCAGGTTTTGCACGCTCCAATTATCCAGTATATATTCGGGGTGGTCGGCCATATACCATATGAACCGATCCCCCACCGCTTCCCCCGGCAAAAAGAGCCTTGCGACCCCGTCCCCGTGCCGTACGGATATCCGTGAAACCTCCGTTTGGGCGCGGTCGGAAAGTGTATACGTAGTGGGGGACGCGTCACCGTTTGGGTGCGCCGCGTCCTCAGGGTCGGACATGTCCGCCCGTCGGGTACTCCATATATACGCCGCCGCCATCGCCCCGATGACCAACGCCGCCACAAGCAGCGAAAGGATTTGCCGCGCGTTCCTGCTCACTAGCTGTGCCTCCTCCTGTACCATATGAATATACCGACGGCCAGCGTCGCCAAAGGAAGCAAGCCCATCGAAAATCCGGCGATCATATTGGCTTGGAGTTGATTGAGCATTAACGGGTTGATACCCGGCGGGGTGCGGGTGTGGATAAACAAGCCCGGGCCTTGGCCCGTGAGCCAGCGCAGCGCGCTCGCCGCGAACAGGAAGTTATTGTCGCCCACCATCTCACGCGGGGCGGGCGACCAAATATCGCCGCTGCCCACGACCACGATGCGCGTTTCCATGCTCCTTCCGGCGAAGACCGAATCGGTAATGGCGACGGCCAATACGAAGGGTCCGCCGTCGTAATCGTAATCCGGATGGAAGAGGGGGGATTCCAAATGCAAATCGATCCGGCCGAAGGCGTTGGATGACGTGAATAATATAGGCTCGATCGTTGTGGTTGTCCGTAAGATGCCCGTAAGCTCCACCGCGCCCGAGAAGCGCGTAAGCAGCGTCATACGCCCCGCCGCCGCCAAGGGCAGGTTAACCTCATGCGGCATTAACTGCGGTATCACAAACATCGGCAGCACCACATGCTGGCGCGGGTCGGTTTCCATCACGATATAGTCGCTCACGCGGACGCCGTACGCCGCCAATACGCGGTCGAAATTGGGCATACGCATACCGAATTGGGGGTCAATCACCATAAAGGCAAGCCCTTCGTCTTCCAAAAAGGCCAATATCCTGTCGGCCTTATCGGCGGGCCAATCCCATTGCGGGGTGGAAAGCAACAGGATATCCGCGTCCGCGGGTATACCGTCGCGGATGATCGTGATCGCGTCGATACCGCGTACGATAAAGTTTTCGGCTTCCAGGAAGGATATGAAGGCCGGGTCGAGGGGCGTTTCGCCGCTGCCCAGTACCTTGTACACCGTGGCGACTTCGCCCTGCGTGACGGTGTGTATGGACGTGGTGATCTGCCGCTCGAAATTGACGCTGGCGATTCCAATCGGATGTCCCCATTGGTTATGCTGCAATGTAACCATCATGTCGGGGGTGATGACGCGGTGCTGCGTGCCGCTTTGCACGATGATGCTTTGGTTGGGCATCGCGCCGTCCAATTCCGCGGAGAATTGCTGTACGAAGCCGGGGCTGATCAGCGGATCGCGTGAGCCTACGCTGATGCGCGCGTTCGCGCTTGCGTATTCCTCAAGCAATGCCGTCAATAAAGGGTCTTCCGTCCCAGTGGGCGCGATTAGGGTGATGGTTACGTCTTGGTTAAGGGTTTCCAAAAACCGGTGCGATTGGGGCGACAGCGTAAACAACTGTTCGTCCGTCAAGTCCCATGTGCGGTCGAACTCCCCCGCCACCAAGTTGACCAGTACGAACAACACAACGGCGAACAGCATCATCGCCGTGGAAAAGGTGCCGTAGCGGAAGCGTTTCTCGCGTAGGATTTTGAGTTTGCCGAACATTACCGCCACCTCCTTTTTTCGATCACGTTCATGGTGAGGTAGGTGAACAGCGCCGTAAACGATACATAGTAAACGATGTCGGACAGGTTCAATATACCCAGGGACATCACGCCGAAGCGCGTGTACAGGGAGAACCACAGCAATACCCTTACGATAATAGCGTCGTAAATCAAGTTATTGTAAATATACAGCCCGATCGCCGCGGCAACGCCGATTACGGCTAATATCCCCGAGGAAAGCCAATGCCGCGTGGAATAGTACCAAGTACCCGCTACCGCCAAAACCACCAGCGCGACGAAAAAGAGCGATGCCCCCGCGGAAACGGGCATCGTCATGGCCAAGGCGTCCATCACGAACATAACCCATATGACCGCGAACGTAGCCACGGCGGCGATGATTTGGTTGTCGGTCAACACCGAAACGAACATACCCACCGCGATGCAACACGCGCCGATTAGGATAAAACCCGCGTACGAACCCATGATTTGGCTCGCGGGCAATCCCTCTACGGCGTGCCGTACCATCGACAGCGGGAACAAGACCGTAAGCCCGACACCGACCATAAACAGCGAAAAAGCCGCCAGGTATTTACCCAATACGATCTGCGCGACCGAAAGCGGGCTCGTGAACAACAATTGGTCGGTTTTGTGCTTCGTTTCCTCGGAAAAGAGGCGCATCGTCAGGATCGGGACGAGGATAAAAAACATAAAGGACGTGGAGGACGCCATCAGCGTATCGCCGAAGCGCCCGCTCTGCGGAAAGATGTTATTGAACGTAAACATCATACCCACCAAAAACAGCATAAACGCCAAAAACGCGTAGCCCACCATTTGGGTGAAGTAGGCGCGTATTTCCTTTTTATATATGGGAATCACGCGGGATCGCCCCCTTTCGCGGTTTCTTCTTCGGGGAGCTCGTACCCCGCGGCCTCGCCGCGTATGTCGCCCGTTAATCTAAGGAAGACTTCTTCCAGCGAAAGATCCATCGACTTCATGAGTAAAAGCGGCAGGTTGTGCTTGGCCATGCAACGGAAGACCGCTTCGCGTATGTCCGCGCCGTCGTCGCCCGCCAACTCAAGGTCGGTCGTGCCGGGCTCGCGGCCGTCCAGTACGTTGATGTGGCGGATGACCGTGTATTCCTTTAGCGCCTCGCGTATTTGTGTGGGGTCGGCCTTTACGCGCACTTGGATCTTCCCCCCCGACTTGGAAAGGTTGGAGGAAAGATGCTCGGGCGTACCCTGCGCCACGATGCGGCCCTTATTAATGATCATCACCCGGTCGCATACCGCGCTGACTTCCTGCATGATGTGGGACGAAAGGATTACCGTATGCTTTTTGCCTAAATTCTTTACAACGTCGCGCATTTCGATGATTTGCTTGGGGTCCAAACCGATCGTGGGCTCGTCCATGATAATGACGCGCGGATTGCCCACCATGGCTTGCGCAAGCCCCACCCGTTGGCGGTACCCCCGCGAGAGGTTCTTGATCAAGCGGCGGGAGACGTCGTTTATGTGTACTTGGTTTTTGATATGGTTTAAATGCTCTTTTCGTCCGGCGCGTTTAACGCCCTTGATATCTGCCGCGAAGCTCAGGTATTCGTCCACCCGCATATCGCCGTACACGGGCGGCGTATCGGGCAGATAACCGATTTGCGCCTTCGCCTTTTCCGGTTCGGCGACGATATCGAGCCCGTTGATGATCACGTCGCCCTTCGTCGCCGCGATAAACCCCGTCATAATGTTCATCGTCGTTGTCTTGCCCGCGCCGTTGGGCCCGAGGAAGCCCACGATCTCGCCCGCGGAAATAGAGAAATTCAAATCATTGACCGCAAAATGGTGGCCGTATCGCTTCGTGAGGTTCATCACTTCTATCAACGCGAATTGCCCCTTTCGGTAATTATGGTATGAGAATTCTGCCGAATTATACCATAACGGGGTTTGTAACAATACCGTAATAAAGCGTTGCCGCTAATTTGCCCCATTTATCGGATACACCCGTTGGTACATTTACGCGCGGAAGTATTAAGGGAGCGGTTATTCGTTTGGGGGCTAATCCGCGCGGGATATTTATTTTATATTTGGTTATGTCGGATTCGTACACATTGTAGTCCCTTATTCGAAGTAAAAATATTAAAGCGGGGTGTTCGGATATGTTTGGAGACAAGAAGGAATTTACGATCCTAATCACGGATGATGAAAAGATGAACGTCAATATCCTGGGTGATATCCTGTCGCCCATGTACAACCTCCTGATATCGAGGAGCGGCGCGCGGGCGATCGACCTCGCCAATGAGCATAAACCCGACCTGATATTGCTGGATGTCCTTATGCCGGAAATGTCGGGTTTTGAAGTAATCAAGAAGTTAAAGGAAACGGACGCGACGAACAAAATCCCCGTGATATTCATCACCGGGTTAACGAGCGCGGATGATGAGGAAAAGGGATTCTTTCTGGGGGCGGTCGATTACATAACGAAGCCCTTTAATAAATCAATCGTAAAGGCCCGCGTAAATACCCACCTCAAAATTATTGACCAAATGCGTACAATTGAACACCTAGCCCTTGTAGACCCGCTGACGAAGATATCGAACCGGCGCGGATTTGAAAATCGGCTCTTCGCGGAATGGGGCAACGCGAACCGCGAACAAAAACCGATCAGCATCCTCATGATGGACATCGATAAGTTTAAGACCTATAACGACACCTACGGGCATCAGCAGGGCGATACGGCGTTAAAGGCGTTCGCGGAGGCGGCCTCCCGTTCCCTTAACCGCCCGTCCGATTTCGCCGCGCGTTGGGGCGGTGAGGAATTTATTATATTGCTGCCGAATACGGATTCGGAGGGCGCGGGGGAAGTCGCCGAGCGGGTACGCAAAAACGTCGAGGAAACCGACATCCCCACCGAGCACAACGTCATTACGAAGATAACGGTCAGCATTGGAGTTAATTCGCTTATACCCTCGGAAAACACATCGATCGACGACTTTATCGAAAAGGCGGACCAAGCACTCTACAAGGCCAAGGAATCCGGCAGAAACCGTTATGTAATAAGCGGGGAGTAGGTACGCGATGAATGATTCAAAGAATTACGACAATATAAAGCTCATGTTCGATTCGATGCCGTATACCTGTCATTTGTGGAGCTCCGATTTGCAAATGATCGATTGTAATGACGCCAGCATGAAGATGTTTAAGGCGGACAATAAAGAAAGTTTTATGAAGGGCTTCTTTAATTTTTCGCCCGAATATCAACCGAACGGGAGACCTTCGGGCGAGTTGGCCGCCGCGAACCTTAAAAAAGCGTTTGAAGAAGGCAAGCTCGTCTTCGATTGGGCGCACGTCGATTCCCACGGTACGCCGATCCCCTGTAACATCACCGCGGTCCGCGTGGACGGTAAAAACGAACGGTTCGTCGTGGCGCATGTATTCGACATGAGCAGGTACAACGCGATGATCGAAGAAGCCGCGCATAAGGACCGTCTTTTAAACACGGTAAACCGCATAGCGGAGCTCCTGTCGAAATCGCAAACAGAGGACTTTATGGAAAGGATGTACCGCTGCATGGGCATCATCGCCGAGGCGATGGACGTTGACCGTGTATACATATGGAAGAATTACGTTGAAAACGATGAGCTGTTCTGCACCCAAATATGCGAATGGTCGGAAAAAGCCGAACCCATGCAGGGCAACGAATATACCGTCAGCGTGTCTTATAAGGAAACGATCCCCGAATGGGAAAGTACGCTTGCCGTCGGCAAATATATCAACGGCGTGGTGAAGGATATGCCCCCGGCTTCCACGGCGCACCTCGAAGGGCAGGGGATCGAGTCCATATTCGTAACCCCCGTATTTTTGCAAGACCAGTTTTGGGGGTTTATCGGCTTTGACGATTGCCACAGGGAAAGGATATTTACCGATTACGAAGCGTCGATTTTGGGTTCGGCGGGTTTATTGATCGCGAACTCGATGCTTAAAAACGAAATGACGTTGCAATTAAAGGACGCGTTAGACGAAGCGCAAACCGCGAACATGACCAAGTCCGAATTCCTGTCCAATATGTCCCATGAAATCCGAACGCCCATGAACGCCATCATCGGTATGGGCGAGCTGTTATCCCATGAGGTGCTTAACGAACGCCAGGCGGGTTATGTCCGCGATATTATCCTGTCCGGCAAATCGCTTTTGGGCATTATCAATGACATATTGGATTTTTCTAAGATCGAATCGGGTAAGTTTGAGTTAAACACCGTCGATTACAATTTCCGTGAGTTGATGGACAATATCGCGTCCATGTTTACGTACGTCGCCCACGATAAGGGCCTCGCGTTTATGGTTGAAATGGCGGACGACCTTCCCGAATACCTGTACGGGGACGACCTTCGGCTAAGGCAAACCCTGACCAATATATGCGGCAACGCGATCAAATTCACCGAAAAGGGGCACGTCCGCTTATCGATAAGGGCTGATGAAAACAACCTCATATTCGTGGTGGAGGATACGGGTATGGGGATCAGCCGTGAGGACCTGCCCAAGTTGTTCGACGCGTTCGAGCAGGTGAATAAATCCAAAACGAGGAACGTCACGGGTACGGGCCTCGGGCTTTCCATATGCAAGTCCTTCGTAAAGATGATGGGCGGCGAAATCACCGTGGAAAGCGAGTACGGGCAGGGTACGGCGTTTACCGTCACCATACCCATCATATACGGCGACGCCGAATACGCCCGCAAAAACGAAACCGAAGCGGTAAAAACGGCCTTTTCCGCGCCCGACGCGAGGATTTTGGTGGTGGATGACAACGAGTTTAACCTTAAAGTGGTGTACGGACACTTGAATTTGATCGATATCGAGGCGGAAACGGCGAATTCGGGTTATAAGGCGATCGAGCTCATCAAGCAAAACGATTACGATATCGTTTTTATGGACCATATGATGCCGGAAATGGACGGCATCGTAACCGTGCAAAGGATAAGGGACTTGGGCGGTAAATACGCGGATATCACGATCATCGCGTTAACCGCCAACGCCATTTCGGGCGCGCGGGAAATGTTTTTGGAAAACGGGTTCGACGATTTCCTGTCAAAGCCCATCGATTCGTCCGAATTATATGAAATCGTCCAAGGCTATTTACCGCCCGATAAAATCAAGGCTGCGGATCGGGACGGAAATCGGGAAACGCTGTTGGAAAAGGAAGCGTTTTTGCGCCGCAAGGCTTCTTATACCTTCGTAAAGGAAAACGAAAACGTCTTTGAACGGATACGCCGCGCGTTGGATACGGGCGATTACAAGACGGCGCACAGGATCGCGCATACGTTAAAAAGCAACGCGGGCTACCTCGGGAAAAAGGGCTTGCAAGCGGCGGCGGCTTCATTGGAATCGTCGCTGCAAAGCGAACCGCCCGGCTATACAACCGGGCAGCTTGACGCGATAAAAAATGAATTGGCGGACGTTCTTAGCAGCCTCGCGCCTATCGTAACGGAAATGGACGCGGAAAAGGAACAAAAGAAATCGGAAACCGCGCGCGTCGGCAAGGAAGACCTGGCGGTTATCCTTTCCGAGCTGACGCCCTTACTGGTCAAAAACGATTTCGAAGCGGCGCAGTTCGCCGATAAGTTACAAGGCGCGGAAGGTATGGAGGAACTGATCGGATTAATCGAGGATTACGATTTCGACGGCGCGTTAAAGCTGATTCATTCATTATAACGCGGACGGACGGTATTCATCCGGTGCGACGGTCAGTACCCGTTCTTCGTTGCCGCGTCTTATCTTGATTTGTATATTAATCCCCGGGGCGGCGGCGTCCAGCACGCGCCTCAGGTCCGCAAAGGACGCGATGGCGCGTCCGTCCATTTCCAGTATCACGTCACCCGCCTGTAAGCCCGCACGGTCCGCCGCGCTGCCTTCGCTTACGGTTACGATCTGCACCTGTCCGTTGTTTTCGGAAACGGTGACCCCCAAAACCGCGCGGCCGCGTACATAACCGTACTCCATCAGTTGCGAAGCGACCGCCAACGCTTGGTTGGACGGGATCGCGAAAGCGAGGCCCTCTACGTCCATGCCCGTTGACTTCGCGCTGACCACGCCCACCACTTCGCCGCGGGTATTAAGCAGCGGCCCGCCGGAGTTACCCCGGTTGACGGCGGCGTCCGTCTGCATCTTATTAAAGGACATACCATCGATGTTAACGTCGCGGTTAAGCGCGCTGATGTACCCTACCGTCATGGAATTGGCAAGCTGGCCCAACGGGTTGCCGATGGCGGCGACTTGTTCACCCACCCTCGCCGCGTCCGAATCGCCGAATGTCAAAAACGGGAACCCCGCTACATCTATCTTAAGCACGGCAAGGTCGGTATTCGGGTCGCGTCCGATCAATTCCGCGGGGAAGGCTTTGCCGTCGTGCGTTAATACGGTGATGGAGGACGCGTTTTCGATTACATGGTTGTTGGTGACGATATAGCCGTCGGAAGTGATCAGGAAGCCCGAACCCGCGGAGGGTCGTGATACCTGCCGCCCGAAGGCGTTTTGCCCGATAATTTCGGTTGAGATCGCGACCACGGCGGGGTTGGCCATGTCAAATAAATCGGGCAGGGAAAGCGCGCGGTTTATTTCTTCCTTCGGGGGTTCGGCGTTATTCATCAGCCCGATACCGCCGTTGGTATAAACGGGCTCGGGCTGTTCCCGCGGCGGCGGCTGCAAAGCGGCGGAATCCCCCCGCATACCCATATACGCCAACCGCATACCCGCGTATCCGCTGCCGAACATTAAAAGCATTACGCATATTACCAAAATTACAAACGTCCTTATCGATTTCATCATGCACGCTCCCGAATCGTTATGCCCGTATCCTATCATTTAAGCGATCGAAAAGTAAGCGCAAAACTGAGGCAAATGTTGGGCAATATTGCGACATTTAATTGAGGTACCGGTTAACGTCCCGCGCGGTTATCCCCGGATGGAGCGCGATGTTAAGCGCGGAGGCGATGATTTGCGCGAGCCGTCCGATTACGGCGTCCACTTCCTTGGGGGTGACGAACATGTTACCCGTTTCGGGGTCAAGGATTTCCTTAATGAGGGCGTAGCGTTCCTCGTTTTCCATATCATTGAGCATATTAATCAACGCGTCATTTTCGGACGCGGCGGCGGACAGCGCGTGGAACAGCGTATCCATCGTGTCATTGACCAGCGTAGCCGCGTCCACCACCGTGGGTACGCCCACGGCGATGACGGGTACGCCCACGGTTTCATGATTAATGGGCGTGCGTTTGTTGCCCAAACCCGCGCCGGGGTTGATGCCCGTATCGGAGATTTGGATGGTGGCGTTGACGCGGGAGGTCTTGCGGGCGGCGAGCGCGTCAACGGCGATGATCAGATCGGGCTTTATGTGCCGCACCACCCCTAAAATGATTTCGGCGGTTTCGATACCCGTCAAGCCCATAACACCGGGGCGCAGCGCGCTGACGGAACGCACGCGGCCTTGGAGCTCCCGTGGCATGGCTTCCTGCAAGTGGCGCGTGACCAGCATCCTTTCGCATACCTGCGGGCCCAGCGCGTCGGGCGTAACCTGCCAATTGCCCAATCCGACGACTAAAATAGACGCGTCCTTTTGCAAGGGATGGAGGTTGCCCAATTTACGCGCGATGATTTTGCTGATCGATTCGTGGACGGCGGGGTCGGCTTCCTTCATGCGGGGGGATTCCAACGTAATGTAATTGCCGATGGGTTTGCCCATGGCTTCCGCGCCCGCGTCGTTTGTGATCTTAACCCATGTGACGGCGATGCCCTGCGCTTCGTCTTCCTCCACGGTAACTTCGATGCCGTCGGGCGTTTCGGATTCGCCTTGCAACGCTTCGCAATTCTCCAGCGCCAAGTCGGTATAGAAATTGGGACGCGAAAATGTTTTCACGTACGGACCACTCCTTGTAATAAAGACGTTTACCCTTTATTATGCCTGTTAATACCGCAAGCCATTCCCCCGATTTGATGAGGTGCGCGATGTCAAAAGGATTAAGCGGGAAGGAAAAAATAATCATCTTTTCATGCGTGGCTGTGATATTGGCGGCCGTCATTTCCGTAGCGGTTTATTTTCTGCCGAGATTGACGGCGGTACGGGAAAGGCCCGGCGAAGCGGCTCCCGCCGACCCCTACGCGGGACACGCGTACCCGAACGGCGTACCTGACCCGGCGGAAACGGACCCGTCTGAGGGTGACTCCGTTCAACTGCCGTTTGCCCCCGCCGCGCTCGGCGGCATACAAATCACTCCCCTTGACGCAAACGGGAGAGGGGTTTCCTTGGATTCGGCTTTCTTAATCAAGTCCGACGTTAAGACGCTGACCGCGGAGCATTTGAAGGCATACCTTTCCGTGCCGAGCGGCGAAGCGTTCGCGCTGGAGGATAACGGCGACAATACGTTCCTGCTCCGTTTCGACGGTCCGCTGTCCCATCATAAAATCTATCAATTTATTTACGGCCCGACGGGATACGCGCCCGCGTCCCATGCGTTCCAAACGGTTGACGCGTTCCGTGTCCTGGCGGTTTCCCCTTCCGATTCCTCCTTTAACATCCCCCTTAACGCGGGGATCGAGATTACCTTTAACCAACCCTTGGCGGGCCGCTTCGAAGATGCCTTTGATATCTATCCGCCGGTGCGGGGGCATTTCCTCCAACGGGGCGATACCCATATATTCGCGCCCGCCGACGCGTTGCAAGAAGGAACGGCCTATACCGTAACCGTACGCAAAGGGCTTATCGGCGCGGAGGGTGACGCGTTAACCGAGGATGAAACCTTCACGTTCGTCACCGCGTGGGGTAATCAGAATACGTCCGCGTTTTCGCTGCGGGGCGAAGCGTACGAAACCTTCCTGCCGTGGGATGAGGTATTTATCGCGCTCGATATACCGCTTGAATCCGCGGGCAGGGATTTTACCGTCAGCCTCTACGACTTGCATACGGCGGAGAATTACATCCATTTTACGGGGACGTACACGGGTATGCGTGTTTATGAACTGACGGCGGTTGAAATCGACGTATCCGATTGGCGGAGCCTGTTTTATCTATTCTTGGGTGAAACCCTGCCCGAAGGTTATTACGTAGCCGAAATCCGCTCCGCGAACCCGGCCGTGCGTGAGGTCGCGCACAAATTCATACAGGTGTCTTCCTTGTCCGTCTATTCCCTCGCCATCGCCGGGGAAGCCGTCTTTTGGGTCCATGACGCCTTTACGGGTTTGCCCGCCGAGGGCGCGCGGGTCCGCGTCGGCGGATCGGACGTTATAACCGACCGCAACGGTATCGCCGTTTCGCCCACGCGGCAGGAGAGCCGTACGCCGATCACCGTCGAATACGGCGAATACCTCCCCTTCGCGTATACCCAATCTACCTTCGGGCAAAGGCCGCTGCTTGCTTCCGACCGTTTCCTTTTCCATATGTACACCGACCGCCCCGTCTATCGTCCCAACGATACGGTGGATGTGTTCGGCGTGATAAAACCGCGCTTTGGGCATACGCGTTTGCCGACGGACCGCTTTACCTTGCACATCGGGGATATGCTTGAGATACCGCTGACGTTAAACGCGTTCGATACCTTTGCGGTGCGTGTCCCCGTCACGGGTATGTTCGGGTGGATGGATATCGAAGTGCGCCACAACGGCAACCACTTGATGTCCGTATGGCCGGAATTCCTCGATTATACGAACCTGTCCTTCGTGATACAGGGGGAATGGGACAAGACCGCCTATGATATTGACGAATCCGCCTACGCCGAAATTTCCGTCACTAATTTTGCGGGGATGCCGATGGAAGGCGTTACCTTACGTTCGGACAACACGACCCTTATCACAAACGAAAACGGCATGGCGTCGGGGCCGCTGCGGGCGGAACACGGCCATCATTGGGCGACGCATTGGATGCCGTTTTGGACATCCCATTGGATATGGGTGGGTGGCACGCAGAATTCGCAAGGGATAGTAATGCCGCGTATTATCGCGCCGTTCGACATCATGCTGGAGCACGAATGGGTCGGGCATACCCTACGGATAAATACGTACGGAATCCGCGTTGACCGCTTGGACGCGCACCATCGCGGCTTGCCTCCGTGGACGTATATCGAGCCCGATACCTTCCGCGGGGAAGCGGTCGATGTCGACTATACGATCCGCGTTACGCGGAACGTCACCACGCGCACGATACGCAGCCAACGATATGACCATATTAACCGCAGGACGGTTACCACCTATAACCACACAACCACCCGGGACCCAAATTACCGCGTTATACAAGGGCGTACGGTAAACGGCACGGCAAGCGTCGCCAACCTGCCCCGTTCGGATGACCCGTTGATTTGGTACAATTTCGATATCACGTACCACGATACCCGCGGGCGGCAGGCTACGGTAGGGTTTGGTTTTTGGCATAGTGAATGGACGGATGCGGATTCCTCCATCAGGCACTTTAATTTCGTACCGGAAAACAACCGCTTGCGGATAGGCGAAACCACGCGGATCACGCTCACGGAAGGGCGGACGTGGGATACGTGGTACGGCGTACTGGGCGAAACGGCCCCCGTCACCAACGGGCGCGTGTTGGCGGTGATGATACGGGACGGTGTTATCCTATCCGTAAACGCGGGGGACCCCGGCGGGGTTCCGGTCGTTTTCCCCGAGGAAGGGATCAGCAACGCGTTTGTCCTGGGGGCGTATTTTGACGGGCGGTATATCTACCCCGTCACCAACCCCGCGGCGTTGACCTTCGACCACACCGAGCGGGAAATCGGGGTGGAACTGGATTTTTGCCGGGAGCGTTACAAACCCGGCGACGAAGTGACGGTTACCGTTTCCTCCGCCGCGGACGCGCAGTTGTTGATCAGCGTGGTGGATGAATCCGCGTTCCTGGGCAGGCGGCATAATGCCGATTTCCTGCCGCGTTTATACCAAAGCGCGCGCCAATCCTTATGGTCGATTAGGTATTCGCAGTTCGCGTCGCACACGCAGCATGAATTCGGCACCGAGAATTACCAAAACGGTTGGGGCGGAAACGGGGACGGTGACGCGGAGAGCTTCCGCGACGATTTTACGGACAATCCCGTATTTGAATTGATACGAACCGACGCTGACGGGAAAGCGGTATTGACTTTTACGTTGCCCCATCAAGTGACCTCGTGGCGGGTGACGGCGATTGCCTTAACCGAAAACGGAAGCGGCGGGGATGTCCGCGAGCATGTGATATCCGCGTTGGATTTTTACGTGGACTTACTGTTGACGACGGAATACATCATCGGCGATGACATCGCCGCGGCGGCGCGGGTACACGGTGCCGGTGGCGAAGCGGTGGACTTTACCTTTGAAATATTGCAAGACGGGGAACGGATTTACACCCATACCGTAAACGCCGCGCGCCGCGCCGAATTTAACGCGGGCAAGCTGGCGATCGGCGAATATACGATGCGCGTCACCGCCGTATCGGGCAACCGGCGCGACGCGGTGGAACTGCCCTTCAGCGTGGCGCGCAGCGGCTTGATCATCGAAAATCGGATCGGCGGGCAAATATCTCCCGGGTATAACGGCTCAGGTCCCGCGCAATTCGCCATGCGTGATTTACCCGTGCGTATTTCGCTGACCAACGCCGCCATTTGGCCGCTTACGCACATCCTGTCCCGCGCGGGCGATTCACGGTCGTCCCGTACGGATTACCGCGCGGCGGCGGCGTACAGGGATTACTTCTTTACCGGGGAGGCTAACTTCTGTCCTACCAGGTCAGAAGTTCACCGTCCTTCGGGCGGGATAGCCGAATTGGTTTACGAGGAGGCGGAATTCTTTTACACCGCGCGGTTCGCCGCTTCCTTCCCCGAATTCGTCAACCGCAATGAAATCATCCGTTACATGGAAGCGGAAACGCCGCGTATGCTGGCGTCCGTGCCGAACATTACATCCGCGCCGATTATACGCGCGGCGCGGTTACTCGCGCTGGCGGCCATCGGCGAACCCGTTTTGCTGTGCATCCAAAACGAAGCCGAATTATTGGCGTCAGATTCTTATATGGCTTGGCTGTACCTCACCGCCGCGCTGGTGGCGATCGGCGATGACGCGGGAGCCATGCGTTTGTTTACATCCATGCCGCCGTCACCGAACGATTCCATGAGCGAACAAGACCGCGAAACGGCGGCCACCCTGCGGTTGTTTATCAATACCGCGTTGGAACCCCAAGCCGCGCTTAATTACATCTTCCGCAGCGGGGCCAACCAATTTGTTTCCGACGTACCCGAACGGATCAACTTCGTACGGCGGACGCGGCTGTCGGGCGGCACCGTTTCCGAAGTCAGCTATACCCTGCATGGCCAAACACATACGGTGCGGTTGGAAAACTTCGACCGCCATACACTCCGCATCTCCCGCGAGCAATTCGAAGCGTTGGATTTAACGCCCGTCAGCGGCGATACGGAATACCACATCACCTTCTACGGTTATGACCATTCCCATTGGGACGCGGCAAACAACCGCGCCGAAATCCACCGCACGATCACCCCCGCCGCGAACGGCTTGTACCGCGTGGAGCTGAGCGTATCGCTGCCGCCCGGCACGCGCGGTTCGTTTACGGTTTACGACCGTATCCCAAGCAACATGCGTTTCGCGCCCGTACAACAACGTTGGCAGCAGGGCACGCCGTCCTTTACCGTGTGGCATACGCAACGGCAACTGGTGGAGATGGGCTTTGTTGAAGGACACCGCGGTTCAACCACCCGTACGATGTTTTATTACGTTTCACCCTTGTTTGAAGGTGATATGGCGGAAGGTACGACGTATATCATCAACCGCAACGCAAATAACCCCATATGGGGTATGACGGGGTAAATAATTAAAAGTTAAAATTATCCGGGTCGGGTCCGCCGCGTTCATCGCGGTTAAGGGCGTCGATGTTTGCGGCTTCCTCGGGGGTTAATTCAAAATCGAAAATATTGAAATTTTCTTTGATCCGCGCGGGGTTGGCGGATTTGGGGATGGTGATTACGCCCAATTCGATATTCCAGCGCAGGACAATTTGCGCGGGTGATTTGCCGTATTTTTCGGCGAGCCGTGTGATGGCCTCGCTTGCGAAGATTCGTTCCTGCAGCGGCCGGTTACCGCCCAGCGGGCTCCACGCCTGGGGTGCGATGTTATTCTCGCGGCAGAAGGCGAACAACGGCTTTTGCGTAAGGAAGGGATGCATTTCGACTTGGTTGAGCGCGGGGATTATGGTCCACGTTTTTTTTATGTCCTCGATGTGGTGCGGTTGGAAATTACTGACCCCCACGGCGCGCGCCTTGCCGGATTTGTAGATTTTTTCAAGCGCGAGCCAGGCTTTTTCGTAATAGCCTTTACAAGGCCAATGGGTGATGTAAAGGTCCACGTAGTCAAGGCCCAGCCTTGAAAGCGACGCTTCGAAGGCTGCTTGTACCCCGCCGCTGCGCTGGTCGCCGTTACCCAGCTTGGTCGTTAAAAAGATTTCGTCGCGGGAGACGCCGGATTCGCGGATGGCTTGGCCTACCGAAGCCTCGTTGTCGTATCCCGACGCCGTGTCGATGCTGCGGTAGCCCGCTTCGATGGCGAATTTGACCGTGTTTACGCATTGCTCCCCTTCGGCTAAGCCGTAAACGCCGAAGCCCAGCAGCGGCATGATGATACCGTTGTTTAATATCGCGTATTTCATCCGTTCATCTCCTTTTTTAACGCGGTTAGCGCGCCCTTGACGTCCGCTTGGGCGCGCAGGTTGCCTTCGATGCTGATTTTATCGTCGTACCCTGTTGATTTTATAATTTTGACCAAATCGCCGAGCCATCCCGCTTCATCATCGGGGGAGGGTACGAAGCGTTTGCTTGAATACGCCGTATGCAAATGCCATAACCGATCGGGGTAAACGAGTACGTCGTCGTAGTTGCGTCCTTCCGCCAGCGTGTGGTAGGTGTCGATCATCGCGGCGGCGTTGGTTAATCCGCGCGTCAAGTCCACAGCTTCGGTGTAGCTGAGGATCATATTCGTTTCGGCCGCGTTTAACGGTTCCACGGCGATACGTATACCGTTCGCGCCCGCGTATCCGTCCATTTTTTCCACGATCCAGCGCAGATTGCCCCAAACCGTTTCCCGCGTTTCGCCGTCGGGGATCCTGCGCGCGCCGCCGTTGCCGAAGACCAGCGTTTCAACGCCCAAATCCGCCGCGAAAGGCAGCATCCGTTCCAAATATTTTATAATGGCGGGCTTATCCATATCCCTGCCCACCAGCTTTATTTCGGACGGGAAAAAAATATTGCAAGCCAAGCACCGTAACCCCGCGCCGCGGAGCGTTTTCTTCAATTCATCGATTTTAACGCACGCCGACAACGCGTAAAAGGGAAGCTCCACATAATCAAACCCCGCCTCCGCGACCCCTTCAAAGACAGCGCGGCTCGCCGCGTCCCCGTCCAAAAAACCTATATCCATACAATACCCGTAACGCATGTTCCCGCTCCTTTTATTCCGAATTCCGAACATCGAGTTTAATCAATATTTCCCATCACCCGCATCAACCTCACCAGCATCGAAACCGCTTCCATACGGCTGGTGGCAGCATCGGGGCGGAACGTCGCGTCCTCAAAGCCGACAAAAATCCCATGATTAAGCGCGGTCTGCGCCGCAAGCACATAGCGGGTGCCGATGTCGCGGTAATCGGTGAAGTATTGGTCCAGGGGGCGGTTTTGCGGCGGTATGACGGGCGTACCGCGGCTGATGGCTTGCGCGATTATGCTGATCATTTCCTGCCGCGTAATCAAGACGTTGGGGCGGAAGGCTTCCTCCCCGTCAAGCAAACCCGCGTATCGCGCGCGCGCTATGGCGTCGTATGCTTCATGGCTAACGGGTACGTCATGGTAAAAGTGGGGGATAAACCCGGATGACGGGAGTTGTAGCGCGAGGGAAAGCAAGCGGGCGAACTCCGCCCTTGTAATGGCCTCGGTGGGGGATAATACGCCCCCTGCCGGGCGCACCAGGCCCTTTTGCGCGGCGGTATTCGCGGACGCAAAGCCCCAATTCGAAAACGCCACATCGGTTATGACGGCGGGATTGTTGATGATGCCGTGCGTACCCGTGTAAATGGAGCGGATCATCACTTCACTACCCCCGTGCGAACGGTGCGGGGCGAAGTCCAACCCCGAAGCCGCGTCGTTAAACCAAAACGCGCCGTACCGCAGGATGCCCGAAGGCGGCATAATCGGCTGTATCCATTCCAAGGGGCGCGTAAATTCCCGCACGGTGAAGAATACGTGCATGTCGGAACGGCGGATCAATTCGATGTTTACATCCACCAACGGCGCGAGTACTTGCGCGCCGGGCATGGTGCTTTGTACGCGGGCGGTGTACGCTTGGTTTTGGCTCATGTCGGTCAGCGTTATCCGTACATATACTTGGTCGTATTCCAAGCGTTCTTCGGCGATGGCAGCCTTCGCCCCGCGCAGGATATCCAGCAGGAACGTCGGGAAGCGCAGCGTACCCAAACGGGTCTGCGCCTCTATGGTTGCGGCTGGGTACCGCCAGGCTAAATACTCCAGTATATCCGTACGCAGCCAAAAGGATGCCCGCCCGCCCTGCACGACGGGGCGGATAATCCCCGAGCCGTTTTCCAAGCCTAGTGTATCCAAGCGTACGGGCGGGGAATTTAACATAAAAATCATCATGTCATTAAGCGGGGGCGGGTTAAGCAGGTGCGTGTCAAGCTCCGGCCCGGGTTGGGGTTCTTCCCGTGTGGGTATTCGCGTGTCGATGATCGCCAACGTAAAATCAGGGCTGGCCCCCTGACGCATGTCAAATGTCAGCGGCCATTCCCCAATGGGAAGCTGCCGCAGGAAATGCCCGTGGATACGGAAGCCGTTATCCGCCGTCAGCGTGAAGTCCACGCCTTCGATCAAGCGGTAATTACCGTACATAATGGCGCGTAATGGGTGATCGTTGGCGTTTAGGGTTATTTGAATATCCCTGTGCAACGCGGGGTTGTCGGGGTTTAGGTCAAAGACCGCCCGTTGCTGTCGTAGCGTCGCGCTGGGGATGATCGGCGGCAAAGGAAAAGACATGGGCGTTATGCCCAAGGGCTGGCCTCCGCGCAGGACATTCCGCGCGGGTAGGTTTGACGGCACCGTTAACGACGACGCGTTTTCATTCGCCCGCGCCGGCGTACCCGTAATCGGGACGATAACAAGCGTATCGCTTACCCTGCGCGGCGTACCCGCTTGCAATCCCGCGGGCAAACCGCTGACGCGGAAATCCTGCTCGAATATTTCCGGCAGCAAAACGGCGGAGCGGAGCGAAAAACGCACTTCCCCGGCGGCGGGTACGCCCACGAATAATTCATCCAAGCCGATAAATTCGGCATCCACCGCGCCGTTTGAAAAAGTAAGGACGAAGGTGCGCTCCAGGAATACGCTTCCGTCGGCGTTGGCGGGTACGCGGCCCCGTACGGTCATCATGCCTTCGGTCCACACCGTAAGCACGCCGTTGATAAATTCCCGCTCGGTTTCGGGGATTGTATGGTTGGTGACCGTCCATACGATGGGGGTGTTATTGCGGTTGGGGTACGCGTTTTCCGGATGGATCACCGCGAGTTCGTTTAAATCGAACGGAACATTCACCTGACCCGCGGTGGTTTCCAGCGTAATATCGGTAGCGGGGACGGAGGGTGTTTGAAAATTGATGGTAAAAGACTCGATAAAAGAACCACCGCCAATCAAGGCGTTAATAATGGTAGCCGTGACGACTACCGTACCCGTTCCGCTTGCGGACGCGACGCCGTTATCCACCGTCGCGCCGGGTGCGGTGCTTCCCGTACCCAAGCTCCATACAATGGTTCGGTTTGTGGCGTTGGTGGGGAGTACTGTACTCGTCAGCGTTAAGGGCACTCCGACTGTTCCCGCCGAGGGTACGCCTGTAATGCCCGTGACGGCAACAAAAACAGGCGGAGGCTCAGGGGGCTGCGAAGGCTCCGTAAAGGTGATCGTAAAACCCTGCGGTGTGGTATTCGAAAACGTCGTGCCGTTAAGGACGCCGTTAACGACCGTTGCGGAGACAACTACATCCCCTGCGCCGCTGACGGTAATATTGCCGTTCGCCGCAAGGGCCGCGCCCGAGGCGGTGGTTAAAGCCACATCCATATCCAACGACCACGTAATGATACCGACGGTGGCCGCGGCGGGTGACGCGGGCAATACCGCACCCATAAGGGTAAGGGGGGTGCCGACCAAACCCGCAAGGGACGATGTCTTTACGATCCCTACGGCGGATACGAACTCGCTTTCGCCGCCGTTTACGATTACGGCATACGCGATCGCGCCGTTCGACGACGCCGTGACGACAGCCGAACCCGAAGCCAACGCCTGGACGGCACCGGAGGTACTGACCGATACGGCTGCCGGATTGGAGCTGCTCCATGATACGTTACTAGTTACGTTGGTAATGCCGTCATATGCGGTCAATTGGACAGAACCGGGAGAGCTCAAGATAATCGCGGAGGGGCTTACGGTTAACGTCAAGGATGACCCCGTCGGTATGAATATCCCCCCGTTCGCCCGCACCTCCATCGGCGCGACCGTGAACAAGGAAAGGAAAATGACAAAAGCCAGCAACAATGAAGCGGTTTTCCCGCGGCGCAATGTTACCGGCTTGTTTTTCAACCTATTTATGTCTTCCATGACAAATCCCCTCCGATTTGTTCCGTTATCATTGTACTTTACAACAATAGGATTTACAATTATATATCGGCATATATAATGGTGTACAAACATAAGGGTACAGGCATTGGCAAGGGGGGATGTACATAATGATGAAGGAATCCGTTAATGAGCATGAATTAATGGCCGCGGCCGAGCAAGGCGATGCCGTCGCGATGCTCCAATGGGGTAATTTTTTAATGTCGCAAAAAAAGACGGACGAAGCCGTCACCTGGTGGGAAAAAGCGGCCGAAGCGGGCCGCGCGGGCGGCGCGTATAATTTAGCGCGGCATTATTCCGGCTTGGATACGGGCAAGGGCGACGCGATCAGGATGCAGGAATGGCTTAATCGGTTGGCTTACGCCCACAACGACGGTTGGGGTATGATACAACTGGGTATCATCATGTGCGGCGGCACCCACCAAATATGGAAGAAGACGATCCCGTCGGACGCGTTTACGGTGCAACGCAATATAGAGGAAGGGCTCCGCTTGATCATACAAGGCGTCAAACGCGCGGAAGCCACGACCAAGGACCTTACGCTGTACGATTACGACGCCGCCGCCGAAGTGGTGCGCGCGTATTCCGGCCCGCTGGGCATCGAGGTATTAAAGCTGGCGTTGGCCTTTAAAACGAAGGCCCGCGGGCTTATCCCCCCGGGCTATACCGCCATGAGCGAAGCGGCGAGCAACGTCATTTCCGATTTACAAAAGGAAATCGCCCACCAACCGGCCACCACGTTACCCGCACGCATCGAGGTCGTGCCGCGTACGGCCTCGGGCGAACCGCACCGCTCCCCAACGCGCGTCATGGCCGCGCCCATGCCCGCGCCGCGCGTACGGAGTGTACCGCGCCATGTGCCGCCCCCCAACGATATCAAAAGACGCGACCCGCGCGCGGGGTTCGGCTTCGGGTTGCAAGTGGTGCTGGCGATCGTGTTTATGGTCGTGATGGGGTGCGTACTGGCGTTGGGTATATTCGATTTCGAAACGGAGTCCTTTGAGGATACCGCCAGGCTGCGCGGGATGCTGTACGGTATATTGGCGATCGCGGCGATCGTCATCGGCGCGGTCAGCATCGTGTACAGGTGGGGCGCGCTGGGGTCGGGTAAGGGAATCGCCGTGCTTGTGGTGCTGGGCGGCGTTTACGCGGCGGCGGTCAACGTGTTCGACGAAATGGCGGGGGAAGTCCTGAGCCGCGCGTTTTGGGAACTCGCCTTCAGCGCGGTGGGCGTCGCCGTCATTACGTGCGTGATCGCGGGCCTTTTAATGTGGACCGTGACGAAGATTTACGATGCCCCCACGGTAACCCGTCCGGGCAAGTTCATTTTATATGTACTGATGGCCGCCATCACATGCGGCGGCATGTTTTATTTGTTGTGGCGCGTCGTACCCGAAAGCATCTTCTTTGAAGTCGTGATTTCGCCCTTTAGGTCGGCGCCGTTTGTGTGGGCCGCTTTACTGCCCGGTTCGCTTTTGATGCGGTGGGCGGAGGATGTATAATCGACCGTTAACCGGGGGATTGGTATTGAATCCAAATTAATTACGGGGAGTTCTTACCTTATCCAAGGACTCCTTTATTTTTTTCTCCACACCGTTTTCGGAGGGCCGGTAATAGATCCGGTCCTTTACTTCGTCCGGCAGGTATTGCTGGCGTACGTAGTGGCCGGGGTAATCGTGGGCGTATTTGTAACCTTCGCCGTGGCCGAGGGTATTGCCGAAGCCGGGATCGCGCAGGTACGGGGGCAAGGATTTGATTTGTATGTTTTCGACGTCGCGCATGGCTTCGACGATGGCGTCGTTGGTTGCGTTTGATTTCGGCGCGCACGCGATGTAAATGACGGCCTGCGCCAAGGGGATGCGCCCTTCCGGCAAGCCGATGAATTCCACGGCGTGCGCCGCCGCCTGCGCCACCAACAGGGCGTGCGGGTCGGCGTTGCCCACGTCCTCCGCGGCGCAGATCACGATGCGCCGCGCGATGAACTTCGGGTCCTCGCCCGCGTAGATCATCCTTGCGAGGTAATACAACGCCGCGTCGGGGTCCGAACCGCGCATACTCTTAATAAAGGCGGAAATCGTGTCGTAGTGGTTGTCGCCGTTCTTGTCAAAGAAAAGCGTCCGCTTCTGTATACAGGCGGACGCAACCTCAAGGTCAATCATGATTTGCCCGTTTGTACCGGGTTCCGTCGTGAGCGCGGCGAGCTCAAGCGCGTTAAACGCGGCGCGGGCGTCGCCGTTGGCGCGGTCGGAAAGGAAATCCAGCGCGTCGTCCGAGGCTTTTATCGGGAGATACCCCAATCCTTTAACCTCGTCGTTTAAAGCGCGTTTGAGCAGGGTAAGGATTTCCCCGCGTGCCAGCGGGAACAGTTCAAATATCATCGAGCGTGAAACTAACGCCTTATTTACCTCGAAATAAGGGTTCTCCGTGGTGGCGCCAATCAAAACGAGCGTGCCGTCCTCCACAAAGGGAAGGAGCGCGTCCTGCTGGGTTTTATTAAAACGGTGGATTTCATCGATGAACAGGATCGTACGCTTGGCGTACAATTCCAGCGCGGCCTTCGCGTCGGATATGGCTTTTTGTATGTCTTTAATCCCCGCGGAGGTTGCGTTTATTTGCGTAAACACGCTCTTGGTCGCGTTGGCGATGATCCGCGCCAGCGTCGTTTTGCCGGTGCCGGGCGGGCCGTATAAAACAAGGCTGGCCAAGCGGTCAGCCTTAATCGCGCGGTACAGGAGCGTATTTTTACCGATAATATGCTTTTGCCCCACCCATCCGTCCAAATCGGACGGGCGCATACGCGCCGCGAGCGGGGCTGTTTTTTTGTGGGTTTCCCGATTGGTTTCAAAGATATCCATACAAGGGTTAGATGTCGTCCAACGCCGCCAGGAACACGATGTCCGCTTCCTCTGTCATTAGGGTAAAGCCAATGTAAATGGCTTCCAGCATCCTGTTTTCTTCGGAGCGCGGTTGGCGTTGGTGCAAGCGGTACCAATCCGCCGCGTTGGGTTCGATGCGCTTTATGATATGGATGCCGAAATCCGTCCGTACCAAGCCGCTGATCCCGCCCATGGCCAAATCCCGCGTACCCTGCTCAAATTCAAGCATCATGTCGCCGCTCGCGAAGGAATAACCCATGGGGAAATCCATGATGCCGGGGTCCTGCGTATAGGTGAACATCAAGTCGTCGAAATCCTCACCCAGCAACGCGCGCGCCAGGATACCGGCGGCGAATTCCTCGGCTTCAGCCTCGGAATCGAATTGGGCGAAATGGGCCAATATATGCTTCGCGCCGAACAACTCGGGGATGACCTCCTCTTCCGGCATATGGGGCGCAAAGGGTAAAAACTCGGCGGGGTTCGCCAGGATAAACGAAACCAGGTTTTCCGTCAGGATTTGGGCTTCGAAGAATTCCGTTAGGTTGCGTTCTTCCCTAAAGCCGTTTGAGGTCATCATCCTTTCGAATTCCTGCCGTCCCAATTGCTCCCTCATGCGTTCGATTTCGCCTTCGATCATCGCGTGGTCAAGGGCCGTCAGTTCGATGCCCAACCGCCGCGCGTAGTCGTTGACGATTATCAGGAACGCCGCCTCACGCACCGCGTTTTCGCGTATGGCGCGGCCGAAGGTAATGCCGGGTTCGTATTCCATCGCGGGGTTGATATCCCATTCGCCGTATTGGATGAAGTATTCCCACTCCATCCGTTCCTCCACGAAGGGTATGTGGAAATACATTTGGCTGACCGTTATGTCGATCCCGTTGACACGCGCCACGACGGGGTCGCTGTTATCCGAACGCCTGCAAGCCGCAAGCAATACCGTAAACAAGATAATCATACATCCGCTTAATAAGAATCGTTTCATGTTCATTCCCTCTCCGTACGTATAATCAAAACATGTACATTCTACACCATATACACAAAGAAGTCCCCGATAATTTGAGGCAAAATTATGTCAATATAAAATCCCTGATACCCATCTGCACCGATACCGTCCCGTTGTATACGTTTGTTTCGACGCGGTAGGCGGCGTCCAGCGTAAATCCCCCCAACGCCGAAACGCCCGCCCGTTCGACGGCTTGTATGTATTTTTGGTTTAACCCGAAGGCAATGCCTTTGATCCGCGTCCCGTTTTCTTTATCGCGGAAGGTAAAGATCAACGTGTTCTTTTCGCTGATATTGCGTACGTTTTCCGCAAACAAGCCGAATGTGGCGAACGTGGGCGCGGCATTTCCCTTGCCGAAGGGAGCCAATAGCTCCAGTTCGCGGGACAATTCCAGCGTGATTTCACGCGCTTCCAGCGTACGGTCGATTTCGTATACGGGCAGGAAGTCTTCGTCGGTTAACGCGCAATCACGGTTCAGAGCTTCGATCAGCGGGGGGATGTTTTCCTCCGTCAGCGTCAAGCCCGCGGCGGCGGCATGTCCGCCAAAACGTATGAGCAAGTGCTGGTTTGCTTGCAAGGCTTCGAACAGGTTATACGCGGGGATCGAACGCCCCGAGCCCTTCATGTGGGTGTCGCCGCGCGTAAGCACGACCGCGGGTCGTCCGGTAGCGTCGCGTACGCGCCCCGCCACGATACCGGCGACGCTTTCGTGGGCCTCGTTATCGACCAGCACCAATACCTTCGGCAACGGTTCGGCCAAGCGGCTTAGAGCGCGGTCCACACATTCCTTGGTTAAATGCTTGCGTTCGTCGTTGAGCCTGACCAGCTCCAGCGCGAGGGAAATCTTATTGTCGATATCATCCGCCAATAACAACTCCACCGAAAGCTCCGCGCTGTCCAGCCGCCCCGTCGCGTTTAAACACGGCCCTAAAATAAAACCGACGCAATGCGCGTCGATATGCTTGTCCAAATAACCCCGTTGCGTGATCAGCGTACCCAATCCGGGGTTGATCGATTTGTTCGCGTTAAGCGCCGCAAGGCCGCGGCATACGATTGTGCGGTTTTCGTCCTGTAACGAAACGATGTCGCAGATGCAGGCTATCGCGGCTAAGGCACACATTTCATTTTCTTCTATGTAGGCTGTGCCGATTTTTTTGCACAACGCGCCCGCCAGCTTGTATACCAAGGCCGCCGCGCAAAGCTCCTTAAACGGGTATGTGCAATCGGGCTGTTTGGGGTCAACCACGGCGACAGCGGCGGGGATTGTTTCCCCCGGCTCGTGATGGTCGATGATCACCGTTTCGATCCCCATTATATTCGCGTGTTCGATTTCATTAAAGGCGGAAATCCCGTTGTCCACGCAAACTAGTAATTGCGTCCCGATTTCGGCCAAATGGTTGACGGCGGTGATGTTCAACCCGTACCCCTCTTCCACACGGTGGGGCATATAATAAGAAACATCCCCCCCCAAGCGGGTGAGTACGCGGTACAAAATCACCGTGCTGACAATGCCGTCCACATCGTAGTCGCCGTATATCACGATTTTTTCATCTTCCGCGATGGCCTTGGCTATGCGGGTGACGGCGGCTTCCGCCCCTTTCATCAGGAACGTGTCATGTTGGGGCGCGCTTTGGGGGTATAAAAAGGCTTGCGCCGTTTTTTTCGTGCGCAAGCCCCGATTGGCCAATACATTCGCGGTGATTTCGGAAACGCCCAAGACGCTTGACATCAAACGGAGATCCGCGTCCGTTTCCATTAACAGCCAATTACCGTTCATAACCGGATGATCTCCCCCGATACCTCACCCGTCGCGTCGTCGATCGTCAACAGGCCATACGAGGGCGGCATATGATCGCGCGGTTCGGCGATACTGCCGGGGTTCATGAAAAAGATATCCCCTTCGGTAAAAATCGCCGCTATATGCGTATGCCCGTACAGGCAAGCTGACGCTTGTTGCGCCCGTGCGTGATTATATAAGGATATAAACCCGCTGTTTAGGTGATGCTTGTTGCCGTGCGTCAAAAGGATTTTACATTTACCAAAGGTGAGCAACCGTTCCCGCGGGGAAAACACCGTATCGTCGCAATTGCCCGCTACGGTGTACAAAGGCAGCTCCGTTTCGTCTTGGTATTTTAATAAATCCCTGTCGTTGTCGCCTAAGTGGATGACGGCCCGCACCTTGCCGGTATAATACGCCAGCAACGCCTTGATGCGGGCATCCTCCCCGTGGGAATCGCTGATGACCAGGATTTTCATTGCCGTTCCCTTACCAGGCGCGCCATTTCGCGCATGGCTTTGCCCCGATGGCTGATGGCGTTTTTTTCCTCCACCGAAAGCATGGCCAGCGTACGGTTACATTCCGGCAAAAAAAATATCGGGTCATACCCGAAGCCGTTCGTGCCCGCGCTTTCCCGCGCGATCCTGCCTTCGAGCGCGGCCGCCGCGGTTAGCGTTTCACCGTTTGGCAGCGCGCACGCCGCAACGCACACGAACCGCGCGGTACGCTTTTCGTCGGGGACGTCCTTCATTAACCCGAGGATGTGCGTATTACGCACCCCGTACGGCGTATCCGCGCCCAGGTACAACGCGGAATCCACGCCGGGCTCGCCGTTTAAATAATCGATTTCCAGGCCCGAATCATCGGCGAGGGTTGCGTATATAAGGCCGCGGGTTTCAGTTCGTGCGCGTAGAAACGCGGCGGTTTCCGCGGCTTTTTGGACCGCGTTTTCCGTAAACGTCTTGCCGTCTTCCCCGGCCGTAAAGGATAATCCTAAATCCGCAAGCGAAAGCACCTTTATCAAGCCGCCGCCGCACGCAAACAAGGCCCCAATTTCACGGGCCTTGCCTGCGTTGTTCGTCGCCAATATGAAAACCACGGAGGGTTATTGCGGTTCGATTAAACCGTATTCCCCGTCCCTGCGTTTATATACAACGTTTACTTCATCGGTTTGCGCGTTGCGGAACACATAGAACCCATGGTTAAGGAGTTCCATTTCCATAACGGCTTCCTGCGCGTCCATCGGCTTAAACGCGAAGCGCTTCGAGCGGGTGATCCTGATCTCCTGCGGCGCGGCTTCGGCTTCGGCTTCGTAGTTGTCGATGTAAAGGACTTCTTCCTTGGTGGCTACGTTGCGGTTGCGGCGGTCGCGCAGACGGGTCTTGTATTTCACCACTTGCCGTTCGAGGATATCCGCGGTGGCGTCCAGGCAGTTGGCTACGTCGGCGTCCGTTACCTCGGCGCGCAATACGCGCTTGTGCATCGGTACGGAGACCTCCATCGTGGTGAGGTGCTTGTTCATGCTAAAGATGACGTGTACTTCGGCATTGTCGGGGAGCAGCTTTTCCAAACGACCCAGCTTCTTGATGGTCCGTTCCTTTACGCCTTCGTTGACGTTCATGTTCCTTCCCGTGAAGACAAAACGCATAAAGATTTCTCCTTTGGAATTAGGGATCAAAAACCCGTATCCGTGATAATTATGTCCAACATTACCATTAAATCGCCGAATGTGAAAGCCCCGCCGGGATTAATCGTCCCCGTGATGAAGCCGATGTCCGCCGCTTTAAGCAGATTTTGGCTGAACACGGGGGAAGTCCGGTCAATACCGATCACCATTTGCGGCGTGGTCATGGGCTCGATGGCGCGGCGCGTACGCAATTCGTAGAAGCGCACCAGTATATCCGTTGCCTGCTCGTAGGTCAGCGCCGCCGGGGCAAGCATACGCGCGCGTTCGAGGCTTTGCCTGTCGGCGGCAGGAAGGTGCGCGCCCATCGTTACGCTGCTTCGGTTATTGGCCAGCGTATGCATGATATTGTTGAACGCGGCGGAACTAACCGCCATACGGGGATTGTACTCATGCATATCCGTAAAAGTCAACCTTGCCGTCACGCGTTGCATGGCGGGGAGGGAGGGATCGTTGGGAAGGTTCGTCTGCGGGACTTCACGGGATACGGCGGCGAACGTGCCGGAACGGAGGGTTGCCATGCGCATCCCCGCCGCGTCCTGCCAATTGCCCGTTTGCGGCGAAGTAAAGAACAGTCCCATGCGTATGATACCGTCGGGCCCGGTCATGTGTTCCGACGGCGCGGTTACTTCGACGGCTCGCGCGAATTCGCTGAGCGTGAGCGTACGCTGCGGGGTAACGGCTGTGACGCTTAAACGTTGCGGCAAGGACGCGAATCGGTTGTTTGGCGGCAGCGCGGGTAAGCCCGAGGCGTCGGTTAAGGTTTGCATCGTGATCCGTATCTCCGAACCCGCGCCCATATTCAACGCCTGCACCGCCGCCGTATTAAACGCGCCCGGCGGGACGGAAACGACCGTATCGCCGAAATCGATGTCCAACGTGATACGCCGTTCGTCAAACGCGCGGAGTATCGTCCAGGGGATGATCAATTCACGGTTGCTTACGGGCCAATCGGGCCTTATCGGATAATCGGACAGGTCAACCGAATAACGGTGGACGCGGCTGTCGATCAAACGGCTGATGAAACGCTGGTCAGCCTGTTGGTCGGGTCTGCCGTCCGCACCCGTCCGATTAGTGCGGAACCGCCATTGGAGTACGCCGTTAACATACGTGATCTCCCAATCGTAATCCGGCAGGGGGAACTGTTCCGGACGGAACGCGCCGTCGAAGTCGTCCGCGCTTGGCGAAGTCGAAAGCTCCATGTATACCCAATCGGACTCCGCCCGCCGCATCGTTTGCGGATTAAAGGGAACCAACGAAGGGATCGTAAACGTAATGGCGTCCAAAAAATCGGAATTGTCCGCCAATTGGATTTCATAGGTGTACGTACGCGCCGCGCCGCGCGTTACGGTCATGATCGTCCTTGCGCGGGCGTAATAACCTCGGTTGTGTATCAACCCTTCAAACCGTACGGCGTAATCGCGTTCGCGCAGGTTGGTGAGGTTAAGCAGTTGGGCCGAACCTCCGACCGCCGTGCCGCCCCCCGCGCGGGGCAACGTGTGCGTCCTGTAATCCGATATCGTGCGCGTAAGTAAAAAGTTGACCGCGTTCGGCTCGATGGGCGCGTATTGGGTGTTGCCCGCCAGGTTAAAGGCGTCCAAGTGCGCGCGGCTTACCAGTCCCAAGCCAGGCGGGAACGGCGCGGTTATATCCCGCGTATGGATTTCGATAGGATTGGACCAACCCGAGTATACATCTTGGGAATTGAACGCCCGTATCCATAAAAAGTGCGCCGTGTCGGGGAATAAATCCTCAATCGTTAGGTGGTGGAAGCGGCTGCCCTGGTGCGTGATGAAGCGTTGCTGGCCGTCGGGGTTTTCCGTACTGTGCCACAACGCTTGCATTTGTTCCCATGTGAGATGCACGAATCCCGTATTATCGGGGTGCGCCAAAATGGATTCGCTCCAACGCAGCTCATAACGGATTTGCGTGCGCGGGTCGGCGTCCTCATCCCCCAGCAACCGCCAGCGTACGCTGACGGAGCTGTCCGTAGCGGGCTGGCCGGGAAAGAGGACGGGTGTCGTGGGTGACGGTATCGACGGGATAAATTCGTCGGGAATGGTTACGATTACATAGGTGGGCGCGAAGGAAAGCAGGGTTTGCCCCGCTTCGGGGGAGGTGTAGGGCTGGAAGAAAACGACGTACGCGGTGTTGGGCACCAACGCGGCGCCTTGCGCGGCGGTTATGGTAAACGTGGAAGTCCCGTCCGCTCGGGGGGTGGGTCTGCCGATGGATGTCCAAATGCTTTCGTTATCCGGCGCAAGCAGCTCGCGGCTGTATTCCTCAAACGCTTCGGCAAGCGTGTCGCCGCGGGTCAGGACTTCGCTGTGCCTTGCCACATGGATGCGGTAATGGTTGTTAAACATATCTTGCACGCGCAGGGGATGCGGCGGGAAGGAAGCGGGGAGGTCGAGGAACGAAAGGATAAGCGGCCAAACGTCGGCCGTGAAGTTCGCGTGGTTCGTCGGGTTACGGAAGAAATTCTGCCCCGATGGCGTTCGGTCAACCAATTGGTTCCACAGGGGGGTGCTGTTTTCCCGAATCATCCGGTTCAATGTCGCCCAATTTTCGACACCGGGTAACAAATCCGCCGTCCTGCCGAAAGCGAGCGACGGATTTGTGTTTGGGTTCCGCACGCCCGCCGACGCGTGCCATCTGTCCCAATCGGGCGCGGAGGTCTGGTTTCCGATCTCCACGAAACGAAGGTCCCAATCCAGCGTAATCTCCGGGGGGGCATTGGGAATATTCGAAGCTACCCCGCGCAGGGGTGGGGCATCAATCATTTCGGGGTTAAGCAATAAGTCGCCGACGGGCGGTATATAAATGACACCAAAGGAAGGGCGGGATATATAGGCACGGGTAGGTTCCCCGCTTGGGTGGTCGCGTACGGCCTCGATACGGATAAAATACACGGAGTTGGGGCTTAGGTTGCGCAACTCCCACATTCCGTTTTCATTCTGCGCCATATATTGGGTAATGCCGCCGGGGAATTGGAGTATGGGGGTATGGTTCCTCCCCGGTGAGTTGATCAAGTCGGGCATTAACCTGCCCAAGGGGTCAAAGCGGTCGATAACGGGAGCGATGAAAGGGGTGCGGGGGTTTTCCCATGCGAGGTTTTCCCAGGAGTCGGACACGAAAATCCTGTAATGCAAATCCATGTCGATTATCTGCGCCTCGCCCGGCCAATCGTACAGGTTGTGGGGGGCTTCGTTTAGCCATCGCCTTTCTTCATCGCTGTATGCTGAACGGGAAAAAGCGCGCCAATATAAGGACAGCGAAGCCGCTCCCCCCGCGGCGATATGCGGGGTTATTTGTTCTATGTTGGGTGTATAGGGAATGAAATCCGCGATGTCCGGGATAAAGTACACAAGGTTCGAGCGCGCGAGCATTTGCCCGGCGGGGTCGAATAAAGCGATGCTGAAAGCCCGCGGTTCCAAGGGGATGATTTGGCCTATATCCCATTCGGTGATGGACTGCGCCTGCTGGCCCGGCAGGATGACCAGCACGTCCCGTGTGAGCGCGGGTGGCGGCGGGTCCGGCGGCACGGGGTGGCGCCATTGCTCGATTTCGATACGGCTTACCACACCGGCGGGGATGCTCGGCCAATGCAGGCGTACATGGTCGGCACCCACGCGCAGTAATTCAAGCTCGGGTACCATCAATACGGGGATTCGGGTTTGGTAAGTGAACATGGGCGCGGAAGCCGTCCCCATCCTGCGCGCCGCGAAGAAGACCTCGGGACGGCCGGGGATGATGTTAAACAACCGCGATTCGCCGCGGGCGGGGCGCCCGGGCGCGATCATGGGTTCTACGCGGACATGATAGCTGCGTCCGATTTGCAATCGGGAATCCGTAAGGGCGTAGCGCAGTCTGCGACCGCCGTCCAAGGGGTCCGTTTCGCTGAACAGCACCAAACGCGGGCCGCCCAATACAGCGTTCGTGACGCTGTCGATGATCGTGATTTCCCACGACGGGAATACGTTCGCGCCTTCCCAAAGGGGGTTGTGCCATTCCACGATGATTTCGTTGACATGGCCTTCGGCTCGTACTTCGATGTCGGACATAAATACGATAGGGATGCTGTTGGGGGCGAGGGGTCCATCGGGTTCCATGATGGAAAGAGCCGTACTCCCCAAATGGCCTGTAGGGTATATGGGGGGATTGGGGGGTGTCCATATGGGAACCCTGTGCGAAGGGTCGATCGTTATTTCATACAGGCTACTGTGTTGGAATTGGCGCGTCGTTTCCCATGCCAGCCTTAACCCGGGGTTTATTTCTTGATTTGAAAGGAAGGGTTGCCCATTCGTGTCCACAAATCCGGGATTACCGCGCTCCAGCGACACCTGCCCGACCGTTCCCGCTTGTGTACGATTAGTAAACGTAAAGAGGTATTGAGATGCGCTGCGCGTCCATGCCGAACCGTGCGTATCGTTCAATTCGGGGGGCATGGGGCCGCCTGTACCCGGCACTTGGTGCCAGCGGGTATCTTCGGGTATCAATCCGTCGGGTTGGTTCCATTCGAAGCGGAGCCTGTATGCATCGCTCCCCCCCGCGGGTATGTTTGCGGGTATGTCCAGGGACATGACCGAGCCGGTATGGATGCGCCGCCCTTGCGCGGGGGGCCATATGGGATTGCCCGCCACGTCCATGATAAAAACGGCGGACAGGATACCGATGATTAATAACCCAATCAAGCATTTTCTTTTCATAATCCGATCCTTCCGTCCAAAGCGGCCAGCATATTAAGGAAATCACCCACGGTAACGGGCGCGGCGGGCTGAAATTCTTCGTTGTTTACGATGCCAATTTCAAACGCGGCGCGCACCGCCTGCGCGTAGCGCGTATCCAGCGTCATGCCCGCGGTGTTTGCGTGGTTGCGTATGATCATGGAGCCGACCCGTGTGTTGGTCTTATTTTCGTACAGGGCCATAACCAGGGCAACGGCCTCCTGTTGCGAAACGAACCCGCTTGCGTTGCGGTTGGCCAAGGTCACGTTCATGTTGGCGGAAACCCATGTCATCGCGTTGGCCGAAGCGGGCGCGCCCGCCAACCGTGCGACGCTCCCTACGATTTCATGGCGCGTCGCGTTGCGGTGGAGGTTAATGTCACCCTGCCCGAACAACCCCGCCAGCCCGAATCGGGCGACCAAGGACGTTATGGCGTCCCCGCGCGGTACATCCTCGATGCCGGGGATATTAATCGCCTGCCCCGAAAAGGCGTACAACCCGGGGGCTTGCGCAATCATCGCAACGCCGTTCGCGTGTTCGATGACGTGCAGGTTTATCCATTCTGTAACCAAGCCGCCGCGAACCTGCGTGAACGCGTTTACGGACAGATTCGGGGCGTTATTTGTCGAGACAATATGAATGGGTGCGTCGAACGCTGTTACAGAGATTTGCTGTGTTGCGATTATGCCGATGTTGTTCGGAACAACGGGGATATCCCGCAGAACCAAGCGGCTGATTTCCGCCGCCACGGCGGCTTCCACCGTAGCCAAATAATCGAGCATCAAGTATTCCCCGCGTTCGGCATCATGGTCGCCGCGTTCGACAAGGTTAAAGATATTTTGCCGTATGACCGGGTCGGCCGCGCGGGTATCGATGATTTGCGTAGCGCGGTTGGTTAGGTTGGTGTCCCAGGTACGGATATTACGGACATTCGTATTCACGCCCACCAAGTCGATCCTCACGTCAACCGCGTCGCCCAAGGGCGGATTGCCGTGCAATTGGCCGGTGACGCTTTGACGCTCCAAGGTGACCCGTACGAAATAATCGTTTACATTAACGTTGCGAGAGGAGACGTTGCGTGCCATGTCCATAATCGCGCGGTTATGCTCTTGGTTTAGGAATCGCGGCGCGAAGAGGATTTCCATGTCGCCGTACGCGGATGATAAACCCTTGCGGTTATCGTTGGCTTCCAAAATACCCGACACAGGCAGGTAATACACGCTCGTCCGCGCGTTCGTATTGTACAGGGGGATGGCCGCGCCGGGCGCGTCGATCAACGCGCGGAACGCGTCGGGGCGGTATACCGCGCGTAACAGTTCGGGGGTGTCGGACGCGACCCAAAACGGCTGCCGTACCTGTTCCATTAATAAACGGCGCAGATGTTCCAGCCAGTTATCGGTTTCGCGTTCCAACCGGAAGCGTTCGTCGTCCCATCCGGTAATGAAGGAGAGGATGTTCGACCATACGGATGTATCGCCCGTTTCGCGGTCGGTAAGCCGTACGCGCATTTGGTAATTGGTACCCGGCGAAAGGTTGCGCAGCATCAAATGGAACCGGCCGCCGATTAAGTTGTTCGGGTTGGTCAGCGACGCGATCGGGACCTGTATGATATCGCCCCATGCTTCGCCGTCCTCGCGGATTTGGTATTCGAACACCAGCGTTTCATTCGGGTCGCGATGGATCGTAAGGAGATCCATCGCGGGGTGCGCCCAACTTACGAGCATTTGCGTTTCGGGTACGAAGCCGGGGCGGTCGCTACCGTCTTCTTCACGCAGATTTTGCGGGGGTTGCACCACGGAGGTCGTGACGCTTTCCTCTACCCAAGGGGAACGGTTTTCCAGGATAATGACGGATTGGTCGGCGGGGTCGGTAAACCGTGCGCGCCGTACGGTTCTTACATAGTAAAAATATAGGCTGTTGGGGCGCAGCGTCCTGTCCGCGAATGATACCCAAACAGGCGGCGGTTCCTCCCGATGGAGGGGATTAAAGGAATAATCGGCGGAAGCCGAGGTTAGGGCTTGCTCTCCGATCGGTTGCCCGGGAAGGAAGATTTGCAAAAAAGGATTGAGGTTTGATTGATTGGTACGCCAACCCACGGCATCCGGACGGGAGGCGATGATTTCCTCCATGGAACGGTCGGTTATGTCATTTATATTAAACACGGTATTCGATACGCGGATGATTTCATATTCGATGGTAACTTCGGCGGGGTCTTCCGACGGTATATTTTGCCAATACAAAAGCACGTCGGTTTGCCCGGGGGGTTCGTGCCGTACCCAATCGGGAGAGGGGGGCACCACTTCGCCGGGGCCCGGTATCTGCGGCGTACCGATGGTGACGTCACCCGCAAGCGCGGTGGGTACGGAGGTGTTGGTTTCGATATGGTCGCCGGGTTCTTCCGGCGGCGACGCACCGGGTAATAAGGCTTCGGCTACCGCCAAGCGTTCGACGTCCGTTTCGGCAAACAGGAAATACCGTTGATTTTCATCTAACCCAAGGATGGTAAAGGCGATATCGACCGATTGCGGCGGCGTGGATGCGATCACCGCCAAGGACGCCGCGCTCGCGCTCCACCCGCCTTGCTGTACCGCGGCGATGTTAAAAGGATTTACCAAGGGAATACCTTCGATACGGAGAACCGTACCCGCACGCAATGCCTTTAATTGATCCTCGTCAAACGTGAACGTACCCAGCGGCGTACCCGGCGCGGCTTGGGAAATGAAGTCGATCGTATTAGCGGCGGGGAAAGCGGTGTCTCCCGTGTTACGGGTATCCTTCACGGCGTTTATCGCGTCCTCGAAGGCACCTACAAACAGGTTAAAAGTCACGATCGGGTCGAATCGGTAATGGTTGGCCATATACGCTTGTAAGCCCTGGGAAGGGACGGTAAAGGAAACGTTCAGCGCAGGCGGCGAAGTGGGGTTGTTTTGGGTTACCGCGGTAAGGTTGCCGGGCGGCGGCGGGTTGATTCGGTCAAAGTCGCTTAACGTAAGTGAGGCGAAGGGGGAAGAGGGCCATTCATCAAAGGGCGGGTAGGTGATCGGCGTACCGTCGCCTGCGACAACGTTCCGATATTGCCGCATGGGCTTGATATTCATGTGGTGGACGGCGGGAAAGCCGAGGAGATTTTGCCAGGTTTCGAAGTTGGGGGGGACGATGCCGGCATTTTGCAGGGTATTGTGCAAAACAGGCATATCGACTTCGATTTCGGCCATGATGATACCGCCGGTGACCGGATGCAGGGCGGCGGGGGATGTTAACGGAATGACTCGGTTGGTCGGGGGCGTACCGGGTTCGGAATTGATTATGTGCACTTCATATGAGACTTCCAATGTACTGGCGGGGTTGCCCGGAGTCGTTTGGGTGATATGCATATGGATATCGATGAACGGAACCATCGCGTCGGAAGCGGGAACCAACCCGCGGAAGAGCCTGTATACGAGGGTGACTTGTTCATAATGCCCTGTATCCGGGGCTTGACGCTGGAACATAGCGAGCAGGTCTTGCTGGCGGCCTACCTGCCAACGCACGGTATAATTGACATCAGCCGCCATGCCGGTGTGGAGCGGGTTTGCCATGCGCCGCGGGATGAATTCGTTTTGGGTAATCGTTAATATATTCGGCGCGCCGACGGTGGGCCGCCGTTCCGGGTTGATGATTACCGTTTGGGAACTGATATGCCCGCCTGACCCCGGGTTGAAGTCGATACGGTACGATCGGTTGCCGCTGCCGAATACGGGGATGCGGATTTCGGTCGATCCCCCGTCGTAGTTCACGACGATGGGCGTGGTGCCGAGGCCCGCTCCCACCGTGGTGTCATAAAACCGATAGCTCCCAATAATACGCGGGTTGGAAATCGCCGCCCTTCCCGGGACGGAAAACCAATGGTATCGGTAAGGCATGATAATGGCGTTGATGATGCCTCCGATGGGTTCGGAGAAGCGGTAATCCAAAAAAGTGAACAGGTTTAATCCGTTGTCCGTATAATGCCCCGCAAAGTTACGCGTTGCGGCAAGTGCGCGGCGGGATTCGCCGTCCATATCCAATGTGACCGTAACCGTTTCGTATACGATGCTGGGCAAAAGGCCGCCGACCATAAACCGGGCGACGGGGTCGCCGTTGGCGGCGGTTAATAATGTCGCGTTCCGCAATTGGATGGCGGCATCCGAAGTCACATCGGAAACACGCGGGAGCGGGGTGCCGGTGGAAAGGGATAATACGGCTCCCGCGGTGTGGCCAATAGTCGTATTATCCGTCACCATATCGGAGAAAGTGGCTTCAATACGGAAGGATTCCGGTGAATCGGGCCCCAGGGATATCCATGAAATAAATTCGCCGTCAAGGTCATGCGAAGCGGCCGCCGCGGTAATCGGCATATCGAACCGTCCCGTAGCTTCGTCGAAGAATCGGGGGAGGCGTACGCGTATGTCCAGGCCGTTATCGCCCCTTGCTGGTGAATCCACATGGGAGGGCGGTGCGGGGCTCGTCATATTAAGGGGATGGGTGAGGAAAGCCGAAGGGGTAATCAAGGCGTTCGGGTTAAAATCAGGTAAGGAGTGTGGCAAATAAGTGGGCGGCGTGGTGGTCGGTGTCCCGCTTTGCACGTTGGGCGCGCGTTCCGCCGCTTCCGCGTAGGGGAATACGTTGACATCCGTCGTCCTAAAACCGGGGAACACCATCAACTTATCGCTTTGGTCGTCTTCATATGAAGGGGCGGAAGGGCCGCGGTCGTTCGCAAGGCGTTGGTGAAAGCCGCCGGCATTGTTGCGGTAAGCGGTACCCCCCGCGGAATCATACCGTTCCAACACAAAATCATATACTTGCCCGAGCGCGAGGCCGCCTTCGATGAAGAACAGGAAGGGTGACGGTATCCCCAGGGAAGCGGGCGTATCCCACATGAAACGCAAGGTAACGTTGGGGTGCACGGGGCATTGGAAGGCCCCGCCTTGCAACGCCGAAACCGCAAAGGGCCCCATGGTGGTACGGTTGGTATATACGTTAATACCCGCTTGGGTCGTCCGCTCGAAAACGTTGTACGTAACGTTTAGGGTAGGCACATTGTCTACGTCGGAAACGCGCTCGACCCATAATTCGATTTTATTACCCAAGCCGTAGTTGTTGATCATAAAGTAACGGAGGACGGACATCTCCCCGACGAACTCGAACTCCGTCGGGAAAGTGAGCAGTATATCCTGCGGGTTGGTCGCCTCGAACTCGAATTCCACGGGGTTATTGCCGAAGCCGCCGATCAAGCGGGCCGATTGCGGCCTTGCGTACGAGGGCCATGCTTCCAACAACCGGATGACCGCGGGCGGGGGTGTCGATGCGGTTACCGTTATCGGTACGGCAGTCGGCATAATGATTCCAAACACCATCACCATCGCCAGCCACAAGGCGACTTTCCTTTTAAGGCCGTGTTGCTTCATATATATAGCCCCCCGATACGGTCATATGTATTGCCTATCATTATATCGGCATTATGCGATCGGGCAATGATAAATAATGTAATCCCTTACCTTCACAATATGACAGAAACCCCGCCGTGTAAACAATATTATAATGGGACAAGCCGCGCGCGGCGCAAACGGGGGGATGGTATATGGGGCACATAAAAATCGCGGAGCGAAATCTCGGGGGAGTCCCCCGAAGCGTAAATAAACGCGATATCGGTACGATGGTGGTGGGCGCACTCGGGTTCTTCATCGGGCGCATCAGCGTCTTCGGGTTTGTGAATCCGCTGGCGTTGCCGTTCCTCGCGGCGTTTATGGGGGCGGGCAAGGCTTTTTACATGACGGCGTTGTTCCTTAGCTTGGGGATGGCGACGCGGTTGGGGGATTTGTTCACCCTGCGCTACCTGCTCGCGGTCGGGCTGATGTGCGGGTATTATTTTATAACGTTGCGTGCGGCGGGGGGGCATAACAAGGGATGGTTAAAATTACCGTACGTGGCGGCGGCGGCAAGCGGGACGGTATTGGTTTCCGGCTTGGTATTCGCCGCGCTTTACGGGATAACAACGTTTTTGGTTTTGGTCACTTTCTTGGAAGCCGTACTCGCCGGGGGGCTGACGCTGGTCGTCAAGCGCGGGCATTATATTTTGACGGGCAAGCGGCGGCGGATGCTTTCGGGTGAGGATATCATCGCCATAACGGTATTGCTGGCGGGGGTGGTCGCGGGCGCGTCGGAGGTCTACGTAGGCGCGATGCCCCTGCGGTTTTTCTTTTGCATTTATATATTATGCTTGGTGGCGTACAAGGGGGGTGCGGGCTTCGCCGCCGCGGCGGGTATGCTGCTGGGCGTTTTTTTGTATTTAGCGGGCCATTGGGAAATCAGTACGGCGGCGGCGTTATCGCTGGCGGGGATGACAGGCGGCTTCGCTAAACGGTGGGGACGCTTGGCGGTTATCGGCGGGATCACGCTCGGCGGGGCAGTCGCATTGCTGATGCTCGCGCAGTCCCTGCTCGCTTATTCGCTGTTGTATTCCGTCATCGCGGGTGGGCTGGCGTTTATGCTCACGCCGCAGGATTTTTATTTCAACGTCGCGTCCGCGATCAGCCCGGTACTCGACAACGCCGACGATTATATGGACAAGATTAAAGAGGAAACCACACGCCGGCTCGACGCTTTTGCGGGGGCGTTCGAAAAGCTGGCCGACACCTTCAGCGGTCTTTCGAAGCCCAAGCACACGCTTAACAAGCACGATATATCCCTCATGGTGGACGAGCTGGCAGCCAAGGCGTGCGGCACCTGCGCCAAGCAAAGCCGCTGCTGGGAGGAAAACCTCTACGCGACCCACCAGCATATCTTCTCCCTATTGAGCGTCTGCGCGGAGAAGGGCGCGGCAACGACGGAGGACATGGACAAATCCTTCCGCAAGCAATGCCACGCCCCCGAAAAATGGCTGCAAGAGCTTAACGCCATCTTCGGCCTGTACCGAAACAACCTGCGCTGGCATAATCGCATCGCCGAGAGCCGCGAGCTTGTGAGCCAGCAATTGCACGGCGTAGCGGGGATCGTCAAATGCCTGTCCGACGAAATCGATATTTCGCTCAAATTCCACGAGGGCTTGGAAGAGGAAATGATCCTCGCCCTGCTTAAAAATAAAATCGACGTAAACAGCGTAATCGTGCTGGAAAATAAGCAAGGCCGTTACCGCGTATCGGTCAACCACCGTTCCTGTTTCAACAAGAATACGTGCGGGGAGGAAATCTTGCCCGTTTTAAACAACGTTTTAAAAAGAAGGATGCGCATGGAAAGCACGAACACCGGAAATCGCGCCTGCGCATGTAAAAAACGCGGCGACACCTGTACCGCGCGTTTTATCGAGGACCAAAGCCTCCGCATGACCGCGGGTACGGCACACCGCGCCAAATCCAGCCGCGGCTCCGGTGACAGCTATTCCTTCATGGAATTAAAGAACGGCTCCTGCCTGATGGCCCTTTCCGACGGCATGGGCTCCGGCGAACGCGCCAAGCGCGAATCCGAAGCCACCGTGGGCTTGCTCGAGGACTTCATCGAAAGCGGCTTCGACAAAGAGTTGGCCGTGCGGATGATCAATTCCGTGCTTGTTTTAAAATCGAACGAGGAATCCTTCGCCACGCTGGATATCTGCTCCGTGGACCTTTACACCGGCGACGCGGAATTCATTAAGATCGGCGCGGCTTCGACGTTCATCCTGCGAAGCGGAAAGGTCCGCGTCATACGCTCGTCCTCCCTCCCCATCGGTATGCTCAACGACGTGGACCTCGAGGTCACGCGGCATACCCTATCGCATGACGACGTTGTGCTGATGGTGACCGACGGCGTCACCCCCGATACCGAAAGGGAACGATGGCTCGCCGAAACCTTGGGCAAATGCCGCTACCGCAACCCCCAAGATATCGCGGATCATATCCTGGCCGAAGCGGAAAAATCCGCCGGAAAAAACAAGGATGACATGACCGTACTTGCCGCGCGGGTATGGGAAAGGGTGTGACATATGTCCTATTGTGGCAAGCCAAACCGTGATAGACTCAGCGTAAAATCGCATTTACCATTATCATCAAAAACAAATCGGAGGGATTTTCATGAGCGCAAGCATCATACGCGACCCGTCCTTGGCGGCGGCGGGCAACAGGAAGATCGAATGGGTGAAGGAGTACATGCCCGTACTGTCCCAAATCGAGGAGCGTTTCAAAAGGGAGCAGCCCTTCAAGGGGATGCGCATTTCCGTATGCGTCCACCTTGAGGCGAAAACGGCGTACTTAGGCAAGGTGCTGGCCTCGGGCGGTGCGGACGTGGCCGTAACGGGTTCCAATTCGCTCAGCACCAAGGACGACGTGTGTGCGGGTTTGGCTTCCCAAGGCTACAAGGTATACGCCTGGCACGGCGCAACCGAGGAGGAATACTGGGAGCATCTGCGCAAAACCCTCGAGTTTAAACCCCACATCGTCATCGATGACGGCGGCGACTTCATGCAGCTCCTCCACGGCGATTATGCCGAATACGCCGAAAACCTGATCGGCGGTTGCGAGGAAACGACCACAGGCATCAACCGCCTCAAGGCACGCGTCCGCGAAGGCACGCTTAAAATCCCCATGATGGCCGTCAACGATGCCGATTCAAAACACCTCTTCGACAACGTACACGGCACGGGCCAATCCGTATGGGATTCCATTATGTACACGACCAACGTGATGCTTACGGGCCGCGACGTGGTGGTCGCCGGTTACGGCTTCTGCGGTAAAGGCGTGGCTATGCGGGCCAAGGGCCTGGGCGCACGCGTGATCGTGACCGAAATCAACCCCTGGCGTGCCATGGAAGCCGTCATGGACGGCTTCACCGTCATGAAAATGGACGATGCTGCCCGCATCGGCGAATTCTTCGTAACGGTCACCGGTTGCAACGACGTAATCACCCGCCGCCACTTTGAAGTGATGAAGCACAATGCTTTCCTTGCGAATGCGGGCCACTTCGACGTAGAGGTAAACCTCGTCGAACTCGGCAAAATGGCGACCAAAAAAGAAGAGCGCCGCCCCTTCATCGAAGGCTACTACCTGCCCGACGGGCGCATCCTCAACGTCCTGGCTGAAGGTAAGCTCGTCAACATTGTAGCCGGAAACGGCCACCCCGCCGATATCATGGATATGTCCTTCGCCTTGCAAGCCATGGGTGCGGAGTACCTCGCCAAAAACGGCAAGGGCCTCAAACCCGACTTGTACCGGATTCCGGTCGAAGTTGACCGCGAAATCGCCCTCATGAAATCGAAAGCCATGGGCTTGGGGCTTGACGTGCTGACCCCCGAGCAGGATAAATACTTTAACGGGTACTATTAAAAGTCGGAACTATAGCAAACACGAACTCCTCAAGCGGAATGTGTATGTTACAAAAGTATATACGGTGACCGGATTAACCCCCGTCACCGTTTTTTTTATCCCGAATTCATTCCTTACCCCATCTCTTCGTTAAAATATATGTTTAAATACGCAAGCATAGCGCAAATCCTGTATAATAACTTAGATAATATTTGTTGAATAAGCGAGGTGATTTATTTGACAGCGGGACATAGGGCATATTGCAACCTTTCCATACCGGACGAAACCCTCCTCGACCTTTCCCATTACCGTAAATCGCTCAACCGGGGTGCGGGGGCAAGCCGCCCAAAGCGCGTATACACATCCCCTCGTGGGGAGGTTTATTTTAAATTTGATTTAACTAATAATGAAATATGCGCGGAGTTGTTCGCGTACGCATTGGCTATACAGTTGGATATCCCGGTGGCGGAAACGAAGTTGGCGCGTTCGGATATGTTGATGGGTGTCGCCAGTTATGATGTGGGGGTTTATACGGAACCGCAGGATAAGGTGAGTTATTCGGTCAAAGATTTTATATCGTTGAATGGGTTTGTTCAAATGTGCCTGTTCGACTACTTGATTATGAATGAGGACCGCCACGCGGGAAATTGGGGGATAACGGATGGATGCGTTGCGTCGTTGTTCGACCACAATTATGCTTTCGGCGGAGATGAGGTTATTAACGACATCGATTATTTCATGCGTAGGGTTACCACGCCTTTTTATGTTACGGATGAAAATAAACAACGTCATGATACCTTGTTAAAATATTTCGTGAAGTATCACAACGATGAAGTCAACGATTTTATACAGCGATTATCCTCCGTAACACAAATCCGAAATCCGTTATGGGAAGAACACTTCCCGCAGGATTGCGCACGGTTGAACGTTCTTTTAAAATCACGTATCGCGTATATGACCGGAAAGGCGGGTGAATACCGTGCAAGACAAATTGATGATAATGAATTTTAATAACGAATGTGTAGGTAATGTGCAACGCACGAAAGATGTGTTTATACAAAACCTAAACGGCGAAGTGACGGAACACCGCATCCTGCCACCCATTTTATGCGGCATCGCACCCGAACCCACACAGTTTCCGGCGGCGAACGACGTGTTGGAATATTACGGTATGACCCGCATGGATGTATGGACATACCTCGCACGCAGCAACGGGTTAAAGAGCAGCCGCGATGTATGGTTCATGGCGGAACCCGTGGGGGAGGTATGGATTCCGCTCATCCGCGGGATGCAAAGTAAAAACGGGTATGCGGCGTTGTTCAAACCCGGCGACAAAGTGGAAGTGCTGATGAACGGCAAAGCGTATATCAACCGCCACACGATTGACATCTTCCCGCCCTGTATAAAACCGTACCTCAAACGCGAGGAAGGTACGCGCTTCAGCACGGTAAAAGGGTATGTAAGGGATTTATCCGACCTAAGCGCAACGCGTGGGTTGATTGGACGGATTGTATTGGATTTTATAAAATAAATGAACGTAAAAAATTTCGCAAAAAATTTGCCCCCGATTTGTCCCCGAACATGTACATTAAACTTGGCTTGTGATATAGTTAAATGTAGGATGAAAGTTCTTCGCGGGTGTAGTTCAATGGCAGAACACGAGCTTCCCAAGCTCGATACGAGGGTTCGATTCCCTTCACCCGCTGGTCGAAGATCGCTGCTTTGAAAAAGAGCTGGTGGTATGTTATGCGTATCCGCGCCTATGTCATAAAGTCCTTTTTGGTTCTGCTCGATTGCCTCTTTTGCTGGGTCAGCTGGATGGCGGCCGTGTTCGCCACGACCTACCTCTTCACGCGGGATCCCCTTTTTTATGTGCATCCCACGGTGGAACTTTCCCTGATCGATATCGTAAACGTCAACGCCTGGGTGATGGCATTGGCCGTCATTATCTTCTATACCTTGTGCGGCGTATATAAGACATTGTGGCAGCACCCCGGCGTCGGCACGATGATCCGTATCGTTACCGCGGTCTTCTTCGTTTCCCTCGCGTTTTATTTTACCATATTCATTCGCTATGGCGTGTGGCCCAATCCGGGGCTCGGTGTCATGGCGTTTTATTTTTTACTGACACTCAGCCTTGTCCCCCGCATAACCCCCAAGGTGTGGGAAATCATACGAATGTATTTGGGACGCTTTGCGAAGCTGCCGCCCAATTTAACGGAAGAACCCGTACAAACCTTAATCATCGGCGCGGGCGAAACCGCTGCCAACCTGTTGCTTAACCCCAGCCGCCAAGGTTCGCGCCCCCGCCGCATCATAGGCGTGCTGGACAAGGACCCGCGCAAGCACGGCTATACCCTGCACGGCGTACCGATTTTGGGCGGCGACGACAAAATTCCCCAACTCGTGAAGGAACGCGACGTATCCGAAATCATCGTCGCCGTGCCTTCCATGGCGAACGACGACTTGCGTCGTATCGTACGCCTGACGCCCATCAAACGCTGCAAGGTACGGCTCTTGGCGGGTATTTCCGACAATCAATCGGCTTCCGCCCTGCGCGAGCTTAATATCACCGACCTCCTGGGTCGTTCGGAGGTCTTGCTGAACGAAACCCCGCTCAACGCGTGGCTTGCCGACAAGACCGTAATGGTGACCGGCGGCGGCGGTTCCATCGGGTCGGAAATTTGCCGCCAGCTTCTAAACCTTAACGTAAAGAAAATCGTCGTCTTTGATATTTCCGAAAACAACGCCCACAATTTAAAGGAAGAACTAAAGGTCCTGTTCGGTGCGATGGGACGTTACCGCGTAGCCATCCGCATCGGCTCCGTACAGGATACCCAACGGCTCGATGCCGTTTTCTCCGAATTCCGGCCCGCCATCGTATTCCATGCCGCCGCGTACAAGCACGTCCCCCTTATGGAAGAATGTCCCCGCCTCGCGCTCGATAACAACATACTCGGTACCTTCCGCACGGCGCAAGCCGCCATCCGCCACAAAGTCGAGCGGTTCGTCATGATATCGACGGACAAAGCCGTTAACCCCACCAACGTGATGGGCGCGTCCAAACGCCTGGCCGAGCTTATCACCCTTGGGCTCAACACCGCGCAGGTGACCGAATTCGTGTGCGTCCGCTTCGGCAACGTGCTCGAATCCAACGGCTCTGTCATCCCCATTTTCCGCCGCCAAATCGAAGCGGGCGGCCCCGTCACCGTCATGCACCCCAACATCATCCGTTACTTCATGACCATCCCCGAAGCCGCCAAACTCGTGCTGGAAGCCGGCTCCATGGCCAAAGGCGGCGAAATCTTCATCCTCGATATGGGTGAACAAATTAAGATCGCCGACCTCGCCGAAAACATGATCCGTATGTCCGGCCTTACCCCGGGCGTGGATATCCAAATCGAATATACCGGCTTGCGCCCGGGGGAAAAATTATATGAGGAACTGCTCCTTTCCGAAGAAGGATTGACCGCCACACTCAACAACCGGATCCACGTAGCCAAGCCCGAAACGATGCCGCAGTTAAATCAATTGCTCCAATTATTGGAAGCCGGATTGCCCGACAAAGGGGATGCGCAGGGGCTGTTGATGCAGTATGTGCCGGAGTACAAGCCGATGGATGAAGAGGATAGAGAAAATGAAGCCGGATGACTTATACAAATGCAATCCATTGTAAAAACTGTCCTAATCATCGGCCAAGGCAGTTATATCGGTACGCGCTTCGCGTCTTATGCCGCCGACCGTTTTAACACCGTAACCGTTGATGCCCGCGAAAACCGCTGGCAAGCGGCGGATATGTCCGCGTTCGATACAGTCCTTCACGTCGCGGGCATCGCCCACGAAAAACAAAAAAAAGACATGAAAGCCCTCTATTACCAAATCAACTGCGATTTAACCGTCGAAGCGGCAAAGAAAGCGAAAGCAAGCGGTGTCAAGCAATTCATCTTCCTAAGCAGTATGTCCGTACTCAACGACGACCCCCGCGACTTCTACGGCGGAAGCAAACGCAAAGCCGAACAGGAATTGCAAAAATTATCCTCCCCCGACTTTCATATCTGTATCGTCAGGCCGCCCATGGTATACGGCCCGGGGTGCAGGGGCAACTTCCCGCGGCTGGTGCGGTTAGCCAAGCGCGTCCCTATCTTCCCAAACGTCCCCAACCGCCGCAGCATGATCTACATCGATAACCTATGCGAATTTCTGTGCCAAGCAATCGATAAAACCGTCTGCGGTATATTCCAACCGCAAAACACAGAATATATAAATACCACGCACCTTGTACAATTCATTGCCGCGTGTTTTAACAAAAAAATACGCACAACCCGCTTCTTTAATCCATTCATACATTTATTGATAAAACGCGTTCCTTCATTGCATAAGCTATTCGGCTCCCTAACGTACGGGCATACCGGGGACGAAGCGGAATATAATGTAACCGACTACGAAGAAAGCGTTAGGGCATCCGTATGTACATCCACATAAAACGCATGATAGATCTTTTATTCATCCTGCTGTTCGCGCCGTTGTGGATACCCCTCATGGCGGTCATCGCATTGTGTGTAAAGTTGTCCTCCCCCGGTCCCATCCTCTTCAAGCAAAAACGGTACGGTAAAAACCTCCGTTTCTTCCAAATCTACAAATTCCGCAGTATGTACACAAACGCCCCTAAAGACGTACCCACCCACTTGTTACAAAACCCCCGCGCGTTGATTACCCCCGTGGGGCGTTTCCTGCGCAAGTCGAGCCTGGACGAGCTTCCCCAAATCCTTAACATAATCAAGGGTGACCTTACCTTAATTGGTCCCCGTCCCGCACTATGGAACCAGGACGACCTCATCGCCGAACGGGAAAAATACGGTGCCAACGCCATCCAAGTGGGATTGACCGGCCTCGCCCAAGTCAGCGGCCGCGACGAGCTGCCCATCCCCCAAAAGGCCGCATTGGACGGGGAATACGCGAAGGATATGGGCTTCCTATTAGATATAAAAATATTGTTTTATACAGTCTTCGGTGTGTTGGCGGGCAAAGGGGTAAAGGATTAATTAAATTATTAAGTTGTAGCGAAATAATCATGTAAAGGGGATTCGCCGCGGGTATACTGTGCGTACACTCACCCGGGAGGAGTGAACCATGCGGGATATCTCCGTCTTGACCGCCGCGCTGGAAATCGTGGAACAACGTTTGCGCGAGCCGATGAACGCCGCCGACTTAGCCGCGGCCTGTTATTTATCGTATTCGGGTTTGCAAAAGCTGTTCGGCTATGCCTTCGGCTGCTCGGTGAGCGTATACATCACCAAGCGCAGGCTGAGCCTTGCCTCGCGGGCGTTATTGGAAAGCGGCGCAAGCGTTACGAACATCGCGTACGATTACCAATATGGTTCACCGGAAGCCTTCTCGCGCGCCTTTAAGCGGTTTTGGGGCATATCGCCGGATAAATTCCGCAGGACGCGGCGGTTTACGGAGCTTCAACCCAAATTTATCATCGAAAGGGATCAAGGAGGATTTGATATGTTAAAAAGGAAACCATTGGACGTAAGCGAGCTTTACGACGAATTAAAAAAACTGGGCGGTACGTATGTACTAAGCGTCGATATCGCGGGTTTTGAAAAGGTAAATAAAAATTACGGTTATGCCGCGGGGGACGCGGTAATTGCGGAAACCTTCGCGCGGGTGGAACGGGAACTGGGCGAGGATATGCTCCTGTTCCGTATCGGCGGGGACGAATTCGCCGCGGTTACGCGCTTCGAAGCCCTTGCGGACGCGGAAGCCCTCGCGCGCAAGATCACGGGGATGAACGGCACATGCGTACCGTTCGAAGCGCACGAAATCCCCCTTTCGCTGCGTATCGGCATCTGCCAAATCCCCACGGGCGGCTTAAGCTACCAAAAGGCGTTGAACATCCTTGCCGAATCGGTGGAGAAAACGCGCTGCGGCGGTGATTTGGTGGCGGTGTTATAACCCTTCCGCCGATTACAACGCCTCAAGCAACGCCAATATAAACTTCCACACCCGCTGCGCCGAAGAAATCGACAGCCGTTCGTCGGGCGTATGCAAGTCGAAGGTATCCGGCCCCAGGGAAACGATGTCCAAGCCCGGCAGCTTTTCAGCCAAAATACCGCATTCAAGGCCCGCGTGGAGCGCGGTGACGACGGGTTCCGTGTTGTTAAGACGTTCGTAGGTTTCCACTACGGTCTTAAGCAACCGCGACTCGGGGTTATACGCCCACGCGGGGCTGCGTTCGATAAAGCGCGTTTCCGCGCCCGTGCGGGCCGCCAGCTCACGGATTTGCCGTTCCATACCGGCCAAATATTCCTTGGACGCCCCGCGCGGGAAGCACGAAATCCGCACATGGTTTTCCGCGGTTTCCACTACCCCAACGTTACACGACGCGGCTACGAGGTTGGGTATTTCGTCGCTCATGACTTGCACACCGTTGGGCAAAAGCAACAGCGACGTGATGACCTTGTCCGAGCAGTCTTGGGAGAAAACGCACTCCGGCGGGTCCGTAGGCACACAGGTTATCGCAAGCCCGGGGTCGGCGTCCTTGTACATTCCGCCGAAGGAACGCGCGTATTCTTCAACACAAGCCGCGATTTTACCCGCGTGTCCGGCGCTGACAACAAAATCCGCTGCCGCTTCCCGGGGGATGGCGTTGAGCTTCATCCCCCCTTTTATTTCCGCCAAGCGTATACCACAATCCTTTTCCAACGCCGTCAGCACGCAACCTAATATAACGTTGGCGTTCCCGCGGCCCTTGTTAATGTCCGCGCCGGAATGACCGCCGTGTAATCCTTTGACCGTTAAAGTAAACGCGGAGGGCGATTGAAGGGGGGGCATCCCCTCTGTGCCTTCATTCGTCTCGTTTAAGGGTTGCTTTGAGGAACCCTCCCCATCGATTATTTGCCGCGTTAGCGGAAGGTTATATTCCACCGTAACCCCTGCCGCGCACCCGATGGTGATGATATTTTCCTCGCTTGAATCCAAATTGATCATGCGCGTGGCGGTAAGCAGCGAAGCATCCAATCCCTCCGCGCCCGCCATGCCGACTTCTTCTTCCACGGTAAGGATCATTTCAAGCGCGGGGTGGGGGAGGCTTTTATCTTCCAGCAAAGCCATGCAAATAGCTACCGCCGTGCCGTTGTCCGCGCCGAGGGTCGTGCCTTTTGCCTTCACGAAGTCACCGTTAATATATAATTGAAGCGGGTCTTTCATAAAATCGTGTTCCGTGCCCGCGTTTTTTTCACACACCATGTCGAGGTGGCCTTGGAGGATAATCGAAGGTTTGTCCTCATAACCGGCGGATGCGGGTTTATAAATGATAACGTTCATTAATCCGTCCTGCACCACTTCATAACCCAAACCGCGGGCGAAGGCCGTTACGTAATCGCTAACGGTTTTTTCATTGCCCGAGCCCCGCGGGATTTGGCTGATAGCCTCAAAATGCTTGAAAAATGCCTTAGGTTCCAACGCGGAAAGTACCATGGGGGTAACTCCTCTCGTATCATGTACACATTTTGCGTACGAATTCATCCGTTTCATGCTACATCAAGGATAACGGGTTTGGCAAGTTATGGGGCATCCATTGTGCCCGGAAACGTCATGGACTCTACACCGTTTATGTTATATACTACCGCTTCGGCGGGGACGTCCCGCTAAGACAAAAAACATATTTACAGGAGGCTTTACATGGCTTTATTTATCGTAGGAACAAGCGTGTTTTCCTTGGCGGTTATCGGTTTGGTCATTATCCTGGCGTTATGGACGTTCAATGATGCGAAGGTAAGAAGCTGCCAACCCCCCGTATTGTGGGTTTTATTGGTTATGCTCGTGTTCCCCGTCGGGATCATCCTCTACCTGCTGATAGGCCGGACAAAGAAAGGCATAACGAACGGTAACCGCTTCAAAATACCGGCTGTCGTTATGTCCGTCATTTTCTTTTTATCGGCTGTGTTGTTCGTCATGGGGATCATCCATTTTGTCCAAAGTGATTTTTCCGGCCTTTCCTCCGGACGGAACGGTACATTTATAAGCAGCAGCAACTCCATTAACAACCGCGAATGGAACTTTCGGGCAAGGAGCGTTAACGGGTGGGTGTACCGAACCCTTGACCTTAACGCGCGGCAATTGAACGCCTTCCACGTATCCGGTTACAGTAACGGCAATGTAAGCCTAAGGCTCGAACAAGGGGAGCGGATGGAAGCAATCGATATAACCGGCAGCTTCCATTCATCCATCGATATGAGCGCCTTCGAACCGGGCAGGATAAGGGTGACGCTGGAATTCGATAACGCCCACGATGTGGATATCATCGTACGATGGCGGTAAAAATATACGCGGAGAATTAAAAAATATAATGGACGGCGGTCGGGTTTTTACGGCTGCCGTTTTTATTTCAACAAGAATAACATGGATGGGGCATTTTGTATTATAATAAGTTCGTGATAAAATAAAGTGCGTGGTGCTTTCAATCAACAATTGGGGTGATGTTGTTATGAAATGTATGTATAAAACTGTTGCTATCATTTTTTGCATCACGTTGATAACCCTATTTTCAAGTTGCCATCGCAACGCGCAAGACGAATGTCACCTGTGCGCAATGATTGACATAGACAATGCGGTCTTATTTATGTTTTCAAATGATTCATTCCCCGAAACGATTTCATATACCACCGATTACAAAATATATGAATTCGGCGTTGAGGAGATAACCGCAACAATGGTGCTGGTGACGGATGAACCTGATCATTGGATAAGTCACGGTTATACGTTTTCCCTTGTTAAGAAGGGAACAAACGGATGGCATTATTATCCCATTACGGATGGAGCGATGCTATTTCCTTTGGTGGAGCCTCCCCATCATCCGTTTCAACATACGTTGGATACGGATGGGCTTGCGATAATAAACGGTTTCCTGCCCGGAACATATCGCCTCGTTAAAAACGCGGCAATCGTAAAGTCATGCCCCGAATTCCCCGAGCGCGACCGTGAAACCGTATGGGCCGGTACGATATGGGCGGAGTTTGAAGTACGGGAACCATAAAAATCCGGCAACGTAAACGCCTTCCCATCGTGGGGAGGCTTTTTTAGTTGAATTTTAATTTTATTTGACATCCAAAAAAATATATGCTTTAATGCACGCTGTTTAGTGGTTCTTGACTTTATGTTTAGTAAGGCAAAACCGCGCGCGGGTGAAGGAGGGTTCCATGCAAATCGGCGACAAGCTCAAGCGTCTGCGCTTACGTACCCACCTCACGCAGGAGGAACTGGCCATCAGGTGCGACCTTTCGAAGGGTTTTATTTCGCAGATAGAACGCGACCAATCCTCCCCCTCGATTGCTACGCTGGTGGATATCCTAGAATGTATGGGCACCACTCCCGCGGAATTCTTCCGCGAAACGACCGCCGAACCCACCGTACGCTACAAGCAAGAGGACGCCTACACCGTGGACGACGAGGAATTGAAGCACCGCATTACGTGGATCATCCCCGACGCGCAAAAGAACGACATGGAGCCGATTCTGCTCACCCTCTTTCCCGGCGGGCGTACACAGGAATATGCCCCCCACGCGGGTGAAGTGTTCGGCTATGTGCTTTCCGGCGGCGCAACCCTTCACAGAGGCAAGTTAAATTGGAAAATCAAAAAGGGCGACAGCATCTACTACCACGCCACACAGCCCTATTACCTCGAAAACCACACCACGCACGAAACTTCAATAATATGGGTAAGCAGCCCGCCAAGTTTTTAAAATGCGGGATTCTGAATTCCGTATTCTGAACTGACAAAGAGGTGGTTAGTATGAACCGCATCATTGACCTTGTCGATGTTTCCATGACCTACGGTAAGCAAACCGTGCTTAACCATGTGGATTTGTACATAAACCAAAACGAATTCCTTACGTTGCTGGGCCCCAGCGGCTGCGGAAAGACCACAACCCTGCGCATCATCGGCGGCTTCGAGCAGCCGACCACGGGCGACGTGCTGTTTAACGGCACGTCTATTTTGCATACGCCGCCGCACAAAAGGCCCCTCAATACGATCTTTCAGCGGTACGCGCTGTTCCCGCATTTGGACGTGGCGGGCAACGTCGCGTTCGGTTTAAAAATCAAAAAAAAGCCCCGTGAGGTTATCAATAAAAAAATTGCCGACATGCTGCGGCTCGTCAACCTCGAGGGGTATGAAAGCCGCAGTACCCTTTCCCTTTCGGGTGGCCAGCAGCAGCGTGTAGCCATCGCCCGCGCCTTGGCAAACGAACCGCAGGTGCTTTTGTTGGACGAGCCGTTGGGCGCGCTGGATTTGCAACTGCGTAAGGAAATGCAAGTCGAGCTTAAAAACATGCAGCGCGAATTGGGCATAACCTTCGTTTTCGTCACTCACGACCAAGAGGAAGCCCTCACCATGTCGGACACGATCGCCGTCATGAACGAAGGACGCATCCTACAAATCGGCAAACCCGAAGATATCTATAACGAACCGAAGAACGCCTTCGTCGCGCGGTTTATCGGCGAAAGCAACATACTCGAAGGCATCATGCGGGAGGACTTCCGCGTGTCCTTTGCGAACGCGGAGTTCGCGTGTATCGACAAAGGCTTCGCGCAGAACGAAGCCGTTGATATCGTCGTACGCCCCGAGGATGTACGCATCTGCGCACAAAACGAAGGACGCGTAAAAGGCCGTGTCACGCAGGTTATCTTCAAAGGCGTACACTACGAAATGCACGTTGAAGCGCAAGGCTTCCTGTGGAAGATACACTCCACCGTACAAGCCCCCGCGGGCGAAGAAGTGGGGCTCGATATAGCACCGGATCTAATCCATGTCATGAAAAAGGAAAACGGAAAACGAAATACGGAATCCGGTATAAAAGGCGCGGAGGGTTCGGCGAGTTGAAGCGGCTGTTCGCCTATCCCTATATTTTATGGATGGGGATATTCATTGTCGTGCCGCTTTTGCTGGTGGTGTATTACAGCGTTACGGCCACGGGGCCGGACGGCAATACTATATTTACGTTTGACCATTTCCGCCGTTTCTTCGCGCCCATTACCCCGGGGATGGACCAACCCCTGCGTGAGCGGATATTCGTAAGCGTGGCGTTGCGCAGTATTCGGCTGGCGTTGCAAAGCACGGGGATTTGCCTTTTGCTGGGTTATCCCGTCGCGTACATCATGACCCGCAAGGAATACAGCGAAAAGTCCGTTCTGCTTTTTATGCTGCTCGTACCCATGTGGATGAACTTTTTGCTGCGCACCTACGCGTGGCTTACGATATTGGAACGCAACGGCTTGGTTAACCAGCTCCTTTCTCGTATGGGCTTGCCCATGATCGATATCCTGTACACCGATGCCGCCGTACTGCTGGGCATGGTGTATAACTTCCTGCCGTTTATGATCCTTCCTATTTATACGTCGCTCAAAAAGATGGACCCCCGCTTGATCGAAGCCGCGCAGGACTTGGGCGCGGGCGGGGTGTCGGTGTTCGCGCGCGTGGTGTTCCCATTGAGCCTGCCGGGGGTTATCTCCGGCATTACGATGGTCTTTATGCCGGGGGCGGCGACCTTCATTATCTCCAATTTGTTGGGCGGACAGCAATACTTTCTGTTGGGCAACCTGGTGGAAATGCAATTCCTCAATGTGGGGGATTGGCATTTCGGCTCGGCCATTGCCGTAATCATGATGCTGTTGATGGTGGCGAGCATGGTCATCCTTTCTTTATTCGATAAAGGCGAAAACCAAGGAAGGAGTACGATCATATGAGCCTGCACAAAGCCGTAAAGAAGCTCTACCTCGGGCTTATCCTCTTCTTCCTGTACGCGCCTATATTGGTTTTGATGGTCTTTTCGTTTAACGCCTCCCGTTCGCGCGCCAATTGGGAAGGCTTTACGCTGGATTGGTACCGCGTACTTTTTAACGACCCGCAAATCGCGCTTGCGCTGCGCAATACGCTGTTAATCGGTGTATTCTCCACGGTAATCGCCACGGCGATCGGTACCCTTGCCGCCGTGGGCATCGATAAAATGAAACGCCGCCCAAAGGCCGTGGTAATGGGCATTAGCCGCATCCCCGTCATGATGCCGGACATCGTAACGGGCTTGAGCCTGATGGTTTTATACCTCTTCGTAATCCGTACGCTGGGTATCGGGCGCATGGGCTTTACCACGCTGTTGCTTTCGCACGTAATGTTTAACGTGCCGTATGTGATCCTTTCGGTTATACCCAAGCTGCGCCAAATCGATGCCAACCTCTACGAAGCCGCCCTCGACCTCGGCGCGACACCCCTGCGCGCGTTCGTGCAGGTTATATTGCCGGAGATATGGCCGGGGGTGGTCACGGGTGCGATGCTGGCGTTTACGCTTTCGATAGATGATTTTATGGTCAGCTTCTTTACGACGGGCGCGGGCGTGCAGAATTTGTCGATCCTCATCTTCTCGATGGCGCGGCGCGGCGTACAGCCGCAAATCAACGCGCTCTCTACGCTTATGTTCCTGGTGATCTTGGCAATGCTCTTCCTTATCCATAAACGTGACCAACGGCAGGCAAGGAAAGCGAAATTGCATGGATAAAAGAAAGGACGGGAAAAACATGAAAAAAATCGTACTCCTCGCGGTGCTTGCGGCAATCGCCCTAACGGCGTTCGCCTCATGCGGGAACCGCAACCAAGTCACCCTGCGCGTATTCAATTGGGGCGAATACAACCACCCCGATATCCCGCGCCTGTTCGAAGAAGAAACGGGTATCGCCGTCTTTTTGGACACCTTCGTCACCAACCAAGCCATGTACTCCCGCATCGTGGACCAAGGCGCGGAATTCGACGTGCTGTTCCCTTCCGATTATATGATCGAGCGGCTCATCCTTGAAGGGCGGCTCGCGCCCCTTAACTTCGATAATATCCCCAACGCGCGGTACCTGCACCACTACTTCTTCGATTTACCCTACGACCCCGAAGGACGCTACTCCATGCCGTACATGTGGGGGATGTTCGGGATTTTGTACAACACCACAATGGTGGATGAACCCGTATATTCGTGGGAAATCCTGTGGAACGAGCAATACGCCCGCCAAATCTATATGTACGCCGCCGCCCGCGATACGCTGGGCGTGGCGTTAAAATTGCTGGGCCACTCGCTCAACACGCGCGACATCACCCAACTCCACGCCGCGCGTGACCTGCTCATCGCCCAACGCCCGCTGGTACGCGCCTACCAGGGCGACTTGATACGCGACTCCATGATCGCAAACGGTGCCGCGCTCGCGCCGATCTTCTCCGGCTGCGCGTGGTACACCATGGGCGAAAACGAAGACTTAAACTTCGTCGTACCCATCGAGGGGACGCAGTTCTTCGTGGACGCGATGGTCATCCCCGCAACATCCCGCCGCCAAGCCGAGGCCGAGCAATTCATCAACTTTATGATGCGCCCCGATATCGCCTTCATGAACGCCGAATGGATCGGCTATTCCACCACCAACGCCGCCGCCCTCGAAATGCTGCCCGATGATTGGCGCGAATCGCAAATCTATTGGCCGACCAACGAAATATTGGCCCGCGGCGAAATGTTCAGGGACCTGGGCGATTTCCGCCAGGAATACTACGACGCGTGGATGATGGTGCTGGTAGGGGCGGGGGGTTAAAAAATTAAACAACGCTTCTAAATACTATTTTCCCCACTCCCCGGCGGGCGAAGGAACGTCCCCCGTCGCTTGTGACGGAATCGGGCACCTGTCGGCTCGATCGGGGAAGTGGTTGCGTCGGTCATAAATGCCCGACGCCAACCACTAACCCCCGCTCTTCGCCGCCATGTACCCGATTCCGCCAATCGCTCCGTGGGAGTTCCTTCACCCGCCGGGGTATGCAGAAGCCGTAAAAGAAGTTGTTTTTTTTTCATCCTATTTTCCAAAGAACTTATACAAAATATTTTTGCAATTGAACCACCGCCGCTTGGAAGGTGAAGGTTTTTCCATGTTGTAAATAATAAAAAAATAATCCCTTTTTCCGCTACCATATCGCACCCCGCGGGGAGGTTACATGTGTAAAAAAATAATTTATTTAATACCTTGCAATAAATCATACCATGTGATAATATATACCTATCAATATGAAGGGAGGTGCTGAACCTTGAGCATCCAACTCAAAAAAGGCACGCTGGAGTTATGCGTTTTGAGCCTGCTTTCGGATGCCGACCGCTACGGCTTCGAATTGGTGGGGAAGATATCCGCGGAGATCGAAATTTCCGAGGGTACGATTTATCCCTTACTCAAACGCATCAAAGACGAAGGTTATGTCAGCACGTATCTGCAGGAATCCTCCGAAGGGCCGCCGCGCAAGTATTACAAGATCACCGATTACGGGCGCGAAACCTTGCAAACGCTGATAACCGAATGGCGCGGCATCGTTAACGGTATCGAAAACATTCTAAAAATGGGGAGGCAACAATGAAAAAACAGGAATTTATCAGCGAACTGAAGCGCGGACTGGCGCAGGCACCCGCGCATATCCGTGAAGAAATCCTCGCCGACATCAGCGAACACTTCACGGAAGGCATCGCGCAGGGCATGACCGAGGAGGAGGTATGCAAGAACCTCGGGCAGCCCGGCACGATAGCGGCGCAGGTATTAGAGGAATACGGCGAGGAAAAGCGCGGTTCGCACGGCGAACAAAACGCGAACAGGAACATTAACCGCAACATCAACAAAAACATTAACCGTAACATCGACCGGAACGACAACGCCGGCGGTTTTGAGCAAGTGATGGACGGCATCGGGCAAGCGATTGACAATATCGGGCAAACGATTGACGGTTTTACCCGGCAATTTACGGACAGGGGATACGAAGACGAAATCGACATCGACGAAACCTTCACAGGCATCCGCAATATTAAGGTAAAGATGACCGATTCCAAGATCCGCTTCGTCCCGTCCGAAGACGGCAACTTCCGCGTAACCATCCGCGGGCATATGCGCAATATGGGCTTTACCGTCGAAAACGAGGACGGCACGCTGGTCGTTTGCGACAATACGACGGGCTTCCGCTTTAATTGGTTCCGTTTTAAGTCTTCGCTGGTTACGACGGTATACGTACCCTCGCAGTTTTCTGGGGAAATCAAAGCGCGTTCGACCGCGGGCAATATAACCGCAGGGGACGTAAGCGGCCAAATCAACTTCAAAACCGCCGCGGGCAACGTTACCGTGGAAAACCACCGCGGCAATAGGGTGCGCATCAACACCGCCGCGGGTAATGCTTTGTACCATTCGGTAGGCGGCCGCGCCGACAACGTGGAAATCTCCACCGCCGCGGGAAACGCGAGGATAACCGCTCGGGAAACGGGTCGCTTGTCCCTCACTTCCGCCGCGGGTAACGTGGAAGCGGAAATCGAGCGCCTTGGCGGAGACACACACATTTCAACAGCGGCCGGCTCCGTAAAGGTCACCGTCCATGAAGTAGCGGGCAACATCGACGTTTCGACCGCCGCGGGCAGCGCGAAGATTTACCTCCCCGCAGACGCGGACATCCGCATCGACGCAAAAAAGCCCGTCATGGGTTCGATTACCAACGAACTGACGGGCAACCCGAATTCACCGTACGTACTGCGGGCAAGCAGTTCGGTGGGTTCGATAAAAATTAAAGCTATTTAAGCGTAACCACCGTTACACCCGTTTCACCCTCACCGTATTTCCCTAAGCGGAAATCCTTGACGTGGGGGTGTTTTTTTAAGCGCGTATGGATGGCGTTGCGGAGCGCACCCGTACCCTTGCCGTGGATGATATACACGCTGGAGAGGCTGGAGAGGAACGCGTCGTCCAGGTATTTATCGGCCTTTTCCACGGCTTCCTCGGGGGTCATGCCGCGCAGGTCCACTTCCGTGGTGATGCTGCGGGATTTGTTCAATTGCGCACCGGACGCATTGGAAGAATTTGGTTTGATGATATTGTCAAACCTTTTTCCTTGGGTGCTATGCCGCCCGCCGGAGCTTTCCGCCAAGGAGAGGTCATCCAAGGGCACTTTCATCTGCATGATACCCGCTTGTACCATTACTTCGCCGCTTGTGTTCGGCGGGACAATGACCGTCCCTTCCTGATTGAGGGAATGGATGTGTACCTTGTCCCCCTTGCGCAGGTTGGCGGGTGGGGTGCGGCGTGGTTTTTCCGTTTCGCCCAGCGTTGCGGCAATATCCGATTCCATGCCGCCGAGGGTATCGCGGACGTTTTGCCGCGCGGCTTCCAAGTCCTTGGCGCTGGTGATGGTACGGCGCATTTCGGACATCAGCTTTTCGGCATCCAGCTTCGCTTTGCGTACGGTTTCCAAGGCTTCCGCGCGGGCGGCAGAAATAATTTTCTCGCGTTGGGTATTCAACTTCTCCTGCTGCCGTTCGGTGTCGGCACGCAGCTTCTCCGCTTCGCGGCGGTATCCCTCGGCGCGTTCCTGCTCCACGATGGCAAGTTTTTTCCCCGCTTCCAAATCGGTGATCAAGTCCTCGAAGCGCAGCTCCTTCTGCGAAAGCACACCCTTTGCGCCGTCTATGATATCCTCCTGTAAGCCCAGCCGCGCGGCGATGGCAAACGCGTTCGACTTGCCCGGTATGCCGATCAGCAAGCGGTACGTGGGGCGCAGGGTCTCCACGTCGAATTCGCAGCTCGCGTTCTCCACCCCCGGCGTGGACAAGGCATATAATTTAAGCTCGCTGTAATGTGTGGTGATGACCGTACGGATGCCGTAGCTTTGCAAATATTGCAAGATGGCGATCGCCAAGGCCGCGCCTTCGGTGGGGTCCGTACCCGCTCCCAATTCGTCCAATAAAACCAATGCGTTCTTATTATTCCGAACTCCGAATTCCGAACGCCGAACCCTGTCCAGTATCCCCACGATGTTCGACATATGCGACGAAAACGTGCTCAAGCTCTGCTCGATACTTTGCTCGTCGCCGATGTCGGCAAACACCTCGTCGAACACCGCCAACTCCGAGTTGTCAAACGCGGGGATGTGCAATCCGGCCTGCCCCATACACGTAAACAAGCCGATCGTCTTAAGCGTCACGGTCTTACCGCCGGTATTGGGGCCGGTAATCAACAGCATCGTAAAGTCCTTGCCAAGGTAAATATCCGTCGGCACAACCTTGTCGGGGTTAAGCAGGGGATGCCGCCCCTTGCGGATGTGTACGTAGCCGTCGTTGTTAAAAATGGGCTCGGTAGCCTTCATAGCCAGCGCAAGCTCCCCCTTGACGAAAACGAAATCCAGGTGCGTCAACTGCCGCAAATTGGCGTTGAGCAATTCCGCCTCATTCGCTACCAAACCGGAGAGCTTCATTAATATGCGCTCCTCTTCGCGCTTTTCGTCGAAGTGGAGTTCCTTGATCTTATTATTCTGCTGCACCACCGAAAGCGGCTCCATAAAAAGCGTCGCCCCCGAAGCCGATTGGTCATGCACCATCCCGGGAAAATTCCCCCGATGCTCCGCCTTCACCGGTACGCAAAAACGGTCGCCCCTTAGGGTCACGATCGGGTCTTGTAACATATTCTTATACGCCTCGGAGCGGATTACGCCTTGCAACTGGTCGCGTATCTTATCGTGCGATTGCTTGATGTGACGGCGTATGTCCGCCAGCTTCGCGCTGGCATTGTCGCTGATCTCTGTCGCGCTCTTAATGCAGCGGCCGATTTCACGCTCCACCTCGTCGGCGGTCCCGACGGCATCGAAATAAGGGGCCAGGCATGTGGCCTCCCCCTTTTCCTTCCCATACGTAATCACCTTTCCGCACACGTACAAAAAATCGCACACCTGCAGCAAGTCCTCGATAAACAACATGCCGCCGACGACCGCCCGCGAAACGGACTTGCGTATATCCGCGATCCCGCCCAGCGGTAAGCTCCCCTTGCGCAGGATAAATCCCGCCGCCGCGCTCGTCTCCCCTTGCGCAGCCGAAATGTCCGCCAAATCGTTCATCGGCTTCAATTCCGCCGCCAACGCTTTACCCATCGGCGAAACCGCCCGAGAAGCCAGCATTTCCGTTATTTTATGGAATTCCAATGTTTGCAATGCCTTCGCGTTCATATTCATTCTCCTATTGCTTGTTTGTAAAATCTATTATAACATTATACCTCGCATCCATCACACAAACGAAGGGGGACCCGCTATGTCCAACGAAGAAAAAATCCTGTCCATGCTAACGTACTTAACAACCAAAGTAGAAGGTATGGAAATCGGCTTAACCGAAGTCAAAACCGATCTTACCGAAGTCAAGACCGACCTAACCGGTGTCAAAACCGATCTTACCGAATTCAAAACCGACGTAAACACCCGGTTTGATAAAATGGAAACCGAGTTCACTACCCTCCGCCATATCGTCGCCAAAATCGAAATCGAACACGGTCAAAAACTCAGCGCACTATTCGACGGTTATGCGATGCAGCGCGAAATCACGGTAGAAATGCGTGATAACATAAAATTATTATTGGCAACCCAGGACGAACACGACACCCGGATAAAAATAATAAATGCGCGTACCGAAAAATCCGCTTAATCCCTAAAGTTAATTCCACCGATGCCGATATAGACTCATAACCACCATCAACACCCCGGCGGCGGGAAACGGCCGTAACGCCGACGGGTCACAGTAATGCAGACACCCAAGGACGGGTGATCTTAGCGGGGTAACCCCTCGCACCACGGAAGGAGAATAACAATGAGTAACATGGTAGTACGTACCAACGTGCTGGCCCTCAACGCCCACCGCAACTTGGGCATGACCGGGCTCCAGCAATCCAGGGCGTCTTCAAGGCTCAGCTCCGGCTTCCGCATCAACTCAGCGGCGGACGACGCAGCAGGGCTGGGCATCTCCGAAAAGATGCGCGCCCAAATCCGCGGGCTTGACCAAGCCGCACGGAATGCCCAAGACGGCATCAGTTTGATCCAAACCGCCGAAGGCGCGATGGGCACAATCAACGACATGGTAAAGCGTATTCGTGACCTGGTCGTACAAGCCGCCAACGACACCAACGCCCACGACATGACCAACGAAGCCACCTGGTCACAATCCGACCGAACCCGTATCCAAGAAGAAATTAACCAGCTGATGGCGGAAATCGACGGCACCGTACTGCGTACAGAGTTTAACACCCGTACGCTGCTCGACGGCTCGCTGGGCGCAGGTGCAGGCCCCGGCGCAGGCGCTGGCGCGGTAACGTGGAACGCAGGCGACGCGGTTGATTTCAAGGCATTGCTTGCCATGTCGAATGATCCCATGCTTAGTTCCATTCAATTGTCGCAAAACCTGTTCCGGTTTATCAACCCCGATATTTCGGCAGGGGAATCTGCCAGTTCCAGCCGCGACGGCAACACCTTCAAGTTGGAATCCGATGACGTAAAAGACGTACTGAGGGTTGTATTGGGCGATCAATTCGAACGCAACTTTAAGGTTGACGACGACACATTCGCCAACGCACTCAGCGCGAAGGTGAACAATGCCTTGGCTGCTTTGGTAGGAAACACCAACCCCAATACCCTTAACGCCGATGTAACCCGTTGGCTGGCCGACCAGGGCGTGTACAACGCGGAGCCCGGTAGTGAAGTGCAAACCTTTGCCCACTTGTTCTCCACCCCCGCCCACCCCGACAACAGAGCTATGTACGCTGCGCACAACGCCGTATTCGAAGCATTGGCAAAAATCGACCTGACCCAACTGGTGACGCGTAAACCCGATGCAGACGAATCCCTTAAGCCGTTGTTTGAATTTAACCTCAATGGCAACAACATCATGCTGTCCAACCCCGGCAATATTACGGACATCGTGGGAGCCACCAATGCGGCAAGGGCTGCATTATCACAATTCATCACGGACAAGATGGGTACGGAAATTGACAACACCGGTATAGGTGCCCTTACGGAAGACTTCGTGCAATGGCTTGTAGCAAATGGTACCGCCGGTTTTAATGCGGCTGCAGGCGTAGCCTTGCTCGGATTGTTCTATACCACTAATCAAACCGTCGGCGGACGGGGTGTCCTTACCGAAGCGGATTGGATTAACAGTTTGGACGACTTCATGAAAGCGGAAAGATTCTTTGCCGGTTGGCAAACGGTAAGTATTGACAATGATACCGGAATCCTTGATGTAGGGGAAAACGCACAAATCGTCGGTGGCGGGCAAACTGTCCAGCTTGTTACAGCTGAAGGTCAAGATGCAGCCGATATGGTAAGAGCCGCAGGCTTGAGCCCGCACCTAATCGAGAAGGAAGGCGTTGTTGTTCAAACACGCACATTTATGATTGAACACTCCAGCTCTGCGGGAGGCACCAGGGAAATCACCTTGGAGTTGTTCGTCAGTGTTGCCGGTGATGATGAAGACGGAACCAATGCAGTACTCGAATGGCGTTTCAAACACGACAACGCGCTCGGTACTATTAACGCTGGTCGTGATGAAATCGCAACGATTTCCGGCTCTGCAGGTCTATCCGAAGCGGGTATGGCCTTTAGGGATGGAATGATTGCGGCTGTAAACGATGCCATCCGGCCCTTTGTACAAGATGGCGGCCCGGGAGCCGTAGAGGGAGGAGGCGGGCTTTGGTTCCAAGTCGGTGCCAATGCCGGTCAGGGCGTCATACTCAACATCGAAGCAGTAGACGTAGAAGCCCTCAGCGCAGTAGGCGCATCCGCAGTGGAATCGGGCTTCACCTTTGCCGACTTGCGTACCCCCGACGCTTCCTTCGCCTCCAGGGGCCAAGGCGTGTTGAAGGCAGACGGTGAAGAAATCAGCAAATTCATCACCGCTATCGACTTCGCTCTCTCCCACGCCACCGCACAACGCTCCAGCCTGGGTGCCATGCAAAATCGCTTGGAATTCACCATCGAAAACCTCAATATCTCCAGCGAAAACCTAAGCGCGGCAGAATCCAGAATCCGCGATGCCGACATGGCCATGGAAATGATGCGCTTTACGCAATCCAACATTTTGCAACAAGCAGCCATTTCCATGCTGGCGCAAGCCAACCAAGCTCCCAACATGATTTTGAGCTTGCTCAGGTAATTTATTTGGTACAAAGATACGTCCAAAGGGCGGCTCGCAAGAGCCGCTCTTTTACATAAAAGGAGTGAATATACATGGATTTATCCATCGGCATGATAATGAAAAACGAAGAAAAATACCTCCGCGATTGCCTCAACGGGATAAAACCCATATTGGATCAAGTACACAGCGAGTTGATTATATACGACACGGGCTCCACCGACGCATCTGTGGAAATCGCAAGGGAATTTACCGATAAGGTATATTCAATCGAATGGCGGGGCGACTTTGCTTGGGCACGCAACCATACGATAGATAAAGCCAACGGCAAATGGTACATGTTTTTAGATGCGGATGAAATATTTAACGATGTGGAAGACATCATATCCTTTTTTAACAGCGGTGAATATAAAAAATATAAAAGTGCCACTTACCGTTTGGTAAACAAGCTAAGTGATACGATTTCCGCTGATTTTAATCCACGCAGGATGTTTAAGAAGGAAAAAGGGACAAGGTTTGCAGGTAAAATTCATGAGTATATAGCACCCAAGGCACCGATCAAGGGCTTAAAAAGCACGGCGATACATTACGGTTATTACTTTACCGGACCTAACGCGGCGGAAGAAAGAAAGATAAAGCGTGAACGCAATCTTGCAAGCCTTCTGGAATTATATGAGCAAAACCCCAAGGATACCCGTACGCTGCTCCATTTATCAAATGAATACTATAATTCCGATAAAGAAAACACCCTGCGGTATATAAACGAAGGGTTGGATGTGGTTAAGGACAACCAAAAGCATATATATTATCATGTATTTACAACCCAATTAGCAAACCATTATTCCATAAATAATGAATGGGAATCGGTTATCAAAACTGTTCAAAATTATTTCAATAATTTGGAAGAAGAACACCTCAATATCATCCAATTGCGGGCGACGGAAGCCTTGGCATTACATTCGGTGCAAAAATATAAGGAAGCGGCGCAAGCCTATGAGCAGTCATTTGATTGCTATAAAAAATATAAAGAAGGAAAAATAAATAACGATATCACCACAATATTACCAATAAGTACAAGTTTATTGGAAAGCGAAGCGATTTATATATCAGGAATCGTATCTAATTACATTTATGCGGGTGAGTTGGATAAAGGCTTTGATTTGTATGAACAGTATAAAGAAGGACCCGGTATCGACCCCAATGTAAATATTATCAAAAAATATGTATCTATAAATATTCAAACCAAGAATTGGGATGCCTTTGCAAACCTGATTGCATATGGGCTAAGGCAGGGACAAAATTCGGATAAATATAACGGGGCAATCGATGAAATTGAAAAATCGTTAAAAAATGAGCAAACAAAGGAAAACATTGCTTCCGCTATTTTAAATGATGCAACCATCGGTGATTTAGATATCGACTATATTTGGTTGCAAAAACTGCGTATGGGACAAAGTGAAGCGCTTGACTACTTCTTGGAGTCGGACAAGCCCTTCAGCAGGCATTATGGCGATGTGCTGGTTGCCGCAATGAAGCGGGGCGCAGACATAACGCGGTTTTTATCAAATATGGAAATAAACGATACACTTGCGTTTATCAATCAACTACATGCTTCAAACAAGGGTCTATATGAAGTGATATCGTCCTATATACAAACCATCAACCGCCAGGCAAGTACCCCCGGTATAAAAACTATGCGGATACTGTCGGAGGTAGCCCACGCCGCTTTTCTTTCTTCGGTAAAAAATAATAGCTTGGCTGCCGTGTTGCGGATAAATACCTTCGAATCGGCTGTGCGCATACGGCACAAATATTTGGGAAGTGTATACCGGGAGGATATATACAACGCCGATGCCATTGAAGCGTTACCGGACAGGGACAGGGTTACCTTTTACGCCGGCACCGCTTATATATGCAGGGACAAAGGCGATATCATCGAGGGCTTTATAAAAAACATGGATCGCGTAATAACCATCGAACCCGATTTAAAACCCATTGTTAAACTGGTAGCCGCAAATATGATGGTACAAGAACCTACCCCCGCTTCCGCCGTAAACCAGGAAGCAACTGACGAAATAGCAAGCCTGAAGGAAGCCATTTACACCCTAATCGACAAGGGGGATCGATTAAAAGCTGCGCAAATATTAAAATCCTACGCTCAAATCAACCCCACCGACCCGGAGATAAAAACCATACAAGAAAAAATTATGGGTAGATTATGAGAAAACATCACCAAAAAGAAATCCTTTCACTCATCCAAACCATAGAGGACGCGCAGATAAACGGCTTATACGCCGTTTGCCAGGAAGGCGCGGAAGCGATTATCGATTTTATTGAATCTCTCGACATCGAAGGCTTGCAAACCATAACATTGCTTGAGCAGTATTTTCAATTACTTTTTAAAGCCAATCAAGGTGAAATTAAAATAAAGATACTCAGGGACCATCTTATTAAAATAAAGAACAACGTAATACGAGAACTAAAACCCACCCGGCTGGAAGTTGTTTTTATCAGCCACAAAGCAAGTATGAGCGACAGCATCGAATCTATCTACCTCGCGGCAAAGGAAGACCCCGATTGCGATGCTTATTGGATACCTGTCCCTTACTACGAACACAATACGGAAGGCAAGCCCGAAACCCTCCGCTTTGAGGGAGCCGATTGTTACCCGAATATCGAATGTGTTGATTGGGAGCAATATGATATAACAACCCGCTGTCCGGATGTTATTTTCACCTTTAGCGCGTACGATGCAAACAATAAGGTGTCCAGCATCCATCCCGATTTTTATTGTCAACGATTACGTGAGTTTACGGATATGCTGTGTTATGTGCAATATTTTTTATGGAATGATGAACCTTTGGAGCATTTTTGCAAGACTCCTGCTTGCATGTATGCCCACAAGGTGATATTGCCTTCGGAAAAAACACGTAACTATTATATGCGCGTTTTTAATAGTGTTTACGGAACCCGGTTCGGCAAACACGAAGATAGATTTATCGCCTTGGGAAGCCCAAAATTGGATAAGGTATTTTCGACAAAAAAGGAAAATTGTAACCTTCCGTTCGATTGGGAAACGCGTATTAATAATAAAAAGGTTATATTATATGCGTCGTCAATTTCTCCCGCTTTGCAAACAAACGTAAGATATATTCACAAGTTAAAATTAATGATAGAATATTTTAACAATAGGAATGACGTTGTATTATGGTGGCGGCCTCATCCCTTGCTTGAAAATACCTTCGTTTCCGTGATGCCTACAATAGCATCTTATTATAAACAGATTGTTGAGGACTTTTGCCGCCAAAAACGGGGGATTTACGATGATACCCCTGATTTGCACCGAGCCATAACCATGGGGGACGGATATTACGGCGATTGGGGTTCGCTTATGTTTTTATATCAAGCAACCGGCAAACCCGCGATGATGGCAGACACTATCATTGATGAATCAATGAAAAACGTGGATTTGGGTAATTGCCTGCGGGAGGATAAAGGTAATGTGTTAAATGATTTCGTCGATGGAATTGTAAACGGTAGTAACGATGATATTCAATTAAAGTCCTTTAATAAAAATGAGTTGGTCGGGCAAAAAATATATAAATATATTAAAAAAAATCTTGGTTTTACGGGGTAGATACGGAGCGTGGTATAATGGACCCGAAACTTATATTTTCAACAAAAGCAAATACATTAAAAACATTGCTGGGTAAGCAAATCAAATTCAATGTATTACCTCAAGTATCTTTCACAGCGGCAAACTTTCATGCTGACACCCAACGTATAAAACAATTAATATATAATGAATTCGATAATCAAAAATTGATTGTCCGTTCAAGTGCTGTAACCGAAGACACCGCTAATGAATCGCTGGCCGGTAAATTTGTTTCTGTTTTGGATGTACATCCCGATGATGTTTCTCATGCAATCCAACAGGTTATGCAGAGTTTTATTGATAATAATCCCCAAAACCAAATCTTGGTGCAACCTATGCTTGACAATATAACCATGAGCGGTGTTCTTTTTACGATAGACCCAAATACCGGGGGTAATTATTTTGTAATTAATTATGACGACAACACAGGGACAACCGATTCCGTAACATCGGGGGTTGGGAAAAATACATCCACTTGCTATATATTCCGTGGTAAAAAAAGCGGAAATACCCGTTTGGATAACCTCGTTGAGGCTGCCGAAGAGTTAATGGTTTTATTCGATAAAATTAATATTGATATCGAATTCGCATTTGATGAAAATGATACATTATATTTATTGCAAGTGCGACCGTTGGTAATGAAAAAAGAACCCGTTGATTTCGCTTGCCAATCGGTAGCTTTGGAACGTGTTTATAAATATATAAATAATAATATGCGTCCGCGTCCCTATGTAAAAGGTTCCCGAACTATCTACGGCGTTATGTCTGATTGGAATCCGGCGGAAATGATCGGTATCCGGCCAAAACCCCTGGCTTCATCTTTATATCGCAGGTTAATAACAGACGGTACATGGGCATACCAACGCGATGAATATGGTTATAAAAACCTGCGGAGTTTCCCCCTTATGGTGGAATTTAACGGTTTGCCGTACATCGATATACGGGTTAGTTTTAATTCATTCATCCCCCAAAGTATCGATGATAATTTGAGTGATAAATTAACAAATTATTATTTGGACAGATTGGCCGACGATCCGGACAAGCATGACAAGGTAGAATTTGACGTTGTGTTTTCGTGCAATACATTTGATTTGCCCGAACGCATCAATGTTTTAACACACTATGGTTTTACAAAGGAAGAACAAGATGCATTGCATGTTTCACTACGAAAACTGACGAATACAATTGTTAATGTAAACGATGGTTTATGGATTACCGACACAAAAAAAATTGATATCCTTGATAAACGCAGAGAAATTATTATTGCCAGCGACATGGATATTATATCAAAGATATATTGGCTGCTTGCGGATTGCACCCGATACGGAACGTTACCTTTTGCGGGGCTTGCAAGAGCAGGATTTATAGCGGTGCAACTGCTTAAATCACTTGTGGCTGTTGGGATTTTATCGGAAAATGAATACGAAAATTATATGGGCAGCCTTAATACGATTGGTTCACAAATTTCGTCAGATCAACGAAATCTTTCCTTAACGGCTTTTATACGTAAATATGGGCACCTCCGCCCGGGAACCTATGATATTTCTTCCAAACGGTATGATCGGGCACCTGAAATATATTTAAGCGGTATGAACACCACACCGCCCGAACGTGAAAAAAAGCCCTTTAGTTTGACGATAGACCAATACACCGCCATTCAACGGGAAATGAAGAACCAAGGCATGGACGGCGATGTATTGGCTTTGTTTGAATTTTTGAAGGCGGGTATAGAAGGGCGAGAGTATGCCAAGTTTGTATTTACGAAAAGCCTTTCCTACGCGTTGGAATTATTCGCCGAATTGGGTGAAAATTACGGTTTTACCCGGGAGGATATGAATTTCCTCGATTGCTTCGTGATGGAGCACTTATATTCTTCGACCCGGGATATACAAAGCATACTGGCGAATTCAATTGAAAAAGGGCGTGCACGGTATGCGGAAACATTATCCATAACCATGCCGCCGGTAATCCTTAAGCCCGATGATATTTATGCCTTCCACATGCCGTCGGGCATTCCCAACTTTATTACATTAAAAAAAGTCACCGGTGAGATATGTACGGGTGATTTGAGCAGGGAGGCCCTTGCAGGCAAGATTTTGTTGGTTTCTGCCGCCGATCCGGGATATGATTGGATTTTTTCATGCGATGTACTTGGGTTCATTACGGCATATGGCGGAGCTAACTCCCACATGGCGATACGTGCGGGAGAACTGGGGATTCCTGCGGTTATCGGGGTAGGGGAAAAAGAATATAACAAACTGTCCCAAACAAACATCCTGCATATAAATTGTGCGAATAAAATAATTGAGGTTATACGGTGAAGGTGATGAAATGAAGCGGGTGCTTGTAAGTCAGCGGGTTGATATGGTAACCGATTATAATGAAGTGAGGGATTCCCTTGATCAGAATTGGGTACCCTTTTTATGGGAAACCGGAGCGGTTACTTTTCCCGTTCCCAATTTTTCCAAGGCATTGCCCGAAATATTAAACGCAATATCTCCCCAGGGGATTTTATTAACAGGGGGATACAGCTCGGATGAATACCATGGTATTTCTGTTGAACGAGATAAAATTGATAATTTTTTATTGGATTATGCCGTTAATCATAAAATTCCTTTAATCGGCGTATGTCGCGGAATGCAGTCAATCTTATTATACTTTGGCGGAAATTTAAAAAAAGTTGATGCGCATGTAAGAGTGAAGCACAAAATAAACGGAAACATAAATCGTTTTGTTAAAAGTTTTCATAACTATGCAGCGAATACAGTCCCACCATGTCTTGATGTATTTGCTCGTACCGATGACGGGGTTGTTGAAGGGGTTAAACATTCATCATTACCCATCATGGGTATTATGTGGCACCCGGAAAGAGAAGAAGAAATCGTTAATGATGATGTAAAAATATTTAATAAATTATGGGGTATTAATAAATGAAAGCAATTATCCTTGCCGCGGGACGGGGTAGCCGCATGGGTGAAGGCACGGCGGATATTCCTAAATGCTTGATAACCCTTAAAGGACGAACTTTATTGGACTGGGGTCTTAATAGTTTGAAGGAAGCCGGATTCAAACATTGTGACATTGGTATTGTTACCGGTTATAAAAAAGAAAAAATTAATATTAAAGGTGTGCGTTATTTTCATAATGATGATTGGGAAAATACGAATATGTTCGTTTCTTTAACCCGAGCACGGGAATGGCTTATTAACGAACCTTGCATTGTTTGTTATTCTGACATTGTATATAGCGCGGAAGCAATTAAACGATTAGTGGCATCAAAATATGACATAGGTATAACGTATTATACCGGTTTTTGGGAATTGTGGCAAAACCGATTTAAAAACCCCTTGGATGATTTAGAGACTTTTAAATTATGTGAAGGTAAATTGATAGAAATTGGAAACAAGCCTGTATCCAGGGATGAAATATGCGGGCAATACATGGGTTTGTTACGTTTTTCACCTATGGGGTGGGAACAGGTGGAGGATGTTATTAAATTGCCTATGAAAAAACCTGTTTGTAAATTGGACATGACTGCTTTGTTGCAGCACCTGCTGGAGCTTGGGATTTTTGTGGGAACGATAGCTTGCGATGAACCATGGTTGGAATGTGATAATATGGATGACTTAAAGTATTACGAATCGTGATTTACGGAGGCAATCATGTCAAATTCGCAGGAACAGATAATTGATAATTTTTTACAAGAAACCGTACACCTTGTCCAAAGGGCAAATGAACTCAACAAAGAAACAATTGTTGAGCTATATGACATGTATGAAGAAGCGGCAAACGCCGCGACAACAAATATTTTAATGATAAACCCCGAATTGCGTGTGGAGATTTGCCGAAGGTTGGATATATTATTGGATTATATCGTTGATTTCGAACCCTTTGATTTAGGTATATATAAACCGGCGGGGGTATTTACACCGGCGGTACAGGGTTACAGAAAATGGTCGAACACAGAGTTGATGAAGGATAAAGGTCTTACCGGTTATGTATTGGCAAAAACGCTCAATTCACACCATACCATGTATTTTGAGGATGAATCCTCCGACTACCCCTACCAAAATGTTTTGCCTGACCAAGAAATAATATTACACAATTTTGCCGATGGATGCGGCGATGAATACTATAAACACCTAAATAACAATTATAAAAAAATGGATCTTCTTGTTTTGCACGGGATGTATGAGCAAACAATGGATTTCTTGGATGCTTACCGCAAGTTACGCCCCGATGGTAAAGTATATTGCAGATTGGATATGAATAGCTATTGGATGAACAATATCCCTTGGGATAATAAAAGAGTGGTTCGCTTTACCGGACAATGTAATTTGCTTGCCAATGCGGGTTCATTTTTATGTGATACGATGAACCGTAATAAAGACATTAAATTTAATTGCCGATGGTTTCCTACCGGTTTATATTTCCCTGCCGAATCCCCTATTGAAGTAAACGAGCACATAAAGGAAAATGTAATACTTACGGTCAGCAGAATCGGTAGCAAACAAAAAAATAATTGGGAAATGCTGGCGGCTTTCGCGCAGGTATCCCATATTATAAAAAATTGGACATTACGTCTTGTAGGACCCATCGAACCGGAATTTCAAGCCATTATTCAACAATTTTATAAAGAGTGCCCCGATCTTAAAAACAGAGTGACCTTTACAGGCCCGATAACGGATAAAAATGAATTGTACAAAGAATACGCCAAAGCAAAAATTTTCATTTTGACATCAGTTGCGGAAGGCTTCCCCAACGTATACCCCGAAGCTTTGCATCATGGATGCATGTTTATTACATCCAATATCGACGCCGCTTGTGACATAACCAATTTCGGTGAGCTGGGTATTGAGTATAAACTTAGGGATATGAAAGACCTAACCAATGCCATTGTGACATTATGCGGCAAAGCGGATACACGGGGGATGAAGGAACATATACCAAAAGCCTTGGCACATGCCAAACGATACTATGACTGGGAACGAAACGGCAGGAAATTAGCTTATATGCTGTACGGGCCGAAGCATAAACAATTAAAACCCCCTGTCCAAAAAGTTGAGGCTAACAAAAAATACGATAAAGCATTTTATGACCGTACGGCTATATCATCCTACAATTCCGCGAAATGCATAATTCCTTTGGTGGTGGATTTAACAGGTCCGCTGGATTCTGTTTTGGATTTGGGTTGCGGATTGGGTGTTTGGCTTTCCGCTTTTAAAGAAACAAGCGTAAGCAAAGTAATGGGAGTGGATGGGGCGTATGTTGATATAAATAAGTTGTATATAAAAATAGATGAATTTGTGCCGTATGACCTTGATCAACCGTTAAAATTAAATAAAAAATTTTCTTTGGTTATGTCTTTGGAAGTCGCGGAGCATATTCCGCAAGACAAGGCGCAAACATTTATTAATTCCCTATGTAATCATGGTGATGTTATTTTATTTTCCGCCGCCCCACCCGGACAGGGCGGAACCAACCATGTTAATGAAAATTGGCCTTCTTATTGGGCGGCGTTGTTTGCAAACAATGGTTATGTACCCTTTGATGTTATACGTAAAAAGATATGGAGGAATAAAAGTGTTTCCCTTTGGTATAGGCAAAATATATTAATGTTTGCAAAAACGGATTCAAATTTCGCACAAATCCATACCTCATCCAATCAACCGCTGGATATTGTACACCCCGATTATCTTCGTATTCTTAATCATAACCTTGCGGTTATGGGTATGAAGCCTATAACCGGGAAGCAAGTAAATGATATAATTTATGTTTGACTTTTCATCGAAAGAAACAACGACGGCGATACGGCTTGTACGGCAGACTGTTTAAAATCCTTATCATTTCGCGTGATAATATAATTTAATTTTTGCCTTTCGGCTATGCAAGCCAAAAGTGCGTCCTCGTAATCGGTAATGGGGGATAAAAGGGCATGGGTAACATCCACGGATTTTACATCAAGGATTTTAAGGGTTTGAGATAATTTTTTCATTACATTTTTTGCTGCGTAGGCATCCAAACCGCCGCGCCTTAACAAATAAAAGATATCCGTTGTTTGGCCGGCGGATACATATCCGGTCAATTTATTTCCGCACAATGAAAGTACGGCAAAAGAATCGTCGAAATGAGGATGTCGGCGGGTTAGTACATCAATAATTACATTGGTATCAATCAAGGCTTTCATATTTATTGGCCAACCTTTCCCCTTTGTATTTTTTTTCATCAAAATTGATATCGGGTATCACCCCTACAAGATCATCCGCCCAATTTTGTTGCGGTTTGGGCGCGGTTAATACCGCGACAGCCCGGCCGTTTTTTGTGATATAAATGTCTTGCCGGTTGACTAGGGTAAGGTATTTACCCATATTGGTTTTGAACTCGGTCGCGCTTGCGTTAAGCATAAAAGCCTCCATACGAACGATATATAATATTATTATAATTCGTACGAACGATTGCGTCAATGTTGACAAATAAACCGTAAACAATATACTAATTGCGAAATTAGTAATTGGAGGGATAGTATATGTTTGTCGGGCGTAATAATGAGCTTAAAAACCTAAATAAAAGTTATGAAACCGGTTTAAAACCCATGACTTGTACAGATAAGTTCCAATCAATTTACGGCTACTCTCCGCAGGATGTGGCTTTTTGTCCCTACCGTATTTGCCCCATCGGCGCGCACAGCGACCATCAATACGGCAAAGTGACGGGTTTTGCCATCGAAAAGGGTATACACATCGCGTATGGTGAAAAGCAAAACGGGGTTATCGAGTTGCTCTCTTTGCAATTTTCAAAGAGGGCACAATTCCATGTCGCAAGAATACCGGAAGTTAAACAAAATGATTGGGCTGATTATTTGCGGGGTGCAACCCTCGCGTTGGGCAAGCGGTATCCGCTACACATCGGGTTATGCGGTATAATCGAGGGAAGTTTACCCATCGGTGGGTTGTCATCATCTGCGGCGGTGATTATCGCGTACCTTACCGCTTTGTGCCGCGTCAACCGTATCCCGCTGGCTGAAAATGAAGTTATCGCCATCGCCATGGAAGCGGAAAACAGCTATGTGGGCGTTTCCTGCGGAAAGCTGGACCAATCCTGCGAAATATATGCAAAAAAAGACCACCTGCTGTATTTGGATACCGCAGATGATTCTTATGAATTGATACCGCCGCACAGGGATATGAAACCCTATGAAATCGCCATATTTTTCGGCGGGGTTGAACGTGTTCTAATCGGGTCAAAGTATAATAAACGTGTGGATGAATGCAAATCCGCCGCATACGCACTTATGGCACTGGAGGGGATGGAATACGGCAAGTTTGAGGATGCGCGCTTAAGGTCGGTACCCCGTGGGGTATATGACAGGCACAAAGTCAAGCTCCCCGAACCCTGGCGCAAACGTGCCGAACACTGGTATACAGAATATGAACGGGTGGAAAAGGGTGTGGACGCCTGGCGTAAGGGGGATATCGTAACCTTTGGGCGACTTTCCCTTGAAAGCGGTGAATCGTCGATAATAAATTACGAAACCGGATCCCCGGAGCTGACGAGGTTGTATGAGATTTTACGCGCAACCGACGGTATATACGGGGGACGTTTCTCCGGAGCGGGGTTTCGGGGCTGTTGTATGGCGTTGGTTGATCCGTTGTATAAAGAGCATATCCAAAAAACCGTTACCGAGCAATATACAAAAGCATTCCCCGAATTAGCGGATAAATTTTCAATACATTACTGCTTCAGCGGGGACGGGGTAGGCAGGATATGACCTGTGTCGTACTGGCGGCCGGATACGCTACGCGCCTTCATCCGTTGACGGAAAACTTCCCGAAGCCGTTGCTGGAGGTAAAGAGCAAAACGATTTTGGATTGGCTACTTGATAATATTGACGCGACCGGGGAGATAGATAGCTACGTAATCGCTACCAACGGAAAATACGCGCTACACTTTACCGAATGGGCAAATAAATCAATCCATAAAACTACCATCGTAAACAACGGAACCCTTACCAACGAAACCCGCTTGGGCGCGGTAAAGGATTTGTGGTTCGCCATTAGTTCGCTCCGCCTAAGCGGTGATCTATTAGTAATAGCCGGCGACAATCTGCTCGACTTCTCACTCGCCGGGTTTATCCGCTACGCAAGAAGTAAAAAGACTTCCTGCGTAATGCGCTACTTCGAAAGCGACCCAACAAAGCTAAAAAAAAGCGGTGTTATCCAAACAGATGACAATGACCGCATTATATCCATGCAGGAAAAGCCGGAAAACCCGGCATCCCATTGGTTGACCCCACCCTTTTATTTTTTAACCGAATCCGACGCCGCCCTAATCCCCCGGGCAATAAAAGACGGTTGCCCAACGGATGCACCGGGCAGCTTTATCGCATGGTTGTGCAGGCAATCCCCCGTTCATGCCATGATAATGCCGGGCAAGCGGCATGATATCGGTGATATACAAAGTTATGAAGAAGCAAAGGCCGGTTATTTTGGGATTAAATATACGCATGCAGATATCGCCTTACCGCGTCCTTCCAATGGGGCAAGCGGGGAAATCCGGCATCATCCAGACATGATTTATCAAGTCGGGAATTAAGCGGCCGTTGGGTTTTTGACGGGTATTGGCTTGTGGGAATGGGATTAATAACCACATGGTTAAACTTTGCGACAGTAAAAATTTCCTGTGCAAATTCAGCCCAGGAACACACGTCTTCGTTGGTGGCATGATAAATGCCGTATTTGTCGGTTTTTATTATTTGGCGGATTAAAGGTGCGATATCCTTGGTGTACGTCGGAGAACCGATTTGATCTTTTACTACATTTATGTTGCTTCGTTCTTTTCCAAGGCGAAGCATTGTTTTTACAAAATTATTGCCGTTTTTACCAAACACCCATGAAATGCGAACGATAAAATATTTTTCCAAGACCTCCATAACCGCAAGCTCTCCGGCGCGTTTGGTTTTACCGTAAACATTTAAAGGCTCGGTTGTATCATCCGGTAAATAAAAGTCATCCCCGTAACCGGGAAATACATAATCGGTGCTTATGTACATCATTTTCGCGTTATATTCCGCGCATACCTCGGCAATGTTTCGGGTTCCGTTTTCGTTTATTAAACGGCAACGTTCCGGTTCGTCCTCCGCTTTTTCCACCGCCGTATATGCGGCGCAATGAATAACGGCGGCAGGTTTATACGATTCTAAGGCTTTGTATACGGCATTTTTATCCGTAATGTCAAAATCGTTTATATCAACCCCCTTACAAGGGGTGTTGCGTGAGGTTAGTTCTTTTATCACATCATATCCCAATTGCCCGTTTGCTCCGGTCACCAAAACCTTCATAACGTTTTCCACCATGACCGATTATTTGTATACCAATCGATAGTTAATTTGATTCCTTTATCAAATGAGGTTTCGGGCAGCCAGCCCAATTCATTGTTGATTTTGCTTGGGTCGATGGCATAACGCAAATCATGCCCCGGGCGGTCTGTTACGTAGGTGATTAGACTTTCCGGCTTTTTTAATTCTTTGAGAATGGTTTTTACAACATTTAAATTTGTATATTCATTATGACCACCCACATTGTAAACTTCACCCAACTTCCCATTGTGCAAAATTAAATCAATAGCGTGGCAATGGTCTTTTACATACAACCAATCACGTACATTTTCACCTTTACCGTAAACCGGAAGCGGTTTATCTTGCAACGCATTGGCAATCATCAAGGGTATTAATTTTTCAGGAAATTGGTATGGCCCATAATTATTTGAACAACGGGAAATGGTCACGGGTAGTTTATACGTTCTGTAATAAGCCAAAACCAAAAGGTCGGCGGATGCTTTGGAAGCGGCATAAGGGCTGGACGCGTGGATGGGTGTTTCTTCCGTAAACAGCAAATCCGGTCTGTCCAGCGGTAAATCCCCGTAAACCTCATCCGTGGAAACCTGGTGAAAACGACGTGTTTCATATTTGCGGCAAGCATCCATAAGCACACCCGTTCCGATTACATTGGTACGTAAAAAGACACCGGGGTCTGTTATCGAACGATCCACATGGCTTTCCGCCGCAAAATTTACCACATGGCTTGGGTGGTATTGATTAAAAACGTCGTTTACAACGTCCCTGCCGGCTATGTCACCCTTTATAAATGTAAATTGGTTATTTTTCATTGCTCCATTCAATGTTTCCAAATTTCCGGCATAGGTGAGCGCGTCAAGGCAAATTATTTTATATAACGGATACTTCCCCAGCATATAATAAATGAAATTACTGCCGATAAACCCCGCCCCGCCGGTTATGAGAATGGTCATGTTTCCACCTCAGTTTAAACTTGGTACAAATAATCCATCATTTTTCAATCTTTTTACATCAGTTGTCAAATAATCAATACATTCAAATGAATATTTTAAATTATGTGATATACACGATTGAGCTAGGTATACTGCCGTTCTATATTCGCTGTCAGACATTGGAATGATTCCCTGCGAATGATCCTGGGCAATTACAATAGGAGCATGTATTTTTTTTGCAATAGCGATAAAACCATCAACATCTGAGATATTACAATTAATGCCATCAACAAGTATATACTTTAAAACAACGGAATCATTTATAGCAGTATACTGCTCCAAATTGTGTACCACTTTTTCAAAACAATCTATTCCTTTTATGTGTTTAAACGTTTCACGCGTACCTGCGTCAAGTGAAACAAATAATTTAGCAGGTGATGTATTTACTAAATTAAATAAATCTTCGCAATATACAGATGCATTGGTAGCGATATATCCATCCCACTGATTTTCTTTCCAAAGAGTAAATATTTCCCTTCTCATTGGTGAAATAGATATTTCTGCGGCTGCTAAAAAAATTCGTCTGACAGTAGGTAAATTATTAGCTATATATTTTAATATTTCTAGTATATTAAATTTTTCTTTAATTTCTTCATCAATTTTATTTTCAATAAATCGGTGTTGCTTGTAAGTGCAATATATGCAATTAAAATTACATTGCCTACCGCCGTATATACCGCTTCCTATGCTCATGTATTCAAGGTTGTTTTGTGTAGATATAATTGGTTGTAAATCGGGAGTAATTTCATATAAAAAAGGACAACCTTGGCAATAACTGGTCCGTCCTTCCCTTAAATCCTCTTTAAGTGAATTGCAAAATTTAAAGTATTGGTCAATTGCTTCTTCAATATTGTTTTTTTCTATATGGACGATAAACATGTTTGTGGGATAACAACAAATATTTAATGTCAAAAAACCGTCATTATCACCACTAATAATTACATCACGGCCAATTTTTGAACAATACATATTTTTTAAGGGTGTTAGAATTGGTTTTAAATAACCATCTGCGCTAACATTAAAAATTCGTTCCGCAAAAACACCTTCAACACGTAAATAATTATAAATTTTATCTTTTTGATCTATTGCAGCAATTGTTATGCCGATATCTGCATTTGGATACTTTATTAATGCTTCGTGCAAAGGTAATACACAAAATGTATCATTCCCTTCCTTTATGGATGTATAGTGTTTATTTTTATCACCATCGGTAAAACACACAGGCCGTAAACCCTTAGCCAGCCACTGTTTTAAAAATGATTGTGTAAAATTCCCTGCACCATAAAAAATAATTTGTTTTTCCATTTACCTTACCTTCCCTTCGATAATTTTTTGTAAATACACGCCATAAGGTGATTTCCCGTAGCTATTTGTTAAAAATCTTAATTGTGTCAAATCAATAAAACCCATACGATACGCAATTTCCTCAATGGCGGATATCTTTATGCCCTGCCGCTTTTCCACCGCCATAATAAAATTGGAAGAATCAATAAGACTATCTACCGTACCCATGTCCATCCACGCATAACCGCGCCCCAATATTTTTACATCCAATTTTTCTTGTTGCAAATAAATCCGGTTAAGGTCGGTTATTTCCAATTCCCCCCGGGTACTTGGGTTTAGGCTTTTGGCGTACTCCACACAATTTTTGTCATAAAAATAAAGTCCTGTCACAGCATAGTTGGATTTTGGGGTTTTGGGTTTTTCTTCTATGCTCACCACTTTTCCGGTTGTATCAAATTCGACCACGCCAAAGCGCTCCGGGTCATCAACATAATAACCAAAAATGGTTGCGCCATCGTTTTTCTTTACTGCGTTTTGCAACAGAGCGGAAAATCCGTTTCCATAAAATATATTATCGCCCAACACCATTGCGCAGCTACTGCCATTTATAAAATCTTCCCCTATAATAAAAGCCTGCGCCAAACCGTCCGGGCTTGGTTGCACCTTGTACGCTAGGTTCAGCCCCAAGCTTTCACCGGTTCCCAATAACCGCTCAAAATTAGGTAAATCGTCCGGTGTGGATATGATAAGGATATCCCTGATACCCGCCAGCATTAAAGTGGATAAAGGATAATATATCATGGGTTTATCATACACCGGCAATAATTGTTTACTGGTTACACATGTAAGGGGAAAAAGGCGCGTTCCTGCTCCCCCTGCCAAAATTATGCCCTTTATTTTATTGCCCTCACCTTTACACATAATAAACAGAAGTAAATCCTTTATCCTTTAATAAACGTTTGACTTCTTCTTTCGCATTCCCTTCAGCCATAGTGATTATAATTGCTACTTTTTCTTTATCGGTAATTGTAAAATCAGGCAAGCAAAGGGGAACATGTTTTAAATTATCGGGTATATTATTATTTGTCATTATTTCGTTTGCGTTAATATCCCATATTTCATCAGGCATAATATTTATATACATATAATTAAATATATTTTTTAAATGCATACCACAACCGTAAAAAATAATTTTATTATAACGGCTTATATCAATTTCTTTAAAACGCATGGGGGTTCTTATATTTGTTATGGGGTTAAACCATCGCAATTTTTCAAAAACAACAACCGATTCGTAAAAACAAACAGAAAAGGTAGATTTTGCAAACTCTTGAGATAATTCATTTTGCCTGGCGTTTAATAAATCAATCATTTTTTTGCTTCGTTCTATAAAAGTTTCGTCCTTTCCCAAACCCCCGCCAAAAGAAGGCATATAGGATGTACCCATATCTTCCACCAGATAAACACCATTATTTCGTAATTTGTCATATAAAAAATCAAATGAAGCATATGTTTGCTCCATATGATGGCTGCCGTCATCGATAACTACGTCCGGATAACCAAATTCGTCAATCACCTCTTGTAAAAATTTTGTATCCGCTTGGTCACCAATACGAACACTGATTTGCCAGTCTTCATGTTTTTTACAAATTGGGTTTATATCGATACCAATAATTTTAGCATAAGGGCCTAAAAAACGTTGCCACATTTGTAAAGAACCACCTTCAAAAACACCTATTTCCCAAAATATAATAGATTGGTTACGGAATTTTTTCAGATGCCTTTCATAAATGGGGAAGTAATGCGCAGCTTTGGTAATGGGTTTTTGGGTATTGTCCAAAAAATCATGATATAGCATTTAAACATCACTCCATGTAAAATTATTTTCTGATTCTGTTAAAAACGGTGCGATTTTATCTTTGTCCGATAAAATGGGGTTTGTTATTCCCCACTCAATGCCTATAGTAAAATCATTCCAGCGTATACCTCTGTCACAATCGGGTGAATAATAATTGCTTGCTTTATATTGCAACTCTACGTCATCGGTTAGGGTAAGGAAACCGTGGGCAAAGCCTTTAGGGATGTATACCTGTTTAAAATTATCAGCCGACAATTCTACCGATACCCACTTGCCATAGGTTGGTGAACCCACCCGGATGTCTACAACCACATCCAATACTTTTCCGCGTGTGCAACGGATTATTTTAGCCTGTGCATAAGGTTCAAGTTGAAAATGCAACCCCCTAAGCGTCCCTGCTTTTCGGGAAAACGTATGGTTGTCTTGAACGAAATGATCGGTTATCCCATAAACGGATAATTTCGCCATTGAATAATTTTCATAAAAAAACCCCCTGTTATCTTCGTAAACATCAGGTTCGATTATTTTGGCACCGGCAAGATCCATTTCAACTATTTTCATAACATTGTCCCATCAAAAACATGTTCTTGTAAATCAGGAATAAAAGTAACCGCTTTGCCGCCATTTTTACCAATAAAATTTATTTTTTTTGCTATTTCATCTTTCCAATTCCAAGGAAGGATGATTATGATATCCGGCTTGTCTTGGGCGAGCTTTTCCAAGGGGTAGATAGGGATTTGTACACCCGGCATATTAAGACCCTGTTTATAAGGGGTTTCGTCGATTACATAGTCAACAATATCGGTTTTGATACCGCAATAATTCAAGAATGTACTTCCCTTGGCTGCTGCGCCAAAGGCTACAATCCTGTTGCCTTCCTCCTTGCATTTTAAAAGGTAGTTTAATGTATTTTTTTTGATTTGCTGTACCCTCTTGTCAAACCCTAAGTAAACGTTTAAATCATTCAAACCGGCGTTTTTTTCCTTTTCCAATTCGTTTTCGACACTGCTATTAATGGTATGAGTTTGGTCATGCTCATGACAGGCATACACACGCAACGACCCGCCATGAGTCGGAAGGTTTTCCACATGAAAAACCCGCAACCCATGCTTGATTAATATTTTTTGTACAATGGTCAGGGAATAATAATAAAAATGCTCGTGGTAAATCGTATCAAACTGCCCTTCGTTTATTAAATTGCGTAAACCGGGAAATTCAAAGGTTACGATGCCACCGGGTATTAACAATTCCCTAATCCCTTCGGCAAAGTCATTAATATCGGGCGTGTGGGCAAAAACATTGTTTGCGATTATTAAATCCGGTTGCCTATGTTCATTGATAATTTTTTTTGCGTTTTCTGTATTAAAAAAATCACAAAAAGTGGGCACCCCATTTTTTATTGCCGAGGCAGCAACATTTTTTGCAGGTTCAACACCGACGACAGGAATCCCTTTTGCTATAAAATTTTTTAATAAACATCCGTCGTTTGAAGCTATTTCCACCACAAAACTGTTTTTATCAATATTACAATTGCTTATTATCATTTCACTATATTCCCGGCAATGCTTCTGCCATCCGCGGGATATACTTGAAAAATACGCATAATCCAAAAAAATATTTTCCGGGGTTTCAAATTTTTGAACTTGTACCAATTTACAAGCATCACAAACATAAACCCTAAGCGGGAAGTAGGTTTCCGCTTCGTTTGCTTTTACATAGGCATTGGCAGGGGGCATAATACCCAAATCTACAAAGATATGAAGGTTATTACTTTCACAAAATCCACATTTCATTATATTATTCATCACAAATCACCCTCTGCTCTAATTGTACAGCCGGTTGTATCCTGTTTTTGTTTATGGCATAAGAGCCAAGGCAATTTTTACAAAAGCTTATATATCCCTTCTGATTATATCCTAACAAAAATTCAAGGATTTCACCCTTAGTGGCATTTTTAAAATCGAGGAAGTCACCGTCATCTACCCTGCCTACATCCGCTTCTGCGGCAAAGGCATGAAAGTCACAAGCATAAAGCTTCCCGTTCTTTAAATACTTATATCGTAAACCACATGCATCAAAATGCCTAATAAGATCTTCATTCCCCATGAAATGGTTTGCAGTATTTTCATGTTCTAAGTTAATCCATTCTTCGGGCTTGAACAAATAAAATGCTATATTATACCGATGAAATAAATCAATGATAACGGGTATATGTTCATTGCAAATAGGTACTGTGTCCCTATAATCATCAATTCTCACTTTCAAACGATGCTCCGACAATTTTTCCAGCACAGCTTTGCCGGGGACAAGGGTCCCATTAGTGGGAAGGGTCAGCTCGTATATATGGTTACGGTATTTTTTTCCGATATAATCAATCAGGTTCGGTAACTCATCATACAAAAGGCTTTCGCCCCCGGAAATATAAAACGAATATACATAATCAACCCTTGAAAATAAAAGGTCGATATCTGCAATAAGTTCATCCAATGGGAAATGCCTGCGGTTTTTATTATAGGGTGTAAAGTTCAAACAGCAATTGCAATTAAGGGTACACTCCGTTGTGGTAATTAAGGTTTGCTCCATCGAAAGGAGCTTTCCATATCTATACATCATCAATAAAGAAAAAATTTTTTTGGTTTTATTTTTTTGCGTATATGTGAAACAATTTTTCCCCGGTATAATTTCTGCTTTGTTTTCCAGATCCCATTCTTTGTATATATATGCCAATGATTTTTCTGCTCTTAGGGCAATGATAAGTACCATGGTTCCGTCATTTTTAAATATTTCAAAAAATTGCTGTGGTGATATTATGCACTTATCACAAAATAGGTTCCCTTGTTTTTCTTTATCAGCGTCCACAAAACAAATAGTAAGGTCTTTTTCTATACCCAACCAATGGATGCAATGATAAATATTAGCGCCGCCTACACCTGCGCCCCAAATATAAATGGTATTTATCTCGCATAAAGTACGCCCCCATTCATCGAACTGATGCCCCGGGTTTGTCCACTTCATAAAAATTCCCCTTTAACAATTGATATGCAATGCATCAAGCGTAGCTTGCAGATAGGCTTCGCCATATTTCATATCGGGCTCTAAGTGGTTACCCTCCGCCCATTCGTTCCACGCATTAATAAAAATAATTTTGTCTTCCTTAGGTTGCCTCGATGTATAGTCCACAAGGGAAATTATGAGCTTTTTATATTCCTCGGGGGTAGAACCGTGAAATATAAATGCGTTTTCCATTCTGCGTGCCGTATTATCAAAGCTTTGCATAGCGCCTCTAAACCTGCGGTGTTTAAACCTATGACGGTTCATTGCACGGCGAACATATTCCACATAATCAAATATTTTACCATTAAACCCATGATTCAAATTCATTTTTTTTGTTATATCAGTGGTTGGGTTTCTGTGGGGTGGGAATTCGGTAGTCGAATCACATCCATACGATGTTACGTCATCGAATATAGCCCAAGCATGTAATGCAACTGAAATGTGTAGCTTTTTTATTCCGTTTTCGGCAGCGATTTGCCTCCACAGCGCAACGGTTTTTTTGAAATCGGGAAATTGGTCAATCCTATAAATAATTAATAATGGCGCACCACTAATAGTGATATACCTTTCGTCACGCAATATCGGTAACGCATCCAATATAAATTGCCGGTCCGATTCATCGTCATGGATGTTGGCAATTAAAACCTCATTTTCACGCGAATCCCATCGCCGGCTCCATGATTCGTTGCACCACATGATACAAAAAGGTATATCAATTTTCGGGTCGTTTAACATTTTAAAAAGCGGTTTTTCTAACAGCCTCTTACCGCCAAACCACATGTAATAATAACAAAAGCCATAAATGCCATGCTTTTTTGCCAACTCCGCTTGTTTTCTTTGCACATCCTTATCTTTAATTAAATCATAATATCCCAATGCACCCGGTTCATGGGGTTGGTAATGTCCTTCATACATCGGTATCGCCCGTTTGGTGTTTGTCCATTCCGTAAAGCCCGTTCCCCACCAGCGGTCATTTTCGGGAAAGGGATAAAACTGCGGCAGATAAAAAGCGATGATTTTTATTTCATTATTATTTTGAGAAGAACTTATCACTTTGTAATGATAGAGCACTTCATCCACAATATGGATATCATCTGTATTCATTTCATTTATGCTGCTTTTTATGTTTGCACGGATGCAAACAAAGTTTTTGCATAGCCCCGCAGCAGTCATATAATGGAGTTGTTTGTAATCACGTTTATAATAAGGGGCAATAAAATCCCCGTTATATTCACGGTCTTCATTGGCAGTAAACAATAATGAATTTTTATTGTTAACAATTTCATTTGCTAAAATAAACAATGCATTATTGGCCAATTTGTCATTGGCACCCACGGTTATAATAAAATCGTAATGGATACAGCCGGAGAATTGGTTGCGAAGAACATCAACCGCATTTATATTATTGACATGGCATGGGGATGTTATCAATATCGTATTGTTTAAGTTGCGTAAGTGTAAAGTTTTTTGTAATTCTTTTTGGTTGTCGGCTGAAATTAAAAATAAATATGAAAACAAGGGGTAATTTTGATTTTCTATACTGTCTAAGCATTGAAGCAAAAATTCCATATTAAAATAACCCGTTGCATTCACGCAAAGCAAAAAATTTATGTTCTGTTGTGTTCCGACAACAAAGGGGGCATCAGGTATTTTATAGTGGTATGGGGTGGGGTATTCAATATCTAAGGATGCTAAAAAATCTTTCCAATTATTAACATCATTTAAAATTTTTATTATAGCCTTTCCGTATTCAACTTGATTGGGTATAAGTTTGGAATAATACGACACATCCATTTTTGGAATGTAAGATTTCAATTTATCGTTAAAATCAAGTTTCGTGATAGTAAGCGTTTTTTTAAATCCAATTTCTGCAAGTTGCTTTCCATTAATGTCAAAAAAACGGTCCTCGCTTAATAGGACAAAAGCATTAGGGTTAATGTTATAAGCCTCTTGAGGGGGGAATATCGGCGTATTTTTAAACTTTTTTGCCGCTAACGCATTGGCATTATCACAAAAACCAACTACTTCAACCCCATTATCAACTAACAGATAGTAGAGCAAAATTGATTTTGGCGTAAAAGGCATTATAAATACTTGTTGATTAATCAATTTATCGTTCACTTTTTCCTCCGTCATTAAAAGGGGAAAACACCTTAAAACCCTTTTTGTTTATCATTGGCAACACATCCCGTGCATTTTGCCGCATCACAGATAAAACAATGCCACAGCCGGTACCTGCAATTTCATGAAGGCAATAAACCGGTTTTCCTAAAAAAAGCCGCCGGTCAAGTAAATGATCCGAAACGATATAGCCTTCAAAAGGAATCCCCAACCTATCCATAATACCGGACCAAATAGATGCGGATGCACCTGTGCCATAAAGGTATATTTTATTAAGCCCGCGAACAAACAACATAAGGTTGTAAAACAAAACAGCCATATATTTTAAATCGCTGCTTTGCATTGCGGCATATTTAGCCGTCATAAGTTCGCCGCTATAAAATCCTTGTTCCCTTGCTTTTTCAACCAATTCGTTTATATCATGGATATATATATATTCCCCTATGGCGGCAACCCGTATCCATGCAGCATTGTATGTTGGGCTGTTGGTTAAAAAATCATGTAAATATATTGAATAATAATGATTGGGAACCGTTAAAAACCCTAAATAAGGGTTTGCTTCAAATACAGTTACAATATTATTTATATATTCCGGCGTAGATAAGGCATTTTCCCACATAATTTCATTATCAAAGGGTAATTTATCATTCAGGATGCAAATATAATCATACAGTTTTACCGAATCGTGGGATATTATTTCCAAATTTAATTTTTTGATATAATTTCCGGCTGTTTCGTTAGCAACCACCCCCAAGCGCTTATTAACGGTGCCGGGTTTGCAACAATCATCGGGCAAGGCAAATTTTATTTTTAAATATTCGGATAATTCATATGCCGTATGTGTCCTAAGTAAATGCTGCCAAATTAATCCCTCGTCATATAGGGTATTATTTTTTATATAATCAATGATTGCGTTTGCCGGCATATGCGTATACAGCCCAAAGCCTGCATCGGTATGGCATATCAGGCTTTTTCGTTTAATAAAGGGGAAATTGTATCGTTTTATCGCATCATAGGGCGAGGAAAAAATAATATTTTGGTCATTTATCATACCATCGGTATACACGGCGCACATAAAACCCTGTGAAACAAAATTTTGCGTAAACGACATTTCATAGGCAGATACAATTTCCCCATACGACATTGCATTAGGGTGCAAATAATGCCAAAAGGATTTAAAAACCGGGCTGTGCAGCAATCTTTCTTTAATATTGATAAAATACGATTGAACATAACCTTTATCAATATCATCATAAAACCTGGCACACCATGATATACCCCAAAAATCTACGGGTTTATCGTGCATTTTTGAAAAAATTTCCTTTAACGGGCGAAAAGGACCCAAAACTGTATCGTTAGCGATTAACAATTCGTCAAATTCATTCAGCTTGTCCCAACCGATAAAATTAAAAAGCACATCTTTTACCGCTCCCGCATCAAAGCCGATATTGGGGCGGACAAATAAATCCTCTGTAAAGGCAGACATTTTTTGCCTTCCTTCATCAGAAAGGAAGCCATTGCAAACGATTACCAAATGGGAGGCATTTTGAACCAGCTCATTCAAATAATAGGGTACATAGTCATCCACAATACCCTCTTTGTCATAAAATACGAATATAACTAAACGTCTAACTCCCTGTGAACTCATTCGTGTATGCATAAAGGGACGCAGAACCCCCGGTATGAAGGAACAGCACATTTTTACCTTTGGGAAAGTATCCCTTTTTAATTAAATCCAATAATCCCGCCATACATTTACCGGTATAAATAGGATCAAGCAAAATCCCTTCCGTACGTGCCGTCAGTTTAACCGCTTCCAACATACCATCGGTAACATAAGAATACCCCTTGCCAATATAATCATCAAAAACGATGACATCTTCATAACATGGGCGGTTTTTTAGATTTAATAAATCGGATGTTTTATCGCAAAGGGTAAATACGGATTTGCGTTGAACATCCTTTGGGCGGTTTATGCCAATGCCGATGATGGGAATATTGGCATTAAACCCAATCGCACCGCAAAGCATTCCGGTATGGGTTCCGCCGCTTCCGCTGGTAAGGACTATATAATCCATAGATAAATTCATTTCGGTAAATTGGCATAACAGTTCCTGCATACAAGCCACATAACCCAGTGAACCAATGGCATTGGAACCCCCGCCGGGTATAATGTAAGGATTTCTGTTTTGGCTTTTTAACAGGTTAGCCACTTTTTCCATTTCCGCAAGCATATCGCTTCCGCCGTCAACGACATGTGTGCCTTCAACCCCTAACAAATTAAATAAAAAATTATTTCCGTTGGCGGTTGCATCATAACTTTTCGGAACGCGCTGCTCAATAACCAAGTGGCATTTAAGCCCTTCTTTAACAGCCGCCGCCAGTGTAAGCCTGCAATGGTTGGATTGAACCGCCCCGCAGGTAATAATGGTGTCCGCACCTTTTTCCAATGCATCAGCCATCAGGAATTCCAACACCCGTGTTTTGTTGCCGCCACCCGTCAAGCCCAACATATCATCCCGTTTAACATAAATATTGACCCCACCCCCCGCAATGTCGCTGAGGCGGTTTAATTTTTCGATGGGGGTATAACCAAGGGTATACCGGCGACGTGGAAATCTGCTGATGTTCATATTAATACCCCACCGCCTTTCTTGTAAACGGGCAATGTGCCAAACATAATCCGCATCCCCATTGCGATTCCACATTAATAAGCTCCTTGCCTCGCGCAGAACCAAATTCCTTGCATTTGTGGGGATTAAAAAACGCATCGCGGTCAACCCCAACTTCCCAAGAACCGCCAAGAGGCGCATTTCCGGGGCAAATATCCTTACATACAGTACATTCCTCGGGGCAACGGGATTTGGTAATGGGTGTGCCGCATTCCAAAGGGGCGGTGGTATACACGGTAGTTAAAACCATAGCAGAACCGGCTTTTTCCGTCACCAACGCAGCACATTTGCCAATCCAACCGACCCCTGCCAAAGTCGCCACTGTTTTATAAGGTAAAATGGTTCGTAATTCTTCTGTGTCTGTCACAACCGATGTTGGCACGTTTGCCATCGAGTTAAATCCTTTTGATAAAAGGAAATTGGCAGTCATGGTTGAAAATCCACGAAGGCGTTTTTCTAAACTTATCCGCGCTTCGTAATACTGTTGGGGGTTTCCGTTAATATTTTCTTGCAAGGCTTCTTTTGGAAAAGGTAAGGCAATTAAAATCCCACAACTAAATAGCTGTCGCATTTCTTTTGGTATGCATTTCAAATCGGCAAAGCCAAAGATTTCACAACCGGCTTCCTTTAAGATGTTTGATAATTCTTGCGTGATGTTCATGATTAATACCTCTCTTCAAAATTTTTTATTATTTCTATATCATCCGTTGTAAAATATTCATTTTTGATTAAGTTGTATTCCAACCCCCTTTTCTTGCATTGTTTCAACAGGTATTCAACAGCCAGCAAGGTCTTTTCAGGAAGGGGCGTTGCCGGTTCCAAGCTGATAGCATTATACATCCCCGTAATTGTTATGGGTGTTGGCAGGTTAAGCTCCGTTGCAATATCCAAAAAACCATTTATATCCGTTTCGTTATCGTTCAAACCCGTTAGTACAATGTATTTAATAATCACTGCGTTTTTATTGCTTTGGGCATAACGTTTAATGTTTTTTATCACTTTTTCGAAGCAGTCCACACCCCTTACTTTGTAAAATGTTTCCCTCATTCCCGCGTCAATGCTGATGGTAATGGTTGCAAACCCCTCTGTTAACGCTTCGGCTATAGCGGTGCTGTATAAAGAAGCGTTTGTAGCAAAATTAATTTGTCTGTCGTTACTTCGTACCAATTCTATTATTTTTTTTAGTTGTAATGGGGTGAAGTTAATGACCGGTTCGCCACTGGCAATATTTATCTTTCCTTTTTTTGACACCCCGATAAAGTTCGTTAATGTATCCATAACCGCTGAAAACCTTTGCCGGTGTGCTTTATTTTCGGGCTTTGGATATGTTTCGCAATAAATGCATTTAAAATTACACCAATCGCTACCTTGTATCGAGCTTATGGTAATTAAATCAATTTGGGGTACAGTGCTTTCCCAAAAATTCTTTTCCAAATAACGGCAACCTTCACATGAGGCGCTCTTGTTTGCTCTTAAAGTATTTATTCTATTTTCAACCAAAATTTTATGCATATTAAAATTGTCGCCGGCTTTCATTGTTCCTTCACTAAAAAGACCTTCGGGGCGGTACGCATTGGCACAAACCTTAAAAGCACTTCCCCAACATTGAAAAACGCGCCCCAATGAATGGCACCCATATCTTAATTCAAGCGAATCCATGTATTTAATTCTTTCCTGTGGTATTTGCTTATCCATTAAATAATTTGTAACCTCTGTTAACTTATCCCGGGCTACGGTTACATATATGTGGTAATTGGGATAACGATTTATTGCTTCTTGTAACGGCAGTATGTCATAGGGGGTATACCCGCCGAATATATCCATCAATTTTGTATAATGCTTTCTTGTATCTGCATCAGCAAAACACAAAGGGGTTAAGCCTTTAGCTTCCCACATCGGCAAATTGATTGCGGCATATATCCCCGCACCATAAAAAATAAGCATGTCATTATTCATCATATTCGGTCTCACATGCTTGTTGTAGGTATGCAACGTCTTTAAGATGCAAATAATCGTATACTATAGAATAGGTTTTTTGCTTTTCCTTACATAGCCGTATAAAATATGTAGCTATAGTTAAGCTGTGTTCGGGAAGGGGAAGCGGTGCGGTACAGTTTTCAAAATCCATTGCAAATGATAAGGCTGCGGGTGTTGATAGATTTAATTTATCGTGTATTAAAATAAAATTATCAATATCATATTCGTTGTCGTTTTCCCCTTCAACAAGGATATACTTAATAAAAACTGCGCCCGGAGCGATACCGGCATATTGCGCTATGTTATCAACGACTTTTTCGAAACAATCATTTCCTTTAACCTTTGCGAATGTTTTCTGTGTACCCGCATCAATGGATACGACAATACTGCCAAAGCCCTCCTTTAATGAACCTGCCATGGCTTCGCTGTATATAGACGCGTTTGTGGCAATGTGCATACGCAAGCCATTAGACTTTATCAAATTTATAATTTCATCAAATTCACCGTTTGTAAACGAAAGGAGCGGTTCCCCATTTGCAAACATTACCGTACCGTTTATAGTTGTTTTGCAATAATGCTTAATTGTCTCAATTATTTTTTTCGCTCTTTGCCTAAGTGCTTCATGATTGTTTTTTAAATGTTTTCCGCAATAAAGACATTTGAAATTACAAAAATCGTCATGGACGGAACCAAAAAACAATGTATTGATTTTAGGGGTTTGCGTGTTCCAAAAATCATATTTTAGATGAATACAGCCTTCGCAAGAAGTAAGCTGTTCACTTTTAAGCTCATTTATGCGCTTGGTAACGTTATCAAAGTAGTTGGTAAAATTATCTTCTATATTATCTGAAATACCGCAATGCAAGCCTTCCAACAATAACGGAGACAAACATATGCGAAGATTAGCGTCATTATTCATAAACGTGCCCAAATGGGCGCAACCCTTCCTCCATTCCACAGGTTCGGTATACCGGATTTTATCCTGTGGGATGCCCGCACCAATCAAATAGTCGGTTATGTCACGCCAGCTTGATTTTGTCAGCGATATATATAATAAATAATCCGGATATTTATTTATTGCTTCTTGTAAGGGTAAAATATTATACGGAGTGTAATCGCCATATATATCCATAAACTTAGTATAGTGCTTGCTTTGGTCTGCATCGGTAAAGCATGTGGGTGAAATACCTTTCGCCTCCCACACCGGCAATTTATACGCAGCTTCACGCCCCGCTCCGTAAAAAATTTTATGCAGCCTATCCATTATATAAACACCTCAAATGTTAAAAATATTAAAAAAACCGCAATCATTTAAAGTTTTTTTAATTGTACGCCTTGCCGCCTCATCCGCCACAGTGATAAAAACGGCTATTTTTTCTTTATTAGCGGCACAAAAATCGGGTTTGACAAGCGGAATATCACATAAAAACGAAATATTATTTTTATTTATATTTTCAGCGTTTACGTCCCATATTTCGTCGGGGGTAACATACAAATCTTTAATTTTTAACAATTCTCTCAAGTATTGCCCACATCCGTAAAATACTACCTTATCATACAGGCCCTGTGCGAACCCGGGTTCATTCCCCGGCATTTTAATCGCTTTTATATTTTCATCAAGCATTCGGGATTTTTCAAAAACTACCATCGAATCATAAAATGACATGGAGAAAGTTGTTTCAGCAAACAAGCGGGGTAAGCCGTTATAACGGGCATTCATGTGGTCTGCCAAGGATTTGCATAATTCTATAAAAGTACCTTCTTTTTTTAACCCGCCCTCAAATTTTTCCCAATATGAAGTGTGCATGTCTTCAACCATATACACCCCGTTTTTGGTAACTTTATCATAGAGGAAGTTAAATGCCGCACATACATCACTCATCAAATGGCTTCCATCGTCCAATATTATATCCGGATAACCGTAGGCATCAATGATTTTTTGTAAAAAAGCCGTATCCTTGGAATCGCCTACGCACACTGTTATTTGGTCTTCTTCATGATTCTTGCATTCAGGGCGTATATCAATCCCTATTATCTTCGCCAGAGGGCCAAAATATCGCTTCCACATTTGCAGCGAACCGCCCTTTGCAACCCCAATTTCCCAAAAAACAATGGATTGATTTATAAACCGGTTAAAATGCCTTTCGTATACAGGAAAATAATGAAGCCATTTTGTTATGGGTTTTTGGTTGTGTGTTAAAAAAGCTTGATATAACATATTTTCCAAATCTCCTATGAAGGGAATTGTATGCACCGTCCATAACCGCCGTTTGAAATGTCCGAAATAATTTGCGTGGTCGATATCGTTTCCGTTCGGGGCAAGTATACAACCTCGCAGTATGGCTTTAAGTAGTCAAACTTACCTTCCCAATCATCACCCATAACAAACACGTCCGCTTGATAGAGCTGTATGTCGGTTATTTTTTGTTCCCAGCATTTTTCGGGGATAATTAAATCTACATGGCGTACGGCTTCCAATAGTTTTTTACGCTCGTTATAATTGAAATAGGTTCTTTTATACTTTTCTTTTTCGTTAAATTCATCCTCCGACAAGACCACAATAAGATAATCCCCCAAAGCCTTGGCACGGCTGAGTAAATAAATATGGCCGTAATGCAGTAAATCGAAGGTACCGTAGGTTATGATTCGTTTCATACGGTTTTATCCCTTCATTGACGTTGTTTTTATATGATCGTATATGGAAAAACCAATTGTGTTTTTATTTCCCACCTCAAGTCTTTCTTTGGGAAGAAGGGTTAAGGCATATATAAAATCATCAAGGGTAAAAATCGGACACTCGTTATACATCGGAGGATTAATTGCTTTTGTTATCTTATTTTTTAAACAACACATATCTTCATCGGATATATGAATAGCTGCGCTATGGATTATATCACCGGTTGTTGATATTTGCTTAAAAACACCATCCTTTTGAGATAAAGTGGATACCATGCCGTCACGCTGAACCGCACGAGAATATGAAAAATTATTGAACGGCTCGATATGGGTACCGCATATTAAACTATCAAGCCGTGTGATCTCCTTTGTAATGCAATTTATTTTGTATGTGTCACGCCCGCCGTTGGGAAGTAGCCAAACATTACCATTAAAGTAAAAAATCGATGTAAACCGGTATTGCCCATTTTTTACTTCGTCATCCGCCGGAAGATGTATGGTTTCCCGGATTTTACCTTCGGGGTCGTTTGTTATCTCTATGTCACCATTTACCTTAATCAACCAATAATCATTAACAGCCCTAACCACACCACAATATCCATTCTGTTGATGCTTGCTGTATATCCTTGATGTGCCGCTTTTAATATCAAATACAGCCACGGCACCGGTATTCCCACAGGGAAGGATTATTGTTTCATTATCGGGGGACAAGGCGGCAGTTGGGGTAAAGTACCTCATGGATGTAATTTTGTTTTTTACATTTGGCCGGCATAGCTTGTTTAATGCTTCAAGCCAATCATCATAATACTTTAATTCATTAATATATACATCGTAAAAAACGATGGCAGGGTAGGAATTGGGTATAAAGAATAACCCATTATCTACGGTAAGTATACAGGTAAACAATGGATTGTTAATTCTATTGTATGCAATTTTTAAGGGAAGGGTTGAAAACGAACCGTCGTTTAAATCGTAAACACCTATTTGTGAAGCGGTAACGGGCGCGAAATAAAGTTTGCCTTTGTATTCGTTCACTGCGTTATATAAAACATTTAACGATGAATCATACACAGGCGCACCGGGGAAGCTACCCATATACTTAGCGGCTAGGGTAGTTCTATCTATTTTGAACAAAGCGTTAAATCCCGACGCGCTTACCCAATAATGGTTGCCATCGTCATATATGCCGGAAAATCTTAAAATATTATTTATTCGTTTATCTCCGAAACCATTTTTTATATGTATATTTTCTAACATTATAAGCTTTCCCGTTTGTTTATACAGGGATACAACAGAAGAATCACACCCGTAATAGGTGTCACTTAGGGCAATGGCCCGATGCAAATCAGGTGTGTCGTCATATATACCCCAACTTTGGCTTTTATATTCGTTTACAATTTGCATGTATTCGGCATACCGTTCGGGCAGCCTTGATTTGTATAAAATACCAGTCAAGGGATGGGGCCGCCAAAGTAGGGCGATATCTGTCCGTGTGCGGAAGAAGGCAAGTACCGAACGGAGCTTTTTTAGATATTCTGAAACATTTTCGTTTCTGTGTCCGGTGTTGTAAAATATAACCTTCCTGTTATTTATTATACGCGTCCATTCATCGGGAACGGGGAAAGAGGGAAAATTTTTATCAAGTTTTGGCGAGCCCAGCGGTAACAACTTTTTATCGAGATTGCCGACATTTACCGTATTGGGGTTTGCTTCTTTAAACTTACGGTATAGCCGGATGACCTCTTGTTTTTCCTTTTCCGACTGTACGATAATATATGAAGCGTAGCGCAAAGCGACATTGATGAATACAGGGCTGTTCTTTAGGGATATATCTGCGGCGTTTTCCACCACAAAGTAAGGAACATATACCAGCGTATCCGTAAGGCTGTGCATACGTTCGCAATAATAATCCGGATGGATGCTTGTGGCCACATTGTGGTTATCATAGGGGTAAAAGGTAAAGACGACATCAGGCCGGCGGGCTTCCATATCATACATTTGCCAATCGGTAATTTCAAATTGGGGGCCGTAGCAATCCGCGCCTTCGTAGTGCATCTCCCCGTGCGTGCCGTCGGTATTTTTGCCGTAGTAGGGGACGGGTATCCAATAGGCATCACAATCGGGGTCGTCCTTGGCGGCCAAATAAATGGTTTCCAGCGCGTCGGACATGGCGGCTTTGTAACTAATGAAAGCAACCTCTATACGGGTGGGGGTCAATTCCAACCTGACAAGCCGTTCTATATCATTAAGGGATTTATTTAACAGTTTGGGGTTTGCTTCCCCGTTATGTACTTTGAATAACAATTCGCAATGTTCTTCCAATCGGGCTACGGTTTGGGTTCCCTCGCCTTTTTCTTGGTCGATGAAATCACAAGCGGCTAACGCACCTTCCTGGGCGATGTCGTATTTATTTTTATTTTGTGCCTCGCGGACGGTTTGCAACAATGTTAAGAGCTGGCGTTGGTGGTGCTTCCTCATTTGGACGCAACTCCCGATTTTGTTTTACAGTTCATTTTTTATTATACCACTTTGGCCTGTTTTATCAACAAGCCATAGAAAACGCGCCCCGGGTGGATTTTATTTCACCCGGGGCGCGTAGTGTTGTTACAATATCGCAGTCGTTGAAATGGTTGTGAGTTCCATTCTGTTCAAGCTGTCCAAGCCGCTCTTAGCCGGATCGAATATATCGTTGGCTATCATTTTATCGACAGCGGCGGATATCGTTTCCACGGGCAAGTTGGGGTTGGGGTTGATGATGCGCAGCGAACGGCGCGACCCCGACAGGGTGTTAAACACCATTGAATAATGTGTCATGTTCGTTTCACCTCCTTTCATTTTTAATGGGGTGTTGTTATCTTACAACTTCCAAGGCGATGTTAAGCCTTGCGGTGCAGGGGTTGTTGTTATAAATCGTTTCCACTGCATCCACAAAATTAGCTACGGTCAACGCCGCAACGTCGTGTGCCACGTTAGGCACAGAGCAAACCCGCGTCTTCTCATTATTTGAGATACGCAAAGCTGCGGAGATGGCTTTTAATTCTGCCATACTTCTCCTCCTTTCTTCGTTTATTCGGTTGTTTTTGGCTGCGTCGTAGAAAAGTACAGGGGGGTACCCTAAATGCATACCTGTGGGGTGACTCTGGTTGGCCAACCGTTCGCGAGTCGATAAGCCCGGGAGAAGTCCGCATCGGGAGCTTGGCACAAGAGCGGGGCAGGGACGGGGCTACCGTTTGCACGCCGAATAGTGCTGTCCGTCAGGGAGATGCCCTTTGACTTGAGCGGAGAATACAGGAAAAATTTCTGCATTTGTTCAGACATTTTCTAAGATTTTGTCAAATTAAAATGTTGCAAAAAATTACGCATAATTATAAAAATAAGCATAAAAGTAAAAATAACACAATTTTAATATCATGCGGAATTTAAAACTTAATCCCAACCCAATTAATGACGATAATAAAAATGAAGAAATATATAAAAATCGGGTGATTTAATGTTTACCAGTCAGATACGTTTCGGTGGTTTGTTTTCGGGTATGGATACGAACAGCATGGTACAACAGATGATGCGTGCCGAAAGCATGCGCCTTAATCGGTTTACTCAACGCAGGCAATTGGTGGAATGGCGGCAGGATCATTTCCGCACCGCTTCGGATTGGTTAAGGGATTTTCAAGTACAGCAATTGAGTATTGCAAACGCTTCACGGCTTGGTAACCTTTCCAGCTCGGATTTAATCAATTCGTCGTTTAACACCATGCGCTCAACGGTAACGGGGCCAAGCGGTGTCAATTCAAGCGCGCTTACGGTGCGTGCGGGTATGACTGCAACGCCGGGGCGTTTTGAAGTTAAAGTAGACAACCCCGCAACGCCGGTCACCATCCGCGGCACAACAGTAAGTGACGGTACGCTTACGGGCGCGATGCTTACGACTCCGGCCGATTGGAGTTGGACGGGTGTCGATTTTAACTTCAATTTAAACCTAAATGGCAATAACGTAACGATTACCCTGAGGGATGGGGTTAATGGTGTTGATCTAAGGAATGCGTCTACAATCGGTGCTACTGTCGAGGATGAAATCAACCGCCAACTAAGGGAACGTTTTTCTCCCCAGTTAAATACAAATCCGCTTCCCCCGGATGTACTTGATAACCAGCGCGTGGTGGTTAAATTTAACACCATTACAAATCAATTTGTTTTTAGCAGTAATTATGACAAAGATACAAGTAATAATATAAGAGACGTAATAACGCTCACCGCCGGCACCACAACGAGGACAGAAGCGGGAAGTTTAATCCGGTCTTGCGCACTATCAATGTTGGGCTTTGCAAGCGGTGATAATAATACTTTTCAACTTAACCGGAACCTGGTAAGCGCATTGTCCGAATTTAGCGCACCAAATCCGGGGTTTGCACCTATAACCTTTGACCGCGTATTACCTTTCCCGATGCAGCTTTGGACTGATTATACCGATGCGGGCGGCTGGCGGTACCACAGCTTCAGTACAAGACCGGAACCGGCTACTTTTGCCGTCAACCCCTATTCCAACCCTCCCCTCATCCGCAATGTTATGACCTTTGTGGACACCAATAATAACAACCGCGTGGTAGAAGTCGTGAATATGAACCTTTCGACGGATCCCGCTTCCCCGCCGCAATGGCGCGAGGTTGAAAGGGACGGGAGCGGTGTGGCGACCCGTGTTGTCCCCAGCAATCCTATTGTCGTTACCGGTCCCCTGCGTGTCGTAAACAACTTTATCCACGAACCGCGGCTGCACCAGTCCATGACCGTCAACGGTGTGTCTATATCTGTCTTCCCCGAAGACAGCGTTGGTGATGTTATAAATCGTACCAACGGCTCCCGAGCCGGTGTAAACATAACCTTTGACAGCCACAACCGACGGTTTACGATGACAACCGCCACTACCGGAGTGGGCAGCCGTATGGATATCAATGACCCCACCAACTTTTTATTCGGGCTGGGGTTAGGCACCTACACACCCAAGACCCTTGACACAAACGTAAGCGCAAGAACCGCGGGTTGGTTGGACCCGGGGCCGAATGGTTGGCCGACACCGGTTGCGGTACTAAGGAGCGGTGATGACCCCAATGCCGCTCCACCCATTGTACCTCCTGCTTCTTGGGGTAGTTTCAATAATGGGATGTGGTCATATGCAAGCAGGACAACGACAACACAAGTGCGGGCGAGATTTACGTATATAGAAGGCACCAACCCGCCCAGGGAGCTTGATATATGGTCATTTGAAAGAACCAACGGCGATTTCGTTGAGTTTGTACAGCTAAGGACGGGAACGAATCTAACGTATCAGGATTTTCTGGTAGTTACAAGGGATATAAATGGGTCTGCCATTATCGCTCCCCCTGCGGAGCAGTTGCAATCAACAGATGAACTGTATGTATTAGGTACACCTGCACCCCTCCGCGCACCCGTATTTAATTACAACCACATTCCGGTATTTGAAGGTATCATGGAAGTTAACGGGCAAAATGTTGAAGTTTTTTCCGACGATACGATCCAACGCATTATAGACAGAATCAACGATTCCGCTAATGGCTTTAATTTTGAAATAGAAACAACCAGTATATATAAACAACCGTTTTTGGTTTCGACAATCGGCGTACCCGTAAGCCTTGACAATGACCTTGCTAAATTCTTTTTTGCTAAAATGCACAACAATGAACAAGCCCGTGCGCGGGAAGCGGGTTTGATAAATGCGGGAAGGCCCGGGGGCTGGCCGGAGACGGTAACGCGCAGTACGGATGCTACCCCCGCTTCGTGGGCGGCTTTTGCTGGATCACCTACCCATGAAAATCCTGCCGGATGGGAATTATTTTCACACACATCAGTGCCTGTGCAGGCATTTTTTACTCATAGCGGCTTTGATCGTCCCGTTATGTTCTACGAGGTTGGATCCAACCGCATAGAATTTATACAAATATATGGCACAAACGGTTCGTCACACGAACATTTTATATTGGTACAAAGAGATGTAAACGGCAATGTCAGCTTAGCCGGAAACAGTCCTCCCAACCACCCGACAGCCGCCGAATTACCGGCTATTCAGGCAGCGGTTGCTATTACGGGCGCGCCAATGGGTAGTAACAGTCTTGTTTATAATTGGGTTCATACTCCGGATTTTAGGAGTTCGATAGAAATCAACGGCCAATCCATAGAAATCCGCCATAATGATACCGTCGATGATATTATTAATAGGATAAATACAACAGCGGGATTGGGTACCGGTGTTGGAATCATAAGGGACGAGGACCACGGCATCCCTGTATTGGTAGGCAACCCCACAATTATTGACCCAACCGGATTTATACAACATCTTAATAATAAATTAACACAAGCGATAGCACACAAAAATACAATAGATGAAGCAAATAACAAAGCCGCAGATCAAGTCACATTTGGCAAAAATGCCCGGATTACTATTGATACTGGGGAACATGTCCTTGATGCAAGCGGAAATCCTATATTTGACTCCGCATTAAATAGATTCGAGACTATTCTCATCACCCTCGATTCCGAAACCAACTATTTTACCTACCAAGGCCATACCATCACTATAAACGGCGCGCAGGCAGATCAAATCTTCACCGTTGACACCACCCGCGATGTTTCCGATGCGATGGATAATATCCGTGCTTTTGTGGATTCGTATAACGCGTTAATTTTATCAATCAATACGATGCATACGACTGCCCGTCCGCGTACCAATAACCGCGCTTTTTTCGAACCGTTAACCCAAGAGGAACGCGCCGCCATGAGCGACCGCGAAATCGAACGCTGGGAGGATTTAGCCAAAACCGGCCTGCTTCATCGGGACAGGACGCTGCGGGATATACAAAATCAACTGCGTCAATGGATAACCTCCGGCGTAACCTTGCAACCCGGCGGGGAAACGGTGTTTTTACACCAACTGGGCATCACCACCGGCGGCGGCCCGCAGGAATTGCGGTTGATCGGTATGTTGCAAATTGACGAAGCCCGCCTGCAAGCCGCTTTGGAACAGAACCCCGAACGCGCGATGCGCTTGTTTACCCAAGCACCTCCCCCCGGTGTCGCCGCCAATACCTCCGAGCGTAACGCTCGTTTGCCGCACCAGGGTCTTAACGGCCGGTTAAACGATATTATCGCCAACGCCATCAGCAGTACCGGGACGTTGTTTGAATTAGCCGGTACCGCCAATACAAACTCCGTAACCACACGCCAAATGGCGGAATACGACAGGCGTATTAACGATATGCATTCTTGGCTGGCAAGGCGCGAAACGTCTTTGTTCGCCATGTTTTCGCGGATGGAAGTTGCCATGGCCAGGTCCCAGCAACAAATGGAATCCCTTTGGATGTTTGGTAACCAATAATGGAGGATTTGATACAAACGATTTATTATATGACGTCTTCCCTGCAAATTACCGGGTTAAAGGAAAAAAGGGAAGAGGAAGCGGAATCCTTCGCTATATTAATGGAAGAAAGGGAACCCCTGATAAAACAGCTTGAAGCGTTGGGGGATGAAATAACACCGGATATAAAAAGGCAAATTGACGAGATCATCGAAATGGATAAACGCAATTACGCAATGATAAAAAATATGCGCGATGAAATACGCACGACCATTAAGGACGCAAAAACGGCGCGTAAAATCAATGAAGCCTATGGGGAATATGGTTCTCCCATTTAATTAAGGAAGGAAGAATAACATGGACGTTACCCGTATCAGCAACTACACCCCGCCGATGCCGTTGCCGGGGGAGGATGTTCTGCCGCCTGTGGAAATTGACGTAGTGGAGAAGGAACAGCTTGTTCGCGCGTCCGAACGGAATGAAGAACAAAAATTGGAACGCGCCGTAACGGAGTTGAATAAATCGCTTTCTTCGCATATGCGGCATATGAGCGTTAACGTTCATGCTCCAACGGGGCGCAAGATGGTGACGGTTTATGATACCGACACACAGGAGATCATCCGCGAAATCCCGCCGCAAAAGGTATTGGACGCGCATACCAGCTTGCTGGAAATGGCAGGACTTCTCGTGGATAAAAAAGGTTAAGGGGTGGGTACATGATAAAACCAAATCCGTACACCAAGATGCAAGACGACGCGATCATGTCCGCTTCGAAGGAAGAATTGACCCTTATGCTGTATGAGGGCGGGATAAAATTTTGCAACCAGGCATTGGCAGCCCTTGAAAAGAAGGACATCCCCAAGGCCAATGATTTGATATTGCGTGTACAGGATATCGTGAGGGAATTCCAAATAACGCTCAACCATGACTATCCCATCGCCCGGCAGTTTGACAACCTTTACGATTACATGCACCGCAAGCTGGTGGAGGCGAACTTCCGCAAAGACGCGGTTGTATTAAATGAGGTGCTGGGCATGTTCCGGTCCTTCCGCGATACGTGGAAGGAAGCCATGAAGCTGGCGCGGACGGGTGCCGCCGCGAACGTAAGCTAGATTAACGATTTCATGAATCCAACGGTTTCTCCGTATTCGGTGAAGCCGTTTTTTTTATAGAAGCCGTAGGCGGGGATGGCGCGGGATGTTTGGAGGGATATGGCGGTGACGCCTTCTTTGGTGAGGGTTTTTTCGATTTCGCGCAGGAAGGCGGAACCCGTGCCTTTGCCTTGTTGGGCGGGACAGACAGCGAATTCCTTGATTTCATATTGCGGAGCGTGGAAATAGTCGTCCTTTACCCCGAAGCAGAAGGCGGCTGGCTGCCCGTTGATTTTATACATAAATCCGTTAAAACCCGGCGTGCTTACGATATCGCGCAGATACCGCCGGGTTTTTTCATGGGTTATGAATTGATAATTAAGCGGCGGCGCGTTAAACGCGGCGACGAATAGTTGGATGCAAACGGTTAAATCGTTTTTTTGGTATGGCCGCAGCATGGGAGGCTCCTTCGCGTGTGCCTTGTCACAGGGATATATTTACTGTATAAATGGGACAACCCTACATTTCGGAGGCTTTAAAATGGACAAAGATAACGGACACATTCTACTAAATACCGGCGCGTTTATCCACAACGCTATTCGGACAGACCTTGAAGGTAGGTTATGTGACCTGCGTACGCGCTTCCCGCCCGAGCCGGGGGGATTTCTGCATATCGGAAACGCGCGAGCGGTGTATATCAACTTCGAACTGGCGAAAATCTACGGCGGCAAGTGTAACCTGCGCATGGACGATACCAACCCCGTGAAGGAAGAAGCCGAGTTCGTGCAGGCCATACAGGATGAAATACGCTGGCTGGGTTACGAATGGGACGGCGAGGTGCGCTTCGCTTCCGATTATTTTGATATATTCTACGATTGTGCGGTGGATTTAATCAAGAAGGGCTTGGCTTTCGTGTGCGACATGAGCGCGGAGGAAATCCGCGCTTCCTTTGGCGGGATCGACAAAGCGGGGACGGAAAGCCCGTACCGCAACCGCTCCGCGGAGGAGAATCTCGACCTATTCGAACGGATGAAAAACGGCGAATTCCCCGACGGTTCCCGCACGCTCCGAGCGAAGATCGACATGGCTTCTTCCAATTTGAACCTGCGCGACCCCGTGATTTACCGCATCACCCGCAAGACACATTCGAATACGGGCGACAAGTGGTGCATCTACCCCATGTACGATTATGCCCACCCGCTGGAGGATGCCATCGAGGGGATTACACATTCCCTGTGCAACGTGGAATTTGAGGACCACCGCCCGATTTACGAATGGTACGTGAACCGCTTGGACCGCTTTACCGTCAAACCGCGGCAGATGGAGTTCGCCTCCCTTGCGGTGACCAACACCGTCATGGGCAAGCGGCACATCCGCAAGCTGGTGGCGGAGGGGAAAATCGGCGGCTGGGACGACCCGCGCTTGGTGACCCTCAGCGGTATGAAGCGCAGGGGCTACCCCGCGTCGGCGATCCGGGAATTTTTGGGTGCCACGGGCGTGGCTAAGGCGCAAAGCACAGCGGACTTCGGGCTGCTCGAGCACTACGTACGCGAGCATTTAAAGCCAATGAGCAAAGTCGTGATGGCGGTGCTGGAGCCGTTGAAGGTGATTATCGAAAATTTACCCGAAGGCGTAACAGAAACGCTGGATGTCCCTTATAACACGGATGACCCAAGCGCGGGCAGCCGTGCAGTGCCCTTTACGCGCGAAATCTATATCGAACGGGACGATTTTATGGAAGTGCCGGAAAAGAAGTTCTTCCGGTTGGCACCGGGTAAAGAGGTACGCTTGAAGGGCGCATACATCGTGTTGTGTACGGGTGTGGAAAAAGACGCGGAGGGGAATATCACCGCCGTGCGCTGTACCTACGATCCGGCGACGAAAAGCGGTGCGGCCCGAACCCCTCAGGGGGATTCGGGGATGCAAACCGACGGTGCGGAAACCCGCAAGGTAAAGGGTGTGCTTCATTGGGTAAGCGCGGAAGCGGCGTTGCCCATTGCCGCGCACCTGTACGATACGCTGGTACTGGACGCGCCGGAAACGGAAACGGGTTGGGTGGAGAACCCGAATTCGATGGTCGTCATGGAAAACGCGCTGGCGGAGCCGTCCCTGGCAAACGCCACACCCGACGACCGCTTCCAATTCATGCGGCAGGGGTACTTCTGTTTGGATGAAAAAAAGGCTTCCCAAGGGGGGAAGCCCGTATATAACCGTACGGTGGGGCTTAAGAGTTCGTACAAACCACCCGCGCCGTAAAGGAGCGGCGGGCTCCGCTTTCGCCGACGATCAGGATATCGCCGTTGTCCCCTTTGCGGGAGGTAACGGCGATTTCGTCGTTAAGGCGCGTTTCGGCCAGGTAGTTGATATGGAAGGCTTGCCAGCGGAAGGCGGCTTCCTCCGAAGGATGCGCGGCGGCGTTGGCGGCCCAATCCCCGTAGACGGCGTTGTTAACGTGTTTGTTGGTGTCCACTTCGGCGTAGCGTACGGTGTGGGTGTAGGCGTTGTGCGGCTGCTCCCACGCAAGCCAATCGGCGGGGATATCGACCTTCTCCGGCACTACGGTTGTGCCTTGGTCGCCCAGCCCCATCAAAGCGAAATCCACGGGTAATGCCGCAGGGCGTAAAATCTTCCGCTCGTTTAAGTCAAACAGGAGCCACAGGCTTGCCCATTCCAACCGCTTGCGGCTTTTTTTGTCCAGCATTTCACCCTTGCGGATGAAGGTTCCGCGTTCAATGGAAGCGGGCCATGTACGGATTTGCACCTCTTCGCCGTAGGCGGGGAGCGCCTCGTATACTTGGGCGCTGAAGCGTTGCAACACGAAGCTCATGCCCAGCGGGGCAAGCTGCGCGAAGCCCACGCCCAGCTCCGTCGCGTTAATGTCGGCGGCGATATGCACCATCCGCAGGAACGCGGAGAACTTAAGTGTGCCGTTGCAATCCAAGTCGTAATACGAAATCATTGTCTTATCCAATAGGTTGTACCCTCCTTGTCACGGTCGAGGAAGCCGTTTGTTTTGCAAGAATTGAATTAACCGTTGTTTGTCGCCTTCGGAAAGTTTGCCGATTGGCTTGATATTAAACAGGATATCTGTTGATTGTTTTAACCGTGTCCCCGTATCAATGTAGGACGATTTGTAAAGACCCGCACACGCAAGGTCGTTGATTGCGAAATATTTTGACCTTACCGCTTCGCTTTTATTGTCATAACGTGAAGTTATGGGGTACAACCGAACGTAGGTGTCGTCCAACGCGTATACCAATACCGGACGGTGCTTGCCGCCGTCGCCCCACGAAATGTATGCGATAAATATATCAAACGGGGACATTATCCGTTTACCGCCCAATCGTACAAGTCAACGTGGAGGTTTTTATCTATGCGGAACGCTCCGTTTTTATCCGTATCCAATGTATATTCTTTTGCTTTGTTGCTTTCCAGCAATGCAACTAATGCCGTGTCCGTTGCCGTTACAACCGCCGGTTGAAAGGGGAGTCGTTTTTCGGCGATGATTTGGCGGAAGAACATGTCGATAGCCGTTGTTTGGTCGATGCCCATATGGGCAAGCAACTGTGTGGCGCGTTCTTTTACCGTTTTATCAATTTTTACGTTTACATTTGATTTAACAGCCGTCATAACCATCACCTCACATACAAGATAACATAATATAACGCCGTCGGCAATAAAATGGCGTTATTTCTGTATTTAATAAATATCTAATAACAAACCGTTGTTTTGTTTCATTTATGATATAATGACAAAAAAGGAACATAATGTCGGTTGGTGCCGGGAAGTGTTTGGGGAAAAGACTTGAATTATCCGCGCTTTACCGAAAAGGATGAGAACGAGAACATAACGTTAGATATCTACTATTTTATTAAATAAGGGGCTGCTATAATGTTGGACAAACAGGGTTACCACGACTATTTACTTAAAAAGAAATGCAACGAAAAACTGTTGCGGGAGCGGCTTTGGTTCTTTGATGAATTGATAAAAACCGTTGAACACAACGGCATAACAAGCATAGCGATCATTACCGCCGACGTATTGACCGAATTCCTTAAGACTTGGAACGTAAGCGGTGCCATCGTCCATTATCGCAACGCTTCGCGTTTTCTGATTGATTATGCCAAGTATATCGACCAAGAAGCCCCTAATTTGAAGCCCTTAGCAGCCGTTATTAACGGCTATTTTTTATGCGGGTACGAACAAGCGGCGAAGGAAGCGGCGGCGCGGCGTAAAAATGATATTTTACCCATACCCGAAGGCGTGCAAGCCGACCCGAAGCACCTGGGGGTCCTTTCCAATGAGGAATTTACCGCCGCTTTCCGGCAGTTGCAACAAATCATAACCGATATTTACGAAGACATTGAAAAAGACCCCTTCGCTTGGGGGTATCCGGATTATGAAACGACGGACGGTTATTACAACCGTGTGGTGGATATCCTGTTCGCTTTCATTTTTAACGGTATTTGTCACGACGGTGCCGTGACGGTGGATGCGAAGGCATTTTTCAATGATAAAAGGGTAAAAAGGCACAAAAAAGTGGAATTAATGGTTGCCGGGTTTGAAAATAGGGGGTTTTTCTTCGAAGGGTACGGGAAAAAATCCGAATCATTCCGGGCTTCCTACCCCGGCAACCCGAATGTGATAACCGCTCTGCACGCTTATGTAAGTGAAATTGACGACACGAAGCCCGATTGGGCATGGGGGAAGCCGCTGCACAGCTTTTCCTACCGTTATATCGAGGACCCCGCCGCCCAAAAGTACGAACGTGTGTTCCACGCGGAAATGGATTATGCTTCGGATAAACTGCGGGAGATACAGGAATGGCTCCACGCCGAAGCGAAAAAGTACGGCTTCGCCATCGACCCCAAGGAACACATGGAAAAAGGCTGTATCCTTTACAAAAAAGGTTCGAAGCGGTTTTTGCTCGTGCGGCAAGGGGAACGCAAACCGGATGCGGGGCATTTCGACCCTCACGAAACAAAGATAGGCACCAAGGTGTCCTTTATTCACGCTTTTGAAAAATCGCCCGACAAAATGCGCGCGCTGGTTGACCGTTTCCCACGGGTATTTAATTTAGGCGACCGCGGCACATGTTGCAAGGGCGGCAGCCCGCATATGTTTAAGGCCGGCGGCGGCGAAAGCAGCGAAAAACGGTGTACCTTCCGTATGCTGTTCACCTTCGAAGGGGTTACGTATACGCGGTGCGGGTTGAATCATTTCTTCTTCCAAGATATATCCTTTGACGACGCAAAGGCGATTTTGGAAATGTTTTTGATTGAAAACGGAATTAAATAATAAAGGAGAACGCTATGATTTTTTCGAAGAACGAAACCGTTTTCCCCTCCGTCATCCACCAAGCGATTTGGAACGCGGCGCGGCGTATTTTCCCCTTGGAAAAAAGCTTCCCCGCCATCGTTGACGATGAAGTACGGGCTACCTGTACGGATTTGCATAACCTGGTGATGGACGGGTACGAAGATATTTATTACAACCCGGCGGTATACGGCGTGGACCCGATGGACGCCGAAGTGTATTTGGGCGGCAGGCCGTGGAGCAAGGCGATTATTTTGGCTATTAATAAGGAAGACCAAGGGGCGTTGGACTATTTTAAACGCACCGAAAGCCGCTTGCATTTCTTCCGTTTTATATGCAATAAAATCATGTCGGAAAATACGGTTATGCACAGCCAAGGCGCGTATTTTTCAAAGGATTCCTACAAAAAGCTCCTTAGCTTGGCAAGGAAGCACCATGGCTACGATAAAGAACGGTTTGTGCGGCTAATGGAACGCCTTTCCTTTGTAATCACCCCGGACGGCGATAATTTTGTGGTCACGAACACCAAATACCCCCAAATGTTTAAAGCGTTGAAGCGCTTGCACAAGGTTGACATGAAACAAGCGGCAAACAAAACGAGGGCACTAAGCGCGGCTTGCGAATACCTGGACTTCCGCGTGCTTATGCCGAATTATGCCTGCTCTTTTGAAGACGCGCTGTATTCCCTGGACGACGCGAATACAAAGGAACTCATTCGCCTGGACGCTTTCCTCGCCGCGTTGAATATAAAACGGGAATGTAAGCTGAACAACGTGAACTGGATATTCATGAAAAAGAAAATAGTCAGTTTTAGCGGGCGTAAGGAGCATTATGACATTAACAAGAGCGGCAACGAAAACAACCTCATCACGATTTATATTGATAAGTCCTGGAGCTTCCATTGGCCCAACATAAGACCGAACTTCGGCCCCGAAAAGAATACGGAAAACCGCGAAGCCTTCGAAAGTGCTGTTGAGGGGCTGCCCAACGCCGACGGCATGAAAGCCTTTTGCATCAAGCATTTCAAGCGTTGCCGCGAATGTGGTTGTTTATTTGCGCCGCCCCCGCGCGGCCACCCCAAGGTAATGTTTGATAAAATATTTTATTCCTGCGGCGGCGGGACGAGCTTTGGCGTGGAGCATTTGACCCGCGATAATTTTGATTTTGTAACCGGTTTGATAAAAATTCGTTTGGGTCATTTTTCGGAGGGTAGATAAAATGAAATTATGCAAACAGTAATTGCATGATTTACGAAAACCGCAAATGTTTATTTCCTTTCTGCTATCATAACCACCCCTTCGGCGGAGGGGGTTTTGTCGGGGGCGGTGATGGTGCCGAGTTCGATGCATTTTTCATACATGCCGTCCAGCAGACCCAAAGAGGTTTGCTGGTTGAAAAGTTTGTATTCACCTGCCATGTGTTTGGGCAGGTATTTTTTTATCATTTTGTGAATGTCGTCGGCCATGGGTTCAATCAAATGAGCGATTTCCTTAAGGAAGGCGTCGGTGACGCACCAGTACACGTCGGCTTCGCTGACGAGGATACGGGGGTGGAACGTGTCGTTTTTCTTTTTAAGGTATCCGGCTTCGATGGCCTTTGCCGCTGTTTCCCTTTCGCCTTCGGTCAGGGACGATAAGGGAAGCCCGCCGATGGCGCGTATGGTGAGGCGGAGGGGTTTGTCTTGGGAAATGTCGTCCCCGCAGCCGAAATGTTTTTCCAACCGCCTGCCGTAGATGTTGGAAATGAAAACCCGCTTGTATCCGTCGATGTCGTGGGCGATGTTGCCATCGCAGCCGTAGAAAGGAGCGTCGAAGGTTTGCCCTTCCTTGATGGCGATGCCGAAGGTATAAAAATCGCGTTGGGTGGGGGTGATGTGTGCAAAGTATTTTTCTTCCGCCCTTTTCCCCACGTGTTCGATTAATGCCCAATTCAAGTCGTGTATGAGCTTCCACGTTATCAGGCGTGTGTCGGTTTGCGGGTTGAGGAAGGGCAGGCCCAGAATGGTCTGCTCGTGCTTTTTAACGAAGGCGTCGAATTTTTCCGCGATGACGTAGGCGTGGCGTCCGTACATTTCGCTTACTTTCATATAATCATCATAGTCCGTGAGGATAAAGTTGGTAATGTACTTACCGCTTTCCGTTTTCCGCAGGAATCCGTAGTAACCGTTTGTTCCGTGGGTTTGTATCCATACTTCCTCCTCCACATAGGGCATAGGGACGCCCAGCATTTCGGAGAGTTCCTTTACGCTGCGTTCGGTGTCCTTGCACAGGTAGATGAGGGCCTTTGAAAAGCTGCGGCGGGCGTGTTCCCGCGGGTCGTTGCCCACGGGGCTACCCGTGCCGATGAAGGCGATTTCGATGGGCTTTAATACGGGGTTGTCCATTTTTCCCACTCCTTTTTTAATAGTAACGCGTGCCGACCAGAGCCGCTGTTTGACGGTGTTTTGGCTGATGCCCAGCCGTTTTGCGATATGCGGCACCTTCAATTCGTCGAGGTAGTACATGACGCACACGTCGCGGTATATCTTCGACAGGAAGGCGAATTCCCGCAGGATGCGCCGCAAGCGGAGCTTGTCATCCTCGTTTTCGATATATTCGTCGATGGATTGGGAACAGCCGGTTGCGGCATCGTCCGAATAAAGGGCGGTGTGGTCCGCTCCGCGCTTACGCTTTACGGAAAAATCGGCGTAGACGCGCCGCGCGATTGTCCACACGAAGGCGTAGGGGTGGGTAACGTCGGAATTCCTGCGCGCCGCGGAAAGCACGGCGGCAACGATATCCGAACATAAATCCTCCGCTTCATAGGAATTGGCGGTGCGCTTGTACGCAAAAGCGTACAAACTTTTCAGGAACGCCTTGCTACCGAGCAGGCCGTAGATTTCGTTCACGGGCTTCGCTCCGTTTCGTTAAGCCTTAACGCTTATATAGTCGGCGGAAAAAGGATCGGGTTAGGGAATGGTGCGTTCATGTGTTATTTTAACGATGTAAAAGCAATTTTGGAAATGTTTTTGGTTGAAAACGGAATCATAAAACATACATAAAATTTAATCCCCCCTTGACTCTTCCCCTGGGGAAGCGGTTATGCTCCTTCCGATGCATAACGCTTCCCGCGCCTCTGTACGCGGGGGATTCATGGGGGATTTTTATATGGACAAGTTGATTAAAATACGCGACGTGTCGCATAGGTATGATGTATCCGCGCGCACCCTGCGGTATTACGAGGATATGGGGCTGATCGAAAGCATCCGCACCGATGTCTACGCCTACCGCTTGTACGACGAAGCGGCGGTACGGAAGCTCGAGCAGGTCCTCATCCTGCGCAAGCTCAACATTTCCATCAAGGATATACAAATGATTTTTAACGCGTCGGGGACGGAAGCGGTACTGGCGGTGCTGGGCAAGAAGGTGCGTGACATTGACGGCGAGGTGTCGCTGCTGCATGAACTTAAGGGGTTTATCCTTGAATTTATACGCCAAATCAGGCAAGCGGATTTTACCAAGGGCGACGACGTTAAGATGCTCTACGAAAAAGCAAAGGAAATCGAAGGCCGTATTACCGCCGCACCCGAAAATGCTGCACCCGAAAATACCGTTCTCGACGTTAGCCGCTTGCCGGAAGTCTTGGAGCAAACCGACAGGCGCATACCGAACGTTACGGTGGTCATGCTGCCGGGCTTCCGCGCGGTAAGCGGGTGTGACTACAATGCCCTTTGGGGTTGGCTGGAAACCCGCGGCCATTTGTGCAGGGAGGACTTTTGGGGCGGTTGCGAATTCTACCTAAACAAGGAAGATTCGGGCATGGACAGCATGTTAATGTACGCTGTCCGCGACCGGGTGACCGAAGCCGATGCCGCACCCTTCGAGCTGATAACGGTGGAAGGCGGTATGTACGCCGCGGCGGTATACGCCGATATGGACGGCGAAAGCCAAACAAGCACCCATGCGAAAATTATGAAATGGCTGGAAGGCACGAACTTTACCCACGACGATTCGCGGGATTGTTTGGCGCAATTATTGTTCCCGCATAGTGATATAAAACGCGGCTTGGGGTATCACCAAATGCAGCAATATATACCCATTAAATTTGACACGCAGGATTGGCAAACGGTGTACTCACTCGCCACGGACGCGTTTATCCAAAGCATGGAACACGGCGCTACATGGAAAGGGATTCCCCGCCGCACCATCGGCTCTACGGGCGACCCGGATTATACCTTCCGCGAAGTAGAAGGCCGTAACGGCATCCATATCACCAACCGCGCCAACGATTGGGACGGAATCTTCATCCTATTGGACAAGTTGGGAATCCAACCCAACCATTATTGCACAATAGAGGTGCGCGGGCGCGTAACGGACAAAACATCTACTTTACCGGGCGGCCGGATTGAAATGACTGCCTTGCCGGGGTACGATTCGATGGCGCACCACGTTGTAAACGCTGGCGAAGCGTTCACGCTGGCGCACACCTTCCCCGTTATGAGGGATCGGGCACTACCCACCTTGCGGATTACGTCAAACCACCTCGCGCGGGAGGTGCCGTTTATGATTGAACATATCGAAATAACGGTAAAGCCTTTTTCCGCAAACCCGAACTATACAGAAATTGACCGCCCCAAGTACGAAATCCGGCATTTGGAAGCGTTTGAAGTAACCTGCGACGGGACATTTTACGCGCGGGTACACGGCGAAACGCCGCCGATCGGCGCAATAATCAAAGCCCCCGCGGGCAGGTACATCTACGCCGCCCTGCCGCAGGGCTACACCGATACCGCCGCCTTCATCGAGGAGGTATACGAAACATACCTTCCTTCCTGGCTGATGTGGGGCGCCGGGTTTGAACTGACGGGCGAAGCGGAACTGATGATCGACAACGCTCTGTTGTTGAGCGTGGTGCAAAAGGGTTAAACCCGTGAATAAAAAATGGCCGGAAAAACTCGCGGCACAAGTAGAAAACAAGTACGGGCAAAAAGTACGCGACCGTATCTTCGGGGACATACCGCCCCTGCCGTTACGCCGCGAAAGGGACGAAGCCTGGCTGCGCAACTTGGTTAGGGGGGTTAATGATTTGAATGACGTGGATTATTTAAAAGTGGTGGATAAAAATACGCGGCATCTTTATTAATAACCCATTGTAAAATCAAAAAATTTATTTCTTCCGCGCGTAGATGATGAGGGTTGTGGAGTCGTCGTCGATGGGTTTCTTGTCGAAGTTTTCGTATTGTTGCTCGATTTCGAAGCCTGCGGCGGTGAGCCAGCCGTGGATGTGTTCGAGGGTGGCGTAGTGTTTGATTCCGAAGGTTATTTCTTCGGCGTGCGTACCGTCGGCGAGTCGTTGTTCGCAACCGTTCGTGGATGTAAGGATGCCGCTATCTTCGTCAAACGCGCCCGACGTCGTCCATTCCCTTTGATAATTGCCGTGTTCGTCTGTGCCTTCCCATTCCCACACGACGTTGCCGTCATCCTCAACGTTATACCCCGCGGGGCGTGTCAGCGTGCGGCCATTGGGCGCCCACGGGTTGTACCCGATGTAAAGATATCCGCCGGTCACAAGCGCGTTTGCGGCTTTTTGGATGAAAAGCTCCTGCGCTTTTTTATATTCAATACCGGCTCCGATTTCGATGTTAAACAGCAAATTACCTGCCAAAACCACCACATCGAAGCCCGCACCCCAATCGTCAAGCAGCGCGTCGGCGTTACACCAATGAATGTTGGATAAACCCAACGCCTTGGCGGGTATATTGGCAAGCATGTCATCGTCCATATCAAAGCCCCAAGCGTCATGTCCCGCCTTCGCCAACGGCACAAGGATACGCCCGCCGCCGCAAGCAACCTCCAATACCTTCTTCGCAGGGGCGCCGATGGTTTGCAAGATGAACTTTACGTCGTCGTCTTGCGTCTCATGCTGTTCGTATAAAAACGCACCCAAGTTCTTAATTTCGGTTTCATTTGACATGCGGTTTCCTCCGGTTTTTTATAGTGATTGTAAATAAAAAAACCGTCATCGCAAGATAAATGACGGCTAAAAGTAATCTTTATCAATCGTTTATTTTATTCCAAACAACGTACGCGCATTTTCATACGTTTGTCTTCGTACAACATCGGGGGATATTTTTTTTATTTGGGAAATCGCGTCCACAACATATCGTAAATACCCCGATTCATTCCTTTTCCCGCGATGCGGCGCGGGCGTGAGGTAAGGGCAATCGGTTTCAAGTAATATTTTTTCCAACGGCACGGCCTCCACCACAGTCTTCAACCGCCCCGTCTTGTCGTACGTAAGTACGCCCCCGATGCCGAGGTAAAAACCCATGTCAACATATCTTTGCGCCAGCGCAGCGTCACCGGGAAAAGCATGGATAACGCCGCCGGGGGGAAGGGTCGGGCCGTCCACGGGACTACCCCCCTTCAACCGCCATCCCCCGTTCCCGTACGGAGACCCCGCCATTATCCCGTAAACATCCTCATCCGCATCCCGCGAATGTATAATTACCGGCAACCGCAATTCCCAAGCGATTTCAAGCTGCCGTATAAACCACTTCCGCTGCACATCCGGCGGCGAAAGGTTCCTAAAAAAATCCAAGCCGATCTCACCGAAAGCAACGACCTTTTGATTCGCCGCCAGGGCCTTTAATTCGGCCAAATTCCTTTCGGTGAGGGTCTTCGCGTCGTGCGGATGCACACCCACCGTCGCGTATATGAAAGGGTATTTCTTCGCCAATTCAACCGACGCCCGCGACGAACGCATGTCGCTGCCCACGTTAAGCACCGCGCCCACGCCGTTGGACGCGAGGGAATCCAACACGGCATCCCTATCCGCGTTAAATTGGCTGAAGTCGTAATGCGTGTGGGTGTCGAATATCAATGGGGGCGTCATTGCGCCTTCTCCATCCGGGGGAACGCCGCGGGGCCTTTCTCCACGCGCACCTCGCGGGGGAGAAGCCCGAAATGCTTCGCGCTTTCCCAAGTGGTGAACGCCGAATCGGTGATGTTTAGTTGCGCGCGGATGATGGCGGGGGTGGCGGGCATCACGGGGGCGATGGCGATTGCCGTGATACGCAGGGTTTCCGCAAGGCAGTACAATACGTTGGCGAGTTCGGCGCGCTTCGTTTCGTCCTTCGCCAGTACCCAGGGCGCGTTTTCGTCGATGTATTTGTTCGCGCGGCGCACGGCTTGCCATGTCTCCGCCAACGCCTCGGAAAAACGCAGGTTGTCCATGTGGTCCTCGACTTTGGTGATCATGGCTGTGGCAAGCGCGGCGAGGTCGGTGTCGTAAGGGGAGGGTGCGGGCGCGCAAAGGGGCAGCGTGCCGCCGAAATATTTGTCCACCATACCTACTGTGCGGGAAAGCAGGTTGCCCAGGTCGTTGGCGAGGTCGGCGTTGTAACGGTTAATAAAATTGGCGCGGGTGAAGTTGCCGTCCGGCCCGAAGGAGAACTCGCGCAACAGGAAATAACGCAGCGCGTCCACGCCGAACTCCGCCGACAGCGGGCGCGGGTCGATGGCGTTGCCCAGGGACTTGCCCAGCTTTTGCCCCTCGATTTGTAACCAGCCGTGGGCGAAGACTTGTTTGGGCAGCGGCTCACCCAGCGCGAGCAGGATGCAGGGCCAAATAATCGTGTGGAAGCGCGTAATTTCCTTCGCCATCAGATGCACGTCGGCGGGCCAGTATTTCTTGTATTCCGCGTCGTTCTCCGACAAAAAGCCCAGCGCCGTCACGTAGTTGGGCAGCGCGTCCACCCACACGTACATGATATGCCCGGGGTCAAAATCCACCGGCACACCCCAGGTAAACGTGGTGCGCGAAACGCACAAATCGTTCAAGCCCGGTTTGAGGAAGTTATTTATCATTTCGTTGCGGCGCGACGCGGGCATGATGAACTCGGGGTTGGCGGCGATGTGCGCTTCCAGCGCCTTCTGATATTTGCCCATCCTAAAAAAGTAACATTCCTCGCTGATGCGCTCCAGTGGCCTGCCGCAATCGGTGCAAACTTTTTCTTCCTTCATTTGATGCTCGGTGAAAAACGTTTCGCAGGGTATGCAGTACAGCCCTTCGTAGCTTCCTTTATATATGTCCCCTTGCTCGTATAATTTCTTGAAAATCCGCGCCACCGATGCCATGTGCGGCGCGCCGGTGGTGCGCTGGAAATAATCGTAATCAATGTTCATCAGTTCCCAAATTTCCTTGTACTTGGCGACCAAGCCGTCGCAGTATTCCTGGGGCGTAATGCCCGCGGCGGCGGCGGCTTGCTCCACCTTTTGGCCGTGTTCGTCCGCGCCGGTGAGGAACTTGACGTCGAAGCCGCGCGCTTTCTTATAACGTGCCAAGGAATCCGCCGCGACGGTGGTGTACGTGTGGCCGATGTGCGGCTCGCCGTTGAGGAAGTAGATGGGGGTGGTGACGTAGAAGGGTTTCATGGGATGAAATGCTCCTTTTTAACTTGTACCCTAGTAGGGTACAAGTTGGAATGGGGTGCGATGGGAGTATAACATAAACGGGGGAAGTTAACGCAATGAAGCACTACCCCATATAACGATGATTAAATTTCGTTTTTATCCATTGTTGACATCATAAATGATTTGACATTCATAAAAGGGTTTGCGAAAATTAAGACCAATGAATATCATTTGGCTATTAACCGGATAACCGAACCCTTAGATAGGAGTTGAACATATGCAAGCAGTCAGAGCGTTTTATAATGAAGGTGCATTTATACCTTTTGAACCAGTGGTTGTTCCGAAGGGCAGCCACGCTATCGTCACCATTCTTGATTTTGTGATAAATCAATCGCAAAATGTAGATGAAATCACGCAAGAAGATGACGATTTTTATGCATGGCATAAACGTATAAAAGAAGCCCTTGCGCTTTCGATGAACGAAGAATTGCCGGATGTTTATTTTCGGCGTTCAAAAGATATGCGCCCACCCATAAATTTTGACAACTGAGGAGGCAAGCAAATATATGAAATACGCGTTGGATACAAATATTATTATCCGTTATTTGAAAAATGAAACGACCTCTGTTAACAATATAGACAACGCACTTGCCAATAACCACAAGTTATATATACCAAAAATGGTGGATTACGAAGTACGCCGCGGTTTTAAGCTAATGCAAAGACCTTCACATCGTAAAGAACAGGTGTATGAACTGCTCACCCAACGCTGCCCCATTATCGAAATAACCGCTGTGATTTGGGAACGGGCAATTGATGTATATAAAGAATTGTACCGCAAAGGTTTTACCGTTGGGGAATTGGACATACTCATCGCGGCATTTTGCCTTGCCCACGATTGTGCCATCGTTACGAACAATATAAAGGATTATGAAAACATTGACGGGCTTGCTATTTTTGGATTGGACACAGACGTAAGTATATAAAAAGCTGTTAATATTTAAAGTGTTTCTCTTTCTAACCCAAATTCATCACGTAAAAACTTTTCTAACATAGCGAGTTCTTTGTGTTTCTCTAAGCCTTCAAAGAGGGCAATGACTCGTTTTGCAAGGTTTTTTCCTTCTTCTTGCCTGTTTAAATAGAAACAAGCGTACATTTTGTTACCTAATAACAAAGGGAGATAATAATACTGCCAATGGATTTCACATAAATGTATCCCCTCGTCGCAATGCAGGATGGATTCGTCGTACCGTTTTAACAAACCCAGGTACTTTGTTAAATTGTACGTAACCTGTATGTATATCTTTGTTCTTTCTTCTTCCACGGTATGTTGTATATCTAATGATGATTTTAAATTTAATAAAATGTCTACGGCTTTGTCAATGAATTCCAAATTAAAATATGCCAAAGCAATATTATTAATAGCGATTATTTCATCCATCGTTAACAGCATAAATGTTTTGTTTTCATTAAAGTCGTGGCGGGTTAGTATGACGGCAGCTTTCGCGTATGCGAGCATGGCGTTGAAATCTTTGCGGTAAAAAGCGAGGACAGATTTTACATACATGACATGCTGTTTAATTAGGTTGTATTCCCCTCCACGCACAGACAATTCTTCTAATTTAACCTCTGCTTCCTTTAATGCACCTTCGGTTTTTTTACGAAGGAGTAACTGTATATTATTCTTTATATCAATAATTTTCATTTCTTCTATGGATGCTATAGACGTAAAGTATTTTTGTGGGTCTTCCCCTAAACGTTGCATTATTTTTTCAAAAACAAACCAGCAGGGGCGTCGGATATTTCTCTCTATGCGCGAGATTTCATCCTTTGAACAAATACCCGCACATAGGTTTTCTTGTGTCAAGCCCTTGCTCTTGCGCAGTTCCTTAACAATAGTCGCAGCGTTATACAGCGGCATAACGGACACACCCTTTCATCCCCATAATAATAACGGTTGCAAAAAATGTCTATAAAAATAAGGAAAGTTGCAAAAAATGTCTACTTTTAACATAAAAAATACAATTATAATCTTAATGATGGAACGAATAAATAAAAAAGGAGAAAACAAAATGGAAGCAAGAAGCAAGTACGGTGGCAGGTTTTGTAATCCCGACGAAAAGCAAGTCACTACCATCGGTTCGGGTTATATCGCCAATTTTTTAACGGGGGGTGTTTTATCGAAAGCGGGGGCAACAGTAACGGATATGAGGATTTATTTTTCCGGTAATGTATTTTCGTTCAATTCCAAGGGGAGCCTTTCGGCGATAAAAGAGCAAAAAATACTAAATGTACGCGATGTAACGGGTGTAGGCTACAGATTTTACAATCCGTTGAAATTTATTGTATGGGCTTGCCTAATCGCAATCCTTGGATTTTTTTGGATATTTTTAACGGTGGAAGAAAATTACGGACGTCGGGGAGAAGTCACCGGTACCAGTGTTACGGGTTTGGGCATTGGAGGTTTTTTTATTTTTTTACTATTAGCAGGCGTGTTCGTCGCATTATACTTATTCTTCCGTAAAACGTTACTTTGCATCGAATATGCCGGAGGGAACATAGCGTTTGATGTCAAGTGGATACTTAGCCATGAACAGGATGATTTTATTCGCAACATTCACCTAATTAAAGATAAAATCCATAACCCGTCAGGTAACGCAAATGATTACATTGTTTACCGTGAAAGTGCGCCAAGCGGAAATCATATACTTTGCCAAAATTGCGGACACCAAAACAAGCCACCTTCATTGTTCTGTGTAAAATGCGGGAACGGACTGGAATGACCGTAAAAATTGAATTGTTTGACAGATGTTTTATTATCAAAGAAGGGCATTTTACTGTCAACAACGGCTTCATTACAAAGTCAACCGGCGAAGCCGTAGTAAACTACGGCGATGTGCTTGCCGTCGAGTTTGTTAAACGCCGTTCCAAAAAAGTTATGTACATGAGTTTAATATGTTGCGGTTTAATGGTTTTGGGAATGGATTATTATAAACACCTTCCAACAACAATACCCATCGCGGTTGTAGCCGTGGTGGGTATTTTGTGTTTTACGTTTTTATTTTCCGTTCGTCGGTTTTTGGAAATCACTACGATGAAGGGTATATTTCGTGTTCCAATATCTAAACACGACGATTCAATAAAAACCTTGGTTTTGCAACTTCGTAAACATATAGCTTTTTTAAGTAATTAAACATTACCTCGTTTTCGCTGGAGTTCGCTTATGAGTACGACTTCGAAAAATTCCGCGCATTTAACCGCGACATTCTCGATGTTTACTAACTTGACCTCAAAACTTTTCAAGATATCCACAAGCTTTAAACGCACATCGATTGGGTATTTTGAGATGAATGTCCCAAATCTTTGTTTATCAAGGCGTCCCAAAATTTCCGTTATATCGGTTGCGGGAATAGTGCGATCATCGGTAAAAAATTGGCGGCGATAATCTTGTCCCTTGTTTTTAATCGGATTTAAATAATCGGGATCTTCACCTTTTCTGACGGCTGCTCTGTTCTTTGTATCGCCCGGTCTAGTCATGATTCCGTTTGTTAGCATCACCATAAAATCCGCCGGTATTTTCCCGCGTGAAAAATAAGGGTGAAGCTCTTGTGCAAATCTGCTGATAGTGACTTTGGTCAATTCCATGATACAACCTCCTTAATATTTTTGTAAAAACAACATACATACAAATCCTCGCAAATCCGTACAAATCTATCGGTAGTTATGATTTATTCTTTCGATGTCGCGGCGGCTGTACCCGCTGCGTAATCTTAAGAAAGGTGGTGGTGAGGATGCAAAAGATTTTATCCATCCTCATGGCAGTCATGCTGGCATTTAATGCAAGTGTGACATGGTGCGACGCAGTTGTCAACACAGAAAAAGCACTAACAGAAACAAACAGCATTTGGCAAGAAGAACCCATTCTTTAAAATGCTGTAGTTCCAAGCCAAACTCGTCACGAAGGAACACAACCAGCGTGGCGAGTTTTGTTTTGCACCCATAATATAGCAATAGTAGAAAAAAATGTCAAATTAAATAATCAACTTAAATAAATAATTTAAATAAACAATTTAAATAAATAACGAATAAATAAGGAAAGTTGCAAAAAATGTCTACTTTTATATATAAAAATGTCGCTATAATTAGGATTAACCGCCGGACAGGCGAAAATATTTCGGGAGGCTATGTAAATGAAGAAAATGACAGCCCTGCTGCTGGCAGCGGTAATGACTTTGGGTGTGGTTACGGTAACCGTATCCGCAAACACGAATACAGGTGTGCCCTCATGGGTAGCCGCGTACCTGGAAATCCTGGAGGATTACGGGCGGGAATATAATTTTACCCTGATGGACACGGGCGGCAGGGGTACACCGGAATTGTTGGTCGGAAGACATGGCGCCGGGGAAGTTTATTCCTACCATAATGGCGTTATACACCGTTTAAGCGAGCATCCCAATCTTAACAGAACGGATGCGCGGGGATGGCAGCACGTCATGTCCCATGTAACGAGCGAAATTTGGTTTGGAGGGAAACCAATCGCTTACGTAATAAGTATCATGATGATTGAAGAAACCGGACAGGGGCACTATGGCGGCGATGTCATGTTTGCTCAAATTATGCCCGACGGCAGCTTCGATGTATTTGCGCAACAGCCCGAAAGCGGAAATATAAACATAGGGGAATTATGGAATCAGGGGGGGGCCAGCCAACAATTGTACATGATTCCCGCCAGACCGTTTAATATAGCCACCGAAATGAACAAGATCGGCGCAAATATGGAAATACCGCCGCCGCCGCCCGCACCGACGCTAACGTATGAAACCTATGAAGCAATGGGAATTGAATTGTCGGGGTTTGCCATAAGGTCCGAGTCAATTATCGAAAGCGTTACCCTGTACGTAAACGGCGAAGAATTCCATACCCGGTGGAATCACCCCATGCATAATCATAATGAATATGACGCGTACCGTGTATATTGGACCCTGACATTTAATGCCCTTCCTGCCGGAACGCACCGTATCCAGGCTTCTGTATCCGATGGTGACCAATCGTCCCCATTAAGTAATACATTGGAATTTGATTCAAGGTATTTGGGTCCCATGCCCCAAGCCACGGGATTGACGCTGACCGATTCGACATTATCGTGGGACGTGGTGCCGGGAGCGACAAGCTATTTCGTAGGTATCGCAAGGTATGTTCCCTCAAATTTCAATCCTGACGAATGGTTTTGGTCTTCAATCGGTTCCAGACGGGTTGAAGAAAACCGTATCGACTTGTATACAATTAGATTGGAAACCATGAACGAACATTGGGAACCTGTCCCGCTGGACTGGGAAACGCAGGAATATCAAGTATCAATATCTATAAACGGTGATTTTATCACACGCAGCCCAAGCACAAGCGAACCCTTAACAATCACTTATCCATTTTCCGTACAGGGTGGGGTCGGCGCCGCTCCTGCGCCGACTCCCGCTCCTCCCACACCGCAACCCACACCGCAGCCTACCCCCGCGCCCATCATTGTAGCCCCCGGCGCTTCCGCCGATATCATCACTACCGAACGGTTGGTCAGCGTCATACCCCCCTCGCCCGCGGCGGGACGGGATTTGCGCTACACCGTACAGCCCGGGGAAACGCTTTGGGGCATCGCCTTTAATTATTACGGTTCGATGCAAGCCGCAACGGTCAACCGCATCGCCGCGGCTAACCGCGATATCCTCCCCGCCAACAACGCGTTGGAAGTGGGCATGGTACTCACCCTTCCCGCGCAGGGTTTGCGCCAGCCCGTTATGCAAGCCAACCTCGGCGATGCAGCGGGTGTGTACCTTGTGCGCCCGGGTGATACGCTGTCAAGCATCGCGTTGCATTTCTTCGGTGACGCGTCCCAATGGGGGCGCATCCGCGAAGCCAACAGCCCCCGCGTCGGTACCAATAACATAATTTACGCGGGGCAATGGCTGATTATCCCGCGCGCGTAAGGTAAGCCGCACGTATAGGGGAGGTAATCGTATGAAAAAAAGAACGGTCTTGTTCACTTTGGTTTTTTTAGCAATTTTATTCGCGTTACCAATAGTGGCCTACGCCAACGCGCCGTTATCCATCATTAGTGTGGAAGAAAACACCGAAGCCGCCGACGGCACGGTGAGCTTTACCATTGTGACCGGTACGGGTGTCAATAACGTTTGGGTAAAGCACAGCGACCCGCCGCGCTGGCCCCGAGCCGAACGCATTACCGGGGACGCGCTTTCGCAAACGTGGGAAGTGGTCTTTACACCGACCCACGCGGGGAGCCAATATGTAGAGGTATGGGCAAACCGCGGGTTTTGGTTACAGGGCGCGTCAATGCAAGAACTGTATGTTGATACATCAGCCCCGATCAAGACCGACCCGGTTATACGCAACGTTGATATAACCCGACTGCCGGGTGCCGTGCATTTATCGGTAACCACCGAAGGGGAAGTAAACAATGTATGGGTGCGCCACAGCAATCCCGCGCGGTTCCCACAAGCTGTACGCACCGGAGGGGATGACACAACGCAAGTATGGGAAATCATTGTGACCCCCGCCGTATTGGGGACACAAACGTTTGCGGTTTATGCCAACCGTGGTTTTTGGCTGAGCGGCGCGGTAAGCCAAACGCACAGCATAACGGTGCAAGCCCGAATAACGGCTCCCACCCCTTCGCCGACGCCGGAACCGACAACGCCCGTCCCGACACCTACGCCTGCACCCATTCATACACCGTTGCCCACACTAACACCTACGCCAACCCCCACGCCAATACCCACCCCGACACCCGCACCCACGCCAACACCTATCCCGTTTAACGCTTATGATTTTGAACAGCGCGTTTTGGAACTGGTTAATATCGAACGCGCTAATCAAGGAGTGCCTGCATTGGCGTTGGACAGTACCCTCGCTGCCGTGGCACGCAACCACAGTATAGATATGGCGACAAACGATTTTATGAGCCATACCGGGTCTGACGGTTCATCACCGTTTGATAGAATGTTGGCAGCGGGTCTTTCGTGGAGCCATGCCGCCGCAAATGTAGCCGCAGGGCGTCAAACCCCCGAAGCGGTGGTTACCGCATGGATGAATTCCCCCGGACACCGTGCCAACATCCTCAATGCCAACTTAAAATATATAGGGGTTGGTGTGCATCGTTTGGCAGGTACGCAATGGACGTATTACTGGACTCAAAAATTCGCCACGTTCGGGTAGCACGCGATTAATAAGAAAAAAATTATCACTTTGACTTCTACCTAAATTAAGCAGAAGTTGAAACCCACACAACCGGAAAAACGCCTGTTTTTTAACTTCGGCCCTACTAGGGCACAAGTTGGGCCGGACATTCCAAAAGAAAAAACGGGATGCCAACACACCGGACACAAGTGGGGCGGGGGCGGGCGGATGTTCCATAAGCAGCGCCTACGCAATCGGACGATGAACGGCGAACGGGCGCGTTACGTGGTTGGTGTCGGGCTGCTTCCCAAGACCGACACAACCACTTCGCGGACGGAGCCGTTCATCGTCCGATTGTGTTCAGCGCAGCGTTGGAACATCCGCCCGCCCCCGCCCCACGGAATAATAACAGGTAAGACAACCCCATTTTTTACGTCCCGCAAAAAGTCCTATACCCGCACCCACATTCCGGCGGCTGCATATAATCGGCATTTTCCTCATACGGTTTACGCAACACCTCCAGCAAATCACGCATAACAGTCAAATCCCCTTCATCCGCCGCGGATAACGCTTCCTCCACGCGGTGATTGCGCGGAATAACGGCGGGGTTGCGTTTGGAAACCGCACGGAAGGTATTCGTAAAATCCTTGCCTTCCCTTTTCATTTCATCCAGGAATTCGTTAATGATCATTTTGTCGTCCGCGCCTTCGCGGGTCATACCCAATTTGATCCGCATACATACGAGCCAATGCGCTTCATGGTGTTCCCGATAATGGGCGACCGCTTCCTTGGCTTGCGCCATCGTTAAAAACGGCGCGAGGGATTCCGCCAAGCGGCTCAGGTTCCACGCGCCGATGGCGGGTTGGTTCTTGTACGCGTAGCGCCCCTGGGTATCGATGGAGCTGAAAACGGTATCGGGGTCGTACGTGTCCATAAAGGCGCACGGGCCGAAGTCGATCGTTTCACCGGAAACCGCCATGTTATCGGTGTTCATCACGCCGTGGATAAAACCTACGGATTGCCACTTCGCGATGAGCGAAGCCTGGCGTTCGCATACAGCGCGGAAGAACCGCGCGTATTTGTTTTCCGCGTGTTCAAGGTCGGGAAAGTGGCGGCGGATCGTATAATCCGTCAACGCGCGGACATCCTCGGGCGAGCCGAACGCCGCCGCGTAATTAAACGTTCCGACCCGGATGTGGCTTGCCGCAACCCGTGTGAGTACCGCTCCCGTCAGTATCCTTTCACGTATCACACCGCGCCCCGTCGATACGACCGCCAACGAACGCGTGGTGGGGATACCCAGCGCGTGCAACGCCTCGCTGATGATGTATTCCCGCAGCATTGGCCCGAGTGCCGCGTAGCCGTCGCCCCCGCGGGAAAACGCCGTCGGGCCGGAACCCTTCAATTGGATGTCGAATAAATGGCCGTTCGGGGCCGTCGGGGAAGGAGGTGTCCGCTGTTCACCCAACAGCACCGCTCGTCCGTCGCCCAGCATGGTGAAATGCCCGAATTGGTAGCCCGCGTACGCTTGCGATATGGGGACGCATCCGGCTTCGGGCAAACGCGAACCCGCAAAGACTTCGGCGTTATCCCGTAATACGTCCGCGTTTAAGCCCAATTCCGCGGCCAAGTCGTGGTTAAAGATAACCATTTTCGGCGCAAGCGCGGGTTCGGGACGTTGGCGGCGGTAAAAAAATTCGGGGAGTTGCGTGTAGGTATATTCCAGGTTCCAACCTTCGTTTGACATAAAAAATCGCCTCCGTTTATTAGTATTTCGCGGAGGCGGTATTGTTATCCCCGTGACGCGGGGTTTTACTTAAGTTGTTTTAATAATTCCATCGCGCCTTCGTAGTCGTAATCGTCGATCAAATCCGCCAATTCCTCCATCCCGGTGATGCCCTTCAACGCGTCGACGTAATCCGACGCGCCGTAGTCGCCCGCTTGGAGCAACGCCTCCAAATCCGTCAGCAAGGCAGCCAATTTTTCGGAATCCATCGCTACGGCCTCTTGTTTTTGCGGTTCGATTTCCATGATTAAGGGTTCCAATTCGGCTAGCGCGGCTTCCAGCTCTTTTTCAAGGTCGTGGAGCTGGTCGGGGGTATGGGAAGGCGGGTCAAGCTGCAGGGATTGCTCCAGCGAGAACGCCGCGTCCTGCAATTTTGTCTTGCCGAGGTAGCCCGCGCCGCTTTTTAACGTATGCACGATCCTGTGCGCGGTCTTGGTGTCGCCGGAGCTAAGCGCGTTATAGAAGCGGGTATACGTATCCTTGTTTTCCTTCACGAACGTTCCGATGACCTTGTGCCGAAGCTGTTCATCCCTGCTTAGTTGCTCGTGTTTGCCTTCGCCGTCGGTTTCCGCGAGGATTTTTTCCGGGGGCAGGTATGTCTTGATGATCTTGCGCAGGTCCTGTACCTCGATCGGCTTTGAAATAAAGTCGTTGAAGCTGTTATCTAAAAACATCTTTTTAACGCCCGCGATGGCGTTCGCCGTCAGCGCCACGACGGTTTGCCGTTCGTATTTACCGCCCATCTTACGGATTTCGTGCGTCGTTTCGATCCCGTCCATTTCGGGCATCATATGGTCCATAAACACGATGTCGTAATCCTTTTCGGTTATCCGTTTTAGGGCTTCCTTACCGGAAGACGCCGTATCGATGACGATATCGAGCAGGGCCAGCAACCCTTTCGCCACCGTAAGGTTAAGCTCATTATCGTCCACCACCAATACAGCGGCTGTGGGGGCGCGGAAGTGTTTTACCCCGCTTGCGTCGCCGTCGTCGATCGCGCTCCTGTTACCCGGCACCTTGGGAATCGTAACCGTAAACACCGAGCCTTCGCCGTATACGCTTGAAACGGTGATGTTGCCACCCATCATTTCCGCGAAGTTACGGCTGATGGTAAGCCCCAGTCCCGTACCCGCGATGTTGCGGTTTTTGCGCGCGTCGGCTTGTGAAAAGGGCGTAAAGAGCTTTTGCAATTCCTCTTCGCGGATACCCATGCCGGTATCCTTTATTTCAAAGATAACGGAATCGTCCGTGGTTGTGATTTTCATGCGCAGGTAACCTTCGCTCGTAAACTTCGCGGCGTTTGAGCAAAGGTTCGTCAATATTTGACGGAGCCTTACATCGTCGCCGAACAGGCAGTCGGGCATTTCGCCTTCCTTTACCAGCAGGAAGTCGAGGCCCTTCTTTTGCGTTATATACGTAAACATAGAATGGAGGTTATCGACGAGCGAGGTAAAGTCATAATCGACGGGAATCAGTTCCATTTTGCCCGATTCGATCTTGGAGAAATCCAATATGTCGTTGATGATGCCCAAAAGGGAATGGGAGGAAATATGGATGTCCCGTATATATCCGTTTTGGCGGTCGTTGAGGGTTTCGTTGAGCATAAGTTCGGACATGCCGATGATGGCGTTCATGGGCGTGCGGATTTCGTGGCTCATCTTCGCCAGGAAGTCGTTCTTCACGCGGGTTGCCTGTTCCGCCTCGTTCTTCGCTTCGATGAGCTCGGTAATGTCCACCAGCTCATATACCCGTGACAGATTCCCTTCGCCCAGCAGCGAAGAACGCAGCATAAACCAGTTGTGCCCGTTTTCCTTCTCGATCATGATGTTTTGCTGTATGAATTCGTCCCGCCCGAACGCGTTGGTGAAGAACTCCTTCGTGCCTTCCGTTATGGGCAAGTCGTTAAACAATTGGCCGATGATTTCCCGATCGGCGTCCAAATCCAGCCATTCCATCAGCGAATTGCTGATATATTCGATTTCCGCCTTGCCGTTGATGACAAGCATGGGTGTTCTCATTTCATGGCTCATTCGGGAAAGGAATTCACTCTTCGAGCGGCTCGCTTCTTCGGCCTTTTCGCGCGCGTTTTGGATTTCGGTGACATCCGTGCCGGAGACGATATAACCGATCCTTTCGCCTTCATTATTAAGGAAGTAACTGGCCGACCCTTTTATATAACGGCCTTGCTCCGCCATATGGTATACCTCGGCTTCATGCCCCTCTTCCAATGCCAATACGGGGTCATGCGTTGAACCGGAGGGGTAGATGCTCTTTTCGCTGTAGGGGGAACCGACGACCTCTTCCAAGGTGGAATCAATGATTTCGAGCCCATGCTCGTTCATGTAGATAATATTCCCGTCCGGTCCGATGATGGAAAGCGGGCCGTTTACGCTACCAACGATATTTTTGGCCATATCGTCGAAGGCGTCCGCCAGCGTGCCGAACTCGTCCTTAACGACGGAGTTGAAACGGAATTGGCGTTCCCCCGCCCTAAAGCGGGATACGCCGTTGATAAGTTTATTTATGCTCCCCGTAAACACGGAGGCAACCCAAATGCCCATTAACGCCGCCAGGGTAAGGACAAACAGGCTTCCGGTAAGTACCTGGCGGATCATGCTGTTCATGCGGCTGTTGATGGTTTCGTCCAGTTTTGTCCTGATCACTTCAACCGGCTTTGTAAAATCCTCCAACCCCGCGCCGATGGTGACAAAGCCGAAGCCGCGGCGGGAATAGCCGTTTTGCGCGGAAGGCGCGTATTGTCCCGTGTAATAGGGGATGGCGGCGGCCGTCGTTAATTTTTGGATGCCGCTCCACAATATATAAAAGGAACCGGAGCCCCCGTCCCGCGTCAAATCCATCCACCCGGTGCATTGGGGGGCGTTGTTGAGATACCGCCCGTCCAACCCGACCATGCCCGCCCGTGTCAGCGCGGGAGCGGGGGTCTTGCTTCTGGATTGGTTGTCGAACATCGGCCAGCCTTGGATAAAATCGTTCCAAAGCGGCGTACCGCTTGCCTGCCAGGCGTCGTAAATCGAGGACTCGAGCCAGGGGATTTGCGGGTTGCCCGTTTCGGGGTCGAAGCCGACGATGGAATGGTGCCTGGGGTGGCAGATACTGCGCGATTGGTAATCCCAAATAAAGGCGTAGTTGCCTTCAAACGCGCTGGGCAACGCGGTATAACGTTCCTCCATCGGGGTTATGTGATCGACGAAGGCCATGATATGGTCGTGGTTTAGGGCGAAGGTCACGTACCCGATGTGGTTGCCGCTTGCGTCCGCCACGGGCGCGGCCCAGCGGATAATACCCTCGAAGCGTTGGCCGTTGGGGTTTTCCTTCCCGGCGTACGCTTGCAGCTCCGGGTCGAAATGGATGTCGTACCCGCGCGTTTGGGCGGCCGTTTGCACCGTTCCGGGTACGTACATGCCGATGTAATTCGTACCCACGTACGCGCCGATCACGTCGGAAACAAAGATGTCGCCGGGGCGGAGATACGCCAGCGCGGCGAAATACGTTTCGGCCTTTATATATGTATTTTCCTTTTGGGAGACGTTCCCCTTCGCGGGGTTGAGGGGATAATGGATTTTGGGGGACGCGGAAGCGGTTACCTTGATCAGTTCGTTGCCGTACAGGTCGATGAAGGTAATTTCGTCGTACAGCGGGATATATTCGTACGCGAGTGTGTCGGGCGGGCGGGCGTTAAAGCCGCCGTCGTCGCTGTTTTCGTTGTTGGTGGAGATACCGCCGATACCCGTCGGGGCGTTCGCGCTTTCCGGCACCCAGGACGTTCCGTCGGGGGAAAGCGTCCAACCGCCCCTGACGACGACCCGCCCCTGTTTATTATCGATAAATTGTCTGAACAGCTCCTCCGAAGGTTCCATGGCGGCCAGGAACAGGATGTCGGCGTCGCGGGCATACAGGAATTCGGCGACGTTCCTTGCCGTATCGGTCGTCAGGCGTTCGATGTTTTGGATGGCGATTTCGGTTAACGCGGAGGTGGAGTCCGTAATGGCGATGGCTTCGAGCTCGCGGCCGATGGTGTTGAATTGCACCAGTTGGATTACGATCAATACGACTATGGGTATTATGCTGCTGATAAGGAAGGAAAAAATAAGTTTGGGCCATATGCCGATGCCGAGTTTATCCAATAAACGTTTGATGCGCCCATCGTCCATAATGAATACCCCTCTTTGAAAAAAGTATGAACCATGTGTACTCCATAAATGAGCGTGTTTATTCGTAATGCGTCCACATGCGTATAATTTTAACGATGCCTTTGTAGAGAACGTTATTTTCATTTTTTAGTTTTTCATCATTGGGCAGTACATCATACACGATGCGGTGTTGTTTATTTATCCGGCGAGAATATGAACCTTTTAAATCACCTTGCAATTTTTCATATGCGGGTGGGTTTTGCCACGGATTCATTGATATGACAGATAGAAGGTCTTGGACACCTTTGTCCAACCCGGCGCGTTCAAGTAATCGTGCATCCTTATACGCTTGGTTGGTATACTTTAATTTATATCCCATCCCACGCTATCAAGGCACTCGTCAAGCGGCGTTGCCTTGCCTTCCAGTATAGATTCCTTCATGCCGGGTATTGATTGCAAGTAAAGCGTTTCTATCATCCCATACCATTCGTCTTGGTTCACCAACATTGCCGCGCCGTCATCTGTGGCAATGGATATGGTGTCACTTTGCCTAATGACAGTATCAAGAATGGTGGTAAAATTTTTTTGGGCTACAGCAGCGGTCATATGGCTCATTACACACCTCCATAATGTTATTATACACGAAAAATCATAATAATAGCAAAATCCGAACCCATCACCAAAGAGTTTTGCTCCCGGTTAATAGTTCGGATTAACAGTTATTTTTGCGGCTGACAGGACTTGAACCTGCACAATCTTTCGATCACTAGAACCTGAATCTAGCGCGTCTGCCAATTCCGCCACAGCCGCGTGACGCGAAGGGGATTGTAAAACGCTCGTCGTTAGTTGTCAAGCAAGGGTTTGGGGGACAAGTTCGTAACTATTTTTGTTTTGTTTTTCCAAATTCCGCCGCGCCGCGCTCAACATGAGTTTGATGCGGTTTAGTTGGTTTACTTCGCTGGCGCCGGGGTCGTAGTCCACGGCAACGATGTTGGCTGTGGGGTAGCGGTTGTGCAGGGCTTTGATCGCGCCTTTGCCGGTAACGTGGTTGGGCAGGCAGGCGAAGGGTTGGGTGCAAACGATGTTACCTACGCCGGATTCGATAAGCTCTATCATTTCGGCGGTAAGGAACCAGCCCTCGCCGGTCATGTTGCCGAGGGAGACGACGGGTGCGGCTAGCTTACCCATTTTTTCGATGGGAAGGGGCGGGTGGAAGCGGACGCTTGCTTCGAGGGCGCGGCGGGCGTGGCGGCGGAAGAGTTCGATGATTTTAATGCCCAGCTTGCCGAAGAAGCGGGTCCTTTTGGGGAAGCCCAGGAAGCGTGTCTTAAAACTCGCGTTGTGTGACCCGTACAGAAGGAAATCGATGAGGTCGGGTACGACGGCTTCCGCGCCTTCGTTTTCGAGCAGGGTGACGATATCGTTGTTGGCGGTGGGGTGGTACTTAACGAGGATTTCACCCACCACGCCCACGCGGGGGAGGGTGATGTCACGCAGGGGCAACGTGTCGAAGGCCTCCACGATGGCATGGCAATTTTTCTTAAATTCGCGCGGGCTGCCTTTGCGCACGGCGTTTTTCGCGATTGCGTTCCAATGTTGGTACAAGGCGTTCGCGCTGTTCGGTTCGGCTTCGTACGGGCGTACGCGGTACAATACGCGTATGAAAAGGTCGCCGTAAACCAAGGCTTGGAAGGCTTTGTTTATCAACCCGGGCGTGAATTTGAGCCCCGGGTTTTTTTCCACGCCGCTTGCGCTGATGGACAGGACGGGGATGTGCGCCATGCCCGCGCGCGCCAACGCTTTGCGGATAAACGCGATATAATTGGAAGCGCGGCAGCCGCCGCCCGTTTGCGACATGATAATTGACACGTTGTTGAGGTCGTATTCGCCGCTCGTAAGTGCGTTCATTACCTGCCCCACCACGATGAGCGCGGGGTAGCAGGCGTCGTTGTTCACATATTTTAAGCCCGTTTCGATGCTTGCGCGGTCGATGGCGGGCATCACCACCATGTTATAGCCTTCCGAACGGAAGGCTTCCTTTATAATATCGAAATGCAGGGGCGCCATTTGCGGGCAGATGAGCGTGTGATTTTCGCGCATTTTGCGGGTGAAGACGCGGCGCGGGGTACGGGGTGCGGGCTTTGTTAGGGAAATGCCGCGACGCTGCCTTTCGCCGAGCGCGGCGAGCAGGGAACGTATACGGATCCTCACCGAACCCAGGTTGCTAACCTCGTCAATTTTAAGCAGCGTAAAAATCTTGCCGCTTGCTTCAAGGATTTCTTGCACTTCATCGGAAGTGACAGCGTCCAACCCGCAGCCGAAGGAATTTAACTGCACGAGTTCGATATTTTTTAGTTCGCGCGCAAAATACGCCGCCGCGTACAGCCGCGAATGGTACGCCCATTGGTCGCGTACGCCGAGGGGCCGCTCGATTTTACCCAAATGCGCTACGGAATCCTCGCTCAGCACCGCCACGCCGTAGGACGTGATCATTTCCGGGATGCCGTGGTGGATTTCCGGGTCTATATGGTACGGACGCCCCGCGAGTACGATGGCCTTAGCTTTGTTTTCCGCGATGTAGTCCAAGGCTTCCTCGCCCATTTTCCGCACGTCGGCTTTGTAATGGTCAAGCTCCGCCAAGCCCTTTCGCGCGGCGGTTTTTACTTCTTCCGCGGGGATGTGCGGGAATTCTTCAACCAAACGCGCGATCAGACTTTCGCGCCGCCCCAAATGCAGGAAGGGACTGTGGAAGCGGATGTCCGTACCTTCCGCGAGTTCCTCCACGTTATTCTTGATATTTTCCGGGTACGAGGTGACGATCGGGCAGTTGTAACAATCGTCCGCGCCCGCCGCCGATTCCTGCTCGTACGGGACGGCGGGGTAAAAGATATATTTCACGCCCTGCCGTATCAGCGCCATGATATGCCCGTGCGCCAGCTTGGCCGGATAACATTCGCTTTCGCTGGGTATGGATTCGATGCCCAATTCGTACAAATCGCGTGAGGACCGCGGCGACAATATGACGCGGTAGCCAAGCTCCGCGAAGAACGTTGCCCACAGGGGATAATTTTCATACATATTCATTACGCGGGGTAGCCCGACTACGCCGCGCACGGCTTTAAATTCCGGAAGCGGTTCGTAATCGAACACGCGTTTATATTTGGCTTCGAAGAGGTTGGGGAGGTTGTTGGCGTTGGTGTTGCCGAGGATGGCCTTTTCGCATCGGTTACCGGAAATGAAGCGCGTAACGGCTCCGTCCGTTAACTTCTGCTCTATTAGGGCAGAAGTTACCCCCGTATCTTTTACCGTAAATCGGTTGACGGTCAGCAAGCAATTATTTTCGCACGCCTTGCACCGCGTATGCGACGTGGAAACGGTGAGGGCCTTAAGCCTTTCGGGGGAAAGAAGGGCGGACTTGGCGGATGTATTGCCTTCCGCGGTTCCGTCGCTTTGGACGCGCTCCCGTGCGATTAGCGCCGCCCCGTACGCGCCCATCAGCCCCGCGATATCGGGCCGGATCGCCTCGCGTTCGCTTACATGCTCGAAAGCGCGCAGCACCGCGTCGTTATGGAACGTGCCGCCCTGCACGACGATACGCTTGCCCATTTGCGACGGGTCGGTGATTTTAATAACCTTTTGCAAGGCGTTTTTTATTACGGAATAAGCAAGGCCCGCGGAAATATCCGCCACCGCCGCGCCTTCCTTTTGGGCTTGTTTAACGCGGGAGTTCATAAACACGGTGCAGCGGCTGCCCAAGTCCACGGGGTTCTCCGCGAACAGGCTTTGCTCGGCGAAGGTTTCGATCGGCAAATCCAGCGAACGGGCGAAGGTTTCAAGGAACGACCCGCAGCCCGCCGAACACGCCTCGTTAAGCAGCACCGTATCGATTACGCCGTTTTTGATGCGCAGACACTTCATGTCCTGCCCGCCGATGTCGAGGATAAAATCCACTTCGGGGTCGAAGAAAGCGGCTGCGCGGTAGTGCGCCACGGTTTCGATTTCGCCGATATCCGCGCCCAAAGCGGTTTTGAGTAAACCCTCACCGTAACCCGTTACACAGGATTGTTTAATAGCCGCCCCTGCGGGTAAATGCTCGTATATCTGCGTCAATGCGGCGCGGGCGACGGCCAGCGGGTTGCCTTCGTTGTTCGCGTAAACGGTGTATAAAACGGCGCCGTTTGCATCGATCAGCGCGGCTTTGGTCGTGGTGGAACCCGCGTCGATGCCCAGGAAGCAATCGCCTTTATACGAGGACAAGGCGGCTTTGGGCACAACGTGTTTATCGTGCCGTGCCGTAAAAACGGCGTATTCCTCCTGTGATGTGAACAAGGGCGCCAAACGGTCAATTTCGAAGGGCAGCTCCTGTTTGGCGCGAAGGTTTTCAAGCAACCGGTCGATATCCATTTTCGCGCCTTCGTTTTCGGCGCGGTACGCCGCACCCATGGCGGCGAAAAGGTGCGAATCATCGGGCGAAATTACTTGATCCCCCGAGAGCTTTAATACATCAATAAAGCGAGCGCGTAATTCCGAAAGGAAATACAGCGGCCCGCCCAAAAACGCGATATTGCCCCGAATGGGTTTGCCGCAAGCCAAACCGCTGATGGTTTGGCTTACGATGGCTTGGAAAATGGATACGGCTAAATCGCAGCGCGCCGTCCCTTCATTAATTAAGGGTTGCAAATCACTCTTAGCGAATACGCCGCAACGCGCGGCGATGGGGTAAATGACTTTATATTCCTTGGCCAATTCGTTCAAACCGGAAGCGTCGGTGTCGAGTAACGTCGCCATTTGGTCGATGAACGAACCCGTACCGCCCGCGCAGATGCCGTTCATACGCTGTTCGATCGAATTGCCGAAATAGATGATCTTCGCGTCCTCGCCGCCGATTTCGATGGCGACGTCGGTTTTTTGGCCGCCGTTACGTTCATAGTATTCCAGCGCGTCCGATACGGCGATCACTTCCTGTACGAACGGTACGCCCACCCAATCCGCCAGGCTCAGCCCGCCCGAACCGGTGATCATCGCCCTAAACGAAAACGCCCCAAGCGCGGCGCGCGCTTCTTCGGCCATTGTCGTTAACGTACCGCGTATATCCGAATGGTGGCGCCGATACACGCTGAAATCGGGATTGGCCGCCAACCCCGAAGGGGCATGGCCGTTTATGACCGCCATTTTAATCGTCGTCGAGCCGATATCGATCCCCATGGTATATCTGTGCATCCGGCATCCCCCCGAAGGCGTTTTGTGTACAGCGGAAAACAACCTAGCCATTATAACGGTTCAACCGCGTACGACAAGCGGGAAGTAAAGGATATTGCGTGTTATACTGTGTGCGCAGAGGTGATTGCCATGAATTGGTTCAAATTCGTAAAACTTTATTTATCAAAACCGCGCTCCGTCGGCGCGATAGCCCCCAGCTCCCGCTTCCTCGCGCGTAAAATGGTCGCGCCCATCGACTTCGGGCGGGCGCGGTGTATCGTGGAGTTCGGCCCGGGTACGGGGGTCTTTACGGAACAAATTCTCAAACGGCGCAACGCGGAAACCTTTGTCATGATCATCGAACGCAATAAGGACTTCTGCGAAACGCTGCACAGGAGGTACGCAACCGTCCCCAACCTCCGCATCGTCAACGGCTCCGCCGAAAAAATCGGCACGTATCTGTCGGAGCAGGGCATCCCCCACGCGGATTACATCGTTTCCGGCTTGCCCTTCGCCAGCTTGCCCAAGGAAGTTTCCGAAGGCATCCTTACGCAGGCGTGCAAGCATTTACGCGGCGAAGGCCGTTTTATTACATTCCAATACACGTTATTAAAAAAAGATTTGATCGCGCGTCATTTCGGCACGGTACAAATCACCCGCGAAGTGCGCAACCTACCCCCCGCTTATGTGTTAAGTTGCGGTAAGGATTAATCGGTAAGGATTAATCGGTAAGGTAAAGCAGCACCCCCACCGTAAAAATTGAATCGTCATGATAGATATCCACATGTCCGTTGTACTTTTCGGCGGATGTGCGGATATTTTTTATGCCGTAGCCGTGGCCGGCGTTATCTTTACGGGTGGTAATTACGTCGTTCGCGTACGCTACTCCGCCGTCGAAGGTATTTTCCAATTTGATATACAGGTTGCCCTTGCCGGTCGTGACGGTAAGGGCAAGCCGTTTGTCGTCGGTTTTCGCCGTACCTTCCAGGGCGTTGTCCAGCAGGTTGCCGAGTATGGTCACCGCGTCGGCAACCTCTATGGGCAGGGAAGGGGGGATGTGAACGTTTACGTCCGTTTTGATGCCGTTTTGCGCGGCGTTTTTCAATTTATAGTTGATAATACTGTCAAAGGCGATGTTCCCGGTGTCGCTGTAGATGTCATTTGCCTCCATGTCGCTTTGCAAAGCGTCCAAGTAATTGATAGCGGCTTCATTGCCCGACGAAAATTCACGCAGCGCGGCCAAATGGAGCTTCATGTCGTGGCGGTACGCCTTCATTTTCTCTACCGATTCCTGCATGAGGCGGCATTGGGTGAAGTAATATTCCTTCTCCCGCGCGTGAAGGGCGGACTTGACCGTATCCCCGAACATCCTTGAAATAATATTGTACAGCGCGAGGAATACCAAAATGATGATAAGGGTGTTGGTAACCAGTAAAACCATGCGGACAACCGGCGGGTTTAAATGATGGAAAAGCTCGATAAACGTATTCGTAAAGGGGAATATCACGAAAGGAATCCACAGCTTGTTCAAGTTAATGGCCGATTCCTTGATGTGTTTAAACAACGGGAATATTAAAATCGTTACGAGGTAGGCGGCAAGGCAAACACCGACCACCACCCAACCGACGTTGGCCATAAACCAATCGGCGGGGAGCAACCCCGCGAGGTTATTAACCATGCCGGTGGTAAACATGGAAACGTAATGGCTCCCCGCTACGGCGGCGACGCGTTTCATGGGTACGGATTCGTAGTTGAGCGACAAAACCGCCAGCGCAAAGAAGTAGAACGCGGCTAAAAGGAAAGGATTACCCGCCCACCACGACTGGAGCATCAGCGTAACCCACATAAGCGCGAGGGAAACGGTAAAAATAAAAAAGGATGTCCGCTTCCTTTCGAAGAAGACGTTCATCGTCCGCTCAAAGGCGAGCACCATTAGACCGTTGGCGACGATTGACGCGAGCATCCATTCCATAAATCAAGTCCGCTTTTTCATGATTTCGCTGTATTTTTCCTTCACGGCGTTCCTGCGGTGCTTGCTGATGGGCAGGGGAAGGGTGACACCGGTCAATACCGCGTGGTCGAACTTCAACGCGGTTACGTAATCGTAATTAATAACGAAGGCGTTGTGGATGAACAAGAAATCGAAGCGCGAAAGCTGTTCTTCATATGCCGCTTTTAACGAACCGTAAAATTCCTCCCGTTTGCCGCCCGCCAAATGCAGGATGAGTTTACGGTCAGCGCTTTCGAGGTAAACGATATCCTTGATCCGCGCCTTGTGTGCGGCATGGCCGATTTTGTAGGTAAACGTTTCCGACCACAAGCCCGCAATTTTTATATATTTGCGCAGCACTTCATCGGTTTTTTCGTACCGCAGGGGCTTAACGAGAAAATTAAGGGGCTGGATGTCGAACAATTGCAAAGCGTATTTACGCTCCCACGAAATATAGACGATGGCGGTTAGGTGGTTGTGGTGTACGTCGCGGATGCGTCGCCCGACCTCTACGCCGTCAATTTCCGACAGGGCGAATTCGATGTCGAGGAAGATCAAGTCGTAATGCGTCCCGTTTTCCAATTCATATAACAAACGCTCCCCGGTGAGGAACATGTCGGTTTTGTGCCGAACGTTCATTTTATCCAATATATCGGTTAGGTCGCGCTCCAAATCCGCGCCTATCTTCACTTCGTCGTCGCATACGGCTATATGTATCATAGATGATTTTATGCTCCTTCGGCTGTCCGGTTACGGCAAAAATCCGCCCGATTACGGCAGTATACCATATCAGCCGGAACCGCTTGTTATACTCGGCGGCGCAAATAATACGATGAAAAGAGGAACCGAAATGAAAAAGAAGATTTTGACCGTTTTGCTGGCGGTTGCGTTAACCGTGGGATATGTAATTCCCGTGTCGGGAAGCGGGACCTATACCGTACGCGAAGGCGATGTATTGTGGCGTATCGCCCGCGACCACGGCACGACGTGGGAAGCGCTTGCCGAATATAACGGGTTGCGCAATCCGCATTTAATCCGAACAGGGCAGGAAATCCGCATACCCGACGCGTCGGCACTTGAAATCCCCGCGACCGCGCCTATTGAAACGGCGCACGGCCCGACAGAACAGGAAGTCACCATCGGCGCGGGAACGCCATGGCCCTTGGGCGGCACGCTGACCCTCCCGGCGGTGGTAAGCGTAGCCAACCCCGTACCGGCTGTCGTGCTGGTACACGGCTCCGGCCCCAACGACAGGGACTTAACCCTGGGTGTCAACCGTGCCTTTTACGATATCGCGTCTTATTTGACCGCCAACGGCATCGCGGTATTGCGCTACGATAAACGCACGTTTACGCACGGCGCGGCGTTGGCAGAAAAATTCGACGTTAACGAAGCGGGAATGTTAGCGAGTAATTTCACATATTGGGAGGAAACGATCGAGGACGCCGTCCTCGCCGCCGGTTTGCTCCGCGCGGACGCGCGCATCGATTCCGCCCGTATCTACATGGCGGGGCTCAGCTTAGGCGGTATGTTAGCGCCGCGCATCCACGCAAGCGGCGGGGACTTCGCGGGGATAATCATAATGGCGGGTTCGCCCCGCCATATATTGGAAATTACCGTTGAACAGGAACGCGAAAGCGTAACATTCCAGTCGCAAATACTGGAAGGACAAATCGCGCTGCTCGAAATGTTACTGGCAACAAAAGATTACGATACGTTAAGGATGTTGGACCCTGCCTTGCAAGACTTGGACGATGAAACAGCGTTACATTTTATAGAAGCGTCCTTGGAAGAAGCATACGCGATAAAAATCCTTTTGGAAGAATCCGACGGGATGTTCGATTTGTTATTATCAACATTGGATATCCTGCCTCACATTACAGCCGAGGATGCGTTGCAAGGCTCTGTAGGCGCGTGGCCCGCGTACATCCTGCGCGATATGGCAATCCATTCCGCCGAAAGATACCTGGCGGAAACATCCGTACCCATGTTAATCATGCAAGGCGAAAACGACAAGCAAATCCTCGCCGACGTTGATTATTTATTATATAAGGAACTACTTGGCGGGCGCGAAAACGTAACGTTCCGTTTATACCCCGGGTTAAACCATATCTTCATGCCCTGCGAAGCGGATACCCTGCATGACGCTTTTACCGCGATGCTGGGCGTACCCGCGCAGGTACATCCCCAAGTATTGCAGGATATGGTCGATTGGATCACATCTCGCCCTTCATAGCCCTGCGGTGGTACGTGCGCAGCTTGCGGTACACCTTGCCGTGCACGGTATCGTGGGGGTAGAGGTTCGCGAGGGTTTTGGGGTTGGCGTCGCTGAGCGGTTCCCCCCCGGCGGGCTCGCCGAGCAGGATTTCCAAGCCTTCGTTTACGTGTGTGATGGGATATATATGGAATAGACCATCCTTCACGGCTTGCACGACTTCGTCTTTTAAAACCAAATCGCGGACGTTCCGGGCGGGGATGATAACCCCCTGCCACCCGGAAAGTCCGCGTTTTTTACATAGGTCAAAGAAACCTTCGATTTTATACGTCGCGCCGCCGATGGGCTGGATTTCGCCGTGCTGGTTAATCGAACCCGTTACGGCGATGTCCTGGCGGATGGGCAGGCCCGAAAGCGCGGAGATAATGGCGAACAATTCCGTGGAGGACGCGCTGTCGCCATCGATGCCGCCGTAGTTCTGTTCGAAGCAAATACGGCACGAAAGCGAAAGCGGGAAGTCCTGCGCGTAGGTTTGCCCCAAGTAACCGATGAGGATTTGCACGCCCTTGTCGTGGGTTTCGCCCGAAAGGTTGGCTTCCTTCTCGATGTTGACGATGCCTGATTTGCCCATATACGCCGTGGCTGTAATGCGCGAAGGTACGGCGAAAACATGCTCGCCCGTATCGATCACGGCTAAGCCATTGATTTGCCCAACCCTGCCGCCCTTGGTCGAGATCATGATCGTGTCTTCCTCGATGCGCTCGGCGAGCTTTTCTTCATATATGTTATAGCGGTATTCGCGCGCGGATAACGCACGCCTTACGTGGCCGTCATTAACTTCGGCGGCATTGTCCGCCAACGCGAAGGCCGTCGCTTCGGCCAACAGGTCAGACAAACGATTGAACCGCGTCGTCAGCTTATCCTTCCGTTCGGCCAAACGCGCGGCGTATTCGATGATGGCGGCGGCGGCGGACGGTGAAAAGGGCAGACGCGGGTTGCCGCCGTTTGGGGGAGCTTCGCTGTATCGACGGATAAAACGGATGATCTCCCCAATGTTCCCGTCGTTCAGCTTCATTTCATAATCGAAATCCACACGGACCTTAAATAACTTTTCGAAGTAATCATCGTAAGCGTACAGCACACTATAGTAATATCCTCCGCCAATGATAATAACCTTGATATCCAGCGGGATCGGCTCCGGCTTGATACCCGAAACCGCTACCCCCGTCGTATATTCCCGCAGCGGCTCGGTGATGATTTGCCTCGTGACGAGCGCGCGGCGCAAGGCTTCCCAAGCATGGGGGGTGCCGAGTATGTCCTGCGCTTGCAATATCAAATACCCGCCATTTGCGCGGTGCAAAAGGCCGGGCTTGATTTTCATAAAGTCCGTGGAAAAATTGCCGAATTCGTTGTCATACTCCACTTCGCCCACCAAATGCGTATAGCCGGGGTTGTAATCGATGATGACGGGCGCGCCTTGCAAATCGGTGTTGTCGGTCAACAGGTTAACCTTATATTTCGTGAGCAGGTCTTCGCTGTTTTTTTTGTTGTACCACGGGAGGAAGGATTGCATGGCCTCCTGTTCTTCCTCATTTTCGTCCGAAATAAATTCGGCGAGGTTTTCTAATATATCCTCCTTCACGGCCTTTAAGTATTCCAATAGTGAGGACTCGTGGGCGAAGGTTTCGATGATGTCGTTCATGTAGCGGCCCACGGTAAAGAGCCCCAGCGCGTATTCCAGTTCCTCCACATCTTTCTTCGTGGTCTTTTCATGCTCCTTTATTTGGCGCATTACTTCGGACGCGCGTTTTTGTATGGCTTCGGAATTGACGGATATCCCGTCGCGCTGCTCCTGCGTCAAGGCGTCGAATTGTTCCTCGCTGATGACTTCGCCTTCGATGATGGGCATAAAATAAATGCCCGAGTTCGTATTCTTTACGCCGAAATTTTGCTTGTGGGCTTCCTCGGTCATGATCTTAATCAGTTCGTCGCGGCGGTTATGCAGGATGCGCACGATTTCGTTTTTCTTCTGCTCATGCTCCTTACCGGAGAACGTCTTGGGCAGTTCCGCGGCCAAGCGCCCCATCAGATCGTTTAATTCATCCTTCAACCGACGGCCCGTACCCGCGGGCAGGCGTAGCAGTTTGGGACATTTGGGGTTATCGAAGTTATACACATAACACAGATCCGGCGGGGTGGGTTCGGTCAGGGCTTTTCGGCGGGCGTATTCCCGCGCGAACGTCGTACGTCCCGTACCCGTCGGGCCGCATACATAAATATGATAACCGTGCTCCTTCATGCCCAAGCCGAAATCAAGAGCCTTGGCGGCACGGTCCTGGCCGATCAATTCTTTTTTTTCTTTTCCGGCGTCACCGATAATTTCGGTGGATTCCACCGGAATTAATTCGCAAAAATATTTTAACTCTCGCCAGTTCAGTTCCCTGTGGTTTAAAGCCATCGAATCACCCTTATCTTTTTATTCCGGATTCCGGATTCCGGATTCCGAATTCAATATTTAATATCCTTCCACATCAACACCGCGTCCTCCGACGGGTCGCGGTAAAAATCCTTCCTGTACCCCTCCACGATAAAGCCGTACTTGTGGTACAGCGACATCGCGGGGCGGTTGCCCTGGCGTACCTCCAGCGCAATGCCGATCATCCCGCGTTCGTATGCGGCGTTGATCAACGCGTCCATTAACAAAGACCCGACGCCTTTTCCGCGGTATTCGGGAGCCACCGCTATCGTCCCGATATGACCTTCATTAACGGTGTGGCGCATGAAAGTGTAACCGATCAACGAAGGTACCGGTGCGGCGTCCAGCGCGACGAAGGGAACCGTATGTTTATTATTTAACTCCTCTATGAAATCATTCCGCGTCCACGCGTCGGAAAAACACGCGTATTCCAAGGCGTGTATCGCGTCGAGGTGTTCAAGCGAGGCGGGGAGGATCAGCATTTTTCCCTTTCCCTCACCGCTTGCGGCGCACGGATGTACAACAATTCCGCTGAGTGGGAATGTATGTTATCCATCGCCCACAGCCCCACCATGGCGGGATCAACCGCGTCCGTTACGGGTTCCGCGTCTCCGGCGATTTCCATAATTTCCTCTGCGGGTGCGGCCAGATAATCGGTAACCCTCTCCATTTTGCCATCCGCGCCCATTTTATATACTGCCGCGTACACTTGCCCGCGCCGCGCGTCCATCATCGCAACGATCTTTTTATTTTGAATTCCGGATTTCGAATTCCTAACCCCATCATATGCCATCGCATCCAACGTAGGAACTCCCACGACCGGCACCCCCGCGCCCCGCGCCAGTCCCAACGCCGTAGCCGCGCCGATACGCAAGCCCGTAAACGACCCCGGCCCGCAGGTATACGCGACGCAGCCGATGTCCGCAAGCGTAAGCCTCGTTTCGTCCAAAAGCCGCGCAATCGAAGGCAGCAATATTTCGGAATGTTTCCATTTACCGGCTGTTGTTTGCGCTGCCGCGATAATTTTGCCCAGGGCTTTGCCGTTTTCCACTACGGCGATCCCCGCTTGCAAGCCGGAGGTATCAATCGCCAATATCTTCATGTATAACGAGCTCCCTGTAATTAATATCATCGTTAAGGAAGGACTTGATTTGAATCCGGCGGATCGGGTATGGCGTGACCCCTCCGTCAAAAAACGCGTTGCCCCGTTCGGGCCATTCCAGTACGCATACGCCGCCCGCGCCGAAATATTCCTCACAGCCGATGCCCTCGAGGTCCGCTTCGCCGTCCAAACGGTACAGGTCGAAATGGTAAACCGTTAATCGTCCGCCTTCATATACATTCATCAACGTAAAAGTGGGCGAGGTCACCCGTCCCGAATAACCCAGCCCACGCGCCAATCCCCGTGTAAAAACCGTTTTGCCCGCGCCCAATTCGCCCGACAGGCAAATAACGTCCCCCGCTTTAACGCCGCGGGAAAATACGCGGGCGAACCTTTCCGTTTCTTCCTCGCTGTATAACCGATAAACCAAATGGAAACACGCTTTCCGTTTTCGATATTTCAAGCACTTTACCATAAGAATTAAAAAATCACAAAAATCATATTGTGATTGTGCGTTAACGTGGTATAATATAAGTTACAAGGCGAATTCTGTAAGGGTCCGCTTATATCGAAATCTTAAATCGGGAGGCATATATCATGGTCGGTAACAAAAAGGACAACAGGCCGGAAAATGTCCAACAATTACAACTGATGGAGTTTATCGTCGCCGGGGGCAACTTCGGCATAAACGTAGCCAAAGTGGACGAAATCATGAAGTACAGCCAATACCCCATCACACCTATGCCTAACTCGAACCCCTTCGTGGAGGGGATTTTCCGTCCGCGCACCGAAACCATGACCGTAATCAACCTGGCGGCTTACATGGGGTTGCCCCCGTCGGAGGACGAGGAACGTGACATATTAATCATCACCAAGCTGAATAACGTGAAGACAGCCTTCCACGTACACGGGGTTATGGCCATCGATAACGTTGATTTGTCCAAGATAGAAAAGCCCGACCGTACCATTTACGGCGAAGAGGAAGGCATGGCCACCGGGGTCGCCCAGGTAGAGGACCGCTTAATTACCGTCATCGACTTTGAAAAGATACTGATGGACATCAATCCGCAGGGTGCGATGCAGGTTCGTTCGCTGGAGCGTTTCGGCACGCGGCCGCAATCCAACAAGCCCATCCTGCTGGCCGAGGACTCCCCAACGCTCGAACGCCTCGTGGAGGAATCGCTGATGAAGGTCGGCTACGTAAACGTGACGAGCGCGCCCAACGGTAAGGAAGCCTGGGACAAATTGCAATATTTCAAATCCCTGGGCGGCAACATCACCGACCATGTAAGCATCGTAATTACCGACATAGAAATGCCCGTCATGGACGGTCATCGCTTACTTAAGCTCATCCGTGAGGACGAAGTGCTGAAGAACATTCCGGTAATCATCTTCTCCACACTAATCACCCCCGATTTATACAGCATAGGGGAGAGGCTCAAGGCAACCGCCCAGGTAGCCAAGTCCGATATCGCCGACTTGGTGGACTTGGTGGACGCGCACATCCTGTAAAATGGGTTCTGCCGCAATAACCAAAGGCACGATCCTTACCATAAGTTCCAACAAGGACGTATATGAACGCGGGGAACGTAATTTCCGCGAAGGTAAGCTCCTAACCTTTAAAACGCAGGAAAACCCCGAAGGCGGGTCCACCGTCCGTTCCGCCGTGGAAGGTAATTATAAGAATTACGACGTAACGTTGAAGATCAAGGAAGACGGTTCATTAGGCGAATACACCTGCAGTTGTGAAAGCCACAGCATTTGGCGCGGCGCGTGCAAACATGTTGTGGCTGTTTTATTTGCCCACGCGGAGGGGCGCGGCGGCCATCTATCCGCCGAAACCATGAAAAACCAATCCGAAGCCTTGACCAACGCGCTGGAAAAACTGATATTCGACGGCATCGACGAAGAGCTGGCAATGCCCGAGATCGCTTCCGGCCCGCAGATCAAGCTGACGCCCATCGTCCATTCGGAAGAACGCGGGGTATATATAACCCTTACGGTGGGCCTTAACCGCATGTACGTAATCAAAAATATCGCCTTGTTTGTAGAGAGTTGCAAACGGGAGGAAACGGTTTCCTACGGGCAGGGGCTTTCCTTCCCGCATAGGCGCAACCAGTTCGATTCGGAAGGACAAGCCTTGCTTGATTTCGTGCTGGCGGAGGATTACCTGTATACCGAAGTGGTAAAGAAATTAAGTAAGCAATTCCAGTTTTCCCGCCGTCCGCTGGCGGGTGCGCGGGAGGTTCCGATCAACGTCCGCAATATCGACGAATTCTTCGATATGTACGCGGGTAAAACGTTGCAAGCGGCGGGTGACTTGCCCGCGGAGATATCCCTTGCGGAAGGGATGCCGACGCTGGAGATCACCATCGAGCATACGGCGGACAGTACGGCTTTGCGTGCGGAATACCCTTCCTTCCGCGCCATATCGGGGCGCAAGGCGCACTATATATTTATGGAAGAAAAGCTGCTGCGCCTGCCATTAAACGACGGAGCCGTTGTTATCCGTCTATTGGAAACGCTGACCGCCACACCAAACAAGGAAATCGTCTTTACCGGACAGGAGGAGCAACGCTTCCTGTCCATTATATTACCCAAATTAACCAAGATGGGATTGATCTGCCGCACCGAGGGCGTGCCGCCCAGCCATAAAAACGTTCCGCTTGCCGCGCGGGTGTACTTAGAGGTTACCGGATCGGCGCGTATGGATATGTTCGCACGGTTCGAGTTCCATTACGGTAATGTGGTGATTAAACCCAGCATACCCAAGGAAAGCGACAACCAAATTCCACGGGATATGCTGGCCGAGTATACTTTAAAACGGATGCTCATCGCTTACGGGTTTAAGGAAACGAAAGGCTTGTTTTACCTAAGCGGCAACGACATGATGTACAACTTCTTGTACGAACCGACGGGTGGCTTGGAAAATCTGCGCAAAATGGCGGAGGTGTTCGTCAGCGAGGAATTGGGCAAGAAGATCAAACGCCCGCCAACGCCGAACATGGGCATCCGCTTGGTGGGTAATTTGCTGGATATTTCATTGGAGGAAATCGGCTATACGATGGCGGATTTGCTGGAGGCATTGGAGGCTTACCGCGCCCGTAAAAAATTTATCCGCTTGAAGGACGGGCGGTTCCTGTCGCTTTCGGACGACGCGATCGCCAAGCCCTTGCAATTGCTGGACGCGCTGGACGCGACGCGTAAGGACGTGAAGGGCAAGACCTTCACCATCCCCGCGTACCGCGCGCTGTACGTGGATGACTTGGTGCAAAACAATAACCTTTCCGTCGCGCACAGGCGGGACGCAAACTTCGAGAAACTGGTCAGCGATTTTAAGAACAACGAAAACCTCGGGTTCAAAACCCCGTCGATACTGACCGATATTTTAAGGGATTACCAAAAAACGGGCTTTTATTGGCTCAAGACGCTGACGCACTACGGCTTCGGCGGGATATTGGCCGATGACATGGGCTTGGGTAAAACGTTGCAGGTCATTACCCTATTGGAAAGCGAACGCAAGAAAAGCAAGAAACCCTCGCTGGTGGTCGCGCCTACGTCCCTTTTGTACAATTGGGAAAACGAATTCGCCCGTTTCACGCCGGACATCATCACGCAGGTGGTTTCCGGCTTCCCGGAAAAACGGCGGGAGCTGTTGGGTTACAAGTTGGTGGACGTATTCATCACGACGTACGACATGCTCAAGCGGGACGTGGATTTTTACAAGAACATGTCGTTCGCTTATATCATTGCGGACGAGGCGCAAAACATAAAAAACCCTTCGACCCAAGCGGCGAAGAGTATAAAAACGTTAAACGGGCAAACGCGCTTCGCGCTGACGGGTACGCCCATCGAAAATAATCTGTCGGAATTGTGGAGCATCTTCGATTTTATCATGCCGGGGTATTTACACTCGGCGAACAAATTCCAACGCTTATACGAAACGCCCATCATCCGCGACGACGACAAGACCCGCGCGACGCAATTGCGCGCGCAGATATCGCCCTTCGTTTTGCGCCGCGTAAAGGGGAGCGTATTAAAGGAACTCCCCGAAAAAACCGAAACGACCCTTCCCGCGGAATTGACGCCCGACCAAAACCTCGTGTACCAAGCGCACCTGATGGAAGCCCTCGGCGCGCTGGACGATTATATAAAACGCGACGCTTTCGCGGACAACCGTATGCGTATACTCGCGCAGCTCACGCGCTTACGGCAGATTTGCTGCCATCCTTCCCTGTTCATCGACGATTACAAGGGCGGGTCGGGCAAGTTTGAGCTTGCGCTCGAAACGATCCAAATCGCGTTGGAATCGGGGCATCGGGTATTGTTCTTCTCCCAATTTACGGGGATGCTGGATATATTGCGCAAGAAACTGGACAGGGACAAGAAGATTTCGTACTTCTACCTGGACGGCGCGACTAAAGCCAAGGACCGCATGGACATGACGACCGCGTTTAACGAAGGCGAAAAGGACATTTTTCTTATTTCGTTGAAAGCGGGCGGCACGGGGCTTAACTTGACCGGGGCGGATGTGGTCATCCATTACGACCCGTGGTGGAACCCTTCCGTGATGGACCAAGCCAGCGACCGTGCCCACCGCTACGGCCAAAAAAGGGCCGTGCAGGTTTACAACATCGTGGCCAAGGACTCCATTGAGGAAAAAATAATGGCCCTGCAGGAAAAGAAGCGGGGCTTGATAGACAGCGTCATTACCGAGGGCGGCAGTTTTATTAATTTGCTTACCGCGGAGGAAGTAAGGAAGTTGTTTACGGGGTAAAACGGGAAAGGGGTTAAGGCATGGACTTCATCGCCATTGGTAAGATGATTAGACGTTTGCGTAAGCAGCAAAACATCAGCCAGGAAAAATTGGCGCGGGGTATCATGAGCAGGGAAAACCTATCCTTAATCGAAAGGGGGCAAACCGTACCGAAAGATAAGCTGGATTTGTTGTTTAACCGCTTGGGGCAGGACGCGCAGCGGTTTTTTTGTTACCCGCTGACAAATGAAGAGTTCGAGGGGTATGAACTGCGTGCCGATTTTGACAATGCGATGAACGCAAGAAACACGAAAAAAATGATTCGTTTAGTGCGCATTATGAAGGCGCAAAAAGAATTCGGGGGGGGGGTACACCATCAATACCTTTTGTTTGCAATGGCAGCCTTGTGTATGCACGAGGAACCCGTTAATTATAACGCCGCGCAAGCGTACTTAAATGAAGCGATAAATATAACGGTACCCGGCTTTACACCCGCGCTGTTGGGCACTTATCTGTTGGGATATTTTGACCATAAGATTATCGCTATGATTGCGCGTATCGCATTTGAAACGGGCAGCCGGAACAAAGCCATCACGATATTGGAAAAATTGACGGATAATATAAGCAAACGCGAATCAAACTCCACCGACAAAGCCGTAAACTTGGCATTTTTGTACACACATTTGGCTCGGTATTACGGGGAAACGAAAAAATACAAGGAACAACTTGATATATGCAACGAAGGCATACGGATAAGCACGGAAAAACAACGCTTCGGCAGCATCCCCTATTTGGTATATTACAAGGCGTTCGCGATGCGGTCGCTCGGCGGTGATAAGGATGAAATCACGGAGCTGCTATACCAAGCGTACTACGGTTCACTAATGCACGCCCAATTACATATTGCCGAAGACGTAAGGAGAATTGCGCCATTGGATTTATCAATCCCCAAGCGCCAACCCTTCAACGCGTGAAAATTCACGCGCATTATTGGTAACGGTTATCAGCCGCATGTTATTTTTGCGTAAGGTTGCTTACATTTATTTATGCACATACAAAAAGTGTAAGTAAACCTCCGCACAATGCAAACCGTTATTATGCTACCCTGTTGGAAGAAAATCCCGACAGGGTAATATTATTTAAAGGAGCGGTTTAAAAATGAACAAGGCAAGTAAAAGCATCACCCGCATGGTTAGGAACGGTTTGTATGTACTTATTGCCGCAATCATAGCGGTAACGGCGGTGCCCGTATCGGCGTCCGCGTCCGGTACGACGGCGTCCATCGACGGTTGGCAAGGCCCCGTGCTGACATTTACCAATGTTAATGAATACGAAATATGGGAATTTGATGATTGGATAACTACATGGGGGAGCGCCGATTACGCACAACAATTGGAACGCTTTGGCTTAAATTCCCGGCAAATTGCCGACTTGACCGATGAAGGCGCAAGCATTACAGGTATTTTCCATGCTTCCGAGCCGGTTACGATAACCATCGGAAACGGTGAATTCGGTTTATTCAGCATTGAAGCGGCGTATCCAAGCGCAGCCCATGAAGCCGCCGTGGTTTCCAACCTTACAACCCATTGGGTAGATGAATACGACGGTATGTATTTTTGGGCGCCCGGTTCGTATTCGACCTTTACCATGCCCGGCGTGTACGCCCTTGTGTATCGCGGGTCGCCGGCACAAGTGATGCCATCCGCAATTATTATCGTATTGGGCGGGGTTGACGCTGCTCCTGCGCCGACCCCTCCTCCTCCTACGGCCGCGCCGACTCCAGCGCCTACCGCAACCCCCGCGCCGACGCCTGTACCGCAGGCGACCCCCGCCCCGCCCGTTACCGTTGCCCCCGGCGCAGCCGGTGAACTGGTAACCACGGAACGCTTGGTACGCAACATCCCGCCCGCGCCCGTTGCGGAACGGGACCTGCGTTACACCGTGCAAGCGGGAGAAACCCTGTGGAGCATCGCGTTTAATTATTACGGCTCCATGCAAGCCGCGTCGGTAAACCGTATATTCAATGCCAACCGTGATATTATCCCCGCCAATCGCGCGTTGGAAGCGGGCATGGTGCTGACATTGCCCGCGCAGGGCTTGCGCCAACCCGTCATGCAGGGGAGCCTTGCAGAAGCCGCGGGCGTGTACCTGGTACGCTCGGGCGACACGCTGGCGGGTATTGCCGCGCACTTCTATGGTGACGCAACCCAATGGAGGCGCATCCGCGAAGCCAACAGCCCCCGCGTCGGTACCAGCAACATGATTTACGAAGGGCAATGGCTGGTTATCCCCCAATAAAAAATTAAACTACGGGAGCAACTTCGGACCTATTAGGTCCGAAGTTGCTCCCGTTTTTTATAAAAAAATGTAAAGGAGTTGTGATACATGAAAGGTATAAGGAAAGGCATCGCATGGATGTTAGTCGCCGTTTTTATTTTGGGGTTAGCTGTGCCAATTGGGGTTAGTGCTTCCGTCAGCGGCGTTTTTACCGCTACTTTTACATTGGGCAGTCAAGAAGTTGTGGTGGCGGGCCGTACAGACATGGCTCGCTACACGCTTTCGCACATGCCCCCAGCCGCTCATGTGGAAGCGGGGATATTTTCCATTACGTTCCGCGATTTCGAACGGCTGTTCAGGCATGATTTTACCATTCCGGACAACGTGGCGGCTTTGGGCGTCACAATGGATTCCTTCTTTTGCCTGGAACGCACCATGCTGGGGCGGAGTAATATGGAAGTCGTAAGGGATGGGAATACCCTACGCGTAACATACAATCCACCCCTTCCGCAGCATCCGGTAAGTATTGCGCGGGTAACGTTACAAACGCATATAACATATATCTTCCAAGACCAAGTAACGGCAGGCGGTCAAATTTGGTCTTGGCAAGAGCAAATACAACATAGGTGGAGCAACGGTTATTCTATTTTACCTTCACCTCCGGTTGTGACGGTACAGGAGGGGGTATATGTTACCCGTGATACGGCTGTGTTCGCCCTTCTTACCGAAAAAGCGCAAAATAACCCCGCAAGGGGAAGTAGGCTTCCTAACGTCAACGCCTTTGACGTGAAAGCCGTTTCCGCTTCTCTTGGGGGCAGCAGCTTTGCTATAGACGCGCAGGGTACCCTGTGGGGGTGGGGCGCAAATAACACGCGGCAGCTCGGTATAGGCAACAATACGGTGCAGCGTAGCCCCGTGTTGGTTATGGAAAATATAAAAGCCGTTTCGGCGGGACAGGACTTTACCTTAGCCCTTTCCAACGATGGGTATGTATATTCATGGGGAAATGACAGTTTTGGAAGTTTGGGGCGCGGCGTACGACCAAACACGGCGGCTGGCATCCAAACTTTTAGTGATATTTCCGTAGTGATGGACAATGTCATACACATAGCCGCAGGGGTCAATCACGCCCTTGCCGTACGCAGCGACGGCAGTTTATGGGCATGGGGCAATAACCGCTTGGGGCAGTTGGGTGACGGAACGAACACCAACCGCCTGCATCCGTTCAAAATTATGGACAACGTAATATCCGCCGCCGCGGGGGAAAACTTTTCCGTGGCGTTGACCGCCGACGGGCATGTATGGACGTGGGGGGACAGAAGGCAATTGGGCGATGGCTCGACCGTAAACAGGAATCGCCCCGCAGCCGTGTTGAACCAAGCAACCGCTATAGCCGCAGGTAGAACCGGTGTATTGGTGTTGAGAAACCTTTGTCCATGGGGTACCCAAGTTCCGTTGCAAGGGCAGATATGGGGTTGGGGACAATCGTTGCACGGCAGAAATACAAGCCAAGACAGAGCCATCCATGTAAATATGACACGGGGCAGATATTCGCCGCTGGCACCTTCACAAGTGGTTAACCCTGCACATGGACAACAACCTTCATATGGCTTTACGCAAATCGACGCGGGTTCCACTAACGCGGCTGCCTTGCGCAACGACGGCAGCATGTGGATTTGGGTTGACGTTAGTTCACCGGGTAATTCATTAGGTGACGGCACAGCCTATTATTCTCACGCTCACGCTACGCCGGCAATGATTATCGACAAGGACGTTACGGCGGTTTCCGTGGGTGGCGGTTATACATTGGCGATACGAAGCAACGGGGACTTGTGGTCGTGGGGAATAAACAGCTCCGGCCAATTGGGCGACGGTACTCTGCACAGGCGGTACCTTGCGGATTATTTCGCTACAACGGGTACGGGTATAACCCCGGGGTCTGAATTCTCGGTTGCCAACCTGCGCGCACAAGGTCATTCACCCGCGCAAATACAAAATATAATGGAGCGGGAAACCTTCCGGCTAATCAATGTAATGCGTGCCAACTACGGCATTGCACCCGTTGAATGGAATAACGCTTTAGCGGCAGCCTCCCGTGCGCACAGCGTTGACAGGGTAAACGACCCTTATACGGGGGTAGCCATACGAAGAGATATGCATTTAGGAACAAACGGGTCAACCCCCGGAGACCGCGCACGGCTTGCGGGATGGTCTCATGGTAGTGTGGGGGAAAACCTGGCTTTCAACTCAACACCTTTGCAATCAGTAGAGGGATGGCGAAGTTCGACGCCTCATTGGGTACTTGTGACGTCACCCAACATCACCCATGCGGGTGTCGGATTTGCCAACCATGAACTTAATCATTTGGTATCACGTTATGTGTTTACGTTTAAAGCAGCAAGCGACCGTGCGTCCCTATCTGCTCCCACCCACACCCAACAGGAACTGCGCGCCATCGAAACGCGGGTACGCAACCAAGTCAACGACGCCCTGCGCGCTGCCGGCGGGCGGGCACTACCCGCCGCTACCGGGCAGAACCAAACGTTGGCTGAGCAATCCGCGCAATTCGGCAATGCGTTCCATTGGGAGGTTACCCACGACAGCAACAATCGCCCGTTTTACCATGAGTTCACCATCCGCACCAACGTTCTTAATCCGAATTTGTCCCTTACCCAAGATCAATTACGTCAAATCACGCATCCCTGGGGTACAACCGCCGCCGCTACCGATTTCTCTACCGCTACCCATTTGGCGGTAGGGGTATCCCACGAGTCCTACGAATGGGATGACCAAATGACGTACAGAATCGTCGTATTCATCGTCCGCAGATAGCAATATTACTTCCTGACAAACCCCACCCCCCGCGGTGCATGTACGGCATCCCGGGGGGTGGATTATTTTACCGTAATGACAAAAACAAGGAATGTATTCCTAAAAAACCTTGACATTTGCATAAACAGGGAACACAATGCACATAATACATGTGAAAGGGTGTTACCATGGGTTTTATTGAACGCAAGCAATACTTGGATTGGCTGATTCGATGGAAGGAGCGGCAAATTATCAAGGTCGTATCGGGCATACGCCGCTGCGGAAAATCAACCCTGTTTGAAATGTACCGGAATTACCTGTTGCAAAACGGCACGAACGATGCGCAGATAATTGCCATAAATTTTGAGGATATTAATAACGAACATTTAACGCGGTACCGTACGCTGTATGACTACATTACGGGAATCCTGCTGACGGACAAGATGAACTATATCTTCCTGGACGAGGTACAGCACGTCGAAGCATTCGAGAAAGCGGTGGACAGCCTTTTCCTTAAAAGGAATTGCGATGTCTATATCACAGGTTCGAACGCTTATTTTTTATCCGGCGAGCTTGCGACCCTGCTGTCCGGAAGATATGTGGAGTTGAAAATGCTCCCCCTGTCTTTTAAGGAATACCGCATGGGGGATGCCGCGTGTTCCCTCGACCGCTATATCACGATGGGGTCGTTCCCTTACACGCTGCGTTTTTTGCAAGAAGAAAGGGAAGCGAAGGAATACCTGCGGGATTTATATCATACCGTTTTGCTTAAGGACATTGTGCAACGCTTGAAGATTTCCGATGTTACCAGCTTGGAAAGCGTCGTCAAGTTCATTTTCCATAACATCGGGAGCATCGTTTCGCCCGCCAAAATCGCCAACACGTTAAAATCAAGCGGCAAGGGCGTTGACCAAAAGACGGTGGATAAATATATCAAGGGACTTTGCGACAGCCTGATTATTTACGAAGCGACAAGGTACAATATCAAAGGCAGGAGCTTCCTTTCCACGCAAAGCAAATACTATTGTGTGGACATTGCCTTGCGTAACCTGCTGGTACGCGGTAAGGACAACGATATCGGACATATCCTTGAGAACATCGTTTTCCTTGAATTGAAGCGGCGCGGATACGATGTGTATGCGGGGCAGTTTGACAACGCGGAAGTGGATTTCGTCGCCATAAACGCCGACGGCATACAATATTACCAAGTAACGGCTACGGCGTTGGACGAAAACGTGTTGAAACGGGAACTTGCCCCCCTGCGTAAGATATCCGACAATTACCCCAAATTCCTGTTGACGCTGGACGAAGTGTTCGGTACGGCGGATTATGACGGGATAAGAAAGATCAACGTCATTGGTTGGTTGTTGGAATTATTCCCCGTGCGGGTTTAACCCCCGCAAACGATACGCGGCCCTCGCCATTTCCACGAGGGTCATTTCTTTTTCGGGGGAATTGTCCGTGTCGGGGTCGAGGATGCCTTCCTCGGGGAGGTCGTGGAATACATAACTGAGGTATAGGAGAAAATCATGCCGGGTGAGGGGTTGCTCGGGGTCGAAATTTTCGTTTTCGGTTAGGATACCGTAAAAACTGACGGTTTCCCAATCCAGCGCCGCGATTTGCATGATCATCGCCACCGCTTCGCCGTGGGTGGCGATTTTATTTTCAACGTAATCAGCGCCTGCGAGCCAACCCTGTTGGATGGCGTAACGTCCCTCGGCGGATACGAAAAGCCGCGCGGGGGGCGGGGGCGGGGGTGCTTCGCGTTCCTCCTCGGTAAAGAGGGGATGCCGGGAAGACGCGATAAACAGGAAAAGGATTTGAATGAAACGTAGCATACTGTCTGCTCCAAACCGCCCCTAAGGGTATTTTTCGGGGCTTTATATCGTTTTGGAAATAGTATGCGGAGATTGGGTCGGATTTATCCGCCGTTCGGCGATATTGAAATAGTCCGCGTCCGTTTCGAAACCGATGAAATTCCGCCGGAGGTTTAATGCCGCAACGCCCGTCGAGCCGCTGCCCATAAAGGGGTCGAGGACGGTTTCGCCTTCATGGGTGAGCGTGCGGATGAAGAATTCCATTAGCTTTAAGGGTTTTTGCGTAGGATGCTTGCCGTGCTTGCGTTCGGAAGGCGGGGCGGACGCACATTCCACGAAGTCGTGCAACGCCTTTCCTTCATTATTAAATATACCCGTCGCTTTGCGGTTGACGAAATAAACCCACGCCTCCGTGGAGTTGACGAAATGCAGGTGCATGTTGCGCGGCATGGGGTTGGTTTTGTGCCAGATGCCCGTCGTCTTGTAATAAAGTCCGTACCGTTGGGCGATTTTGATGAGCGTTTCGATCCGTATGACGGACATGAAGATAATGAACGAGCCGCCGATTTTTACCACGCGTGCCGCTTCGTAGAAGAAGCCGTCCATGGCATCCGCCCATTCCCCGTCGGTTAGGGTATCCCATCCCGCGGCGGCGGGGGTGTTTTCTCGCATGGCGGTGAGGTTGGTCGCGCGTTGCTTCATGAAATTAGCCAAATGGTAAGGCGGGTCGGTCAGGACCATATCCACCGAGCCGCCTTTTAAATGTTTCATCGCGGCTACGCAATCGTTGTTGCGGAGTTCGGATTGCGGCATTAGCGCCTCCGTTTTTGTTTGCAAATGGTTAAACCGAATACATTATACAAAAAATATCGGGGGATGCGGGTCAATTGGAACAACGCAAAAATAAAATATTTTTCGAAAACGCTTGACATTGATAAGGAAGCGTAGTATTCTTCCTTCGTTAGCACTCGACATGAGTGAGTGCTAACAACACGGTCCGCACGAAAAGGGGGTAGAGGGTCATGGAACTAACCGACCGTAAGTTCAAAATCCTTGAAGCCATCGTCAACGACTACATCCACACCGCCGAGCCGATAGGCTCGCGCACGATCGCCAAGAAGTACGGGCCGGGCATCAGCTCCGCCACCATCCGCAACGAGATGAGCGACTTGGAGGACTTGGGTCTGATCTCCCGATTACATTCTTCCAGCGGGCGCGTACCCTCGCAAAAGGGTTACCGCTTCTATGTGGACCGCATGATGCGCGAACGGCCGCTGGCGGGGGAGGAAGCCCTCTTCCTGCAGGGCATGATTATCCAAAACATCAACCAAGTGGAATTTATGATGCAGGAAACGGCGAAGGCTCTGGCGCGGTTGACGCGCTGCCCCGCCATCGTTTCGGAGCCGTACTTGAAGAAGACGAAGGTCCGCCACTTGCAATTGGTACCCGTGGACGAAAGGGCCGTGCTGCTGGTTTTGGTTACCGATACCAAAGCGGTGAAGAGCCAAGTGGTGACCTTACCCGACGCGACGGGATATGATGAACTCGCCCGATTATCGCAGACCCTCAACAGGCACCTCGTGGGGAAAAGCGTACGCGAAATCGACCGCCCTTGTATCGATATCTTATTGGAGTCGTTCGGGGCGTGCGCGCATATACTCATGCCGCTGCTGGGTATTATAGCGGGCATGATACAAGCCGAGGACGATGTCCGCGTATTCACCAGCGGAGTGAAAAACATCCTCACCTTCCCGGAATTTTCCGACCGCCAGAAAGCGGACGCCATCTTCCAGGCCCTGGAGGAACGCGAATCGCTTATGTCGCTGTTCGCGCCCATTTCCAACGCGACGCCTTCCTACGAAGGCATCCAAATCGTGATCGGCGATGAAAACAATTTCGAATGGCTGAAGGATTGCAGCTTGGTACGGGCGGGTTATTCCATCGACAACCAATCGACGGGCTACATCGCCATCATCGGGCCCACGCGTATGGACTATGCGCACGCGGTGAGTGTGCTTACGGGAATATCGCAAAACATACGGCAGGTAATACAGGCACTATCCCGCTAAAAAATAAATCCCGCACCATGATTCGGGATTCCATTCCGGAGGTAACGCATGAAGAAAAAGAAACGCGGCAAAAATAATGCGCAAGCGGACGGGCCGATGACCGACAATCTTACCCCCGAAGAAATCGAATTGTTGGATTCGGACGAAGGGGAAGCGTCGGAAACCGCCGACGCAACGGCCGAACCGAGCCACGAAGCCTTATATAAGGAAGCGATGGATCGGTACCAGCGCACCTTGGCGGAGTTCGATAACTTCCGCAAGCGCAGTATCAAGGAAAAGGCCGTCCAATACGACGACGGCGTGCGCGCCGCCGCCGAAAAGCTGCTCCCCGTGGTGGATAATTTCGAGCGTGCCATGCAATCGAGCGAGGGGACGCACGCGGACGATACCTTTTACCAAGGCATCGCGTTGATCGCGCGGCAGCTTTCACAAGTTTTGCAAGATATTAATATAGTGGAAATCCCCGCCGCAATCGGGGACGAATTCGATACCAAGCTCCACTACGCCGTCGCCCATGAGGAAAACGATAGCCTCGGCGCAAACCAAGTGGCGAACGTGCTGCAAAAGGGATACATGCATAAGGATAAAGTGCTGCGTTACAGCATGGTAAAGGTCGCGAATTAAACGTCGGAAAAGGTTTACCATTATTATCAAGAAAAATATGGAAATAACATAATCATTTTAAGGAGGAAAACAAAATGTCCAAAATAATCGGAATCGACTTAGGCACCACCAATTCATGCGTGGCGGTAATGGAGGGCGGTCAGCCCGTGGTTATCGCCAACTCGGAAGGGATGCGCACGACGCCCTCGGTAGCGGCGTTCACCAAAACGGGCGACCGCCTCGTGGGCGAAACCGCTAAGCGCCAAGCCATCACCAACCCCGACAACACCATCATGTCCATCAAGCGGCAAATGGGTACGGATTTTAAAGTGAAGATCAACGACAAAAACTATTCCCCGCAGGAAGTCTCCGCTATGATCCTTTCGAAGCTGAAAGTGGACGCGGAAGCCTACCTCGGCGAAAAGGTGACAAAAGCGGTCATCACCGTACCCGCGTACTTCACCGACAGCCAACGCCAAGCCACCAAGGACGCGGGCAAGATCGCGGGCCTGGAAGTGGAGCGTATCATCAACGAACCCACCGCGGCGGCGCTGTCCTACGGCTTGGACAATGAAAAGGAACAAAAAATCATGGTTTATGACCTGGGTGGCGGTACCTTCGACGTATCGATCATCGATATCGGCGACGGCGTAATCGAAGTGCTGGCCACCAGCGGCAACAACCGCTTGGGCGGCGACGACTTCGATGACCGCGTGATCCAGCACCTCGTAGCGGAATTCAAGAAAATGGAGAACATGGACCTTTCCCAGGACAAGATGGCTATGCAACGCTTGAAGGAAGCCGCGGAAAAAGCGAAGAAAGAACTTTCGACGGTTATCACCACCAACATCAACCTGCCCTTCATCACCATGAACCAGGACGGCCCCAAGCATATGGACATCAATTTGACCCGCGCGAAGTTCGACGAACTGACCCACGACCTCGTGGAAAAGACCCTCGGACCGGTATCGACCGCGCTTAAGGACGCGGACGTTTCCCCCGGGCAACTCGATAAGGTGTTGCTGGTGGGCGGTTCGACCCGCATCCCCGCCGTGCAGGAAGCCGTTAAGAAGCTCACAGGCAAGGAACCTTTCAAGGGCATCAACCCCGACGAATGTGTTGCGCTGGGCGCGTCGATCCAAGGCGGTAAGCTGGCGGGCGACGCGGGCGCGGGCGGGATACTCCTGCTGGACGTATCGCCCCTGTCCTTAAGCATCGAAACCGAGGGCGGCGTGGCCACGCGCTTGATCGAACGCAATACGACCATTCCCACGAATAAGAAGCAAACCTTTTCGACGGCGGCGCACAACCAAACCGCGGTGGACATCGTCGTTGTGCAGGGCGAGCGGCAATTCGCCAAGGATAACAAGGAGCTTGGACGCTTCCGTCTGGACGGCATCCCCGCCGCGCCGCGCGGCATCCCGCAAATTGAGGTCGCTTTCGACATCGACGCCAACGGCATCGTAAACGTAAGCGCAAAGGATTTGGGGACGGGCAAAGAGCAGAAGATCACGATCACCGCTTCTTCTAATTTGTCGGACGACGATATTGAACGTGCCGTAAAGGAAGCCGAGCAATACGCCGAAGCCGACCGCCTGCGCAAGGAAGCCGTGGACGCGAAGAACGAAGCCGAGTCCCTCGCCAACCAAACCGAACGTATGATTACCGACCTGGGCGAAAAGGTTAGCGAAGAAGACAAGGCCCAAATCACCGCCGAATTGGATAAACTCAAAGCCGTTTCCGCCACCATGCACCATGAAACGATGACCGAAACCGAAACGGCGACGTTGAAAACGGCTATTGAGGAATATACCAAGACGCTTAATGACTTTTCGACAAAGTTGTATCAAAATATGGCGCCGCCCCCGCCGGAGGACGCGCACGGCGAGCCGACGGACTACGGCCCGGACCATAACCCGAATGTGTTTGACGGGGATTTTACGGAGAATAATTAAATGCCGTTATCCCACCCTTCGGGCGCAGCCGCCGCGAAGCGATCGCGCGGGTTGGGTGTTGGAATGAAATATACTGCGATGTATACGAATGTCGGAGGGGTAGGGAGTTGCGCTCTCTTGAAGGCGAAGTCGTTCGCCGCAACTCCCTACCCCTCCGACAGCGGCTTGCACGGGTTTTCGGATGGCTTCGCGCGATCAATTCGCGGTCGGCGTACGAAAAGAGATAGGTTAACATAAATTATATTGTATGATGTTCGGGGGTAATATGAACATTAGAAATACCGTTAAAGCGATAATCGTTAGGGATAACAGGATGTTGCTTAACGTATGTAAAGATGGTGTGTTCGGCGATTATTATTCATTGCCGGGCGGAGGGCAGCGGTTTTGCGAAACGCTACATGAAGCTGTTGTACGGGAATGTTTGGAAGAAACGGGATATACGGTAAAACCGGTTCGGTTCGCTGCTTTGTGTGAAACGATTTTTACGGATAACGGTTTAACTATAGGGAATCCCAATTGCGCGCATAGGTCATATCATATATTTATTTGTGAAATTGTTAATGTTGAGCAAACCGAGCCTACGGAAAAAGATGAAATGCAGGAAAGCAGCGAATGGGTAGATGTTAACGAAATAACCGGAAATGCCAAAATTCGCCTTTTCCCGAAAATGGTTGCTGATAATATTTGTGATATATTAAAAGGGACAGCCCCGATTTTTTTAGGTTCGAATTATCAAAATTAAAACAAGAAGGGAATTGTCATGCAGGCAGCACTTGCGAAACAAGAAGTTTATAATTTAATCGATACCTTGCCGGCATCGCTGTTACAAGAAGCCGCTAATTTTATTGCGTTTATTAAAATACGTGAAGAGCGCAGGTTGTTTAAGGGTTTGGAAGCGTTAAGCGTTTCCAGTACGGAATTTTGGAATAATGAAATTGACGATGAGGTTTGGAACGATGCATAGCCAGGGCGACATCCTTCTTGTTCCGCTTCCATATACGGACTTGTCTTCGCAAAAAAGGCGTCCCGTTCTTGTATTATCTAAAGAACATCGTCGTTAAACGGTTTGGCAACGTTAAACAAGAGATAGTTGAAAAAACGAAGAAAAAATTATTCGAAGTAATTAAATAATACAACCTAACTTGTCCCCCACCGGAGGACAAGTTAAACCACATGGGGGAGCCAAGCAAATGGCAGACAAGCGCGATTATTACGACGTATTGGGCGTAGCGAAGCAATCGAGTGACGACGATATAAAGAAGGCTTACCGCAAGCTGGCCAAACAATACCATCCCGACGCGAACCCCGGCGACAAGAAGGCCGAGGAAAAGTTTAAGGAGGTCAGCGAAGCGTACGGCGTGCTTTCGGACGGCGACAAGCGTTCCGCTTACGATAGGATGGGCCACGCGGCGTTCAGCCAGGGGGGCGGCTTCGGCGGCGCGAGCATGGATTTGAATGAAATTTTCAACCGGTTCGGGGATATATTCGGCGGCGGGGATTTCTTCGGCATGGGCGGCGGCAGAAGGTCAGGGCCCAAGCGGGGCGCGGATTTGCAAATGCGCTTGAATATACGGTTCGAGGAAGCGGTGTTCGGTTGTTCGAAGGAGGTTTCGCTCAACACGTATGAAACGTGCGCGCCATGTAAGGGTAGCGGCGCGAAGCCCGGGACTTTCGCGGAGAATTGTAAGAAGTGCAACGGCTCCGGTTCGGAGCGGATCATGCAGCAGACGATGTTGGGGTATATGACCAGCGTGGTGGCGTGTTCGGCGTGCCGCGGTGAGGGGAAAATTATTAAGGAGCCGTGTACGAACTGCCGCGGCGCGGGTCGCGTACGCGCAAACAAAACGCTGACGGTCGTCGTACCTAAGGGTATAGACAACGGTCAGCAAATCCGTTTGCAAGGCAAGGGCGAGTTCGGCGAAAAGGGCGGCCCCGCGGGGGATTTGTATATCGTCGTGCAAATTGCGCCGCATAAATTATTTAACCGCGAGGGGAATAACCTATATTTGGATATCCCCGTCACGTTCGTGCAAGCGGCGCTGGGGGACGAGATTTCGATCCCCATGCTGGACGGCAAGGAAGAAAAGCATAACTTAAAGCCCGGTACGCAGCCGGGCGCGGTCGTGCATTTGCGCGGGAAGGGCGTACCCAGCGTACGCAATAACCGAAACGTGGGCGATTTGGTCGTGAAGTTTATCGTGACGGTACCCACCGTAATGAACGAACGGCAGAAGGAGCTGTTGGTTAACTTTAATGAAGCGATGGGGGACGATTACAAAAACCATAAAAAGCGTTGGTTTGATAAAGTGAAGGAATACTTCAAATAAAGAAAGAATACTTCAAATAAAATTAAAACGGAAATCCCGCTCGTGCAGGCGGGATGAAAATAGAAACCCCGCCCGCGCAGGCGGGATGAAAATAGGTTTAAGACGATGGTCCCCGCGTACACTTTGTGCGCAGGGGATTATTTTTGTTTAGACATAGTGATTTAATCGGCCATAACTTTGTGAAAAATGTCAAGGGGTGCGGGCTTGACACAAAAAATGGGCAAGGTGATTGTCAAAATAATGCGTAATAGGACAAGCGGTAATTGTTTTGTAACAAAATAATGCACAAATGAAATTAAGTTGAACATGCATTAATTATACATATCAAACAAAAAAATAAAAATTATTTATGAACCATCCATTAGACAAAGCGCAATGACGTGTGGTATATTCCGCGGAACTAATTTTTTTGCCGCGTTTATTGTAGGACGGCAACGAATTTGAGAGGAGAAAAAACATGAAAAAGCTCTTGTTTCTAGCATTGTTACTGGCTGCGGCGATGTTCGCGCTGGCTGCCTGTAACCGAGGCGGGAATGATGGCGGGGAAGAAGGACCCGCCGCGACGGCAACCCCCACAGCCACACCTGCCGCACAAACCCCCGCAACCCCCGAACCGCCCCAGGCGGCACCTCCGGGATCCCGCGAGTATTTGATCGAAAGAGCGTCCGCCATGAGCGCGCCCGAGGGCAGCCATGTCGTTATCGCTACCGCTACGAACGTAACCGCGGATATCCTGGACTCGGCATGGTCCAACCCCTCACCCTTGGGACAGCTCCGTGAACTCGTATTCGGCGGGCTGGGTACCATGGCACGCAACCATTTCAACGAGTTTTTCCCCAACCCGATGGTATTGGTTGACGGCGCGATGCCCCAAATCAGAACCAATGACGACGGCTCCCGCACCTATACCTTTACGATCTATACGGACAACCAATTCTCCGACGGTACGTACATCACCGCGCATCACTACGCGGGCGGCGTAGCGCTTGCCGTCAGCCCCTTATGGGCATCCGTAGTACCCTCCGCGCTGGGTATGTTCGAATTGCAACACCGCGCGTTGTTCCAAACCGGTGAAATCACCGAACTCCCCAGCGTACGTATTTACAATGATTCCCAATTCTCCGTCACCATCCGCGCCGAAGGCTTCCCCAACGTGTGGGAAATCTCCGCGTACATGAGCTACGGTCCTACCGCACTCCATATGTACGGCGTGGAAGCGCATGACAACGGCAACGGTGTATTCCTTACCGCCCTCGGCGGCGGCGTGATGACCAACGAAGCCTTCCATGCGATCATCGAAGGCGGCCACGCGGGATATGTATTGGGCCCGGACGGCGAACCCCTTGAAGACGCAAACGGCAACAGGACCCCCATCGGTACCGGTATCCGTTACCGCCCCACCGTATTCTCCGGTCCTTATATGTTTGAAAGCGTTGACGTAGGTAACGGCACGGCGTCCGTAGTCGTCAACCCGTACTTCCGCAGCACCTGGGACGGCTACCGCCCCCGTATCGAAAGGATTTATTGGCGTCTCGTACCGCTGCCCCTGATGGTTGACGCGTTGGCCGCGGGCGAAGCCCACATCGCGGATAACGTAGGCGACGGCATGATGATCGAAAACGCGTTGAGCGTACTCGTAGGCGCCGGAACCCACAGCTTTGTCACCTATGACGGTACCACGCAATTGTTCGCGCAATTCCACGTAGACACAGGCCCGACCCAATTCCGCGCGGTACGCCAAGCCATGTCCTTCATGGTTGACCGTCACAGGGTAGCGGAAGAAGTAACCCGCGGTTTCGGCGTAGTCGTACACGGCCCTTGGGCAACCCCCTGGTGGTGGTACCAAGCAGCCGCGGACCTCGATTTGTATGACCGCATCAAAATCTATGACCTTAACATCGCCGAAGCCATCCGCTTGTTGGAAGAAGACGGCTGGGTATATGACGCGCAAGGCAACCCCTATACGGGCGACGCGCTCAGCGATTCAAACAACATCCGCCACAAGTGGGTGGACGAATGGGTATGGGGTGACGCGGACGGTAACCCCGCGGAAAGCGTAACCGATATCGTACGCTTGGTACGCGGCGCGGACAACGAATGGTCCCATTCCAACATCGTATATACCGGCGAACGCGTGCTTATGCCCTTGATCATCAACTGGATGGTACGCGCGATCGACTACCCCTTCCGCGATTCGTTGGAAGTACAATTGTATGACAACATGGCAGCGGCGGGCGGCCGTTTGATCCAAGAACGTTCCGCAAACTGGGGAACCTACCTGCAAACGGGTTACCGCCAGGAAGACCGTTTCGAATTCCACACCCTGGGTATCATTCCCGCCATCGCATGGTCACCGTGGTTTAATGCCGACTTAGCGGCAATCCCTTCACAAAACTGGCATCAAGCCGATGATCCGGAATACCGCCGTTTGGCTGACAATGTACGCGCGCAAGACATCACCACGCCGGAAGGCCGTGACGCGTTCGTGGAAGCCTTTACGCAATACATGGTATTCAGGACGTATGAAGCCTATACCCTTCCCTTCAGCGTATCGCTCACACACGACTTCTTCCCCGTCGGATTGGGCGGCTGGTTTAACAACAGCTTCTGGAGACCGGAACAAGCCGTACAAAGGGCCTATTGGCGTTAAGTTAATCGCTTTACCGTTTTGTCCCTGCGGAGCTGATCCTCCGCGGGGACTTTACATAATCAATGGGAGGTACGGCCATGGTTAAATATATCTTCAGACGTATTTTGTATATCTTTATCGTGTTATTCATCGTCTCGTTCTTTTTCTTTATGCTGTTCCGCACCATGCCGGGCGACCCCGTGGATATTTATATACCCATCGAAATGCAATTGGGGATGGAACCCGAGCAATTAGCCGTCGCACGGGCGGAAATCATAGAAACCATGGGCTTGGACAGGAACAATTTCGTACAATATTTTTACTGGATTTCCGCTATGTTCCAAGGGAACTTCGGTACCTCGATGGAAACGCGGAGGCCGGTTATCGACCATGTACGCGCACCCTTAGCCAATACGCTGGTGATCAATATATTAAACATGATCATTGTCTTCGCCATCACGATACCCGTGGGGGTCTACTGCGCCGTAAAGAGAGGAAAGGCATTTGACAATATTGCCTTGGTCACATCGGTCATCGGCTTGAGTATACCCAATTTCCTGTTTGGTTTGATCTTGATAATATTGCTCGTAATCCTGGCCCCGTGGGATATTTTCCCCATGTTCGGCATGGCATCCATGATGCCGCCGCCGGAGGGGACCTTGGCGTGGTACCTCGACAGGTTGCGGTATATGGCCTTACCCCTGATGACAATGGTATTGGTAGGTATGGCGGGGATGATCCGTTTTACCCGTTCGTCCATGATAGACGCTTTAAACATGGACTGTATACGTACCGCGCGGGCAAAGGGGCTCGCGGAAAAAACGGTCATTTTTATCCATGCCTTCCGTAACGCGTTAATACCCATCATCACGATTATGGCAGGGTTTTTTATCGGGATATTCAGCGGAGCCATGATAATCGAAATCACTTTTTCATGGCAGGGGATGGGACAAATCATGTTCAACGCCATCAACCAGCGGGATATCGCCGTGTTAATGACGATGAACGTATTCTACGCTTTTGTCGCTTTTACGGTAATTCTATTGCTGGATATTGTGTACGTAATCGCGGACCCGCGTATTCGGATGGGTTAGGGGGAAAAGATGATGTTTTTCAAAAACTTAATGGGTACGCTGTTCGGCAGTAAAGTTAGCAAAATGTCCCTGATGGAAGAAGAGCAGGTACAAAGTCCCTTTAAAACCATCGTAAGGGAATTCTTTAGGAGAAAGCTGACCATTATCGGTTTGGTCGGTTTCTTTACCATGCTGCTGGCCAGCACGATTATCCCGTTTTTCTTCCCCATTGACTTACGGGATACGGACAGCGGTAACGTGAACCAACCCCCTTCTTTTAATATGATGCGCATCCCGCGTGAAATCCGTAATAATATTGCCTTATATGACGCCGGCCCGGGTTACGGGGTAGCGGTTACCCATGACGGCCGTGTACATGTATGGGGAACGGTAAGCCGCATCGCGGAGCCCTTGCTTAACCCCCCGCAGCCCAATCGGCCCATCGTGCATGTTTCCGCCGGCCCGTACCACGCGCTGGTGGTGACGGATGACGGGCATATCTATTCCTGGGGCAACGAACTCGCCACCTTCGCGATGAATGACGTCCCCCCCGAAATACAGGGACGGGTAGTAACGGCGACGGCGGGGATGCGCATTACGGTAGCGGTAACCGACGACGGCCAATTGCATACATGGGGCGGCATTGAAATGGACCGCAGGGAAACAGCGGCCATCGGCAGGGTACCCCGTACGGAGACCCCCGTACAAATCGGGGCCAATACCTTTACCTTCGCTGTGCTTACCGCGGAAGGGAACATACACGTATTGATCAGAACCCCGCGGGATATCCGCGACATACCGGAAGCGGCGCAGGGACGTATCACGAGCTTTGCCATGACGGATAACAATATTATCGCCATATTAGACGATAAAACGCTGGTAGCGTGGGGGGACATTTCCAATTCGGCGATTATAAACATACCCCCCGAAATACAAGGCAGGGCGGTAAGCATCGACGCGGGGCGCCAGCATTTTACCGCACTCTTGGATGACGGTTCGGTACGGTCTTGGGGTGCCAACATGAACGGCCGGACCGACGCGCCGGACGTAAGCAACGCCATATCCATCGCTGTTGCCGGCGACCATAATTACGTCATGCTGGCTGACGGCAGTATAGAAACCTGGGGATTACGGGGCTTTTATTTCGGGACGGACCAATTGGGCCGCTGCGTATTTACCCGCTTGTGGCACGCCGGAAGATACTCGCTGTTGATCGGTATGGTGGCTGTGCTTGTGCAGGGCACGCTGGGCCTAACGTTCGGCGGGTTCGCGGGCTTCTACGGGGGAAAGATCGATATGCTCATTATGCGCTTGGCGGAGGTTGTGGGTTCCATACCCTTCCTGCCGCTCGCGCTGATATTGCAGTTCCGTTTCCGGCATGTATTCGGTCCGGTCGGGGGTATGGTTTTCCTTATGTTTATATTAGGTGTCTTGACCTGGCCCCCCCTTATGCGCCTTGTGCGGGCGCAAATCATGCAAACGCGCGAATCGGAGTTTGTACTTGCCGCCCGGGCATTGGGTGTCAAGCAATATAAATTGATCTTTAGGCATATCATGCCCAACGTGGCGTCGGCGGCGATCGTATTACTTACCCTTGCGTTGGCATCCTCCATGCTGACCGAAACGGCGCTGTCCTTCATCGGCTTCGGCGTGGCGGAACCCACGCCCACATGGGGGAATATGCTTTCCGGTGCCAACAATTCCATCGTTTTACGCACGCAATGGTGGCGCGTGCTGTTCCCCGCCGTATCCTTGGTTACGGTGGCGCTCAGCATTAACTTGATCGGGGACGGCCTTCGAGAGGCTACGGACCCCAGAGCACAAGGGAGGTAAAGGTCATATGGATATCAAAATTAAGGTAAATATCGCCGAAACGCCTCCCGCGTCCGCGGACAGCCAAGAAAAACCCTTGCTTGAGCTCAACAACCTGCATACGTATTTCAACACGCGGCGGGGCGTCGTTAAAGCCGTCAACGGGGTATCCTATACGGTGGAAAAGGGTAAGACGCTGGGCCTCGTGGGCGAAAGCGGCAGCGGAAAGTCCGTATCCGCCATGAGCATATTGGGGTTGCTGGACGGCAACGGCAGGGTAGTGGAGGGGAATATAACTTTTAAAGACAGGAACATGGTCAACCTCCATCGCAAAGAACTCGCAAAAATACGCGGAAATGAAATCTCCGTCATCTTCCAGGAACCGATGACCAGCCTTAACCCCATATTTACCATCCGCAGGCAAATCGGCGAGTCCTTCCAAATCCATCAGGGCATGAATAGGAAGCAAGCCTATAACGAAGCCGTTAAGATGCTGGACGACGTTAAGATACCCGACCCCGAGCAAGTGTCACGCCGCTATCTGTTTATGCTTTCGGGCGGGATGCGCCAAAGGGTCATGATCGCGATGGCGCTTGCGTGCAAGCCGGATCTCTTGATCGCGGATGAACCGACGACCGCGCTTGACGTGACCATACAAGCACAAATACTAAAATTAATGAACGAGTTAAAAAGGGAAAAAGGTACGTCCATCATGTTCATCACCCACGATTTGGGTGTAATTAACGAAATGGCGGACGAAGTGGCGGTCATGTACTGCGGCCAGGTAGTGGAACAAGCACCCGTGCGTAAGATATTCGACCCCTCCACCTATTCCCATCCCTATACGGAGGGTTTGCTGACTTCCATCCCGCGTTTGAATACTCCCATCGGGGCCAAGCTGGACGTAATCGACGGCACGGTACCGCACCCGTTGGATTTGCCCGAGGGGTGCAAGTTCGCGCCGAGGTGCAAATACGCAACCGACCAATGCAAAAAACATGAACCCGAATTAATAAAGGTCGCCGACGACCAACTCGTACGTTGTTTCTATCCGGAAGAGGGGGCAAGAAGGAAATGACCGATAAAAAACCGTTGATCAGCATAAGGAATATGAAGCAATATTTTCCCATACGGGGCAGGCGCAATCTTTTCGTACGTGCCAACGACGGGGTCAACCTTGATATTTATGAAGGGGAAACCATCGGCGTGGTGGGCGAGTCCGGCTGCGGAAAATCCACGCTCGGGCGGGTGTTGATACAGTTGTACAACCAAACTGACGGCGAGACGATCTACTACGGCCAAAATATAGATGATATGGTCCCCCGCTATGTGTTGGATATCTACAGCCGTTTGGAAAAACGTGTAGCCGAAACGAAAATTCTGGTAGAGGAAGCCCAACGCAAGCAAGAGGAGTACCAAGTCGTTAAGGACGAATATCAAGCGGCGGAAGATAAGGAAAAATTACGTTCCCGCTATTTTGTCAAACGCAATGAGCGTAACGAAGCGCGTAAGAAGGCCAACAGCGAATATTTGGCCGTGGTACGCTTGATCGGCGGCTTCTACGTAGCTAAAAAGGAAGACTATAACGACATCATGACAGCGTTGAAGTTCCACTTCTATGCGGCGCGCGCGTTATTCATATTAAAAATGGAAATACAAAAAATCACCGTTAAAGCGGAAGAAATTAAGTATAAAATTGATAATAAGCTGTTCGGCGCCAACGAAGCCAAATACCAAAGCCTGTTGGCGAAAATAAAATCGCTTTCCGGGCCGGAAATGGAAAAATTGGTGGCAGAAAAAGCAAAGACACAGGAAGCGATCGACGTGATCCGTGCCCGATACGCCGACGACGAGGAGTTCCAGCGTTATGATGTTATGCGCGATTCGGGCATTGACCTGGCACGCTTGACGTATAATGAAATGCGTTATTTACGTAAGGATTTGCAATTGATTTTCCAAGACCCCTATTCGTCGCTTAACCCGCGCTTGACCGTGGGGCAAATCATTTCCGAAGGGGCGATCACGCACAAGCAATTCGTTAAGAACAACGAGCGGATGCAGAACTATACCATGAAAGTCATGGAGGACTGCGGACTGGCCCCGTATATGATACACCGTTATCCGCACCAATTTTCGGGCGGGCAACGCCAGCGTATCGGTATCGCGCGCGCGCTGTCCACGCAGCCGAAGTTCGTAGTATGTGACGAGGCCGTATCGGCCCTTGACGTAAGCATCCAATCGCAAATCATTAACTTGCTTAAGGATTTGAAGGATAAGGAAAACCTTACCTATATGTTCATTTCCCACGATCTGTCGGTGGTGAAGTATATTTCCGACCGTATCGCGGTCATGTACCTGGGCGTGATCGTGGAGCTTTGTTCGTCCGCGGAGTTGTTCGCAAACCCCTTGCACCCGTATACGAAGGCTTTGCTTTCCGCCATACCCACGACCAACGCCGAACGGGAGGAAATGATCGTGTTGGAGGGTGATATCCCCAGCCCCATCATGCCCCCGCCGGGTTGCAAGTTTAACACCCGTTGCAAGGACTGCATGGAAATTTGCCTGTCCGTGGTTCCCGAATGGCGGGAGCAGGTACAAGGGCACTTCGTCGCCTGCCATTTGTATGAGGATTAGCCTATGTTTTTAAGTAAAAAATTTAAGCGGGGGATGACCCGCGAACAAGCGGACGCGATCATCGAAAAATCGAGAACGGAAGAACCCCTGGAACTGGAAAAGGGCGACCTTCCGGCGATGATCATAGCGGCTTTTGTCGTGTTTTTCCCATTCGTGTTGGTATTTTGCGGGATATTGGGTTTTATCTATTGGTTCATCTTCCATGTGTGGGCGGGGTAAGGCTTAATGCGGTATCGGCTTGACCTGCTTTGCACACGTATCGCCATATTCTTTATGCGTTATAAAAAAGTATTAAACCGCGTTTATTGGGGCGGTGTCACGTTAGTTTGCGTCTTAATCGTCGGCATACCCGTAAGTTTGGCGATTCGTAACCCGCATGTTCGGCTGCCCGACTTCCATGGCGGGCAGCCGCCGGAATTAATGTGGGAATGGAATCGGGCTGTTAATCGCGCCCGTATCCAACAAGGCATGATCAATGACTTTTATACTATTGTAAACGCGATGGACGCGCATTATCCGTTTATCGAAATGGTTGGGGAACACGTCGGTAAGGATTTCCATGACTTCGCCGCAACAGTTTATGAAGAGCTGTTGGATTTGGCGCGGGGTGATTTCAGCCCCAATATGTTCCTGCATTTCATTGACCGGAATTTTATATCCTTGCTTGGCGGTTTTGGGGGTATTCGGGTTGTATCGGAGCCATTTTCCACAATCGATTGGATGGTCCAGCCTTATTTTTACGGGATTCACGATTGGCAATTTTATGATGACCGCTTTGATATAGAGGCAAGAAACGATAATACCGTCACCGATACCTTGGCCGAAGGCATTGCGTATTTACGCGTCAATCATTTCCTGCCCAAAGGGTACGAGCCCATAACGCGTAACCCCTATCTGCGTTTTGATTACGATACGGAACGGCAGCGCCTGTTGGATTTCTATGATGGTTTAAACGATTATGAACACTTGGTGATTGACATACGCGGGGTCCGCGCGGGGTTTGGGGATTATTTTCTGCCCTTGATTATGGAGCCTTTGATCCATACGCCGATAACCGAACGGTTTTACGCGTTTTACCTGTCGGGGTGGTTTGCCCGACGCGTGGGCGAAGCGTTCCAAACGTGGTACGGATTCGGCGAGCCGACGGAAATCAGCGAGTTGACGCGGTCATTTTCCTACGGCATACCGGAACGGTTGGAAGTCGGATTCTCTATTAATATAACGGCCCAACCACGGGAGGATACAGTCTTCGGCGGGCAGGTATGGTTATTGGTGGACTCGGATAACGTGTCCGGTGCCAACCTCATGTATTTACGAATGGCTAAGGAAGCAGGGTTTATGATCGTCTATGAGGAAAACCCGGCGGCAACCGGGTGGGCTACCTCGTTTATCCCATTGCCGAATACGGGGACGTCGCTGCGGTTTAACCCGCTGTACTTTACCAATCATGAGGGCAGGTTCCTGGAAGGGGATACAATATACCACCATCGGTTGGATAACAGGCATGAAGGATTATTGGGAGTAATTAACAAGATGGAGTGATTAGATGAAGACGAATATATTTTTAAAGTCCGTGTTGCGTCAGCCCATACGGGCTTTTATTTTATCGGTCTTGATCGGCGCGGCGGCTTTCGCTTTGGTGGCGAGGGTAACCGAGTACATCATCGTCAGCGGCGAAATCAATCGTATCGAAGGGTTTTACCGCTCCATCGGGATACTGTCCCCCTTATATTTCGAAAACTTTACCGACCACCACGACGTTACCGATGCGGCGGAAATCGTCGCGGGTAACCGGCATGTAGCGTTTTCCGACGCGCGCCCATTTACACGGGGGGTGATGGATCGGCTCAATGTCATGTCCCAATCCCATTTCAACTATTTCGTTCCCTTCTTACATGGCTTGGATATGGACGTATTGGACCACTATTTTATCGGGCAAATATTTTTGAAGCCCGCGTTGATCGGGGGTATGAGCGATAACCCCTCGCTTCGCGTTGGCATTCACGTAGATGAGCTTATTTTAGGCGACCCCTTTACCTTACGGGAGGGTACGCGCGTCTTTACAAACGAATTGGGTCAAACGACCACATTGCAAAGCAGGAATCACATGCATGTCGTCCTCACGAAGGAAGAAGCGGCATTATATATAAGAGGGTTGTGGAATCCCTTCGAAGGTATGGAAGTGGGTGAATCCTATTTTTTCCGCGCTTCGCCGGGGGGGATAGGCGCGACGGAAATCGGCTCGAACATGGCATGGTATTTGCGGCCGTTAGTCGGGGAAGACGGGTTGCGTAATACCCGTATCGATGAAGGGGAACGGCATTATTGGCTTAACCGTCCGGATTACGCGCTGCGGAGTTGTCATACGGAAATGGTCTTCTTTATGGAGGACATCCACGGATATACCATCCCCAATTATGAAACGCGAACCCAAAACCATTCCGCCGTTACAGTCATCGGTACGAAGGATATGACGGCCATCCCGCGTTTTACCACTACCCGTACGGTCCGTTTGTTGGATACCCCGCTTTACCCCGGCGGGCGTTGGCTTAACCATGAAGATTACCTTAGCGGCAATCAGGTAGCGGTTATACCCATTCAATTCGCCACACGCCGCGGTTTGCGCGTAGGGGAAACTTTTACCCTTACCTTGCATGATAATCCCCGCCCGTCGTGGATCGATACCCCCACAGCCAGCACCTGGGCGCGGGGTATCGAGCATTGGTGGGACAATCAACCGTCCGGGTGGTGGTCCATGACCGGCAACGAACATGCCGACCATTGGCAGGACTTCCCCACCCATGAATTGGAACTGGAGGTCGTGGGGATTTATTGGTATAACCCGCCCATTTCCCATAACTTTACGATATCGGAAATCCATATCCCCGCGAGCCTGATACCCGCGGGCTTCGGCTGGGACGATTCGCCCCAACTGACGGGTATGTACAGCTTCGTTTTAAATTCACCCCGCCTGGAGGACGCCTTCCTTCGGGAAACGCGCGCGTCCTTGGCATCATTGGGCTTTACGGCGGTGTTCCTGCCCAACGGCTTCGCGCATATCGCCGCCGCTATCGATCCCATACGTACGTCTTTGACGGCGAATACGATCATTTTCTCCGTCGCGTCGGTATTGGTTTTATTGCTTGCGATATTTTTGTACATCCGCCAATGGCATCGGTCCGTAGCCATCGCCAAGGCGTTGGGCGTTACGTCGCGGGACGTGCTGGGTCAGTTGTTCGTCCCCGTTATATTGATATGGATACCCGCGGTGCTGGTCGGTTCGGCCGTCGGATGGTTCTTCGCGCTGGGGGAAGCGGAAGCGGTGCTTGGCGGTATCGGCGCGCGGTATGAATCCGACCCCGTAACCGCGCTGTTGGGGATATGGTGGTTGTTCGTCATGGCGGGGGGGATATCGCTGTTTATCTTCACGGGGATATTCGTGCTGGGATTCGGCTCTGTGCGCCGCTCCGTCTTGGAGCAATTGCAAGGAAACGTGCAAGGACGCCGCCGTAAGGAAAAGGTCATCGATTCGGGCGTGGTACCCGAGGGCTTCGTCGTCGGCAACTTTGCCGTGATGCAAAAGCCTTTGATCAAAACCCGCAAGCACGCGGTACGATCCTTTGTACGGTACGGCTTGCGTCACATATTACGTTCCCGGGTAAAAACCGGCTTGGCGGTTATGCTGGCGTTGCTCTTCACACTTTCCTTGGGTTGGCTTAACGATATGATCGACTCCACGGAATATGAAATCGAACGGCTTTGGACGGAAACCCTTATCCATGCCGAAGTGGAGCGTGTGATCGACCCATTAGAGGAAGAGGATAATACATTCGGGTGGCCCGCGTTAATCGCTCCGGCCTCCTGGGACGCGGTTTTGGCCACGGGTTTTGTGAAGGATTCCTATTTCGAGGTCTTATCCATCGCCGAAGGAGCGTTTTTGCTCGGGATTTCGAACCTTGAAGGTTTCATCGATGAGAATACGAAAACCCCGCTTGACGAACAGCTCGGTATTTTCTGCGATGATTTGACCATCGAATTCGCCCCGGGCTTCGGTGAGGAAGACTTCGTGTTCGTGCAGGGTAAGCCCACTCCGGTATTAATAAGCCGCGAATCGCTTGAACGCTACGATAGTGAGCTCGGCGAAATAATTATCTTCAAAACGCTTGAATCGATTTTAGCATGGAATTGGCACGATTGGATCGAGCAGGAGGCAATCGTGATCGGCGTATACGATGGCGGCTTAAGCCGAGGGGTCAGCCGTTTGGGTTATCCGTTGGTAATGCCCTTATCCGCGGTGTACTACCATTCGCTGGGGCATTGGTGGTTCGATGAGGCGGGGAACGGTATGAAAACCGGACGGCCGTCCTATATGACGGCGCGCTTTACCGTGGACCCCGCCCGTAACCGTGAATTACAGCAACTGCGCGACCTTACGGAAGCGCCGCTGGCACAGAACCATTTGGGTTCCGTCGGTGCGGTGCCGCTGGAATTGCTGTTGGAGGACGATGTGATCGAAAACGTGATCCTGCCTATGGAGCGCAACCTCGCGTTGCTGCGGGTTTTGTACCCCATCGCCATCGGCTCCGCTTTTGTGCTGGCGTTTGGGCTTTCGCTGCTCACCATGCTGCAAAACGCCAAAAACGCCGCCATTTTGCGGGTATTGGGAAAATCGAAAATAATTTCACAGGTTGCGCTGTGTATGGAGCAATTGGCTGTGTGTACGGCCGGTATTGTCTTGGGGTTGATTGCTTTAATGGTTGCGGGGGTCGCGTTGGGGGTCACGCCCTTTGCGCTGGCGGGCGTATATTTCACCGGGATATTATCGGGTTCGGCCATCGGGGCGTTCGTGATCAGCGCGAAGGCTCCGGTGGAATTGCTGCAGGTGCGGGAATAGAAAAGGGGAGGAATCAATATGTTAAGGTTGGAAAAGGTGTGTTACCGTTACAAAGCGGGGACGCGGGACGTGCTGAGGGACGTCAGCGCGGAAATGGAGGCGGGTAAGCTCCACGCCATCGTAGGGCCCTCCGGCAGCGGCAAAACCACGCTGCTCTCCATCATGGCGGGGATGGACCGACCCTTGGAAGGCGCGATATACGTCGGGGAAGAAAGCCTGGCCCGAATGGACCTGGACCGGTATCGGCGGGAAAAGGTATCCATGGTGTTCCAAGCCTTCCATTTATTCCCGTTGCTGACCGCGATGGAGAACGTTTGCTACCCCATGGAGGTGTTGGGCGCGGTGCGTGGGGAAGCCGTCGAACGCGCTCGGGTATTGCTGGAATCCGTAGGTATAGACAATGATAAATACCGCCGATACCCCGCCAACCTATCCGGCGGCGAACAGCAGCGCGTGGCGATCGCCCGTGCGCTGGCGTCGGGCGCGAAGTTGATCCTCGCGGACGAACCCACGGGCAACCTGGATTCCGCTAACGGCAACGCCGTTATGGATATCCTGCGCCACTTGGCTCATACGCGGGATTATTGCGTGGTTATCGTCACCCACAACCCGGAGATCGCCGAATCGGCCGACTATGTATATAAAATGAAGGACGGCTTACTTAAGGAGCAAAAGTAATGGTTAGAGATATCAACCGAATCATCGCCAACATCGAAACCGTTATCATCGGCAAAACGGAAGAAATCAAGCTCATCCTCGCCGCGCTGTTGGTGGGCGGGCATGTACTGCTGGAGGACGTACCCGGTACAGGCAAGACCGTGCTGGCGAAGGCGCTGGCGAAATCCTTCGACTGCGCATTTTCGCGCGTGCAATTTACGCCGGATTTACTGCCAAGCGAGTTGACGGGAATCAATTTCTATAACCTAAAGGACGGCGCGTTTACCTTCCGCAAGGGTAGTCTGTTCGCCAACATCGTGCTGGGCGACGAAATCAACCGCGCTACGCCGCGTACGCAATCGGGGCTGCTCGAATCCATGGAGGAGCGGCAGATTACGGTGGACGGCACGACGTATCCGTTGCCCGCCCCGTATTTCGTCATCGCCACGCAAAACCCCATCGAAACGCAGGGGACGTTCCCCTTGCCCGAAGCGCAGCTCGACCGTTTCCTGCTGCAATTGAAACTGGGTTACCCCACTTCGGAGGAAAGTACGGATATATTAAAGCGGTTTATCGCGCCGGACGGCGCAAGCGGGAATCCGTTGGATACGTTGCAAGCGGTATGTTCGGCAGGGGATTTGCTTGACATGCAAGCCGCCGTAAAGCGCGTTTATGTACATGAAGTGATTTTTAAATATATCGTCGATTTGGCGGAAGCCACGCGGAACCATGAGCTTGTTTCCATGGGGATTTCCACGCGGGGGATATTGGCGTTGGCCAAGATGGCGCAGGCTTGGCGCGCGGTCAACGGCGGGGACTTTGTAACGCCGCAGGATATCTTGGAATTGATGCCTTACGTGTTCGGCCATAGGCTTATCCTAAAGGGGGGCATGAACCGAAGGGGAGGTTCATCCTCGGTCCAAACGGTGCTGGACGAAGTGAAGGCCGCTGTAACCGCCCCGGTCGAAGAATGGAAAACGAAAAGGTAGCCCCTTAGATGTTTATCGTCGTCATGGGCATGATTATTTTGAGCGTTATCTTCTTGCAATCGTATGCCTACCGAAAATATTGGGACAAGGATTTGACGGCATTGTTCCGTTTTTCCGGTAAGGAAGCGTTCGAAGGGGATAAATTATATTTGCGTGCGGAAATCGCGAACAAAAAAATCCTGCCCCTGCCGTGGCTGATGGTTGAATACCAATTATCGTCTGATCTGATCTTTTCGGGCGGCAGCGCGTTTGAAACAGGCGAATCGATGAAGGTTGGCGTGTTTTCGGTCATGGCGTACAAACGCGTGCGGAGGAAGCTGCCCTTCACATGCGGGAAGCGCGGGGTATATCGGTTACGCCGCGTACGCTTATTAGGGAGCAACCTGCTCCATACGCAGACGTACCATAAATATTTGAACTGTCCGAACGAACTCACCGTCTTCCCCGGGTTGCTTACGGAATTTGAGGGGCTTTCGGTCATCATCAACAACGTGGACGTTATGCTGACGGTACGCGCGCTGATCAACCCCGACCCCTTTACCTTCCGCGGTATACGGGAGTACGCGCCTGTAGACCCGTTACGCAATATCAATTTCAAGGCGACCGCCGTCGCGCGGGAACTGATGGTCAACATCCACGCGCCCACGTCGTCCAAACAATTGGAAATTATATTGAATATGGAGCATTGCTCCATCCATTCGTCCGAAGAATTGTATGAACAAGCCATACGCCTGGCGGCTACGTTCGCCCACCATTATCTTAACGAAGACGTAAGCGTGGGTTTTTACACCAACGGACGGGACGTTGTGGCCGGTAAAAATACGTACATCCCCCGCGGGACGCAAACCGCCCAATTGTATGCGATTTACCGCGCGCTGGCCCGGTTGGGCTTGGCGTTCCGGCCCAATTCTATTTCCGCTTATTTGGATACCCTCGATGATAAGGGGAGCGTGTATGTCATTATTTCCACGTACCATGGGGCGGATTTCATATCGGCAGTCGAAGGGATGGCGGCACGCGGGTTGGCGGTACAAGCAGTCATACCCGTGAAAAACGACGCGGAAATAATTTTGGCGGAATCCACCGAAATTAAAATTTGGAGGAACCTATAATGAAGCCGCGGGAGATCGTCAAGGATACGTTCGCCAATATGGCGGCTTTTCTGATCTTTTTCACCATACTCGCATCCGCGCATTTGGTTATTTTTAATACGATACCTTGGATATATCTGATATTGATTGTCCCGTTTTATATGCTGTATTGGGTGCGCAAAAACGTATTTATCATGAAAACATTCTTCATTATTCACATTTTGTTCCTCGCGTTTCCTTTTATATTGATATACACGATTGGTCAATTTGTCCCCATGATGGCTGTCACCCTTCTATGTATCTATTATTCCGTACAAATGCGCAACAGCGGCGAATGGCGACCCCAAAACGGCCATATCGTAATGTTGGTGGTTCTCTTTTACGCCATGTTCAACGCGGTCAACCGTTTCGCGTCCGTTAACGATGACATTCCCCGGTTCTATTTTTCCATGGCATTGGTCTTTATTTCCATGGCGTTGCTTGTCACCCACATGGATAACCTGGACAAACGTATCGAACAACTCCCCGAGCTTGTAAGAAATACCACCCCCACGCGCGGCATTTTGGCTGCCAACAATGTACTGATCAACGGTTTTTTGGTTTTCATTATCACATTCGGCATTGCGTCGTTGTTTTCCCCCGTCGTATGGCGGTTGATCAGCAGGGGGATAATCGCCGCGTCCAATTATATACGGCGTTTAACCGCGCGGTCGCCGGATGAGGAAGCCGTTGGGGAAGAATCAGGGGAATACCTGTACGAAGATGAAATGGATAATGAACGGTTTACCGGGGATAACGGTTGGCAGGGTGAAGGGTGGCTGACGGCTGATCATTGGATATTTACGGTAGGCGGGATTATCGTGTTGATCCCATTGGGTGTGCTTATCCTATACGGTTTTTATATCATCTTTAAATTTTTTAAGAAGAATTTTTTCAACACAACCGACGGCGACGAAGAAGACTCCCTCATGCCCGACGATGCCTTGGGCAAGTTAAAGTTCATGCTGGGCGACCTTGCGGCGTTCCTGCCGCGCTTTAAATCGGACGCGCGTCACCCCGTCCGTCGCGCCTTCGCCAAGAAAGTAAACCGGAACATAAAAAAAGGCGTGTCCATCGATTTGTGCGACACGCCGGATGTGATAGCCGATAAAATACGCCCGAATGAAGACATCGACGCGCTTACGAAGGAATATGAGCGGGTACGGTACGGGCGGGTACGGTAGGAACGGTGAAGTTCTTCGAATCCACGGGGGCTGCGTTATTCGACGAACGCGCAAATAATATCGGTTACCTCGTCTAAGATGTAATCGGAAACGGACTCCGCGAAGACGGCGTTTCGGGCAGCCGGGTCCAGGCATTTGACTTGCTCGCACATGATTTCGCCGCGTGTGCGGGTCCGATGATCCAGCGTAACATGTGTGGGAAACCCCGATAATGTATTTGTAATCGGACAAACCATTGCAAGGTTCGTGCGCTTGTGGAATTCGACGTTGCTGACGACCAATGCGGGGCGCCGGCCTTTTTGTTCGTGCCCCGCTTGCGGGTCAAAGTTTAATATGATGATGTCGCCTTGAGCGGGTGTGTATGTCATTGCTTCCAACCCTCCCCGCCGTCGGGTTTGTCCCAATCGAATTCACGGCCGACCGCTTTACCCCAATCGTATTCCACACATTCGTAATCCCCGGTATATTCGGCGAAACGTTCTTCCAAGCTCTTCTTCGCCCTGCGCGTACGCGTCGCTTTCTTAAGCACGATGTGGTCGCCTTGGGGGATGATTTCGATGGGGTCGTTTTCCTTTAGGAACAGCGCGTCCATGATTATCTTGGGTAGGCGGACGGCGTTTGAGTTGCCCCATTTTTGTATGGTTGTTGTCATAATCGGTGCTCCTTGATATTTTTGTTGGAGTATATCCCGCGTATCTACGCGCGTCAAGGCATTTGTTACGATATCGTGACATTTTTCTCCTATTCTGTTATTGTGTGGTGAAGTAAAAAAATAAATACGATGACGGATTTGCGCGGGGGATATAATGGGTCTGAGGGAAATATTGTTGGTTTCTGGCGGTTTGGGTTTGTTCCTGTACGGCATGAGGATGATGTCGAGCGGACTGGAGGTCGTCGCGGGCGACCGTATGCAATTTATCCTAAGGAAAGCGACGAGCAATCGATTTTTCGGCGTTATCGTGGGGATATTAGCGACGATCGTGATCAATTCCTCCACGGCCACCACGATTATGACCGTCAGCTTCGTCAATTCCGGCATGATGAACTTGACGCAAGCCATCGGGATTATTATGGGCGCGAATGTGGGGACTACCTTCAGCGCGCAATTGATCGCTTTTCGGCTGGATACCTTCGCGCCGTTCTTTATCTTCGTAGGCGCAATCACGTATTTATTCTTTAAGAAGGCAAGCGTAAAAAACACCGGCTTCATAATATTGGGGTTCGGTGTTTTATTTTTCGGCGTGTCGGTGATGGGCGGGCCGTTTAAGGATTTGGCGCAGCAGCCCGGTTTCAACGCGTTCCTTACGGCTTTCAGCAATCCGTTTATGGCGCTGCTGGCGGGTTTCGTTTTTACCGCGATCATCCAAAGTTCGTCCGCCACAACGGGCTTACTGGTTACGCTGCACCTCAGCGGCGTACCGATCCCCTTCGAGACGTCGGCGTTTATCATCCTGGGCACCAACATCGGCACGAGCATCACCACGGTAATCGCGTCGATCCCCGCCAACCGCGAATCGAAGCGGGCCGCGCTGTTCCATATCATGTACGACGTCATCGGGTCGGCGGTGTTCGGCACGTTGATCTATGTGTTCCCGGGGATATTGGTATGGTTTACGGAAACATGGGCGGGGCCTGCAAGGCAGGTCGCCATGTTCCATACGCTGTACAACTTCGCCACGATGTTCCTGCTCTTACCCTTCGTTTCCTATATCGCCCGCCTGATGGAAAGGATCGTCCCCATCAAGGCCGATGCTCCCGACGGTACGTATGAGCGCAAGCTCCTGTATTTGGGTACCCCCATGGTGGGGTCCTCCGCGGACGCGTTGATAACCGCAAACAACGCGAAACTGGAAACCGTCCGCATGGGCAGGATCGCAAACGAGAGCTTCCGCCTTTCCACCGAAGCGTTCTTCGAAAATGACGCCGATAAGGCGAAACAATCGCGCGGTTATGTAAAAACCATCGAATACTTAAAACGTAAAATAAAGGCGAAACTTATTGAGGCGAACAGCCACGCGGCGACGACCCAGGACGATGAACGCATCCAAAAAATGCTGACCGTCCTGTTGGAAATGGGTAAGGTCGGCGAATGTGCGGAAAAGATGGTGCGGACCAAAAATCGGATGAACGAAAACGGCATCATCTTTTCCGAGACGGAACTTAATGAATTGAAGATGCTGTCGGACGTATGCAACGGCGTCGTAAACGAAGCCTTGGCGGCATATGAAAATGACGACGATTCAAAACTGCCCATGCTCAAATCACAGCGCAAGATCATCAAATCGATCAAATCCGCCTGTGTGGAAAACCACATGGAGCGGTTTAAAGGCGGGAACCTTAAACCCGAAAGCCTTGCCGCCTTTTCCGACATGATCAAACGCTTGGAAAAAGGCGCGGAACACGCGAAGGATATCGCGGCATTGATTTAGGGACGCCAAAGGAGGGTATGTATGTTCAGCACGGACATCGGCATAGACTTGGGTACGGCCTCCGTCATCGTGTTCATCCGCGGGCAGGGTACGGTATTAAAGGAACCCGCCGTGGTCGCCATCGATAAAAATACCGACACGATATTGGCGGTGGGCGAGGAGGCGCGCAGTATGTTGGGGCGTACGCCCGGCAACATCGTGGCCATCCGCCCCCTGCGCGAGGGCGTCATTTCCGACTATCACATAACCGAAAAAATGCTCAAGTATTTTATTAACAAGGCCGTGGGGCGTCCGCTTATGCGCAAGCCCCGCATCGCCATATGCGTACCTTCCAACGTAACCGAAGTGGAACGCCGCGCCGTGGAGGACGCCGCCCGACAAGCGGGCGCGCGCCAGGTTTTCGTCATCGAGGAACCGATCGCCGCGGCTATCGGCGCGGGCATCGATATCGCGCGCGCTTGCGGCAGTATGGTGGTGGATATCGGCGGCGGCACGACCGATATCGCGGTCATTTCCCTTGGCGGCACCGTTGAGAAATCCTCCGTCAAGATCGCGGGCGACCACTTCGACGAAGCCATCGTGCGCTACATGCGCCGCAGGCACAACCTGCTCATCGGCGAGCGCACAGCGGAGGATTTGAAGATGAACGTCGGCACGGCATACCCCCGCCTGACGTCGGTCAGCATGGACATCCGCGGCCGCAACCTGGTTACGGGCCTGCCCAAAACGATTAATATCACCTCCGAAGAAATGATGGAAGCCCTGCACGAATCCGTATCCACCGTCATCGAAGCGGTGCATCAAGTGCTGGAACGTACCCCGCCGGAACTGGCCTCCGACATCGCCGACCGCGGCATCGTAATGACGGGCGGCGGAAGCCTCTTGTACGGGCTGGACAAGCTGCTGGCCGAACGTACGGGCATACACACCGTCATCGCCGAGGAAGCGGTCAATTGCGTAGCGGTAGGTACGGGAAAATATATCGAATACGTTTCCGCGGGGAAGATTAACCTTACGGACCCATACAGACGATAAACATGTAGCAAGCATTTAGGGGGCTACATATGATCCGAGGCCTGTATACTTCCGCGCTGGGTATGATCACCAACATGCAGCGTATGGATGTCATAACCAACAACATGGCAAACGCGGATACCACATCCTTCAAACGCGACCATGTCGTGTCGCACCAGTTTTCCGAATTGATGATGAACCGGTTAAACGACCGCGACCCGTGGAACCTGCCGGGTCTGCGGCTGTTCCACTACAGGCCCATCGGGCCGGTGGCGCCGGGCGTATTCATAGACGACGTGTTTACCGATTGGACGCAGGGCGCGTTCCGGCAGACGGGGTCGCCCTTTGATTTGGCTTTGCAAGGGCAAGGCTTCTTCGTCGTCAACCATAACGGCGAGGAGCTTTTCACCCGTGACGGCTCATTCACCCTGTTTAACGGGATGCTGCTGACCGCCGAGGGCGGACGGGTGCAGGGGATGGGCGGGGATATCGTGTTGCCCGACGGCATCGCGTCCATCGGCGAAAGCGGACGCATCTACGTCAACGGCGAATACGTGGATACCTTGTTGCTTACGACCTTTACCGACCTTCATTCCCTGCGCAAAATGGAGGATAACCTCTTCCGCACCACGGAGGATTCCGTCCGCGAAGGGTTTAGGGGGCGTGTACACCAGGGCTTCCTGGAAAATTCCAACTCCAACATCGTAAACGAAATGGTGCAGATGATCGCGCTCTCCCGCGCGTTCGAAACGAATTCGCGCATGATCACGGTGCAGGACCAAACCCTGCAACGGGCGGTCAATGATATCGCGGGCCGTTAATAAGAAAGGGGTAATTTAATATGATGAGATCACTTTGGACGGCGGCGTCCGGTATGTCGAGCCAAATGTTGCAAATCGATAATATCTCCAACAATTTAGCCAACGTCAACACCACGGGGTTTAAGCGTGAACGGATCGAGTTCAAATCTCTCCTATATGAAACGATGAAGCGCGCCGACCTCGACCCCGTCAACATGACGGGCCGCCCGGTTAATTTGCAAGTGGGCCACGGCGTGCGGCCCATGGCGGTATCGCGCATCTTCATGCAGGGGCCGTTGCAACGTACCGACAACCATACCGACATCGCCATCGAAGGCGACGGGTGGTTCCGCGTGCGTTCGAACTTCGGCGAATACTTCTTTACCCGCGACGGCACGTTTAAGTTAATGCCCGCGGAAGACGGCACGTTGATCCTTGCCACTTCCGAAGGTTACCCCATCATGAGTACGGACGGCGAAGTGATCGAAATCCCCGGCGATATCTCCGCGCGGGACATCAGCATCGACGATTTCGGCGTGTTCCGCTATGTCGATCGGTTTGGTGAAATGTTCGACCTGGGTTACCAATTCGCCATCTACCAATTCTCCAACCCGCAAGGCTTGGAGGCCCAAGGCCAAAACCTGTTTATGGAAACGATCGCCTCCGGCCCGGCCCTTGCCGAATATGAAGGCGAAACCGCCCGTATCAGCCGCATCATCCAAGGCTACCTGGAAATGTCCAACGTACAAGTCGCCGAGGAAATGGTCAACCTCATCGTAGCCCAGCGCGCGTTCGACTTGAACTCCCGCGCGATCACCACTTCCGACGAAATGCTCCAAACCGCCAATAACCTGAAGAGGTAAATAACCCATGGAAATCATAGGCTCATACAACGCGCAGTTTAGGGACTTCGCCGTCAGCCAGAACCAACACGAAGCGGAGTTGGGACGTTTCCAAAATATTTTCGCCCAAGCGGTGGAGAACCGCACCAACCCCACAAGCGAAAACGCCATTGACCGTGCTGAAATACGCCACGCCGCGGAAATGTTCGAATCCTACTTCCTGCAAATCATGTTCCGCGAAATGCGCAGGACCACCCTCAACGAAAACAGCTTCATCCCCAAAAGCCACGCGGAGAAGATTTTCACCGAAATGATGGACGAGCAGGTTTCTAAGGACGCGGCGGCGGCGGGGGGCATCGGCTTGGCGGATATGATCTATAAACAGATGACGCGGCATTTGGATTAACGTACTCCATACCCTTTGTTTGTAAAAACCGTAAGTTTGGCGTATACTATTCGTTATACAAGCGGTTAATCCTAAGGGGAAACTTTTTCATGAATCCCGATATTATTATCTACCTCATCGTTTTGATGTCCCTGCTTTTTCTTGGGACTTTTTTTAGTGCGGCGGAGATGGCGTTTTCGGCGTTGTCGCGCCCGCGTGTCAAGACGATGGGCGAAAACGGCAGCAAGCGCGCGTCGCTGGTGCTTTCGATGCATGAACGATTCGACGAATTGCTCTCCACGCTGCTGATATGCAACAATATCGTGGCGATAACGGCGGCTACGGTGGGCGTCGTCTTTTTCGTGCGGCTGGCGGGGGAGGAACACGGGCCCTGGATTTCCGCTATCGTCATCACCGCCGTTGTGGTGGTGTTGACCGATATTTTCCCCAAGAGCGTGGCAAAGGAATCGCCCGAACGCGCGGCGATGTTTTGCGCGCCGTTTTTAAATTTGCTGATGACGTTGCTTAAGCCCGTCAACCGATTGATCGCTAAGCTGCGCAAGGGATTAAGCAACGCGTTGATCAAAAAGGAAGAGACGAATGAAGAAGATGAAAGGGCGTTGATCGGGCAGGAGCTGTTGTTCCGCGTGGAAGAAGCCGAAAACGACGGCGATATCAGCGAAGCGGATTCGTTGTTAATCTCCAACGCCATCGAGTTTAACGACCTGCGCGCGGAGGACATCCTTACGCCGCGGGTCAATATCGCGGGCATCCCCAAGGATTCGACGCTGGAGCAAATGGCGGATATCTTTATGGAGTCGGGGTATTCGCGCTTGCCCGTATATGAGGAATCGCCGGATCACATACACGGAGTCGTCCACATACGCGACTTCCTCAAGTGTATGGCCGACGAAAATTATCCCTTGGAGGACATCATCGTACCGCCGGTGTATGCCGCGCCGACGGCCCGCGTGCGCGATTTATTGGGCATCCTCAAAAAAGCCAAGAGCCACATGGCCATCGTGATAGACGAATACGGCGGTACGGAAGGGCTCGTCACGATGGAGGACATCCTCGAGCAATTGGTGGGCGACATTTACGACGAAAACGACGAGGTCATCGAGGAATTCATTAAATTGGAAGACGGCAAGCACCAAATCGATTGCTCCGCCGATATCAGCAAGATGTTCGAATACTTCGACCTGGAAGAAGACGAGGAAGAAACCGCCCACTTGTCCACGGTAGGCGGCTGGATCATGGATACATTGGGACGCATCCCCGAAGTGGGGGACAGCTTTACGCACGGAAAACTGACGGTAACCGTAACGCAGGCCGACCAACGCCGCGCGGAGGTGTGCGTGGTGGAGGCCACAAAAAAAACGGAGAACGAAATCGAATAATTATCCGCGGATACGGAACGCCGCACGGTAGACTACGTTATGTATGTAAAGGGAATGTGAAAGCGAGGTGTGTCCATGCGTCGGATTGTAATATTCGTATGCTTGCTATTGTCGTGCTTGATTTTCGCCTTGCCCGTTTCGGCGTCGGAGCGGCGGATACAGCAGCATTATTCGGTTAACATTACGGTGGAATGTTTGGAAACGGCACTCGAAACGATGCGCGGCTTGCCGGGCTTCGACCTAAATGCCAACATCACCAACGTGGAGCCGCATACGGGGCGGCCCGTGCGGCAGGCGTATTTTACCCGACGGGTGGACGAATGGGCCTTCCGCCACATGCAAGCCGTATTGCGTGATATGGGTGAAGTCAGGACCGAAAGCGAAAACGCGTGGCACTTGGGCGCGGAGCTGGCTTCGCTGGAAACGCGCTTGAAGGTGTTAACGCAGGAAATCGAACGCCTGTCGGTCATGATGGCGGCCAGCGATTCGCTCCATGTGCTGATCGCGATCGATAACCACATCTCCCGCGTATCGTGGGAACGCGACCGCTTGATCGGCAGACGGAATCAAATCATGGCCAACGTGCAAAGTGTGGTCATGGACATATGGCTTACGGAGGAAACGGAGTACATCAGACCCGAACAAGCGGGCTTCGGGCGGCGTTTGGCGGATCGATTTATCCGTTCATGGGATAACTTCATACGTGGTGCCGGAAACTTTGCGGTATTTATGGTACGGGTGAGTTTGCCGCTGACGATATGGCTTGCGGTGGGTTCGGTCGTCCTTTTCGCGGGGATCAAGCTGGCAAAAAAGAGATCGGGGAAATTGAAAACCGCCGAAGCCGAAGCAACGGGGGAAGGGGAGGCCAACAATGAAAAATAGATATGTACGGAATATTATCATAACGCTGTCGCTCGTTTTGTTATCGGCGGCGGTCGCCGCGTGCAGCCGGGGATATATGGAGGATTCGGCGGCGAATTGGGCTACCGCGCCCATGGCTACCCCCGCGCCGCCCGCCGTAGCAATGGCCCGGGCGGATGCCGCGGGCGGTGAAACCCTATTCGATTCGGTGCATATGTACTCCGCCAATTTCGGCGCTCCCGGCACCGTCGAATGGGAGGAAATCGCCGAATCAACCGAAAGGCACGTCATCCAACGCGCCAACATGGAGCTTGAAAGCGACCGCTTCGACGATACCGTTTCGGCCCTGCGGCAAATCACCCCATCGGTCGATGGCTACGTCGAATCCGAAATGCTGACCAACCTCGGTTGGCCGCGCTTTACCATCGTTTTACGCGTACCCGCCGCTCACTTTGAAGCCGTACTGCACCAAATCGGGTCGCTTGCCGATGTCCGCAGCCGCAACCAATGGGCCGATGATGTAACCGACCAATTCTATAATCTGGCGGGTAACCTCGAAACGCGCCGCATCGAAGAGGAACGCATCCTCGCCCTCATCGGCCAAGCTACCGATATCCACGAGCTGTTAGCCCTTGAATCGCGCTTGTCTAACGTGCGGCACGCCATCGAGTCCTACCTTTCACAACTTAACCAAATGGCCGGGCAAATCGCCTATTCCACCATCAACGTAACGCTGACCTGCACCGCCGTACCCCCCGTTGCCGCTGCGCCCACATTGGGCGAACGCATCGGCGGCGCGTTCGGGGATTCCGTGGACGGTACCGTTCGGGCGTTGCAAAACTTTGTCATATTCCTTGCCGGCGCGGTGATCCCGCTGGTATTGTTGGGGCTGTTGGGGACGGCAGCGTTCCTGATAATAAAAAACGTGCGGAGGAGATTTACCGCCGCACGTTCGGTTAACGCGGATTCCGTTTAATCCGTAAGCTGTTTAACCCGGAATCGACACAGCCTAGTATATCTTCCGTCCCTTACCGTCGGGTATCCCCGTGATGCGGTAAAAGTAATTGTTAATCACATCACGCCATTCACGGGCGTTGGCGAGCTGCATATCAAACCTTTCCCGCACGGAGTCATACGCGTCCTGCGGGATTTTTTCATTCAACGATTCCCATATACCGATGAAACGCTTCACATCCTCAACGCCTTCGAAGTGGGTATCGTAGATATATTGGATAAGTGTTTGGCCGCTCTTTAGCTTGTATGTGTACGGCAGCCGATGGAAGAAAAGGAGCAGCTTTTCGGGGCAGGTTTTCTTGCTTTCGTACAAATCGCGTACATAGTTGTGGTATTGGGCGGTGTAGCCCGTGCCGTGGGTGGTACGGTCCACGCCGATGTGGGTGTGGGTGGCGCGGTGGTACGTGCCCCATTTCATATATTCGTAGCCTTCGGGGCTGGGGCCGTAGTGGTGGCTGATGTTCACCATCCAGCCCAGGCCAAGTGGGGCGTTGTACTTTTCGTAAACGTGACGGGATTCCAAAAGCATGGAAGTAAGCGTCTCCACCAAGGAAAGGTCCCTCCCGAAGGTAAGGGCGGCCCAATCGCGGGTCAATTGCTCGGCGGTTTGGGCGGGGTTCCACGCCATACGGCCAAAGGCGTAGAGGTTGGCCTGCGCCAGCAAATGCCCCGTCCAGTTCGCGTCCGCGCCCGTGTTGGACACGGCTACGATGGCCGTCACCTCATGCCCCACAAGGTCGCGGGTCATGCACGCGTCGGTTACGGGGGTGTCGAGGATTTCCTCCCATTGTACGGCGGTGGCGTATAAATCCTTTTGCTGGCCGGTATATTCCTGCGTAATTTGGAATTCGAGCCCTTGATGTGTTTGCGTCATCGCACCCAACAACGGCGAATTAGGTTCGCGCACTTGGAAGTCGGACGGCCCGTGCTTGATTTGAAGGATCACATTATCGTCGAATTTGCCGTCCAGCGGGTGGAATTCGTTGTACGCCGCTTTCGGGCGGTCGGTTTCCGTATCGCGCCAATCCTGCGCGCAATTGTATATGAAACAGCGCCAATAGATATTCCCGCCGAAGGGGGCAAGCGCCTTGGCGATCACGTTCGCGCCTTCGTCCTGTGTGCGCCCCAGCGCGGCGGGCCCCGAGCGGAATTCGGAATCCGCCTTCATTAAAAAACCCGCCAAATCGGGTACATATTCGTACACACGCGCGGCGGATTCCTCCCAAAACCTTGCGACAACCTCGTTAGCGGGGTCGGCGGTTTCCAACCCCCCAAGGATTACGGGACTGTCAAAATGTACGGCGATAATCAACCGAATACCAAACGGACGGAAGACCTCCGCCACCTTCGCCAAGTCCGGCAGCATTTCATCCGTCAGCAGCTTCGCGCTGTCGCGGTAGACGTTGACGTTATTGACGCATATTTCATTGATGCCGACGTTCGCGAGCAAGCGGGCGTAGTCCTTTAGCCTAACCAAATCGTACCCGATGCGCCCTTCCTTAAAAAACAACGACGCTCCCGCGTAACCGCGCTCCACCGTGCCGTTCGCGTTGTCCCAATGGTTGAGTACGCGGTGTTTGACGGCGGGCTTTTCCCGTACGTTCATCGTCTCCACCGGTTCGCCTAAACACAAGCGCGAAAGCAAGCCGTATACACCGTACAACAGCCCTTTTTCGCAGCCGCCCGTTACGGTCAACCCCTCGGGCCCGCCGCGCAGGGTATAAGCCTCGGGAGCCGGATCGGGCGACATCTCCAGCGTAATCGTATAATCGCCGCGGTTGGTGGGCTTCCTGCCGAAAAGCGCTTCCAACCCGTGGGCACATTCCTCCCATGCGAAGTCCTTCGCGCCCTTTAACCTCGGTATAAACCCGAGCTGCGCCTTGGAAGGCTGTAACCAAGCGCGGTAACCGAAACCGTCCATATGGATTCCCCCGTTCCCCCGATATTTTATAGTAATGTCTGTAAACCGTATTTTATCAGCAATTCGTCGGTAATATCAATGGGATGGTCGTTTTAATTGTAAAAAATGCGTAAACATTTGTGTATGTGGTATAATTTTTTATGTATAAACGATATAATTCGGTGAAGAAGGCAATAGAGGATGCGGTTATATGGACAATGGGATTTCGTACGAAAAAGCAATGGAGATAGCAACGCAATTTGCCCGAAGGGTCCGAGACGAACTGGATTCCAAAGCCGAGGTGTATTTATTCGGCTCAGTTGTCACTTCGGCGAACAATTCGCAGAGCGATATTGATATTGCCGTCGTGTCCCGGGTTTTTACGGATGATGTTTGTAAAAACTATGCGCGGGTGAATATGTTGGCATACGATATAAACGATAATATTGACGCGCAAGCAATTATTTATGACGATTGGATTGACCAAACACCTTTCACCGCCAACGTCCAAAGGCAGGGGGTGTTAATAAAATAATGATGACGAAGAAGCAACACATTGATTATTGGCTTCACGGTGCGACCGAAAATATAAAAGACATGAAAGCCGCCATCAAAAGCAAACGAAGGTCAATGGCTATGTTTTGCGGTCATTTGGCGATCGAAAAAACGTTAAAGGGCTTGTGTGCTGTACGCGGAGTCATCATCCAACGTGAACATAAATTAATAAAACTGGCTAAAGAATGTGGCTTGGATTCAACGCTTACCTATGATCAACGCGAGGAGCTTCAAATAATAACCAACTTCAACATCGAAGCACGATACGATGATTATAAAATGCGTTTCCATGCAACTTGTACACCCCAATATGTTGCTGAATGGTCGGGGAAGATCACGACATGGTACAAAGAACTCAAAAGAATAATTTTACAAGAACGAGCATCATTGCCAAATAATGTACCCGATATGCAATCGTTAATAAAATAACGTCAAAATTTAATTTCCGCAAGACGTGGTGCGCTATAATTTACGAAGGGTGATATATACATGGTAAAAGCAGAATTGAATTACAATCCCTATTTGCTTGAAACAAGCGTGATGTTTAATGGGAATGAACCCAAAATAAACAGCATGGTCGAAAAATATATTTCGGGCAAGCTGCAAAACTGGATTTTAATACTTCCAGACATTTTCTGCAAAGAAATGAACGGTTGGGAGTTTGTTTTTGATTTCTCTGGAACAAAAATTGATTTCGAGTCTTTACAAGAGGTTTTTAATAAAGCCTGTGCGGGTAAAGGCTCGGTTTTTTTGTTCCATAAAAATGAATTGGAAAGTGTCGAGCAGAAGAAGCAAAGAATCACGGACTTGCTGACATGGTTTAACGATAACCGAAATAGGAAATTTGACTATAATTCATTCAAAGAAACCAATACATTGCTGTTTGACGATAAATGCTCTTTAATCGTTGTGCAGGGAACATTTGCAAGCTCTGATACGGGCGGTATTGTTATTGAAAATGTGAACGATGTCAATGAGTTAAAACACGCATCATTGGAAAACACGCCTATCCTTTTCTTTGTGAATGAAGCCAACCATTATCAGTTTAAAGCAAACCTCCATTCAATTCTGAAGCGTAAAGATATTACTTCCGAGCAACTCTTTTTCCATTTGGATTCGGCGTTAAGCTATTCAAAGATGCAACGCATTATTAGTGAATCGGGCGTAAGCAACCCGCAAATCATAAGCGATTCGGTTGAACACGCTCTTGCGAAATATTTTGAAGTGTACCCTATGACCGCATACATACAGCGAGTTATAGGTGTGCTTCAAGCATTTCAATATGACCTCGACAATGTTTTACAAGCAGAGGGCGAACAAAACATAAGCATAAACAGCGGCATACGCCAAAAAATAGATTCACTTGATGTCATTATCAGCAAATTAAAAAAAGCAGCAGAACAAATCATACACAGGGATAATTTTGATACCCCCGATGTTTTTAATGCAATAATGAATGAGTTTATGGCGAAGATTGCCAATTGGAACAAAAAGAAAATCAAGATTAACAGCGATGAAGAAGCTGGCTCAAAAGCGGTTGAGTTCCAAAAAGAGCTTGGCAACTTCTTTAATGAGTTTACTCGACAGATTGCACAGGAGTTCCATGCAATGTCAGCAAATATTCGCCAAACCTTTGCAGAAGCATACGCTACTGCTGAATTTGGTGATGATTATGTTGCCAATCAAGCAGTTCACATTGACTTGGCGGCTTTCGAGCTTCCTACCATAATTGAAAAATTACTTGAATTTAGAAACGTAAGCATGGTTGAGCAAGCCGACATATTAGGCGATATTAAAGGCTTGTTTGGCGCTGTGAAGCAACCAAAGGAATTAAAGCAGGTAATTGAATACAAGTATGATGATTGGCGTAGTCATGCGATGAACACGGCAGCCCCCATTTTAGCCGAGGTTATGAATACAGCATTTAATACCCTCAAAGATTTATATAATAGGGTAGCAGAAGATTATTCTGAACACTTGAAAATGCAGATTAAACAGCAAACTCAATCTAAGGACGAGGTTTCGGCACAACTTTCCGATGATGAACGACTTTTCCAAGCGGATATTGATTGGTTTAACATCTTCCAAGAAAAACTACGTGAGGTAGAGAGGGGATAATGACTATGAACGAATTGCAAGTAGTAAATGAAAATGTCAATGCGGAGATTGTTTTTAATGAATTATCCCCTGCACAGCAACTTGAAATCCAACTTGATATAATTGACGAATCAATACGCCGCAGGGATTTGGCACGATTAACTGAAATGGAAATTGTGCCTATAAATAATCTGCCGTCGCTCGAAGAAGATATTATCGGCAATGTTCGCTTGTACAAAATCACGGAAATGGTCTATGGAAAGGGCGAATCCGTGACGGACAAATTTACAACAGTATTCAATACTTTATCCACATACAAAGCATCAGTTTTTATTATCCTTGATTCTGATGGCTTTCGGACGGATTTTTACCTCGGTGTTCGTTCCAATGGCGATGAACGGTCTACCGTTACGCTTGGTGATACATTGAAGAACACGCTGATAGGGCATTTTCCGGGCGTTAAGATTGGCAATGTAGACAGAGCGAGGATAGCCACGCTGTCCGAGGAAATTTCTAAACGGCGCAATGTTGCTTCTGTAAGTGTAATCGGAAACAGCAAGTCAGAAAACGGGAAGCAAGTTAGGCAATTTGTGCAAGGCATTGAAAAGTTAGCGTTGGCTATGTCAGGTAGACAATACACAGGGATTATTGTCGCACAAAACCAATCCCCCTCAGACATTCAACTCTTGCGCAAAAATTATCAAAACCTATACACAAAACTGTCACCGTTACAATCTGTGCAAATGCAAAACAGCACTTCAAGCACCGAAAGCAGGAGCTTATCTTTTCTTGAAATGAACGGCAAACAGAAAACCGCCATGATTGCGGGTGCTGCGGTTGGTGTCGCCGGGGGAGCTGCAGGGTTTGCCATTGGTGGTATGCCCGGACTTATGCTTGGCGGGCAAATAGGAAATACGGTGGGCGGAGTATTCAGTTCTTTTGCTCCTAACACGCAAAAATCAGCTATTGAATCCTCGTCTTTGACTACAACAACCGTGAACAAGTCGGTTGCCGATATGCTTTCACTCATTGATGAATCCTTAAAACGAACAGGCGAATTTGACAGTTATGGAATGTGGAATGTTGCGGGGTACTTTATATCTGATGATATGTCGGCTTCTGAAATAGCGGCAAGCAATTACCGCTCGTTGATGAACGGTGAAAACTCAGGGCGTGAAGTATCGGCAATCAACTCATGGCGAAACGATTTTTACAAATTCGAGCATTTGACAACATATCTTTCAAGGTTTGTTCACCCGCAATTTGTTTACGGCGGTAATGTCCGTATAAGTGCGGCTACTTCGGTGAGCGGTAAAGAATTGGGATTGCATCTTGGTTTGCCGAGAGCAACCGTACCGGGCTTGCCTGTAATTGAACACGCTGAATTTGGCAAAGAGGTAAACACGAATCAACTTTTTACCAAATCCATCAGCACACGACCAGAGGACAAAATAACGCTCGGTAAAGTTTTCGACCTCGGACAAGTGACAACGAAAAATGTTGAGCTTGATATAAAGAGCTTGAATATGCACACATTTATCACAGGTTCAACAGGTTCAGGTAAAAGTAATACCGTTTATCAAATATTGACGGAATTATACGAGGGTAAAATTCCTTTCCTCGTTATTGAACCTGCGAAGGGCGAATACAAGGATGTTTTTGGGCATTTGGCTGATGTAAATGTGTTCTCGACCAATCCCAATATCGCACCACTAATCAACTTGAATCCGTTTATGTTCCCCGAATCAATCCACATTCTTGAACATGTTGACGGTCTTGTTGAAATATTCAGCGTATGCTGGCCGATGTACGATGCAATGCCCGCATTTTTCAAAGATGCAATCCTCCGCTCTTATGAAGCGGTTGGTTGGGATTTAGGTTCGTCAAGTTTTGATGGTAGTTCGCCCGAATATCCCGATTTTGAAATTTTGTCGGCACAACTGGACTACCTCATTAACAATTCAGGGTATCATTCGGATATAAAATCAAATTACAAGGGTGCACTTTTAACAAGAGTGAAATCGTTAATGGTGGGGCTTAACAAGTTCATTTTCACAAATAATCAAACGCCTTATGAGGAGCTGTTCGACCAAAACTGTATACTTGATATAAGCCGTGTAAAGTCGGGCGAAACAAAGGCGTTAATAATGGGCTTGATGGTTTACATCTTGAACGAGTATCTTGTTGACAAGAAATCCGAAAGCAACAGCGGATTACGCCATGTTACCGTTCTTGAAGAAGCCCATAACTTGTTGAAAAATACATCACAAGGCGCAAGCTCGGAACTTGTTGGCAAGTCGGTAGAAATTTTGACAAATACGATTGCCGAAATTCGCACATATGGCGAGGGATTCATAATTGTAGACCAATCGCCATCTGCTGTTGATATAGCGGCAATAAAGAATACAAACACAAAAATTGTACTCCGCACACCCGAAGCCAATGACCGTGAAGCCGTAGGGCGTTCTATGGGGCTTACGACAGACCAAGTAAATGAAATTTCCAAGTTGCCAAGCGGTGTTGCGGTGGTATATCAGAATGACTGGTTAAGCCCTGTTTTGACAATGGTAAATAAGGCTGATGTTGAAGAAATAAAATTTGTGCCAAAAGTGCGAACGGTTATTAAGCCCATTAAAATAGCACGGAGCGAATTGGTGCGTATGCTGATGCAACCGTGGATAGCGCATGAGCGCATAAGTAAATGCGAATTGGTTTCTGCGGCTGAGGTTTTGGAAACTTCACGAAACGTCAAAAAATTGTTGTTGCAAATAATTAATGATTATGACTTATGCAAGGGTCAATTGATTTGGGCAATGACCGATATGCCAAAATTACACGGAATTTTGCGAACGGTATTGTCGCTTTCAGAATCCGAATTTATCAATATTATCAAAGAGGGCAATGCCGATAATCTACGCCGTTTTATTGCTGACAAAACAAAAGATTTCACGCATGAAAATATCAATGAAATATGCCATGTGCTGACAAGAGAGGTGGAAACAGATAATGACAAGAATTGAATCACCTAATATTTTCGGCATGGAAAATTTCAATGTCGTTTCGGTTGAAAGAATGACCGCACTAAATGCGAATTTTCCCACGCGCATTATTGCCGAAAATGGAAATTTTGGCAGGGTTGAAGGATTATCGCAAATACTTCAACAGCAAAGCGGTTGGTCAGCAGATGTAACAGATGCAATTCGTTCACCTGCTGAGTTCAGAATATATCGTGATGCACGTCTTGTGGACATGGAAATTGGCGGCAGAAGGGCATTAGTACGTAACGATATAAATTGGCATCAAGTTGATGCTTCGGGGACTCCAACACAAGGTCTAACAAATTTGCAACGCATCGAAAGAGGACTTCCTCCCCTTGATAGAGCGGGTAATGCCATCGAGCTTCATCATATTGGGCAACAAAGAAATTCACCACTCGCTGAACTAACCATTAATGAACATCGCAGTTCAGGTAATAGTGGTGTTCTTCACCCTGACAGAACGAGTGATGTACACCGTGATGGGAGCAATTGGAACACTGAAAGACAACAATACTGGCAAGACCGAGCGCAATCCGATATTACAAGAAGGCAAACCGCTTCCTTAAACGCAAGAATGGCACATGATGCTGGCAGACGAGAAGGTGTGGCATCAGCAATAATTGTCGGTGCAATAACAACGGTTGAAAATGTGCGAGGAGTTTATAACGGCGAAATTACTGCACAAGAAGCGGCAATTAACACATCTATTGCCGTTGGAACGGCAGCGGCTCTTGGTTATGGAACAGGGTTTGTTAGTTCAGCGGTGGCAACTGCTACGTCCAGCTCTGCACATAAAGTAGTTAGAACACTTGGAGGTGCAGGGCTTCCTGCGGCAGCAATTTCCTTCGGGATTATGTCGTACAACTCCGTAATTGATTTTGCGCAAGGCGAAATTAGTGGCATGGAATTCGCACACGATTTAGTAGAAAATGCGGCTGGCGTTGCAGGTGCGATTGCGGGCGCACAAGTTGGAGCTTCACTTGGTGCAGTTGCCGGACCGGTTGGAGTAGTAGCAGGGGGACTTGTTGGTGGTATGGTTGGTTATTTAGTTGCGGTGGAAGCCTATGCAACTATCGTAGATGTATTTAATTATGGAGTTGATGCGTTAACTGACAGGACTATTGCATTAGCAGAAACGGCGGGTGATTTATTGAATACTGCGATTGAAGCAGGGCAAGCCGTTATAGATTTTATTACTACAAATGCCCCTGAAGCACTCAACACAGTCCGTACAGCATTAAATGATTTCGCATCAAATCTTAGAGTACCATCAATCAGTTTTAGATAGGAGTGTTCGAACATGACATCAATTATTGAAACATTGAAAAATTTTTCCGATTTACTTTCATTATCAGCTGTACAGGAAAGCGAAATAACAAATGCGGAAACAAAATTGTCGTTAAAATTTGCTCCCGAATATAGGGAATATATTTCAGAATTTGGTGCTGTGGCGGGTAATGGGCATGAGCTTACTGGCATCTTAAAATCAGAACGGTTAAATGTCATCAATGCCACAATGAAGGAATGGGGTCTTAATCCCCTTGCTCCACGTAATTTATATGTCGTTGAAAATCCCGCCATTGATGGTATTATCATTTGGCAAAATGCTGACGGTGAAATTTTTCAATCGTCACCAAATTCTGCACCAAGAGTTATTGCATCTTCTCTTGCAAATTACTTAACTTCGTAACTTGATTCAATAATAAAGACTCAAAATTGATTATAATTAATTTCGAGTTTTATTTAAATGAAACGATAAGATGTTTTTATTTATGTTAAATTACAAAATGCTACCGATAAAAATATGTTATCTTTTATACGGTTGGCAATTCGCTGGAAATAAAAGAAGTAAGCATTGAACGTGTTTTATACGCAGGTCGAAATTGGCAAATAATTCTTAAATTATAGAAATAAATAAATTTAAAAACCCCACGTGGGAGCTCACGACCGCGCAGGGCAAACAGGGCGTTCATCACTTTTACGTGACACGCTTTGTTGATTTTATGGCGTTTTGCTTTTGCTGCATCGAAAGGTTTGCAAGGGGGATCCCTTTACACGCATACTTGCGGGGTGACTCGGATGCGCATCCTTAATGAGTCGATGCGTCCATTATATTCGTTCTCCACGAAATGTCAATGCGTTCGACGAACATAAATTCATTAATGTTTATTTAATCGAATTGCTGTTTCAATCATTTCGCTGATGTTTAACACGCCGCCCGATAATATTTTACCGTCAAGATTAGGATATTTATCGGCGCTTGATAAAATAATGCTTTTAACATCTGAAATTGTTAAATCCGGCATATGTGATTTCAATAAAGCGGCGGCGCCGGCGACATGCGGTGCCGCCATGGAAGTCCCCCATTGGTAGTCATATCCGCCATTTAAGGAAAGGCTGAGGATATCCGTCCCGGGGGCGGCAATGTCAATGCTTACGGCGCCGTAATTTGAAAACGGAGCCAATTCACCGTATTGGTCGGAGGCGGCCACCGCAATAATGTTATCGCTGTCGTAACAAGCGGGATAATCGGGAATGTCATCGTTATTGCTTCCGTAATTGCCCGCCGAAACGACAAACAACCCGTTATACAGGTCTATCGCGTATTTTAGGCTCTGCGAAAAATAACGCCCGCCCCAACTGATATTTAAAATAGGAATGTCGTTTTCGTTTGCGTAATCGATGGCTGCTATTGCCGAGGCAAGGTTAAAGACATGGTTTCCTATCTTCAATGAAGCGACTTTAACGTTCCAGCAAACCCCGCTAATTCCGATCGAATTGTTTCCCACGGCGCCGGCTATCCCGGCTACATGCGTCCCATGTCCGGTCATATCCATGGGATCATCGTTATTGTCTAAAAAATCCCATCCGTGCTGCCCGTTTTGGGTAACCCACATATTGTCCTTTATATCCGGATGATTATAGTCTATACCGCTGTCCACAACGCCGATAACAACGCCTTCGCTTCCCGTCGAATAACCCCATGCCGAAGGAGCCTTGATTTTTTCCAATCCCCACAAATACTTATGATACGGGTCATTTGGGATCACATGACATTCGTATATACAATCGGGCTCCGCAAAAATCACATTCGGGTTGGCCGTGATTTTCCCAATTGCGTCAATCACCGCTTGTTTATTTTTGCCCCGCAAATAAACCAGTATGATATCCCCCATATTGCGTTTATTTTTTTTGGAACGGAAGATAACCTCAATCTTTTCATAATCAATCCCGTCTAAAATATCGGAATAGCAATCGGGGTTATCATGGCAAACAAAGTCCCCGTTTAAAGTGATAACGATTTTCCCCGCTTCAAAGTCATCATTGAACATTAAAATCACCCCCATATCATTCAATATATGGGGGATGTGTTAACTGTTGCGGAAAAACTTCTTGACAATTATATGAATCAATCATATTGTATACTCATAAGATACTAACTCACAAGATAGCAGGTGGAGCATGTTCATCGGCAGAACGCGGGAATTATGTAAACTCAATGAAATGTATTTAAGCGGTAAATTCGAATGTGCGGTTATATACGGCAGGCGGCGTGTGGGGAAAACATCGTTGATGCGGGAATTTATAAAAGATAAAAAAGCCGTTTTTTTCCTTTCGCTTGAAACAAGCGAACAGGTAAACCTTGAAAATTTCGCGAAGAGTATATGGGATGCCGTCAAGGGGGAGATAAAAACGCCCCCGCGGTTTGCGGATTTTTCGGACGCGTTGGAAATGGTTGGCGACTTGGCGCGGGATGAACGCGTTGTTTTGGTGATTGACGAATATCCGTACCTGGCGAACGCCGTTAAGGGGATGTCCTCAATTTTACAAGCGCAAATTGATATGCGCTTTAAAAATACGAAATTATTTTTGATATTATGCGGTTCGTCCATGTCGTTTATGGAAAATCAAGTGCTGGGCTACCAAAGCCCCTTGTACGGCAGAAGGACGGCACAATTTAAAATCAAACCCTTGGATTTTTATGAATCGGTTGGGTTCCACAAAGGATACAATATCTTCCAAAAATCGGTTATATACGGAATAACGGGGGGTATACCCCATTATTTGGCGCAAATAAACGACGCGAAAACGCTTAGGCAAAATATAATCGATAACTTCCTGGACCCAAACGCCTATCTCTTTGAAGAACCGGGCAACTTGTTAAAACAGGAACTCCGCGAGCCCCAAACCTATAACAATATCATTACCGCAATCGCCGCCGGAAGCTCGCGCCTTAACGAAATCGCCACAAAGACAAGCCTTGAAACCGCCGTATGCAGCAAATATCTGCGTTCGCTCATTTCGCTGGGTATCGTAAAGAAGGAACGCCCGATTTTCGACGAAAAATCCAAAAAGACGATATACAGGCTTGCGGATTCGATGTTCCGTTTTTGGTACCGCTTCATACCCCGCAACGCTTCGCAAATCCAATCGGGCGCGGGCGAATGGGTTTACGATGCTATCGAACCGCAAATATCCGCCTTCATGGGCGAAGTGTTCGAAGAAATTTGCAAGCAATATTTATGGAGGGAAAACCTAACGAAACGGCTGCCGTTTTATTTCCGCGACGCCGGACGGTGGTGGGGGACAAACCCGATTAAGAAATGCGAACAGGAAATCGATATCATCGCCTTTAGTGACGAAGCGGCGATATTCTGCGAATGTAAATGGACGAACGAACCGATCGGCGATGGGATCATCAATGATCTGATTGAAAAAAGCGAAACGCATGACTATAAGGAAAAGTATTTTTTTTTATTTTCAAAATCCGGCTTTACAAATGAATGTAGAAAACGAGCTGGCGTCACCTTAATCGAATTGAAGGATATGTTGCCCACGCCCTGATAAATCACAAAAGCCGCAAACAAAAAAACGCGGTATCGCCCGTTTTCCGGCAATACCGCGTTTTATCGTATGTCAACACTTTTTTGAAAAATCAATAAAAATTTTTTGAAAATTTTTGACAATTCCTTAACAAGGGTTAAACTAGGGGAAACAGCCCGTTTAAGGCTCTATCACGATTCATTCGGCGGGGCGATTAACGATGGAAAAAATCAACAAACACCAACACGACATCGACCGCATCCTCTCCCGCCGTCATGACTTGGGTGCGGATTGGTGGACGACACCCGACAAAAGGTTAAATAAGGGTTCCCCATTCTCAACCGGCGACTGCGCGATAATGCTGCTGGAATTGGGCATGGAACCCGAAGACCCCATACTTTCAGCCGTAGCAAATTTATTCTTCGGCGTATGGCGGAAGGACGGGCGTTTCAAACTTTCCCCGTCCGGCGGCATCCTCCCGTGCCATACGGCATACGCGGCAAGCCTCTTGTGCCGCCTTGGGTATGCCAAAGATGAACGAATCCAAACCACCCTTCACCACTTCTTAGAAACCCCGTACACCGACGGCGGCTGGCGGTGCAACAAATTTTCCTTCGGACGCGGACCGGAAACAAACCATTCCAACCCCCTACCCACCCTAAACGTACTGGATGCCTTCCGCTTCACCCCCCACCTAAACAAAGAACCCAAACTAAACCAAGCCGTAGAATTCCTCCTCTCCCATTGGCGCATCCGCAAGCCCATAGGCCCCTGCCAATACGGAATAGGCAAGCTGTTCATGCAAATCGAATACCCCCTATGGGGCTACAGCCTCCTCCCCTACGTCTACATCCTTTCCTTCTACGAAAAAGCCCAAAAAGACGAACGCTTCCAAGAAGCCTACGAAGCATTAAAAAGCAAACTCATAAACAACCAAATCACAGTAGAACGCAACTCACCCCGCCTTAAAGACCTCGATTTTTGTAAAAAAGGACAACCCAACGAACAAGCCACCCAACGCTTTATCGAAATTAAAGCGCGAGTGGAACGCGGCGTTACCCAATGACAAAGGGAGGCGGGTGGGGTTCGGCGACCGACTTCGCCTTCAAGGGAGCGAACCCCACCCGCTTCCCGCCCGCCATCGTGAACCCCGTATCCCCACCCGCGCACATTAATAAAATATGAAAGGATTGATCCAAATGCAAAACTACAAGGAAAAAGCCCGCGCCCTAATCGCGCAAATGACCGTAGAAGAAAAAGTCTCCCAAATGCTCCACACCGCCCCCGCCATCGACCGCCTGGGCATCCCTGCTTACAACTGGTGGAACGAAGCCCTGCACGGCGTGGCACGCAGCGGTACGGCCACGGTATTCCCGCAAGCGATCGGGCTGGCGGCGGCCTTCGACCCGGACTTGCTAAAGGAAATCGCAACCGCTATCGCAGACGAAGCGCGGGCCAAATTCCACGCCTACCAAAAGGAAGGCGACACGGACATATACAAAGGGCTGACGTTTTGGTCACCCAATATTAATATCTTCCGCGACCCGCGCTGGGGGCGGGGGCATGAAACATACGGCGAAGACCCGTACCTCACGTCGCGCTTGGGCGTGGCGTTTATCCAAGGCTTGCAAGGGGACGACCCGGAAAGCTACAAAGCCGCCGCGTGCGCCAAGCACTACGCCGTACATTCCGGCCCGGAGGAGGACCGCCACCATTTCGACGCGGTTTGCGACGACTACGACCTGTGGAATACCTACCTGCCGCACTTCGAAGCGGCGGTAAAGGAAGGCAAAGTCGAAGCGTTTATGGGCGCGTACAACCGGACGCTGGGCGAACCGTGCTGCGCTTCCACGTTACTGATGGATGAAATCCTGCGCGGAAAATGGGGCTTCGAAGGCCACTTCGTCAGCGATTGCTGGGCGGTGGAAGACTTTTACAAACACCACAAGATTGTGGAAGGCCCTGTCGAATCCGTGGTGCTCGCCATCGAAAGAGGCTGTGACCTATGTTGCGGGCATGTGTTCGAAGTAGCGGTGACTGCCGTCGAATCGGGCAAGCTGCCCGAAGCGTTGCTCGACCGCGCGTTGGAGCGGTTGTTCGTATGCCGCATGAAGCTGGGCTTATTAGGCGGTAAGGAAAATCCCGCCTACGTGAATATCCCCTACGACAAGCTGGATTGCGCCGGGCATAAGGCATTGAACCTGGAAGTGGCGAAACGCACGACGGTTCTCTTAAAAAATGACGGTGCGCTTCCGCTTGATTTTGGTAAACTTAGTTCCATCGCCGTCATCGGGCCCAACGCCGACAGCCGCCGCGCGTTGGAAGGGAACTACCACGGCACGGCTTCGCAGTATGTCACGGTGTTGGACGGCATACGTGAAATCGCCGAGGAAAATGATATGAAGGTACGCTACGCGTTGGGCTGCCATTTATATAAGAAGCGCATGTCGAGCCTCTCCGTGGAGGACGACCGCGTCGCCGAAGCCCTCGCCGCCGTACGTAATTCCGACGCCGCCGTGGTTTGCTTGGGCCTGGACGCCGACATCGAAGGCGAGCAGGGCGACACGGGCAACGAATATTCCAGCGGGGACAAAGCGCACCTCGACCTGCCCGGCCGCCAGCAATACCTGTTGGAAAAAATCGTGGAAGCGGCGAACGGCAAACCCGTTATCGTCGTCGTTATCTCCGGTTCGGCCTTGGCCGTCAACTACGCGGACGAACACGCAAGCGGCGTTATCCAAGCCTTCTACCCCGGCGCGATGGGCGGCCGCGCCATCGCGCAGATCATCGCGGGCAAGGCGAACCCCTCCGGCAAACTGCCGCTGACGTTCTACCGTTCGCTCGACGATTTGCCCGGCTTCAGCGATTACAACATGACCAACCGTACGTACCGCTATTTTAACGGGGAATCGTTGTACCCCTTCGGCTTCGGTTTAAACTACGCCGAATTCGACCTCGCCGTAACCGCACACGATAAAAAGTCCGTCACCGTTAACGTAAAAAACGCAAGCGATATCGACGGACGCGAGACGGTACAAGTCTATGTAACCTCTCCCGGGCAAAAAGAAAAATATAACCTGTGCGGCGTGGGGACGGTCGCGCTCGCTTCCGGCGAAAGCAAGGAAAGCAAAATCCCCCTTAACCCCGCGGCGTTTTCACGCTACGACGCGAAGGGGGACTTATACGAAGTCGAAGGCCCGCATACGCTGTACGTCGGTTTCACCCAGCCCGACACGCGGAGCGTTAAGCTGTACGGGCAAAAACCGATAACGGTAACCGTGGAATAAATAACCGCGTCTTCCGCTCATTTTGGGCGGGAGTTACATAAAACAACGCAGGAATGTATTGACCGATCGGAGCCTAATGCCGTAAGTGAAGCGTCTCGGATGATTTAACCCGCAAGGTGCTTTTATTTACGTATGCCTTCAGCACTTCGATCAACACGCCCAAAAGGAACACAAGCCATACGATCCCCCAATTGCCGAATATATACCCGCTTAGGAAAAAAAATATCGACAGCGGCAGCCATATGACGGCTGAGGACATGACCTTAATCTTTCGTATCAGCTTCTTCCGGTAGCCGCGCAAGTCCATGTCGTCGTTTTTGGGGTTGACTTGGCGCAGGTCGATATTCTCGCTTAGGACGGCCAATTCCTTCCGCGAAAAGTATATCTCCGCGGCACATTCGATCAACGCCGCGAAGACGAACACCAGCCAGGTACCTGCCATGTCTCTGGGGTTTAACGTAAAGCCCGTGTATCCCATCGCTTGGTTGATCGCGATAAACACCAGCAGCGCGCTTGTCCACAATATCGCGGAAAACAGGATGTGAAGCATCCTCGTGCGGTGTTTGCTTTTTCTGATGATGTCCAGCGGTGAGCTGGTTAATATCGTGTCCTCGTCGTCCCTGTACAGGTCCATAACGAGGGATCTTTTTTTGGTTCTTACCTCGTTCATCTTTGTTCCTCCTCTTCCCTCGAACGCGAGCGGGAGCAATACGACGGCGTTGCGTTCTTCGTCAAGCCATCGCGCCTTGGCATTGATAACCAGTTGTTTCGCCCGTTTCGGGTAGGTCGCGCCGATTTTGGCGCGGTTTTCGTTGTATACGATAATCGACGGTTTCATCGGAAACCCTCCCGTTTAAGCGATAACCTATAGCGAATGGATTCGCTTTACCCGCTGTTTTTTATCATGGGTGCCTTCCCCTGTATCGCCTTGATATAAAATACGCGAACGCGGCTAGGAATGTATGAAGAATTCCTTCGCGTTCCGTGCGTCGTACAGCAGCTTTTCGATGTCGATCGTTTTATGTTCACCCTTTTCGTACAGGATTTTACCCCGGCACATCGTCATGTCCACGTCGCGTCCGCTTGTGGAATACGCGAGGCTCAACACAGGATCGTAGCACACGGTTTGGCGCGGGGTGTTAAAATCGAGCATGATCAGGTCGGCGTCGTAGCCCTCGGCGATTTTACCGCTTTCGTGGGCGCGGCCTTGGGCGCGTGCGCCGTTTACCGTCGCCATCTTCAACGCTTCGTATGCGGGTAAAACCGTCGGGTCACAGGCGTGGTATTTTTGCAAAAGCGATGCCATTTTCATTTCTTCGAATAAATCATGCGAATTATTCGATGCCATGCCGTCGGTGCCGAGGGTCACATTAATGCCCCCGCCAAGCATCTTACATACGGGCGCGAGCCCGCTGGCCAGCTTCAAATTGGACAAGGGATTGTGCGAAACGGAAACCCGCTTGCCCGCGAGTATCGCGATGTCCCCGTCCGTCACCCATACGCCGTGCGCCGCGGTGCAGGCGCGGTCAAGTACGCCGTGGTCGCGGAAAACCTTCGCGGGCGTCGCGCCGTATTGGGCCACGCACCCTTCATGTTCGGTCTTCGTTTCCGACAAATGGATGTGCAGGCTCAAGTCGTGCTTTTCGGCGAAGTCCATGACTTGCTTCCACGCGGGCGGGTGGGACGTATACACCCCATGGATGGAGGCTTCCGCTTTGATGCGCCCGTCGTGTTTATTATGGAATTCCTCCAGCGTCCGAAGGGTTTGTTCGTATACGTTGTCTTTATGGAAGTCGTACGTATCCTTGTCAAAACCGATGACCGCGTTCGACACGTTGGCCAAAACGCCCGCGTCGTGCGCCGCCCGCGCCACCACGTCCATGAAGAAATACATATCCGTAAACGCGATCGTGCCGCTTGCGATCATTTCCGCGATGGCAAGCATGGTGCCCGTGTACACCCATTCGGGGGTCAGCTTACGTTCGGCGGGGAAGATGAAGTTAAACAGCCAATCTTCCAGCGTACGGTCGTTGGCGTAACCGCGGAACAACGTCATCGCCGCGTGGGTGTGGCCGTTGTACAAACCGGGCATGAGAACCTTGCCTTCGCCGTTAATAACGCGGCAGTCCTTTTCGGGGGCCTTGCCCGTGCCGCCGCCGCTTTCGATTACGGTGATTTTGCGCCCTTTAACGCCTACGTTCGCGTTGTGGATGACGGGACGCTCGGGGTCCATGGTTACCGCGGTGATGTTTTTAAATAGGATGTCCATGTTCATTCTCCTTTGATTTTCGTTTTCGTATGAATAACAAAATAATACCGATACCGGCGAGTACGGCGACAACCGCCAGTATCTGCGCCAATATAAGCGTAAAAGCGGCCAGTAATTCCCACGGGGAAGGGGTCGGCTCGGGCAAGACCGTCGGCCCCGTAAAAGGGGGATCATCCGGCGGCGGGTGGTAGCCGGGTAGATAAATAACCCCCGAGGCATCGCCGGGGGGATTTTCCCGACTGCCTTCGCGGGGTTGCGCGGCTGTATGCAGGGGGACTTCCCCCAACAGCGAAAACCCCAGGCTCAACAGCGTAATCGTATCGGCGAAGGTATCCTCGCGTTCCTCGGTAAAGAGCACCGTCACGATGATACCGCGGTTGTCCTGTACGGAATATGTTGTGAGCGTATTGCGCGCGGCGCGTATCCAACCCGTTTTGCCGCCGACTACCCAATGGCTGTAATAATCGTCCCCCTCGCGTACCAATCGGTTGGTGTTGCGTAGCGTGCGGCCTTCGGGGTGCCGCTGCGAAGGCGGGAAATCGAAGAAGGCCGTGCCGATAACCTCAACGAAAACGGGGTGCGTGATCGCTTCCCGCATAATCAGGGACATATCGAACGCGGTGACGTGCTGACCGTCACCGGGCAAACCGCACGGGTTGACGAAGTTCGTATCATACGCGCCCAATTCCAACGCGCGGCGGTTCATCATTTCAATAAAATCCTCGATGCTTCCCGCCACATGCTCCGCCAGCGCACGCGCCACCTCGTTGGCCGAAGGCAACAGGATACCGTGCAACGCCTCCCACACGGTAAGCGTATCGCCCTCGCGCAGGCCCATGCTGGCGGCGTACCACGGCAGCGTCACCGCTGTTTCGGAAAAGTAAACGGTTTCATCCAAGTCCTGTACGTTTTCCAATACCACCAACGCCGTCATCACCTTCACCAAGCTGGCGGGGTAATGGCGGGTATGCTGGCTGTTTTCGTACAAAACCAAACCCGTGTCCGCGCACATGATATTGACCGCCCCCGCTTGGTAAACGGGCGTACGGCGGAAGGAAGCGTCAACGGAAAAAGGCATCAACGCTATCGTTAATGCGAAAAAAATTAATATTATTTTATGTAATCCGCGCGGAGGTTTCATACCGTTACCACCCTACGGCATTATACGTCCGCGTGTCCTTTGTTGCAATTTCATATGCGTGGTATAAAATGGATTCCACTAACTTATGAAAGGAGCTTTCCCATGAAAGCCCATCTAATTCCCGCCATGCGTGCCGTCCACATCCGCGTGGACCACGCCGCCGTAACCGACAACCTGTGCCGTTACATAAAGGAAGGGCTTGCCCCATTAGGCATTACCCACCTCGTGATCGAATTTAACCCCGGCTACGTGTTCAAATGCTTCCCCGAGCTTTCCTTCGGCGACTTCGGCCGCGAGCACGCGCAAAAAGTCGCCGCCGCCGCGAAGGAAGCGGGTATCGAAATCATCCCCCTCTTTATGTGCCTGGGCCACCAGGGCTGGCGGCTGGACACCTCCATGCTGCTTAAGGTCTACCCCGAATTCATCGAACGCCCGCACCTCCCCACGGAAGCCGAGCACCTGCCCCATGACCTCTTCTTCTATTGCCATTCATGGTGCGCGTCCAACGACAAGGTTTACGATTATGTACTTCCAATGATAGACGAAATCATGGAAGACTTCGGCGCGGATATGATCCACGTCGGTATGGACGAGGTCTTTGATTTGGCCGAATCTACCTGCCCGTGCTGTTCGGGCAAAACGCGCCCGTTCCTCTTCGCCCGTACGGTCAACATCCTGCACGACCACATCGTACGCGAAAAAGGTTGGCAAATGCTCATGTGGGCCGACCGCCTTAACAACGCCAAGGAATTCGGCTACCACGCCTGGGAAGGCGACATATGGGATACGTGGAAGGCCATAGACCTCATCCCCAAGGACATCATCATGGCCGATTGGCATTACGACATGAACGAACAAGGCTTCCGCGGGATCGAACGCTTCATCGAAAAAGGCTTCACCGTCCTCCCCGCCGCGTGGCGCAAGCTCGACCAAACCCAATACCTGCTGGACGAAGCCTTAAAATGGCGTGATTCCGCGAAAGAAAAAGGCTATTCCGGCGCAATGGCGGGCATGATGGTAACCAGTTGGAACAACTGCACGAACGAATTCCTCGACGCCATGCTGCCGATGCTCAAGGACAGGATACAAGAAGAACCCGAAATAGACCCCGACACGCCAAGGGAGAAACGCCCGCCAGCGGGCATCGCCGCAAGCATCGTGCATATGGCGGAAAAGTTGAAGGATTATCAGCCGTAGTAGGGGATTTCGTTTGATTATCATTAAATATCGGCTATAATGCAATTACGGTTATAAATCGGACGGAAGGAGGTTCATTATGTATATCAAGCGTCATATAGAGGAAGTGTTAAAAACAGCGATACATGAAAAAGGTGCCTTGTGCGTAACGGGCGCAAGGCAAGTGGGCAAATCGACCGTACTAAAAATCCTCTTTACGGGGCATAAGGAATTGACGCTGGATGAAAGCAGATTGCTGCGGCTTGCGTTGGAGCAACCGGAGGAATTCTTTAAGCAATTTGAACCGCCCGTTTTCGTCGATGAAATTCAATACGCGCCTTCGCTTTTCCCGTATATCAAAATTCATATAGACAAAACCGGCGCAAAAGGCGCGTTCGTGCTTTCGGGGTCCCAACGTTACGAGATGATGTCCAACGTTACCGAGAGCTTGGCGGGGCGGATTAACTTGATTGACCTTTACGGGCTTTCCATGCGTGAAATATTGGGTGACGATTTCCGTGAAGCGTTTATGCCGACACGCGAATATTTGGATAAGAGAACCCCCAAGCCAATTATGTATAACGAAGTGTGGGAACATATCCAACGCGGTTTCTACCCCGAAATTGTAGAGGACGGCACGGATTGGTCGCGCTTTTATTCAAGCTATGTCCGAACATATCTTGACCGTGACGTTTCCAAGCTGGCACAAGTAGGGGACCTGTTGCAATTTGAAAAGTTTATGACCGCGATGGCAGCGCGGACAGGGCAGTTGTTAAATATAGCCGATGCAGCCAAAGACACGGGCATCAGCCGGCAAACCGCCGAAAAATGGCTCTCGATCCTTATTGCCTCAAACATTGTCTATATATTAAAGCCGTACTACAACAATGTCTTGCAAAGGCTGATAAAAACACCGAAGGCTTATTTCATGGATACAGGGCTTGCCAGCTATCTAATCGGCTGGGATAACGCGCAAGTCCTTCAAAACGGCGCGATGTCGGGCGCGATGTTTGAAACCTTTGTCATCGGCGAAATCATCAAATCATGGGCCAATTCCAACGGCGTCACGCCCAACATGAACTTTTGCTTCTTCCGTGACAAGGAAGGCAACGAAATTGATTTGCTGATCAAACGCAACGGCATCCTTTACCCCATCGAAATCAAGAAGCATATAAATTGCAGCAAGAACGATATAACCGCTTTCAAGCAACTCGAAAAAATCCCCGATATGCAGCGGGGCGAGGGTTGCGTCGTCTGCATGGCGGACGATATATTCCCGATAACAAAAACCGACAAGGCGGTTGGTGTGCGGTATTTGTAGGCGGTATTGACTTGATGTGTCTCCGAAACAGCTTTAAATATTGGTTTATTGGAGGTAAACAAGATGGGTAAAAAAGCGGAAATTTTCCAAACGTATTTGCCGCGCCACCCGTTGGAAGTGCGCGAATGGATTACCCGGCTGGACGAACACTTGATAAACAGCGGTTGCAAAGTAACAGCCAATATGAAAAAAAGCGACGGCGCAACCGTGGATTATATTTCGAAAGCAACAAAGATGCGGATATGTAAACTTAATTTTGCTGTCATGGAATGTTCAATAACCCTATTTGCCAACCATTTTGTCGAGAACCAAAGCATAATATCCGAACTAACCGATGATATGCTCCATCATGTAAAAAATAACAGGGGTTGCCCCGGCTGCGGCACTCCGCCAATGTGCGGCATGAATTTTGGGCGGTATTTTGCTTTCACGCTGCACGGCGAACGATATGAATGTTGCGGGGGTGGGTTTCATTTTATTCTAACAGATGAAGCCCATTTTGATGTGCTTAAAAAATGGATAAACCACGAATTGGCATGGAACGGTGAAGGCGCACTTGTGAATTTGGATGTAAAAAAGCAAATGGTAACACGCAACACGGTCGCTGACCCCCTCGCCATTTTACCCATCTACGAACAAACCAACAAACAACAAAACCTCAACCGTCCTACGGTGGACGGTACATGCGCGTACTTTTTACAAAATCCAACGCTGCGAAAAGGTGCGGAGCGAATGATTAACTTATGCCGCGAATTAGGCGTAGAGCCAAAGTGGATTTCAAAAAATAAATTTATTGCCCGCAAATTAATAGGCTTCCGCTTTGAGGGCAAGGACAATTACAATGTGTGCATTTCCTTGGCAGAAAATACTTATCACGAGCCGCACAAATTCACGGAAAAATTTTTTGCCATGCCCGTTGAATTCGTAACTTCGTATGCGGCAATAGAAAAAACCCATTGTAAACAATGTAGAAATGATTGCGATTGCGCTGTCAACACCGACCATGAACAAGTCAAATTGTGTCCAAGATTTAATGTTTATGAAAACCCAACGGACAACGAAGTAGAAATAATCACACAAATTATGCGCAGTATAAATTGAACTGTTTAACTAAAATTTTTGCTTGGGATTTTCAACTTCGGAGGTTGAAATGTCAAAAAAATTGTGTATGCAGGACATATATTATGTGCAGCCCAGCGCTCGCAGACTTTTGCTATGCTTGCACAAAAAGGATTATTCCAATCTCCCCGTTCATCCTCGATACTTGAATGGGCTTGATGAACTTCAATTTTGGCGTGCCTTTGGCGAGCTTCGTGATATTTTTGAGGATTTTTATAAACAGGCAGTCGAGCATCCCGAAAATACAACGATGCTCCTTTACGAATTGGACAAATACGACCGGAAATCAAAAGAAGCTAAAGCAGGGCATACAGCCCTTTTGAGCTTTCCTATAACATTATTTACTTTGGCTGTGGCATCGGTTTGGGAAAACAATGTCTTGACAGTCAATCATGTCCATTTCAAAGAAGCAATTAAAATTATGGGGGGCAGTAAAACCTCAGAACAAATTCAACGGTTTTGCGAACATGGTTTTGTCTTTTCTGAATGGAACGGCAAAAAATTTTTAACAAACTGCGAATCATTTACAATGGATTACCCCGATAATCCAAATATATTAATTGTAATAGCGGCTATTGGGGATAAAATTACCCAATATAGAAAATTTCAAGAAGATAAACAAGAAAAAATCCTTAATTCGCATAGTGGCTTGGGAAGTATCGAACAGTTTGTCCAGTTTGACCCCAACATATATGTCACAGATTCCGGCGCATTGCCGTCTAAGACATTAAATCACATGATGAATACTGTCGGTGAGTCAAACGGCCAATTATTATCCGCAGTAGTGGAAGAATTCAAAAAACGTGGATTGGAACTTCGGTTCGGTGTTTGTTTTGTTGGAAACAACTTTCATGATAAAAAGGGTAAAGATACACTTAACAGCGTTAGCTTTGGGCATTATAGTATGGGTATAAGGACTGACGAACCGCTCACTTTGCGCGTGAAACTTATCCGCATTAACCAATACATTGAAAAAATCGAAGTGCTTCCACTACACTTAAAGGCTCGTTTTGATAATGTTAAGTGTCAAAATTGTAGTGAAAAATGCACCCGTAAAATCATATATACATTAAACGGTAAGAAAAAAATTGCTTGTGCCTGTGAAACTTTTACATTCAATAATTTTAGTGCAGATGACATTGACACACTTATGGAGTTATACGATGCGGAGCAATTGACACGAGCAACAAAATAATGAGATGAAGAAGAAATCGAAATACCCGCAGAGTGACCAAAACAGCAACGGCAATATCGGAAGCGGGTTTCGATATTAGAATTATTGATTTTAACTGTTGATTGGCATTATTGATATACGAGCGTAACATTTGCCGTTCACACGAGCGTAAAATTTTATTGACCCACTCGGTACAAAGATATATTATTTATAGAATATTTTTTAAAATTATTAAAATGTTCGGCGAAAAACAGGCGGTGTATTCAATGAAACAACTGACTTCCATAGATTTATTCGCCGGCATCGGCGGTATTCGACTTGGCTTCGACCAAGCATTTGGTAATACATTGAAAACAGTTTTCGTCAGCGAATGGGATGAAAACGCGCAAAAAACATACAAGGCAAATTTTAAAAAGCCCTCGGATATTTCGGGTGATATTACGCAAATCAGCGAAACAAATATTCCGGCTTTTGATATATGCTTGGCCGGATTTCCGTGTCAAGCGTTCAGTCTTGCCGGACAGAGGAAAGGGTTTACAGATGATTATAAGGGTATGTCGCGAGGCACACTCTTTTTTGACGTGGTGCGAATCTGCGCACACCATAAACCAAAAGTTATTTTTTGCGAAAACGTAAAAGGTCTAACCATTCACGACAAGGGGCGCACCTTCGATATTATCAAAGGCACGTTGAAGGAAATCGGCTATACCGTTCACGAAGAAATTTTAAACAGCAAAGATTTTGGTGTTCCGCAAAACAGGGAAAGAATTTATATTGTGGCATTCAGAAATGACATTGATAGTTCAACTTTTAAATTTCCCAAGCCAACCGATTCGAGTAAAAAAATTAAAAATATAATAGAAGAAAAACCTGTTTCCGCAAAATATTATTTAAGCGATGTTTACATGGAAACACTCCGCAGACACAGGGCTCGGCACGAAGAAAAAGGACATGGATTCGGTTATGAAATCCGAGATTTGAACGATATCGCCGGCGCAATTGTGTGCGGCGGCATGGGACGCGAACGAAATTTAATTATTGATAATCGGCAAACAGATTTAACTCCCGTTACAAAAATAAAAGGAAAAATTAATACCGAGGGTATACGAAAAATGACCCCTCGCGAATGGGCGCGATTGCAAGGTTATCCCGAAAGTTTTTCATTGAATGTTGCAGATGTACATTTATACAAGCAATTCGGTAATTCAGTTTCCGTGCCGGTAATTAGAGCCATAGCTGAAAATATAAAAAAAATCCTCAATAAAAAATTAAAATTTAAACCTAAAAAAGAGAAAGGTCGTGCTGCTATGTTACTTGAAACAGGAATTGTTAAAAAAGCGAACAAAACACTTGATGTCTTTAACACAAGTGTATCGGAATATTTTCTCGATATTCCGCAAATGAGTCCTTCAGAATATGTACGTTTTTGTTGGGATAGGTATACGAACTTTCGAGCGGATAACCCACAAGACAACTCCATGAACGGGAATATTTTTGAACTTATTATTCAAACCGAATTATACAGAAGGTCACTTTGCCCCATGTTTTTACAAGCAAAAGTTGCATTTGTGCCAAATGTAAATTTTGACGTTTTGTTGTATTCTTCCGAAAATTTTCCAATCGGACTTAGCCTAAAAACAAGTTTACGCGAAAGATATAAGCAAGCGGATTTGGAAGCAGTTGCCTTAAAGTACGTCCACAGGAGAGCATTAAATTATCTCATCACTCTTGAATCGGCAGAAGCAGATAACCTTAAAATAAAAACCCGAGAAGGTGAATTGCTCGGAATAAATAATGTTGTTGTTGCCAACAGTCCGGACTTTGACGAACTTATTGAAAAATTATCGGAAATGGACTTCATCAGTCCGGGGCAAATTAACATTATAGAAGCTTCAAATATAATTACGAGAAACTAATTTTTAAGATATGGACAAGCACACCCCCGAACAACGAAAGCGAAATATGCAAGCCGTCAGAAATAAAGATTCGCAAATTGAGGTTGCATTGCGCTGTACATTATTTCGCAAAGGTTATCGTTACAGGAAAAATTATTCTAAAGTTTTTGGGAAACCGGACATAGTTTTCACAAAAGAAAAAATTGCCGTATTTTGCGATTCCGAATTTTGGCACGGACATGATTGGGAAAATCGAAAAAATGATTTTAAGAGCCGACATGATTTTTGGATTCCGAAAATTGAACGAAATATGGAGCGCGACAGAGAAGTAAATGTAAAACTTGAAGCAAGGGGCTATCTTGTCCTTCGTTTTTGGGGAAAGCAAATTAAAAAAGATTTAAATTCGGTGGTAGCCGAAATAGAGCAAGCTATTATTGTTCGTCGAAGCTCATTATTCGGGAGGTAAAGTTTGCGCGTTGGAAGTATGTTTTGCGGAATTGGCGGTATTTGCCTCGGCTTCAAACAAGCCGGGGCAGATTTAGTTTGGGCGAATGAAATTGATAAATATGCCTGTGTTACATACAGAAATAATTTCGGTGACGGATTTTTAACGGAAGGCGATATTCGTAAGATTGACCTTGATTCAATCCCCAATTTTGATATTTTAACGGCAGGATTTCCTTGCCAGCCGTTTTCCGTAATGGGGAATCAACAAGGCTTTGCCGACCCTCGCGGCACTATGTATTATGAGATTTTGCGCGTAATTGATAAAATTAAACCGCAAATTGTTTTTCTTGAAAATGTAAAAAACCTCGTCCAACATGACACCGGGCGAACATTCATCACAATTTACAACACCCTTGCCGAAAGGGGTTACGGTGTAAAATATTCCGTTCAAGGTGCGCATACCCACGCCAACATTCCTCAAATCCGTGACAGAATTTTTATCGCAGCTTTCCTCGACCATGAAAAGTTAGAAAAATTCTCATTCCCGGACGAGATTCCTTTGACCAAAAAAATAAGCGATGTCATTAATTTTAACAACACCGCAAATGAAAATTTTTATTATCGTGAATCAAATAAATATTATAAGACATTAAATAATCGAATGACCGATAAATACGCAATATACAGAATTGATGACAGCGGCGTTGCTAAACGCGCATGGAAAATTTGCCCCACGCTTAAAGCGAATATGGGGACATATCCCGACCGTGTACCACTTATTCATGATACAAGCGGCATCCGGAAATTAACCCCCTCCAATTGTTTGGCACTTCAAGGATTTCCCGAAGAATATTTATTTCCGAAAATTCCTGTTGATGAAATTTATAAACAACTTGGCAATACGGTTTGTGTTCCGGTGATTCGCAGGATTGCAAGGAGATTGTTTGCCGTTATGTGTTGTGTTTTGCATAACAACAACCTATAAATACACGTTATCCAATATATCTTCTCGTTCTTTATCGGTAATCATCACGTCTTTGTTTTTATACCGTTGCGATTCTACTAAAAAAACCCCATGTGGGAAGCTCAAGCATCATAAGATGCACCCGCACAGAGTTTTCACTCGCCTCCCCGTGACATTGGGAGGCGTTTAAAGTTTATTCGTTGTTTTTAAGTCGTTTCCATGTTTTGCTGCATCGTAAAGTATCGGGAGGGTACCCATTAAAATGCATTGCCCATGGCTTGGCTACGTAACCTTTTTATAAGCCGATTGTAAGCAACGGCGAAGTTAAATCGGGAGCGAAACGCGGGGGACGTTTGTATGCAGGGACGGGGCTACCGTTTGGCATCAGGGACGTATACGCGTGTCCGTCAAAAAGATGACCGCTGTCTTGTTATCAATATACACATACCGAACGTATGTGTCAAGTATATAATCACATATAATAAACAAAAAAACGTTCTCTTGAAAATAACAAAAGGAACGGCCAATCGGCCGCCCCTCATAACACAGTTAAACCCGTTTCATTATTCAAACGTAACCGAAGGCAAATTACCCAAATTATTCCCTTCCGTGTTGTCGGGCAAAGACTTCAAATATTCCGTCCCGTCGCGTTCGGAGATACCCACGCCCGAAATACCGCCCTGGCGGGCAAGGGCCACACCTTCGTCCTTGTTAAGCGTTTGCCCGTTGGAAAGTTGATAACCTACGATCGCGCCGCCTTCCTTTACAAGTCCCGTAATCGTAGCCGCGTCGGCATTAGGGGTGGGGACTTCCTTCATAGCCATCATACTCGGTGATGATAAGTCATTGCTGTTCATAATGATCGCTCCTTCTTGGTTTTTATTTACTGTTCCCAATCTTTTGCCGGATATGCAAGGTCCTGTTTTTGACATAAATCCCCAAAAACCCTATACTTCCCCCAACGGGAGTGTTTTATGTGAAGCCGATCATTCAATTGGAACAACGCCTGATCGATAAGATCGCCGCGGGGGAAGTGGTCGAACGGCCCCTGTCCGTCGTGAAGGAATTGATCGAAAACGCCATCGACGCGGGCGCGAGTGTCGTTACGGTGGAGATTACCGACGGCGGGCTGGGGATGATCCGCGTGACGGACAACGGCGCCGGTATTCCCGCCGACGAACTGCCGTTGGCTTTCGCCCGCCACGCTACCTCAAAGATCACACAGGCGGAGGATTTATTTTCGGTCGCCACGCTCGGCTTCCGCGGCGAGGCCCTTTCCAGCATCGCTGCCGTCGCGCACGTTGAAATGATCACCAAGCCTCAACACGCAATCACGGGTGTACGCGCCGAAGTACATGGCGGCAGGTTCGTCAACCGGCAGGTGATCGGCTGTGCCAACGGTACGACCGTCATCGTTTCCAACCTTTTTTACAATGTGCCCGCACGGCGCAAGTTTTTGAAAAAACCCGCCACCGAAGCGGGCTATATTTCCGATTGCCTGCAAAAGCTGGCGCTGGGCAATCCGGGGTTGTGCGTCCGCTATATTTCAAACGGCCAATCGGTGTTCCAAACCAACGGCAACGGCGACCTGCGTACCGTCATACTCAACGTGTACGGGCGGGAGGCCGCGGGCAAGCTGCTTCCCGTAGACGCAAGCACAAGCGGGGGGACACATCCCGCGAAACACGCTCTAAACGGCTTGCTCGGTAAGCCCGAAATCGCCCGCGGCAACCGCAGCCACGGTACGTTCTTTATCAATGGGCGGTATATCCAAAGCCGCTTGCTGGCTTCGGCCGCAGAAGCGGCTTTTAAGACAATGCTGCCCGGCGGTAAGTTTCCGTTATATGTACTTAACCTCACCCTCCCGGCGGAATCGCTGGACGTTAACGTACACCCCACCAAAATGGACGTGCGCTTCGCGGATGAAAACGCCGTACATGATTTCGTCCATCAAGCCTTGGAGGAAGTGCTGGGTAATCATAGCCTGTTCCCCACGGCGCGTTTTATACGCGATAAGGAAAACGAAACAAAGGAGCTTGATCAGATACCGCTGGAGGAACGTCCGCGGGAAGAAAAAAACTATTACACAATGAAAACACGGCCCGAAAAACGTGAAGGATTGTTTCTGCGTGAAGGAAATGAAGCGGAACATAAAAGCAACCTATATAAAGATATCAATACCCGTGAAGATAATAGCCGTTTATTTACCGCCCCCCCAAGGGAGGAACCCCGTTATTTTTTCCGCCATTATCAAATCCACGGCTTGCTTTTCAATACCTATTGGCTGATTTCGCAAGGGGAATCGCTGTACCTCGCCGACCAGCACGCCGCCCACGAACGTGTATTATATGAAGAGTTGCTTCGTTCAGCCGCCGAATCGCGGCTCCACGCCCAACCGTTACTTTCACCCGTTCCCCTGCGGCTGACCCCGCGCGAGGCACAAATCCTGCGCGACAACGAGGGTCACTTCACCCGCCTGGGTTTTGAAATCGTTTGGGACGGGGAACCTGCCCTCGCCGCCGTACCGTTCCTTTTTAAAGGGCCGATTGCGGGCGGTTTTTTTATGGAGCTGTTGGACAAGCTATCCGAAACGTCGCCGTCGGGCGAAAACATCTACGCCAACAAAACCGAGCTTATCGCCATGTCCGCGTGCAAAGCGGCGGTCAAGGGCGGGGATAACCTCTCGGAAGAAGAGGCCCATGATTTGCTCAAACGGCTTTTTGAAATGGACAACCCCTTCACTTGCCCGCACGGCCGCCCGACGATCATCGAAATCACGCGGCGCGAGCTTGAGCGTCGGTTCAAACGGGGGTAAGCGGAAGGATGCTGTACGTAATCGCGGGGCCCACCGCAAGCGGTAAAACGGCGGCGGCAGTCGCGCTGGCACGCTTGGTTGACGGCGAAGTCGTGAACGCGGACTCCATGCAAGTATACAAAGCTTTGGACATCGGCACGGCTAAACCCACACGGGAGGAACGCGGCGGTGTCCCGCACCACTTGTTGGACATAGCAAACCCCGATGAACCATTTTCCGCGGCGCAGTACCAACGCTTGGCCAAAGCGGCTATCGCGGATATCCGAGCGCGGGGGCGCGTACCCATTTTGGCGGGGGGGACGGGCTTTTATATCAACGCCGTGGTGTACGACACGGATTTTACGCAAGGGGCGGTTGACGATACCGCGCTGCGGGAGCGGTATACAGCCCTCGCCGTGGAAAAGAGCGCATACCACATACACAAGCTGTTAAGGGAACGCGATCCCCAAGCCGCCGAATCCATCCATCCGTGCAATGTCAAGCGTACGGCGCGGGCGTTGGCCTTCTGCGAAAGCACGGGGACGCTGTTTTCCGCGCACAACGATACCCAGCGCGAAAAAAAAGCGCGGGTAACCCTACCCGGGGACATTCGTTTTATCGTGTTGGATCTGCCCCGACCCATGCTGTATGACCGTATCAACCGGCGCGTTTCGCAAATGATCGGCGCCGGTTTCGAACGTGAAGTGGCGGGGCTGCTTAACGCGGGGTATCATCCCGATTTGCCTTCCATGCAGGGTATCGGGTATAAAGAAATGGTTTTATATATAATGAACGGGGGACGTCCGGATGATTATAACCGCTGCTTGGAAGCGATCGCCCAAAACACCCGCCGTTACGCCAAGCGCCAGCTTACATGGTTCCGGCACAACGCCCCACACGCGTTATGGTTGGACGTTGGCAACGGCGCGGAAGAAATCGCACGGCTAATCACGAACAAATAGCATCGATACATAAAAAATGAAGGGATCGATTACCATGCAAAATTATCAAGACGCTTTACTCGGCGCGGTACGTAGGGACAACGTACCCGTCACGCTCTTCCTTACCAACGGCTTCCAGATACGCGGCCAAATCAAGGCTTATGACGCGTACGTCATCATCGTCGAAGCCGACGGCAAACAGCAAATGGTGTACAAACACGCCATTTCCACGATCATCCCGCTCAAGGCTGTGTTAAAGCTGAACATCGTGGACCGCGTGACGATTACCGGCGACGAGGACAACGCGTGTTTTACGACCGCATAACCGCGCAAGGCATCGACCCCGCCGCCGCGGCCTTCGTAAGCGAAACGGAAGACGATCCCGCCGTAAGGCAAGCCTTTGACCGCGCGGATGAAATCGCCGCGTCCAACCAGCTTAAGGTTCTCCATGCCATGCAAGCCTGCCGCTTAAGCGACGCCCACTTTACGGAAAGCACGGGCTACGGTTACCACGACATAGGCCGTGAAGCGCTGGAGGCTATATTCGCGGAAATTTTTTGCGCGGAAGCGGCGTTGGTTCGTCCCCAATTAATTTCGGGCACGCACGCTTTGGCGGCGGCTTTGTTCGGTAATCTGCGCCCGGGGGATGTATTGTTTTCCCCGGTAGGCGCGCCGTACGATACGTTGGAAAGCGTCATCGGCATACGGCCCGCGGTCGGTTCGCTGGCGGAGTTCGGGATACGGTATCGGCAAGCCGAGCTTACGGAATCGGGCGGCTTCGATTATTCTGCCATCCGTAAAGCGTTGGAAGAGGAACCCCTAATTAAAATGGTTACGGTACAACGTTCCAAGGGGTATGCTTGGCGTCCGTCGTTTACCGTTTCGCAAATGGGGGAATTGATTGCTGAGATCAGAAAGGTTCGCCCCGATGTATGTATCCTGGTGGATAATTGCTACGGCGAATTCACCGAGGAACGCGAACCCATTGAAGCGGGCGCGGATATCATCGCGGGTTCGCTGATTAAAAACCCCGGCGGCGGCATCGCCCCCGGCGGCGGGTATGTCGTCGGTAAAAGGGAATATGTGGAACGTGCCGCCACACGCCTGACCGCGCCCGGCATCGGCGGCGAAGTGGGCCCGACGTTGGGTATGACGCGCGGTTTATTGCACGGCTTGTTCATCGCCCCGCAAACGGTCGGCGGTTGCGTCCACGGCGCGGTATTAACGGCGGCGGTGTTCGCGCGGCTGGGTTTCGCCGTTAATCCGGCGCTTGGGGAAACCCGCACCGATATCGTGCAAGCCGTGCGTATGGGCGACGCACGGAGGGTCCTCGCTTTTTGCCGGGGGATACAGCAAGCCGCCCCGGTGGACAGCTTCGTAACGCCCATCGCCGCGCCTATGCCGGGTTATGCCGACGGCGTCGTCATGGCGGGGGGTACGTTTATCCAGGGCTCATCCATCGAGTTAAGCGCGGACGCGCCCATGCGCGAACCGTACAACGTATTTTTCCAAGGCGGCTTGACATCGGCGCACGCGCGGGCGGGCGTGGTATACGCGTTGGATGCATTAAAAAAGGAAGGATTGATAAAACTATAAACCAAAGCCGTACCGTTCGGAGGTTTTATGCCAATCGATTCCTGTCGCAAATATATTTTAAGCGCGGTTGCCCTAATATTAACCGCGTTATTTTTATTTGACGGTTCCGCGAACGCCGCCGAACCTACGGACGCATCCGATTTTGAAGATTCCGGTTTTTTGTGGCTCGTCAACGCGGAAAATACCCTGCCCCCTTCCTATATGCCGCAAAACCTTACCGCGTACAACCGCGTGCGTATCCACCCCGCCGCCCGCGATGCGTGGGTTTTATTATTGGAGGCCATGCAAGCCGACGGCATTTACGGGTTGCATTTACACAGCGCGTTCCGTGATTACGAACGCCAGGAATACCTCTTTAACCAAAAGGTACGCCGCTACAGGTCCCAAGGCCACTCCCGCGAAGACGCCGAAGCCCTTGCCGTTTTTGTCGTGCAGCACCCCGGCGCAAGCGAACACCAAACGGGGCTTGCCCTGGACGTAAGCACAACCGGGCAGCTTAACCAATCCTTCGGCGAAACGCGGTCGGGCGAATGGCTTTGCGAAAACGCGCACCGCTTCGGTTTCATCATCCGCTATCCCAAAACGAAGACGCACATAACGCACATCATCTACGAGCCGTGGCATTTGCGTTATGTAGGTTTACCCCATGCCCCCATCCTTTACGAACATGATTTGACGCTGGAGGAATACGCGGACTTCCTTTCCGTGCACGCTCCTTATTTATATTTACATGAAAGCGGCGAACGTTACCTCATTCAATATACCGCGGGCTTACCCGACCCCATGCCCGGCGATGTCATCGATATAAGCGGTACGCGGTTTGCGGATAACATTTATTTCGTTACCGCTTCGCGCATACGCGATCCGCTGTACGGATCATATGAAACGGCAGGCAAAAAAAACTGTTTACAATAATATGGCAAGCGTATATAGTGAGCCGATTCCAATCATCGAAAGGGGCGGACCCGCATGGGCGATTATGTCATCATCACCGACTCCACAACGGATTTACCGCAATCCAAAGCCGCGGAATGGGGCGTAGAAATTATCCCGTACATCTTCAACCTCGACGGCAAGGAATACCTCAATTATCTGGACTGGCGCGAAATTTCGGTCAAGGGCTTCTACGACGCGCTGCGCGAAGGTAAAAAAGGCTCCACCACGCAAGTCAACCAATTCCGTTACATGGAGATTTGGGAACCGTTCCTCAAGGAAGGCAAGGACATCCTATATATGTGCCTGTCGTCGCAGCTCAGCAAAAGTTATGAACAAAGCGTATTGGCCGCGCGGGAGCTGAACGAAAAATACCCGGACCGTAAAGTCATCACCATCGATACATTGTCCGCCAGCTTGGGTATGGGCCTCCTTACTTATTACGCCGCCAAGGGCCGTGACGAAGGTAAGAACCTGCAAGAGCTCGCCGACCATATGAATAAACTGATTCCCGTCATGCACCATTGGGTTATGGCGGACGATCTGCACCACCTGCGCCGCGGCGGGCGCGTATCGGGCGCGGCGGCCTTTATGGGTACGATGCTCAATATCAAGCCCATGATCCACATGACCAAGGAAGGCAAACTCACCCCCATGACCAAGGCGCGCGGACGCAACAAGGCCCTCGAATTTATGGTGGAGCAGATGACCTTCCACAAGATGTCCCCCGCCAACCAGCCCGTGTTTATTTCCCATTCCGACGCCCCCGACCTCGCCGGACAGCTTAAGGATATGATCATCGCCAAGCACGGCAACCGTGAATTCGTCATCAACGAAATCGGTCCCGTAATCGGCGCGCATACCGGTCCCGGCACCATCGCACTCTTTTTCTTGGGTAACGAGCGGAGAGGCTAACCCCTTTGCCCGCACCGCGTAAATATGACTTGACCCGGGGACCAATCTTCAAAAGGTTGGTCCTTATTTCTGTTCCCATCATGGCTACGTCGTTTATGCAAATGGCGTATAACCTGACGGATATGTTCTGGATGGGGCGGCTTTCCTCGGCTTCGGTGGCGGCGGTGGGTACGGCGGCTATGTATTTGTGGCTGTCGATGGCGTTCGTCATGATAGGGCGTATGGGGGCGGAAATCGGTGTTTCCCAATACATGGGCAAGGGCGACGGGGAAGGGGCCGCGCGTTTTTCAAACAACGCGTTTTGGGTGGCCGTGTGCTTGGGGATTGTGTATACGGCCATCATGATAGCCGCGCGCGGGCCGCTCATCGCTTTCTTTAATATAGAAGACACGCAAGTCGTAAGGGAAGCGGAACGTTACCTCGCCGTTTCCGCGCTGGCCTTGCCGCTGATATTCGTACATAATATTTTCACCGGGGTGTTCAACGGCTTCGGCAATACGAAACTTCCTTTTTATATCAACTCAATTGGGTTAATCGTAAATATTTTGTTATCCCCCGTTTTGATCTTTTCCTTCCCTGTGGAAATCGGGGGGATTTCCTTTACATTCGGCGCGGGCTTGGGTATCACGGGCGCGGCGCTGGGGACGGTTTTCGCTTCCGCCGTCAACCTGGCGTTAAAATTGTGGGCAATGAAAAAATACCGTAATCGCCCCTTCGAAACGTACCGTTATATCGTGCGGCCATGTATGGATACAATCAGGCAAATCTTCAAATGGGGCATACCCATTGCCGTAGAGTCCATGCTCTTCACCTTCCTGTTTATGGTGATGGCACGGCTGATTGCGGATTTCGGCACGGGGGCAATTGCCGCGCACCGCGTTGGCTACCAGGTCGAAGCGCTCGCCTACCTTGTGGGGGGTGGTTTCGCCTCCGCCATAACCGCCTACATGGGGCAAAACTTCGGCGCAAGCCGATGGGATCGGATAAAAACGGGTTATCGCTTGGGTGTGGCGGCAATGGGTATCTACGGCGTGCTGATGGCGGCTTTTTTATTCCTCCTCGCCGAACCGTTGGTCGCGATATTCCTATCCTGCCCGGAAGAAATCCGCATAGGCGGGGATTATCTGCGCGTCATTTCGTTTACGCAAATATTGGGCTGCATGGAGGGCGTGGCGGCGGGGGCGTTCCGTGGGCAAGGGCAAACGGTTAAACCCAGCATCGTCAGCATTACCGGAAACATATTGCGCGTAATCCTAACCTATGCGTTGGTACGCTTTTGGGGCCTTAACGGGATATGGTACGGGATCGCCATCGCCGTCACGATACGGGGGGCGTGGTTGATGGGTTGGTATTATTTTTATATGCGTAAACGGGGGGATGTCCATGATTAGACGCATGGAGGAAGCGGATATAACGCGTGTTGCGGAAATCCACGTATTCGGCTGGCGTTGCGCGTATCGGGGTTTTATCGAGGTGGTGGGAGCCCCACACCGCAGTCGGTATCAGGTATACAAAAAACCTTGATTTAACGGATTGAAAACATTTTTTTGAAAACATTTTTCCAAAATCATCGAAAAAATAAAAATATTTTCAAAAAACAGTTGACAATAAAGCTAGCGCTGATATAATGGCGATCGTCTCTCTCGCTCGGGGCGGGACAAGAGTGTTTAAAAGTGTTGTTTGCGAGACACGGAAAGTAGCGTAGCAGAG
>WQZS01000001.1 GCA_009780585.1 Defluviitaleaceae bacterium | reverse complement strand
GGCGATGAACGGCTCCGTCCGCGAAGTGGTTGCATCGGTTGACAAGCACCCGATGCCAACCACATAACGCGCCCGTTCGCCGTTAATCGTCCGATTGCGTAGGCGCTGCTTATGGAACATCCGCCCGCCCCCGCCCCACTGGTGTCCGGTGTGTTGGCATCCCGTTTTTTTGTATTCGTTTTAACTTCGGACCTAATAGGTCCGAAGTTGCACCGCACCTTGGTTCAAACCTTTGCTCGTCGCGAGCAAAAGTTAACTTGTCCCCTACTAGGGGACAAGTTACATGTGCTTAATTTAAGCACAAAGCCGTTTCCTCGTTATGTTAAATCACCCTTTCGGAGTTTTTCACTAAGTTCGTAGGCGAGTTTGGCGTATACTAATGCTGTTATTTTTCATGCGGAGTTTTTTTGATATAATTCTGTATAAAGTGATGATTCAATATAAAGGGGTGAAATCGAATGTACTATTTTGGCGAAATCATCAGAACGATCCGTAACCAAAAGGGAATGAGCCAGGACGCGCTTGCAGACGGTATATGCGATATAAGCACGTTGTCACGTATCGAGAACAACCACCAGGAACCGCATCCAAATTTGCGTGATCTATTGTTGGAACGCTTGGGGATACCGCCGTCGTTGTTCCCGTCTTCAAAGGCGAAATACGACATAAAGCTGTTAGAATTAAAGTACGAAATCAACCAGCAGCTTATCCACGGACGGCACGATAAGGTAAAAAGGCTGTTAGCGGAAATAGAACGCATCCCCAACCTTGATTTTATCTATCTACAACATATCAAGTATGTACGGGCAATCATGTTGATGAAGAATAAACCCAAAGAAGCGTTCGAAGCCTTAAAGGAAGCCGCCTCCATGTCCGTAAAGGATTTATCGCCGGATAAAATCATGGAGCAGGTATTGACGCAAGACGAAATAAATATGTTTAGGAATATGGCGATTTGCCTGGAACGGATGGAAAAAAATTGTGACGCGGTTAAAATGTTATATGCCTTAAAAAAATACATTGAAATAAAAATAAACGATAAAGAGGGAATCGCACCCACTTATGCCGCAATCTTATTTTCACTTTCCAGTTGGGAAGGAAAAGCGGAAAACCGTGAAGAGGCTTTGTGGCTATGCGAAGAAGGAATAAATTGTTGTGTCGAATACGGCACGTATTTTTCCTATGCGGGGCTCCTCTACAATAGGGCATATAACCTAATTAAGCTGGGACGTAAAGACGAAGCGCATGATTCAACAAAGTGCGCGTATTATTTATGCAAAGTCCGGGATAATCAAGTGCAATACGAGCACGTAAAATCATTTGCCGAAGAACATGGTATTGTGTTGTGATAATTATTTTGGCTTATTTGCGTCAAACGGCATGTTGCTGTTTTATGCAAATAAATTTGCGCCAAACGTTATGTTTAATTAATAAATACCCATTATAATTACACCAACGACGGAAACAACCCAAAATATATAAAACCATATCCCGCCAAGGTAAGATTGTTCCCGCCGTTTATCAAAATGGGGGTAATACATATTAAGGTAATGGAATAACCCCCTTGCTTGGAAGGGTGGTTCGCGTGAAGAAAACGTTAACTATATTAAAGGCATTTTTATTTGTATTTGCCGCGATTGCTTTAATGTGCTTATCTTCCTGCGGTCGGGGAGGACAGGAATATACGGGTGAAACGACCCAAACAAACGGGCAAACGGAAACAAAAACCCCCGAACCCTCCCCGCCCGATACCGCCCCATCTATAATCACGTTAACCATTTCCACGCCGGATTTTTTTGTTTCCGTGTTGCGTGAAGCGGAACGTTTGGCGAATCAAGGGTATTTCGGGCAACAGGGGCAAGAACTAAAATTGGAAATAACCGACTATAAACTGGATGGAACCGAATGGGAAAGCCATTTAGCGCGGTTTAATACCTTGTTTATGGCGGGGAGCGGGTATGATTTATTTGTAATAGAATCTCATCCGTTATGGAAATATTCGTACACCGGCATGTTGACGGATATTTATACATTAATTGACCGTTGTTCTGTCGTCAATCGTGACGATTTCTATACCAATGTTTTGGAGGCTTTCGAATACCAAGGAAAATTGTTATCTATGCCGCTCAACTTTGGTTTTACCTTTTTAGGAATTAATTCCACGTTACCGCAACCGATTATCGACCGTTATTTGCAACACGAAACCATATCATATATGGAAATATATGCCTTATATAATGACTTGAAAACATTATATCCGGACGAATATGACCACATGAACATATCAAATGCGATGCTTATTAATTGGACTTCCGTTTTTTATACCATTAACGAACGCATTGATATAAACGCGCGGACAGTTAACCTCGTAAACCCGCAGTTCATTAATTTTTTAGAAAATTTCCGCCCCGCGGAAAATAATATTTGGTTAAGACCCGTCCCTTTACGTCAAGGAATACCCCTGCTGTCCAAAACCAATACCGAAGAAAACGTTAATTACATTGTGTTTAATGCGCTTAGGGAATCATTGAATCCTTGGGAGGCATTGGTTGAATTGGAAAACCCGCCGTTTCTTAATTATATTCCCTTGACGGACAGCCTTGGCCGGTTTGCCATAAATAATTTTAGCAATGTTAATGTAAACGGAAGCAGAGCCATTGCTGTAAACACGGGTGCGGACAAAGACGCGGCATGGGCATTTATCAGATACCTAATCGGTGTTATTGCGGATTCCGACAATCCCTTATTACAATACAATATGGGATACCATACCGGTCAACATACATTAAAAACATCCATTTTAAGGGAAGGTTTTGAAGAGCGTGCGCGGCGCGGTTTAAACCGCGTGTTCGAATATGCCGAAATATCGCAAATTGACTTACTCCCTTACGTCGGTCAAGGTACCGAAAGCAACCGCGAACGGCAAATTGACAATGCTGTAGCACGTTTAGAAAAATACAACACCATGCCCGTCGTACAGCAGCCATACCTACCATTTTTGCCCGGTCAAATGACATCCATTTGGGACTTTGTCTTCGGCGATGCCATCACGGCCCAAGACTTGGCCCGGCAATGGCAAAACCATTTGTCGTTGTGGTTGATCGAATAAATTTAAGGGTGGTTCGCATGGAAAAAATGTCAATTATCATAAAAGCATTTGTATTCGCGTTCGTCGCGATTGCTTTAATGTGCTTATCTTCCTGCGGTCGGGGAGGACGGGAATATACGGAGGAAACGACCCAAACAAACGGGCCAACGGAGACAGGAACCCCCGAGCCCTCCCCGCCCGATACCGCCCCGGCGACAATCACGCTAACCATTTCCACGCCGGAAGTCTTCACACCCGTGTTGCGCGAGGCGGAACGCTTGGCTAACTTGGGGCATTTCGGGCAATTGGGTCAAACGTTGCAATTGGAAATAACCGATTACGATGTACTTGGTTGGGAAGACAGCATGGTACGCTTTAATACGATGTTTATGTCGGGGAGCGGGTATGATTTATTTGTGGTGGACAATCATCCGTTATGGAATTATTCCCGTTCCGGTATGTTGACGGATATCTATACGCTCATAGACCGTTGCCATGTCCTTAATCGCGATAACTTTTATACCAATGTGTTGGAAGCGTTCGAATACCGCGGGCAATTATTATCTATCCCATTAAACTTTGGTTTTACATATACAGGGGTTAATTCAACGCTGCCGCAACCGTTTATCGATCGCTATATGGAATACGAGACCATATCCCATACGGAATTGTTTGCGTTCTACCATGATTTGAAGGCTGCATACCCGGGCGGGTTTGACCATATGAATATCAGCTACGATACTATAATTACCTGGGCTGTGGGGTTTAATATAAACGAATTTATTGACGCGGACGCGCGTTCAATAAATCTTGCAAACATACAATTTACAAATTTTTTGGAAGATTACCGCTCCGCGATAAGCCATTCGTGGTCAAACCATATCTCCGTACGTAGCGGGGGGTTTGTCCTTTCAAAACCCATGTTAGACGAACGTGTCCGTGGTTATGTGTTTAACACAGCCGGTATCGCGTTGCGTCCGTGGGAAGCGTTGTTTGAATTGGAAGACCCGCCGTTCCTTCATTACATACCTTTAACGGATGGCTTGGGGCGGCTTGCCATCGATAATTTCAGCAGTATGCTTCCAATCGGAAACAGAGCCGTCGCCGTAAGCGCAGGCGCGAACCAAGACACGGCGTGGGTTTTAATACGGTACCTTATAGATGTCGTTGCGGATACCGATATCAGCGGTACGTTTCCGCTCGTAGGCCAAATAGGGCTTAACTCATTAAAAACATCCATCGTGAAGGAAGGTTTTGAAGACAGGGCACGGCGCGGTCTCAATCATGTATTCGATTATGCGGAAAGGATGCAATACCAATTGGTCCCTTATGTCGGCCAAGGTACCGAGGGCGGCCGTGAACGGCAAATCGAAAACGCTGTCGCGCGTTTGCAACAATACAATGCCATGCCTGTCGTCCAACGGCCGTACCTGCCGCAGCAGCCCGATGGGGCGTTTCTTTGGAATTTTATTTACGGTGCCATCGAAGCACAAGACCTGGCCCGACAATGGCAAAACCAATTGTCGCTGTGGTTGATTGAATAGTTATGGTCAGGCGTATATTCAACCACGAAAATGCCATCTACCTGCTTCTGTTGCCCAGCCTCGCGGGGTTGGCTTTGTTCTTCCTTGTGCCTTTCGGTATCTCCATGTTCTACGCATCTGTTGACAACGTCGTTTCGCGGCAGTTCGTGGGGATTAATAATCTGGTTAATACGTGGAACAACCTCGCCTTCCAATTGGCCATGCGCAATACCCTTACCTTTATGGGGGTCAGTATCCCCTTGATTATGGCGTTGGCGCTTTTGCTGGCGTTATTGGTGCGGCCCGTCAGCCCGCGCGCGCGGCGTTTGTTGATGGTCTTTTTCCTTTTGCCGCTGGTCATCCCTTCGGGGTCGATGGTGTTCTTTTGGCGGGCGTTGATTTCCGTCAACGGCATGATCAACCGGATGTTCTTCACGTATGACGGTACGGCCATGCCCACGGATTGGCTCAACTCCCCCCATGCCTTGTGGTTCGTCATCGGTATATTCATTTGGAAGAACGCCGGTTTTAACATGATCCTTTTCCAAGCGGGGCTTGACTTCATACCCAAGGATTATTACGAATACGCCTCCATCGAGGGCGCGGGCAAGCTGAGGCAATTCCGCATCGTTACGCTTACATACCTGGGGCCGACGTTTTTGTTGGTTTTTATCCTGTCCGTGGTCAATTCGTTTAAGGTTTTTAGGGAGATTTATTTGCTGACGGGTACGCATCCCAACCATTCGATTTATTTGTTGCAGCATTTCTTAAATAACCAATTCGCCAACCTTAATTATCAGTTGATGGCATCGGCTTCGTTCTTCACATTCGGGTTTATCTTTATATTGGTGCTGGGCATGTATTGGCTGCAGCAGCGGCAGACATACATATGAAAAGGGTGCGGGGCGGGGCGGTCATTTTTACGGCGGGCATCATGGCCGTGCTGTTCGCGTTGCCTATCTTGGTGACGGTAACCAATTCGTTCATGACGGGGTTCGAGATCGCCAACCGTTATTCCATGGGTATAATGCCCGCCAATTCCTTCTTTCGGCTCGAGTTCCTGCCGCGGATCAATTTCGTACGCATGACGCTGGTGCCGGATTGGTTTTCGCTTGCGCAGTTCGGCTCGCTGTTCCGCGATGTGCGGTATATGGACTCGCTTTGGAATTCGGTATTGATCACCTTACCGGCGGTGCTTGGGCAAATCGTCGTTTGCGTGCCCGCGGCGTATGCCTTTGAATTTTGCAAGTGGCGGCATAAGGAGAAGCTGTTTTTTGTGTACTTGGTCGTCATGCTCATGCCTTTGCCCGTTATCCTGGTGCCCCAGTTCGTCATTGCGCGGCACTTGGGGATTGACGAATCGGTACTGGCGGTGATCCTGCCCGCGATGTTCGCGCCGTTCGGGGTGTTCCTGCTGCGGCAGTTTATCAAGACATTGCCCGTGGAGTTCATTGAGGCGGCCAAGATCGACGGGGCCGGACAACTGCGTATATTGGCGTCGATCGTCGTGCCGTTGTTAAAGCCCGCGATCGCGGCGTTGGCGTTGTTGGTATTCATCGATTATTGGAACGTGGTGGACCAAGCCATCGTGTTTATCACCAACCCCGCGATGATGCCGCTCAGCGTTTACCTGTCGCGCTTGACGGGTAACTTCGAGATCGTGTTCGCGGCTTCGTTCTTTTATATGCTGCCCGCGTTATTGGTGTTTTTGCACGGGCAGGAGCAATTGATTAGCGGTATGAGGATGTCGGGGTTAAAATAGGAGGACGGTATGGGATACAAAAAAATATTAAACAAGGTGACGGTCGTGTTCGCGCTATTGCTTTTGCTCCTCACGTTTTTTTCGCGGACGCTGGTGGAGATGCATCTGCCCCGTGTATCCGTCGCTTTCATACAATCGGGGAACATAACGCCCGAGGTAAGGTCGCAGGGGTTGATAACACCGATTGAAACGGAGCGGATATTCGCCCCCGTAAGCGGCAGGATCACGCAAATATTGGAATTGGGGACTTCAACCCTGCACGGGTCGGTGCTGTTTACCATAACCGCGGATATGCGCGCCCTGTATGACCAATTGGACGCCGCGCACCACGAACGGCGTGTCATCGACCTCAACATCGAAAGGACGCAGAGCGATTTATCCAACGCGCAGCGCCAATTGAATACATTGCGGGCGGATGCGCCGGGCACCCCCGCAATACCCACGCTCAACCTGCTGGAATTCAACTTGCAACTGGCCGCCAATACCAACGATACGGAAGCCGTGCGGGAAAGCATCGCCACATTGGAGGAATTGTACGGACTGGGCATCATCCCCCGCCAACAAATCATCGACCGTGAAAACGACCTGCTCCGATTGGTACAGGCGCGGGAGAACATCAACCAACGGCGCGAACAGGCGATCGAAGCGCACGAACAGGCCCTGGCAAACTACGACGAAGCATTGGTCACCGCTTCGCGCAACCGCGATACGCAAATACGCAACCAACAGAATATAATCGCGCAGCTTAATTTCCAAATACGCGCGCTTGAATTGGATGGCGAACGTGCGGATAAACGCATCGAAACCCTGGCCGGGCGGATAGAGGAAGGCGGCGTTTACCAAGTGCGGTTTGAGTTGGGTACGCCAACCAACCGCTTGATCACGCACATTTCGCCGGGGTTGGATGTGGGCTCCCACGTAGCAGAGGGTATGCACGTAATGACGGCGGCGACACGCAACAACCGCTTTACCTTGGAAGCCTCCTATCCCCAAAGCCAGGATTTTATCAAGACCAACCAACGGGTGGAGGTTACCGTCGGTACGCTGACTGTGGACGGGACCATCCGCCGTATCACACCGCAGGGGGGTCGCAATGTCGCCACAATCGATTTTTCAAGTTCCGATTTGAGGGGCGGCGAATTGGCCACGGTCACTTTTAGGGAGCGCAGCCCCAATATGCCTAATATCATCCCCATCAACGCGCTGCGCACGAAGGAAACGACGGGTTATTATATCCTGCATGTGGAGGCGCAGGAGACCCGTTTCGGCACCCAATATTTTTTACGTGAGGTCATGGTGCAAACAAATATACGCGATGCACGGCACGCGGCTATATCGGAGCGGGCGGGATCGGCGTTGTCGGACGATCCGCTCGTCGTCATCGTTAACTCAAACGTACCCGTTGCCGCGGGGGACCGCGTACGGTTGGTGAATGACCCGTGAAATTAATAATAACGGTCAATGCGTTGATCCTAATCGCCGCATTGGCTGCGGGGATGGTTTTGCATGTTTTATCGGGGCGGCATTTCAAGCGGGACGTAATCTTTATCGCGCCTATGCTTAACGAAAGCCGTTTCTATTTTTCGGCTGACGATTTGGACAATTTGCGCGTCGCCTTCCCCGGGTATACGATCGTTTCGGAAAGCCGCGGAACGGCCGATTCGGCGGCGGTATTCTATACGGGGGATTTTTATTTCGGGCTGCACCACATGGACTTCCTGCATGGGGGGCAGGGCTTCGTTATCAACGAAGCGTTAGCGTGGCAACGGTTCGGCAATACCGATGCCGTCGGGTTATTCATGGAAGTGGATAACAGATTCTTTCAGGTAAGCGGCGTTGTCCGTCAGGGACGGGTACGCGCGGATTCGGCGAACCTTATATGGATGCCGCACGCCGACGCGGCCGGTAGTCCGCCCGTTACGGCGTTGTACGTGCACGTGCACGATTACAACGTATTGGATGCCTCCGTCGATACGCGGACGATGATCGGCAGGCACTTGTACCGGAATCCGGTCGATTACGCCATCGTGGATATCAACCTGTATACCGAAAGCATCGCGGCGCGTAACCGGATATTACTGTGTATGGTGTGGGTGTGCGCGTTGGCCGCCGCCGCCGCGTTTGTATATAAATACTTCAAGGGCAAACGATGGGTTTATTTGGGTATATGTACCGGAATATTCCTGCTTTTATGCTTTTTTATAATCGTTAACGTTAATGATATACTGCTTATGTTAAATGAACTATCCGTAACGAATACGGGGATGTTGCCGCCGGAGGTTTATCTGTCCTACGGGATGCGGCGGCTGAGTGAGTTGAACCGTTATGCCAACTACGCGTGGATCGCAGGGTCGGCCGCTTTGTTCAACATCGTACTGGGAGGGGCAAAATGGGTATTAAAAAGGGATTAGCGTTTTGCGTTTTGCTGTGTTCATCCTTTGTTTTATTCCATACCGTTATATACGGGCAGGAAGCCCTGTCATACCGGCAGGCATTGGCACTTGCGCAGGAAAACGAAAACGCGCTGGCGGTAAGGAGCGTTGACGCGCAAATCGCCGCCGTCAGGGACGAGCTCAACGAATTAATGGAAATGCTGCAAGAATCATCATGGTCAAATTGGCCGGATAATTTACGGAACGTTTATCAGCGGCAAATAACGGAGTTGGAGCGGCAAATCCTGTTCTTGCAATTAAATCGGGATATTACGATGGTTGGTATCGAACGTTCCTTACGCGGCGCTTTAGTAAATGATCGGGTCACGGCCAACAACATCGCCATCGCGGAGGAACGCTTAACCCTAAGCGAGGAACGCTTGCGCCGCACCGTGATCCTCCGCCGCTTCGGTCTGGCGAGTGCCAATGACCTGTACGCCGCCGAGCAAGGATTGTCGCAACAACGCATGGAGTTGGAGCATTTGCGCGTTACGGCGTCCAACCAACGGCAAGCGTTAAACCTTCTATTGCACCAACCCCTTAACCGCGAAATCGAAATCACGTTTGAAACAGGGTCAAGCGATTTGCCCGAGGATTTGGAACGGTATATATCCGCGGCGGTCCCGCAGGCCCCGTCGATACGGCAATTGCAAATCAATATCGACAGGCGCAGGGACGAAAGGGAATTATACAGCGCAACCCACGGGGACGACGCACGGCAGGAAACGTTGACCGCATTAACCGGCGCGCACAACCGCGCCGTACGGGAACGGGACAACGCCGTATGCGCCATGGAAGCGGCCATACGCGCTTCGTATAACGGCATCATCCAACTCCGTGCGCAAAAAGACGCCGCCGTGTCGGAGCTGGAGCGGGCGATGCATGAATGGGAAACCGCGCAAAGGCAATTCCAATTGGGCCGCGTAACGCAATTCGAGGTGGACAACGCGCGGTTCGTTATCCTAAGCAGGGAATTGGCCTTGCAAAATATTACGTACCAATTGTGGCTTGCCGAGTTTTCGCTGTTTAATCCGTAAGCATGAAGCCCAATGTGACCTTCACCGACAAGATACCGATATTGGAAAACGAGTGGCCGCTGGAGGACGGCACGCAAGCGGGATTATTAAAAAACAAGCACCGTTATGCGGAGTTGTTCCGATTACAGAATAATAAATATATGGTATAATCCACCCCACAATGCGAAAGAAGGTGGTCCCATGTGGTTGCAAATAACGGCGGTATTTTTTGTCCTGTTATTTTGGGCCATTTTTTTTGTCGCCATACAATCCGCTCGTATGAGAAGAAAGCAAATGAAAATGACGCAACGTTTCCTGCACGACGAGGACGAAGCCAACAGCGTACGCAAGCAACCCCTCGACCCGGAATTGTTCTTTACCGCCGACTTTAAGGAGCTGCCGCCCCTGCCCGAAGGTGACCCCCACAAAGTGGAACGCGCGGCCAAGCGCAAAATGATCCGCTTTACCGAACCGATTTCAAACGTCGAACTTAAAAAACGTTACGGCCGCTTGCAATTGGAATACCTGGCGCATTACGAGGAAAACTTCAATGACTATCTGCGGTGCCTTACCAAATGGGCCGAAGCCCTGATCAAAGAAGAAAACCCCGCCGATGCCCTGCGTATCCTGCATCACGCCATCGCGTTGGGTTCGGAATTCCGGAATACTTACAAATTCGCGGCCGACGTTTACGCCGACGCGAAGGATACGCAGGGCCTGGAGGAGCTCCTTTCAAAGGTGGTGTTCCACACCTTCCGCGACCCGGCCACCGCCAACCATATCATCGCCTATATACAGGAAAAGGTTACGGCGATATCGGCGTAATAACGTTTAATGGATAAATTATGTACAAACTTGTTTATTAACGGTTAGGGTGTTGGCGGTTGCGGGAATACACCCTAAGGTAATTCCAACGTTATCCGCCCCAGCTTACCCCCGCGGAATTCATCCAACAGCATAATGGCGGTGCGTTCGAGGTCGATCGCGCCGCCTTTCATTTTAAAGCCCCGCGCCTCCCCGACTCCCGTGAGGATATCGCGGGGGTTTTTAGTATTCACCGATTCATCCGCGGCGGGTAAGCGGTAACGGGCGTTAATCGCTTCCGGCGCGGCATCCCCCAGCATCATGATCAAATGCTCCGCCAGCGTAATCCTGTCGAGGATCAAATCCGAAACCGCCCCCGTAACGGCCAAGCGCAAGCCCACATCCGGGTCTTCAAATTTGGGCCACAACACGCCGGGGGTGTCCATCAAATCAAACCCCGCGAAGGGGATATCCCCCAATTTGCCCGGCGTTTGTTTATGCGCCGTCCGCACATTAATCCATTGCCGCCCGCGCGTCACGCCCGGTTTATCCGCCGTCGCCGTCACGGCCTTCCCCGCGAGCAGGTTAATGAACGTTGATTTGCCCACATTGGGGATACCCGCGACCATCGCGCGTATGGGCGCGGACAAGCGGCCTTTTTTACGCTTTGATTCGAGCTTTTCGGCCATGATTTGCTGCACGAGGGCCGTTACGCGGGCGGTCATGTTTTTTTGCTTGCCCGCTTTTAGGTCCAATGCCAATGTAAAAAAGCCCGATCGGCGGAAATGATCCTCCCATCGGGCCGTTTGTTTTGCGTCGGCCATGTCGGCCTTTGTCAGTATGATCAGGCGCGGTTTGTTCTTCGTCAGCGTTTCCAGGTCGGGGTTTTTACTGCTGAGGGGGACGCGCGCGTCCAACAGTTCGATAACGAGGTCCACGAGCTTCATGTGCGCTTCCATCATGCGGCGGGTTTTGGTCATGTGGCCGGGGTACCATTGTACGGTCACGGCCGGCCGAAACCTCCCGCCGGCCATACGCGTATCCATACGCGCCCCACGATATCGGAGATAGGGACATTCCCCACGGAGGAGAAGCGGCTGTCCTTCGAGCCGTTGCGGTTATCACCCAATACGAAAACCGCACCCTCGGGCACGGTCACGGGAAAATCCGCGTCCCATCGGTCGGCGATGCGCTCATGGGAGAAATCGTCGTCAAGGCGTACGCCGTTTACGTAAAACGAGCCGTCGAGGATATCCACCGTGTCGCCGGGTAACGCGATTACGCGCTTGATAAAGTTTTCCGACGGGTTCATGCGGTAGGGGAAGGCGACGATATCGTTCACCCGCGGGCCGGTAATTAACCATCCCGCGCGGTTGAGTACCAGCATATCGCCGTTCGAGAGCGTCGGCTCCATGGAATTGCCGTCAACGTGCGCCGTACGGAACAGGAAGTTGCGCGCTACCAGGAAAAATAAAACCGCCAACCCGATCGCGACGAGCCATTCGATCAGGCTGCGCACATAAGGGTTGGCGATTCGATTTTTAAGCATTTTCTACGGTTTTTTTCGGCTTTTGGTAGATGGCCTCTTTTACTTTGGCGGCCTTACCCACGCGGTCGCGCAGGTAGAACAGCTTCGCGCGGCGTACGATGCCGCGGCGTACGACTTCCACTTTTTCCACGCGGGGGGAGTGCAGGGGCCACGTTTTTTCCACACCTACGCCGTAGGATATACGGCGCACCGTAAATGTTTCGCGCAGGCCGCCGTGGCGTTTCTTAAGCACCACGCCTTCGAATACTTGGACGCGTTCCTTCGCGCCTTCCACGATTTTGGCGTGTACCTTCACCGTGTCGCCGACGTTAAACGCGGGCGGTGCGGCCTTGATTTGCTCGCCTTCGATTTGCTTTATCATGCTGTGCATGGAAGCCATCTCCTTTATTGGTTGCATTTGCGAATTCGAATTATACAGCGTATCAATATTTGCGTCAAATGTTTTATCCGCGTTTTCGCGTGAAGTTAATTTACCGAACCCAACCCCGCCGAGCGGGGTACGGCTTAAACGCTCGCTGTGCGTAAAAAGGGTGATTTCGGCTCCGTCGGGCTAAGTGAACACGTTGGTTTTGACGCTTGGGTTTACGGGGGTTTTTGTGTTCATGTAGCCCGCTTACAAACCCAACGGGTTCACGTAAGCCCGCCGTTCGCCGAAATCACCCTTTTTGCGCAAGGCGGGCTTATTAAGCCGTACCCCGCTCGGCTGCTATCCGAGGGGCGGTAAAAAAAAGAAATTACTTTTGTTTTTATCTTCGGTAACCCGACTGGCAGCCGGGGTGGTGGGTGTATAAGCACGGCCTTCGTAAAAGCGGGGTTTTAGGCGAACGGCGGGGTTATGTGAACCCGTTGGGGCTTGTAAGCGGGCTATAGAGGCACTAAAAACCTACATACACCCAAGCGTCAAGACCAAACGGGTTCACTTCCCCGACGGAGCCGAAAACCCCGCTTTTGCGACAGCCGTGCGTTACACCCACCGCCCCGGCGGGGCTTGTCGGATTACATGGATGTAAACAAGCTGATGTATCCGCGTTTTATATCGGCATTACGAAAGCCGCAATCGCCACCGAATGTACAATCGACGCCGCGTTAACGAACAAATGGAAAACGGAATGCATGTATTTGATTTTCTTACCCACCGCGTAGAAGATCACACCCACCGTGTACAGCCCGCCGCCCACCACGATGAGTATAAAAAACGGCGCGCCCAGCACCTCGATCAGGCGCGTGATGCGGAACATCGCGCTCCAGCCCATACCCAGGTAGCATATGATCGAAAAGATTTGGAATTTTTTGCGGTCGATGGCGGTTAGGGTGATGCCCAGCAAGGCGAAGAACCAAAGGATACCGAACAAGACCCAAGCATCCACGGGGTACGCCGCGCGGAACGCACCCAACAGGATGGGTGTATACGTACCCGCGATTAAAATGTAAATCGTGCAATGGTCCAGCACGCGGAACACGCGCTTGGGGAGTTCGAGTTTTAAACCGTGGTAGATGCTCGACATGGTGAAGACAAGGATGACCGTAAAGCCGTAGATGGCCCCGCTCGTAATGCCCCAGCCGTTTTGATGGTAAGCGGCTACGATGACGCAAGCAAGCATCGCAACCAAGCCGAGCGCGCCGCCCACGATGTGGGTGGTCATGTTGAAGATTTCCTCGCCGCGCGTGTAATTGGGGAGCGCGGAGGGTTCACGTTTTTTTATCATTCGTTCCTCTTTTCCAGGATGTCGATTCGTTCCCGTAATTGCTTGATGGCGGTGCGGGCGGAACATTCCCTGCGGACCAAACGCGCGGGGTCGGATACGACGGTTTCCCCCGCGGGGACGTCGCCGATCACAAGCGCGCCCGCGCCGATCTTCGCGCAGTCGCCGACATGGATCGGGCCGAGTAATATCGCGGAGGCCCCGATTACCACGTTGTCGCCGATGGTGGGGTGGCGTTGCTTCATATGGCGTTCCTTACCCGTCGCGCCCAGCGTCACGCCGTGGTAGATGAGCACGTTGTTGCCGATCCTGCACGTTTCGCCGATGACCACACCCATGCCGTGGTCGATGAATACGCCCCGCCCGATTTTCGCGCCGGGGTGTATTTCTATACCCGTTATCCAACGCGAGAACATGGATACCAGTCGTGCCGTAAAGTAGTGTTTGTGGTTATACAGCCTGTGCGCCGCTCTGTGGTAAAACATCGCCCATATACCGGGGTACAGCCACGCTTCCCCGTTTTTGCGCATGGAGGGGTCGCGCTTTTTGATTAAATGTACGATTTTTTTCGTCATTCGGTAAACATCTCCGTTGATAAGTATCGTTCCCCTTTGTCGGGGAGGATGATGACGATTTGCTTGCCGTGGTTTTCGGGACGGCGCGCTACTTGTACCGCCGCCCACACCGCCGCGCCGCTGGACGCGCCCACAAGCAGGCCCTCCGTCCGCGCGATCGCCCGCCCCACGATAAAGGAATCCTCGTCCGTAACGGCGATGATTTCATCATAAACGGTATTGTCCAACACCTTGGGGATAAAACCCGCGCCGATACCCTGTATTTTATGCGAGCCTGTACGGCTCTGTGACAGTAACGGCGACCCGGCGGGCTCCACACCGACGATGTGTATTCCGGGGTTCATCCGCTTTAGGAAGCGTCCCGCCCCGGTCAGCGTGCCGCCCGTGCCGATGCCCACAACGAAGATATCCACGTTACCCCGGGTATCCACCCAAATTTCCGGGCCGGTGGTGGCGTAATGCATCTTGGGGTTGGCGGGGTTGGAGAATTGACCGGGGATATAGGAATTGGGGATTTCCTTCGCCAGTTCATTAGCCTTTTCCACCGCGCCCCTCATGCCCAGCGCGCCGTCGGTCAATACGACCTGCGCGCCGTACGCTTTAAGCAGATTACGGCGTTCGACGCTCATGGTATCGGGCATGGTAAGGATGAGTTTATATCCGCGCGCCGCCGCCAAAAAGGCAAGCCCGATGCCCGTATTGCCGCTGGTGGGTTCGATAATCGTCGTTTCGGGGGTAAGGATGCCGCGTTTTTCCGCGTCGTCCAGCATGGCGAGGGCGAGGCGGTCTTTTACGCTGCCGCCGGGGCTGTCGGATTCCAATTTGGCGATTAAACGGACATTCAGGTTTTCCAATCGGGCAAAACGGTTTAACGCCATCAAAGGCGTCGCGCCGATAAGCGTGTTCACGCTTTCATGGATCATTTGATATCACTCCTTGTAAAAGCATCCCATGCCGTCCATAAAAACACAGCCATGTACGCGGATATATTTAAAAGCGCGAACCTTAACGTGTGGTGTACAAACCCCGTCGTACCGTCGATAACGTCCAATATTTGCGTGTTAGCGAACAGGATATACCGCGCTTGATAAAAGCCCAAATCTTGAAGAGTGGCCACCACCCCAATGCCGCCGACGTACAGGAACACGCCCAGCCCGATGGCAAGCGCCGCCGAACGGGTCAGCGCGGAAAGCGCGAAGGCAAACGTGGCAAGCGCGAACATGCCGACCGCGCTTAACAGGTAACGCGAAGCCATGTAAAGCATGGCCGAACGGTGCGCCACCTCGCCGTCAACCACGGTAAGGAGGGGTACGCCGTATCCGCCGAAGCCGAAGAACAGCCCCGTAAAGAGGACGTTGGCGGCAAACAGCGGGATCAACAAAACCAGCCCGAAGGTCAGCACGGCGATGTATTTTGCCAGCAAAAATTTCCAGCGTTTAACGGGATTGATTAACAGCGGTTGTATCGTCCCCGACGAATGTTCGCCCGCCACGATGCCCCCCGCCACGACGATGATCAAAACGCTCAAGAACATGATGGTCATCACGGAAAGGGGAAAGCCCCGCCAAAAATCCGGCAGCGCGTTTGCGGGGTTAAGGGATTCGAATTCCATCCCGCGGAAGGCATGGTGCTCAATGCCGTTCGCCAAGCGGTATTCGTTCAACGTTATCGCGTCGCGCAGGTGCAGGTAAAGCTGTTCGTCGTTTACTTGTAAAAGGCTTGTTTGGGTGGTTTCGATTTGACGGATGAGGGTATCCTGCCAGCTTTCGGGGGCAGCGTCTTGCGGGGCTTCCTCGCGGAAGGTGAAGCTGCGGCTTTCATTTATACTACCGTGGGTGGAAAAAACGGCTATCATAAAGAGCGACGCGGCGAACAACAGGCACAATAACAACTTGGTGGAGAGCTTGCCGAGGATTTTAATGTATTCGTTAAGGATTAAATTAAAAAACTTACGCAATTTGCCCGCCTCCTTCCCGCGTTAATTCAATAAAGATATCCTCCAGGTTTTCATCCTCGCCGATGTTGCGCACATCCACGAGTCTGCCGCCCGAAACGATGCCCACACGGTCGCACATTTGCTGCATTTCCCCCAATATATGGCTGGAAACGAGTACGCCGATATTTTCCTTGTGTGCCAAATCCTTGAGCAGGATGCGCAGTTCCTTGATTCCCGCGGGGTCCAAGCCGTTGGTCGGCTCGTCCAAAATCAACACGCGCGGGCGGTGCATCAGCGCCTGTGCGATGCCGAGGCGCTGTTTCATGCCTAATGAATATTTTTTTACTTTTTCGCGGATACGTTTTTCCAAGCCCGCCAGTTTAACCATTTCGGCGATGCGCGCGCGGGAGATACCGCCGCGTATACGGGCGTGCTGGCGCAGGTTTTCCCAACCGGATAAATAGCCGTACATTTCGGGGCTTTCCACGATACCGCCGATACTCGCCATCGCGCCCTCGAAATCGTGGAGCGTGTTGGTTCCGTTGATATAGATTTCCCCCGCGTCCTGTTTTAGCAAGCCCAATATCATCTTAATCGCCGTCGTCTTGCCCGCGCCGTTGGGTCCCAGGAAGCCGAAGACCTCGCCCGCGTACACTTCAATGTTCATATCATCAGCGACCCTGCGCTTGCCGAAGGATTTCGTCAGCCCGATGGTCTTTAATACTACCTCCATAACCGTACGCCCCCCATCCGTACCGACGCCCTCGCGAAGCGCCATTCGCCGCCCTCGCGCAGCATCAGCGCGTCCACGGTAAAGCCCTGCCCCCCGAAGCGCCCCCGTACAAAGCCGGTAAAGATTTGCGTTTGTTCGGTTACATCGGTCGCGGTGAAGTTTACCTCAAAGTGTACGCGGGCGGCATTGGCGGATTGTTTTTGTATGGCGGTGATTTCCGATAATTCAAAGGATATGGAAGCGGGCAGGGATTCGGGCTCCAATTCGGCGAAGGCTTCCAAGGTGGACTCCGCCCGTTGCAACGCGGATTGTATGCCGGGGTGACGCCCCGCCTCGCGGTATTCGGTAAAGAAGCGGCGGATAAAATCGCTGTTTGCTTCGGGGGTGAAGCCGCGGTGCAGTTCGTTAAGGGCGTCCGTAAATTCCACCACGGCGTCGCGTATTTCGTATGCTTCCCCTTCGAAGGCGCGGGCGTCTATAACGAAATAAACCGCAAGCCCGATGAGCATGAATATGCCCAGCGCGATCCCGCGGTTTATCTTTGCCAAGAAGTGCGTCATAAAGCATACAACCCCTTTATGAAAAGTACGTTTATTATAGTTATACGTCCGCGAGTTTACAATGTCCCGCAATTTTTATATGATTGTACGGATTATTAATGGGGGGATTCACATGAAAAAAATCGTGTCCGTTTTTATTTTTTGCGCTGTTTCGTTGGCGTCGCTCGGGTTTGTCCAAACCATATTCGCCGCTGATATTTTCTTCGAACATTCAACCATCCGGCATCCGTCGCGCGGGGTGGAATATGAACGCCTGACGCAAATGACAAGCGTCGGCTTGCGGGACGTACACATCCTGCGCATCCCGCTGGACGATCCCTACATAGACATAGCCCCCGTTGCAAGCCTCCAGGGCGTGGGGTTTCGGGAATCCGCAAGCGCCCTGCTTTCGGCCGCGGGGGCGGTTGCGGGCGTCAACGCGGATTACTTCCATATGACGCCTACTTATGCCGTGCATTTGGGCCCGATGATCAGCGACGGGCAATTGCTGGCCGCCCAAACGGAAACCAACCGCTATTCGGACAGCTTGGCCGCGTTCCTGCTTGACCGTAATAATAACCCTTTCTTCGAATACATGCGCATCGACATACACGTATACCACGGCGGCGTACGCGGTTTGCGCGTCAATTATTTTAATAATATCGGCACAACGATGGAAGAACCCGTGGTATTCACTTGTTCTGCCATGCGCGATACCGCCGCGCTGGATATCCGTTTCCCCTTTACGTCGAAGGTCGTATCCGACGGGGCAAGCGTTGTATACGTCACGTCCCTCCCCGGTGAAACGGTGGAAATCCCCGAAGGTGGGTTCGTCATCGTCTTCCCCGAACGGATGGCGGGCCAGCGGTTGCGCTACATGGCGGGGGATACGCTGACCCTTTCGATACGGAATAACCTGTACATAGACCTTTCCGCCATACAAACGGGTATCGGCGGCGCGGGCATGGTACTGGTCAACGGCGAAGCCGCGGACGACGGCGGGTACATCACCACGGGCCGCCAGCCGCGTACCGCCGTGGGTATTAGCCGCGACGGCAAAACGCTGATCCTTATAACGGTGGACGGGCGGGGTACGTCCGTGGGCGCGACGCATACGGAGCTGGCGGAGCTTATACGCCGCGCGGGCGCGCATAACGCCATGCACTTGGACGGCGGCGGTTCGGCCACGATGGTGGTGCGGGAGAATGACCGTTATAACGTAGTGAACACCCCCTCCGAAGGGACGCAGCGCAGGATCGTAAACGCGCTGGGTATCTTCGATAACGCAAGACCCGGCGAAATGGCGGGCATCGCGCTGGAAATGGCACAGCAACGCGTTGCCGTCAACACGCCCGTAGCTTCGCGGGTATTCGCGCGGGACGCGCTGGGGCTTCGCTTCCCCATGCCGGAAGACGCGCAGCTCGCTTATATGGCGGACCGCGATATGGGTATTTGGCGGGACGGTTATTACACGCCGTTGATCGCGGGCGAACATACCGTGCATGTATGGTTCGGCCACATGTGGGCGGCGCAAACGATATATGTATTGGAAATCGCGGAGCTTTACGCCGCGCCCGTATCATTGATGAACGGCGAACAAAGGCGGTTGCGCTTTACGGGTACGGGCGCGGACGGCTCCACGATTCCGGATGTAAACGTGACGCAATTTAACGTCGTACCCGCGTCGTTGGGGCGTGTGGAAAACGGTTACTTCTACGCGGCGGGTTCGGGTACGGGGTATATACGCGCGTGGGTTAATAATATCGTAACGTACGTGCCCGTAAGCGTGGGGCGGGTAAGCGCGCCGATTGTCATGCCGATGGGTGCGGTTAGTTTTTCGGGGTATCCCGCCGCTTTCGTTACCGGCGATGTGCGGCATGAAACGGTAGGCACGCATTTGATCCCGCGTTTGACGTACACCGTTAAGGACGCGCCGGAAACCCAAGCCGCGCATATGGTTTTTGACCCGCCGCTTGAAATCCCTTCGTCCCAAGACGAAGTACCTACGGCTTTACGCTTGCAAGTACACGGCGATGGATCGGGGCATTGGCTCCGCGCGCGCGTGGCGGACGGCAACGGGACGACGCACAATATAAACTTTACGCAAAACGCGGACTTCGTCGGTTGGGAGACCCTAACGGCGCAATTGCCCGCCAATGTGCCCGGGCCGTTTACGGTGGAGCGTATTTGGATGGCTACCTTGGGTGCCGGGGAGGACGCCGAACATACCGTTTACTTCTTTAACCTGCAAGCCCTGTACGCGCCGCTTCCCTTACCGGAGATCCCGCGGGGTTCGTTCTTCGCCGACCCGATGCAAACCCACGGCGCGTTTACGGGGATACCCGGCGGCGGCCGTCATGTATTCGACTTGACGTTCGTAACGCAGGCGTATCGGTTTAGGTACGAGGATGACATGGCGATAATCCGGTTGACCGCCAACGCGTCCGGCCTAACCGACCGCAGGCAATGGGAATATGTGATGCGCGACGTACGCGCCGTCGATGCGCACCATGTCGTGATCATGCCGGGTATCGATCCTTCCGCTTTCCCGCCTTTGGTATACGAATTGTTCCATGCGATGGTGCGGACGCTTGCGGATGAAGGGCGGCTCGTGTTCGTGGTTTCGCCTTCGCCGGAATCCGCCGAAGTATCGCTTGCCCTGCGCGACGGCGTGCGGTATATCGGCGGCATGGAAGAAATACGCTTCTTTACGGACGGAAGGCAGATATGGTGGTACGCTTAGAAGCCGGAATTCGAAACAGGAAAGGATAAAGAGTATGCCGGGGTTTTTGACGCATTATTTGGGCGGGCAGGCGGTGCTTGCGCGGTTGCCGGAGGATACAAGGAAATTAATCGAAGGCGACCACGCGCGGATTTATAATTTGGGGACGCAGGGGCCGGATATCTTTTTTTACTATGTGCCGGGTTTTATGCGGGTACGTTCGAAGGGTATCGGCAGCGATATACATGAAGCGGATTTCGGTAAGTTCTTTATGGAAACGGCACGTTGGGTCAAGCATGAAACCTTGTTTGCGTACCTTGCGGGGTTTTTGGCGCATTACGCGCTGGATACGGCTTGCCATCCTTTCGTGTTCGCCCATACGCAATTAAAAGGGGCCACATCGGCGCAGGAATCCGCCGAACACCGCCACTTCGAGACCGCCGTGGACGTGCTGATGCTGGCGCGGATAAAAGGGGAAAAACCCGCCGATTACAAGCAATGGGAATTGATACAGGCACCGCCGAAGCATAAACAGGTAGCCGCGGCAGCGTTTGCGGCGGCGGCAAATAAAGTGTACGGGGACAGGCGGCGGGGAGGGACCGGGGATTCCGCTTTGCTTCCCCGCGACGTTTACCATGCCATGGGGCATATGGCGCAATTGACGCGGATGTTACATTCCCCCAAGGGACGCAGGAAAAAATGGGCCGCTTTCCTGGAGGATAAGACCATCGGCGCGCGCTTGCTGTCCGCCATGGTGCATATGCAAGAGGTAACCGACGGACGCGACTATTTGAACCTATCCCGTACGCATTGGCATACGCCGTGGAACCCTTCGCAAGGCAGTACGGCCAGCTTTCCGGAATTGTTTGACGCGGGGGTAGGGGAAGCCGTGCAAATGGTCAACGGGTTGTACGCGTACATGCAAGGGACGATGCCGCGCAAGAAATTAACGGAGTTGATAGGGAACCGCTCGCTGTCCACGGGCATGGATTTTCGCGAAGGCGAGTTGCTTACACCTTGCGAATAGCCGTCATCGGAGGGGGGCCGGCCGGAATGATGGCCGCGATCGCAAGCGCGGCTGCCATCGGTGATTCCGCCGGCGCATCGGTTATTCTGATTGAAAAGAACGAGAAGCTCGGCAAAAAGCTCTACCTCACGGGCAAGGGCCGATGCAATATCACCAACGCAACCGATATCGCGGGTTTGATGGCGCATGTGCCGCGCAACCCGCGTTTTTTGTACAGCGCGTTTAATAAATTCGATACTTCTTCGCTGATGGCGTTTATCGAGGGCTTGGGTGTCCCGTTGAAGGTGGAACGCGGGAACCGCGTATTCCCCGTAAGCGATAAAGCGAACGATATCAACAGGGCCCTGGAGGCGCGTCTGCGTGAATTAGGCGCAGCGGTTCGGCTGCGTACGGAGGTTAAGGGTATTGATTTCGACCGTGAAAATAAAAGGTTTGACATTATTACCGTGGAAAAAAATGTAAAAGCTGATGCCTTGATCCTTGCTACGGGCGGGCTTTCCTACCCTTCCACGGGGGCGACGGGGGAGGGTTTTTCTTTTGCGCGGGCGTTGGGGCATACGATTGTACCGACATATCCGTCCCTTGTGCCGTTATTATCGGACGCACCTTGGCTGCCCGAGTTGGCGGGGTTGAGCTTGCGCAACGTGCGTTTGTCCGCGCGTTTATCCGGCGGTAAAATATTATATGAAGAAACGGGTGAAATGCTGTTCACACCCGAGGGCGTGAGCGGGCCGCTGGTATTGCGCGCGAGCGCGTATATGGCGGACAGGATGGCGGAGAAACCGTATCTTTCGATTAATCTTAAGCCGGGGTTGACCCCCGAGCAATTGGATGCCCGCATCCTGCGGGACTTCGCAGAACAGCAAAACAAGGATTTTATCAACGCGCTGGGGGGATTGCTGCCGCAAAGGATGGTCCCCGTTTTAATTTCATTGAGCAATATTTTGCCGGAGACAAAGGTAAACGCGATCACGAAAGCCCAACGCGCCGCTTTGACGCAAGTCCTCAAGGGCATTACAATCACCCCATCCGGTACCGCGGGTTACGCGGAAGCCGTCATTACACGCGGGGGTGTTGATACGCGTGAGGTTTCCCCTTCGACGCTTATGTCGAAGAAAATCCCCGGTTTGTTCTTCGCGGGGGAATGTTTGGATGTGGACGCGCTGACAGGCGGGTATAATTTGCAAATTGCTTTTTCCACGGGGTACCTCGCGGGGCAAAGTGCCGTTAAATATGGGTTGGAAAAATAATAACAAAGGGATTGACGTACATGACCGATAACACAGGCTTCGCCGTGGCCATTGACGGCCCCGTCGGCGTGGGCAAAAGCTCCGCCGCCAAGCGGTTGGCGGGCGATCTTGGGATGCTTTACATCGACACGGGCGCGATGTACCGCGCCGTGGCTTTATATAATATGCGCAGGGGTACGGACAAAAAAGACGCCGAGGCGGTCGCCGCTTCCCTGTCCGATATCGAAATCGCCTTTACCCCCGCGAACGGTATTTTACTTAACGGCGAGGACGTATCCGCCGATATCCGCAGCCAGGCGATCGCCGATTACACTTCCATGATCGCCGCTTACGAACCCGTCCGCGCAAAATTGACGCAGCAGCAACGCCGCTTGGCTGAAAACGGTCATGTGATAATGGATGGGCGTGATATCGCTTCCCAGGTATTGCCGTGGGCGCAGGTGAAGATATACCTTGACGCGGACCCGCGTATCCGCGCCGAACGCCGTTTGCGGGAGCTCCAGGCTAAGGGGCAGCCCGCCGAATACGCCCGCGTGTGGGAAGAGACGCTTATACGGGATGAACGTGATAAGAATCGTGTACACGCGCCGCTTGTGCGGACGGATGATGCGATTTATATTGATACATCGCATATGGATTTGGATGAGATGGTTGCTGAGATTACGCGGTATGTGAAGGGAAGGCTTTATGTGTGACGTCCGCCGCGGATTGGCGGCGCAAGCGGCGGCGGATATGTGCCGCGCTTGCACTCGCCGCACGATGATCGGCTCCGCTCAGGAAGTGATGCCGTTTGTCTCGCACGCGAGCCAAACGGCATCACTAACCTTCGCGTTCGCCGCTAATCGTGCGGCTTCGCGAGTCGCGCTTGCACATATCCGCCGCCGCTTGCGCCGCCAATCCGCGGCTGGGCTGCGGAAGGGTTTCGCTTCAGCAGCGTAGGGGTGCTTTAATGAGCAAGGAACATAAAAAAAAGAGAAGGGAAAAAGAATGGACTATATTGTTGTAGAGCAAACTAAGGATTATAAAAAACGGATGATATATGACCCTAATACGAATACGTTTAATGAAGCGGAACATGATTGTATGTTTTTGTATAGGGGTTTTACGCACCCTTATGGTTGGTTAAGGGGGTCGGGTACGCCGCCGGGGGAGCATCTTGATGTTTTTCTGCTTTCGGGAGGTGAGTGTTTTCCGGGTGATGAATTGCCGGTTAGGGTTGTCGGTGTTTTTAGGAAGAAAGACGGTGACCATAAGTTGATAGGTATTTCGCCCGAACGGGAGGAAATGGATTTTTCGCAGTTGCCCGAATGTGAAATAAATGATTTGCATATGTTATACCCCTTCGTTGACGAGGGGGAGGGTTGGTTCGGAGCGGATGCGGCAAAAATTGTTATTACGGATTTTATGGAAAACGGAAGGGTACGATAATATATTTTATGAGGACTGATGCACATGTTCTATTGGTTCGCTAAGGGTGTTTTGTGGTTTTTGTTCCGTTTGATTTTCCGTATGCGCATAAAGGGGCATAAGAATATCCCCAAAGAAGGCGCGTTTTTGTTGTGCGGGAATCATATCCATTTGTTTGACGGGCCTGCGATGCTGGCGTTTTCGACGCGCAGGCTTTCGTTGATGGCGAAGAAGGAGCTTTTCCGTAAGCGGTTCTTCGCGATGGTTTTCCGCGCGGCGGGGGTTTTTCCCGTGGACCGTAAGGCGACGGATTTGGAGGCTTACCGGCACACGATGGGGGCGTTGTCCGGCGGTAAGGGGGTTTTGATTTTTTCCCAGGGTACGCGCATGAAGGACTTTGAGAACGCGAAGTCGGGCGTGGCTATGTTCGCGCTTAAGTCGGGCGCGCCGATCGTTCCCGTGGGTATCAGCGGTTCTTACAGGATATTTTCGCGTGTTTATATTACTTTCGGCGAACCGATTTCGATGGAGCCTTACGCGGGGCGCAGGGTTAAGTCCGAGCTGCTGGACGAAGTGATGAGCGTCGTGATTCCCGCCGTTTCCGCTTTAACGAAGGGCATATGACAAAATAACCAAAAAGGACATTGCAAAATTCACTTACTGGTGGTAGAATGAACAATGGAATCAATTATTTGCAGCACTTGCTCGGGAGGCTACTGATTTATGGACGCTTTAAACACACCCAAGGTCGAGGAAACAACGTTTGAAGAATTGCTCGCCGAATCCTTTGCCACGATACATAATGGCAATATCGTGAAAGGGACGGTTCTTCGCGTGACCAATACCGAAGTCATCGTGGACTTGGGTTATAAATCGGACGGCATCGTCACCCGCAGCGAGTTTACCGACGACAACCAAGCCAACCTAAAGGATTTGGTTAAGCCCGGCGACGAGTTCGACGTATTCATCATCCGCGTGAACGACGGCGACGGTAACGTATTGGTATCCAAGAAGAAGCTGGACAACCAAGTCAACTACAAGGTATTGGAACAGGCTTTGGAAGATAAGACGCCTCTGCTGGGCAAGGTGACCGACATTATCCGTGGCGGCTTAATCGCCAATATCCAAGGCTGCAAGGCGTTTGTGCCTTCGTCGCAGATAGCGGAGCGCTTTGTGGAGGATTTAAACCAATTTAAGGGACGCGAATTCAATTTTCAAATATTGGAGCTCGACCGCCGCAAGCGCCGTATCGTAGCCGGCCGTAAGGAGCTGGCGATACGAGAAGCCAAGGAAAAACGCGAGGCGGTCTTCGGCTCGATTGAGGTCGGCACGAAGGTACAGGGTACGGTCAGCCGCCTGGTGGACTTCGGCGCGTTTATTGATTTAGGCGGGGTTGACGGGCTTGTCCATGTTTCCGAACTTTCCTGGAAGCGTGTACGTCGGGCCGCCGACATCTTGAAGGTGGGCGATTCCGTTACGGTAAACGTCATCGCCGTGGACCCGGAAAAAGGGAAGATATCCCTTTCGATGAAGGACGCGGACGCCAATCCGTGGAACGGCATCGCAGACCGCTATCCCGTTGACGCCATCGTGGAAGGTACGGTCGTACGCCTTACACCGTTCGGCGCGTTCATCAAGCTGGAGGAAGGCATCGACGGCCTCGTCCATATTTCCCAAATCGCCGCGCGCCATATCACCAAGCCCGACGATGAACTGACCGTAGGGCAAAAGGTAAACGTGCTGATCACCGCCGTAGATGTGCAAAACCAAAAGATCAGCCTGTCGAAAAAGCAAGCGGACGAGCAGTTGGCCGAAGTTCAAGAGGAATACGACGAAGACCCCACCGAAGCGGAACCGTCTGTTGAAGAGGAAATAACCGCCGAAGAAGAGCCGGCCGTTGAAGAAGACGCAACCATTGAAGCGGAACCGACCATTGAAGAAGAACCGATCGTAGAAGAAGCAACCGCGGAAGCATCCGCCGAAGAAGATATTGAGTAAGCCGGACAGCCGCGCGTCGTAAGATGTGAGGAAAGTCCGAGCACCGCAGGGCAAGGGTGCCGGGTAACGCCCGGCGGAGGCGACTCCAGGGAAAGTGCAACAGAAATAAACCGCCAAGACCCACTTGGTAAGGATGGAAAGGTGCGGTAAGAGCGCACCGCAACGCCGGCGACGGCGTTGGCTATGTAAACCCCACCCGGTGCAAGACCAAATAAAGCAGCGCAGCCCCCTGCGCGAACGGCCCGTTCGAATGCTTTGGTAGCGTCGCAGGAGGCGTATCGGCAACGAACGCCCTAGATAGATGGCTGTCATCCGCAACCCGCGGAAACAGAACTCGGCTTACAGGCTTGCTCACTAATAATATAATTGGAGATGTACTCAAGTGGCTCAAGAGGCTCCCCTGCTAAGGGAGTAGGCCGTTAACGCGGCGCGGAGGTTCAAATCCTCTCATCTCCGGAACTAAGTTATTATAAGAACACTATCGTTTTTAACGGCGGGTTTTCCGTATTGGTGTATCTTAAATAACCAAAACAAAACCGCATGGAACAAACCCCATGCGGTTTTTCGTTTATATACATAATGTATCTAAAATTATATTTTACTTCGTATTATTGCAATTAATTCCATTGCTTCTAATTTCCCCATACGAAAACAAGGAATACGCACAACCCCACCAATATATGAAATTTCAATATAGGGTTGTTTGGAGAAAAAAAGAGCAAACATACAAAAGAGAAAAAACACAGCAATCACGGTTAGCAAGGTTTGTAAAGTGTTTGATGCGCCTATTTCATTAATAAAGCGAAGCAATTTCATTTTCGACATTAGATATGATGTAATAATCGACAAAACCGAACCAACAAGGATAAAAACAAACAAGACGTTTTTCAATCTTCGCTTTACATAACACACAGAAAGCAAGCTACCGTAACGAATATGTAGCTTGCCCTGCGTTCGCTTAGTATAACCGTTTACAACAGTATAATAGATACCGTTGATTTCAACATTATCATTATGAAATTCCATAAGCGTTATGAGTTTTTATTTAATTTACCGCATTTTTTACATATACCATTAAATTTATTTATGTCATCATGCCCACATTCAATACATACATTTATGTTTTTGTTTGCGGGTGGTTTAACAATAGAATCAGCCATTCCTGTTAATGGCATTTCATTTTTTTCTGTTTGAATGGTTGTGCTTTCCGCATTTATTTTTCCATTAAAATCCTGTGTAACAATGGCATTGTTTAATTTATCCTTCATTAGTATCAAATTACGTTGAAATGCAACGACTTCATGTTGTGCTGATATAACAACATCAAGACCAATCGCACCCCCCGCATATTTAATTTCTAAGTAAGTACGGCGTGAAATAATATAGAACATAATAAAAATCCCAAGTATTAATAGACCGACAAAAATAAATGGAGCGGCGTTAGCTCTTTCTAAAAAATCTTGTGGTTGCCCAAATGCAGGTTCAACAAAAGATACAGCAATGCCAATAATTAAAGCACATATAAATGCCACTATTCCTGTGAAAAGTAACCCTATCGGTTTTAACGTTACATACCCTGTTCCTGTGACATCTTTAATATCAACGATATGTGACGCTTCGCCAAATCGAAGTTTCGCAGCGGAAGTAGTTAATTCGCGTCCCCTATAATACACACGCTTGTTTGTAAGTACCCCGTATGCTTCCTTGAGCTTTCCCGTACTGATAAAACTTTCCGCAGCTACGTTGCCCACAGCACAAATAAACGTTTCGTTTGGGTCAATGAACATCGCTTTGAACTTTTTTTCACTTTGATACATAACCGTTACCTCCACACTATAATGGGCGATATTAAGAATAACGCCTCTTTTCAGAACAAAGAATACAAGCAAATGAAAATAGTGTCAAGATAATTAATCATGTGTGATAAGTGCCACGCGCCGCTTTATGTATAATTTACTAAGAGGTGCAACAATGGCAAATATCCATATGAATATAGAAAAGCTACGAAAAGAACGCGATATGTCACAATCTGCCCTTGCCAAACACCTTGGCATAAGCAGAAGTGCGGTAAACGCATGGGAAATGGGGTTAAGCAAACCCCATATTGACCATGTGGTTAAAATGGTGGAAATATTTCGTGTTACTGCCGACTGTTTGTTAGATATAAATAATGCAAAATATAGTTTAGATATATCTGACCTGCCCGACAATGAAAGGAAAATTTTAATCGACCTTGCCGTTGCTTTAAGAAGTAGAAAATAGACTGCAATTTTTGCGTTGTTAGCCCCATGAAATATTTTTAAAAATGGTATGTTCAAATTGACTAAAATAAGGTAAAAACGGCGGAATCAGCCCCCAACCCAAAATAATATTATTAACGTGTAACAAATGAAGCAAAAAACTAACCCACCCCATAACAGGGTGGGCTGTATTTTTACATAGTACAAATGAAACTTAAATACTTAGCTTTTTGAAACTGTATTAAACTTATCATACAGAATAAATAATACAGTTAGTATTGTAGCGAAACATTCATCAAGTGTGCCGTTTTTTTTGCAAACAAAACTTTCATCGTTAATGACTGCAATTAATTCCCATTGGGTGTCGTCGTACATTAACTTAAAATGGCAAAATGATTTTATCCGCTTTTCACCATTTAATAATAATTTTTTGCTACCTATAACATGATTTTTGTTAGAAGCAAAAATAGAGTTACACGACCCGTCACACAACCCGTTTTCCGACCCGTCACACAACCTATCACACGACCAATCGCAATACAACCTTGAAATGAATCTAACCTCATGAAATAACTCGATGAGTTTAAGGTTGTTTTTACGCTCGATATCTACGTTGTTTGAACTTGACGACAAATTCCAATCAACGCCCGCATTGCTAAACTTGAAAACAAGCATTTTTTTCAGCCTCCTTGATAGTATAGGTTTTTTGTACTGTAAATACGGTTTTTTGAAAATTGTTACTTTTTTCATCTTCACCCGCTACATATGCGGCGTACGCTTCACTATTGCGGGTGATATAGTCCTTCACATCGCGGACTATTAAACTAGATAAGATTATCACCTCCCCTGACCCCATTTTCATTGCATAATGCCTCCCTTCGCTTATAATCGAAGGAAGATAAAGAAATCTTTAAGGTAAAAAAACGATATAACTAAAAACATTTAGCACTTTAGAGAATCCAAAAAATCCCGCAGACAGAAACACTCCAATTTTGATATAATATAGACGTTACACACAAATAAACACGACTTTTGGGGTGACATGAACATGAATGCCGTTATTTACGCACGTTACAGTAGCCGAAACCAATCGGAACTATCTATCGAAGGACAGCTAAAAGTATGCTACGCTTTCGCACAACGAGAGGGTTATAATGTAATCAAGGAATACATTGACCGTGCCAAGTCGGGAACGGAAGCAGAAAACCGCCCGCAATTCCAAAAGATGATAACCGCCAGCACACGCGGACAATTTCAAATCGTGCTTGTTTACCAGCTCGACCGCTTTTCACGCAACCAATACGATAACGCTACATATAAAATGAGGCTAAAGAAGAGCGGCGTTCGGGTGGTGTCCGCCAGAGAGAACCTTTCCGATGACGCAAGCGGCAAGCTAATGGAAACGCTACTGGAAGGAATGGCAGAATATTATAGTAATGAGTTAAGCCAAAAGATACGGCGGGGGCAGGCTATAAGCATAGAAAAACGCCGCCATATTTCGGGCATTGTTCCCCTTGGTTACAAACTTACGGAAGATAAACAATATGAAATCGACCCGATAACCGCACCCATTGTTCAAAAAATGTATGAATTATATGCCGCAGGGTACAGTTTAAAAGAAGTAGGAATCGCTATAAAAGATAAATTTGATATAAAATTCGGCAATATTTACAACTATGTAGGTAAAATTCTTGATAATGTAAATTACGTCGGCACTTATACTCGCGGTGCAACCCATATACCCAATGCAATCCCACGAATCGTATCCGATGAATTATTTGAAAAGGTAAAAATCATGCGCAATAAAAAGAAAAAAGCCCCCGCGACGGCTAGGGCTAATGAAGAATATATTTTAACAACAACGTTATTTTGCGGGCATTGTCGAGATATGATGATTGGGACTGGTGGAACAAGTCGAAGCGGGCGTGTCTACCATTATTACGGTTGTCGTAACACAATCCACCGAAAAACGTGCGATAAAAAGAAGATAAGTAAAGAACACATTGAAAATTTCATTATATCAAAAGCACTTGAACAATTAACCGATGAAAATATTGAACTTATAACAAAATCCGTAATTGAGATGTCACATCGAGAAAACAAAACCCATGTAATAACTGATTTAAAGCGCAAACTAAGGGAAATCACAAAAGCGATTGATAACTTATTAAACGCTCTTGAAAATGGCAAACACATAGACTTGTTATCCGATAAAATTACAAAGCGAGAAAAAGAAAAAGCCCACCTTGAAAAACTTCTCGCGATTGAACAAATGGAGCATACAGTAATAGACGAAAAAGAAGTAAAATTTTTTCTCCACCAATTGAAAAACGGTAACATACAAGACATAGAATACCGACGGGCATTAATCGCCGTATTCATATCCGCCATTTATCTATATGATGACGGACGAGTTAGAATCATATTTAACGCAAGTGACCGACCCGTGGAAGTGGATTATGAATTATTAGACGAAATTGAAAACCTAGAAAAAGGCGAAAGCAAAGGAGGTAGCGGGGGTGGTAGGTGTTCTTATATGGCGAACCCATCTCCGTAAGAGGTATAATGAAGGATGCTCAATCGGGCAATCCTTTTTATGTTACTTTGCCAAATCCAATGGAACATTATATTTTTACATATTTTTGTCTGACGTCATTATAGAAAAGTCTTCCGATAAACAAATCTATTGAGGTGTATTCAAATGCCGAATTATGACTTGCGTTGCATAGATTGCAACACCGAACATAACATCCGTGCAAGCATGAAGGAAAAATCCGAAAAACAAATTTCTTGCCCGAACTGCGGTTCATTTGAATTGGAAACCGTATTCAAAACCGCACCTGCGTTTGTAAAAGGCATGAGTACACCCCCTTGCCCACAACGCAGTGCCTGCGGCGCGGCTTGCCCCCACGCAAAATAATTAACGCGGTATTCGTATATTGATAAAATGTATCAAAAATAAAAATTCCAAGGAGAGAATGAACATGCCCAAGCAAACACTAAACGGAAATTGCTTCATGTGCGGCAAAACCGCCGCGAAAACCGCCATGAAAAATCACATTTGCAAAGACCACGACAGCGGCGATGAACCCTGCCTCCTTATCAAGGCCGAAGGCGCGTACAACAAGGATTATTGGCTGTTTTTCGCTGTCCCGCTTGATGCCGCTCTTACGGCGGTGGATAAATTTTTACGGCAAATATGGTGCGAATGTTGCGGCCATTTGAGTGCGTTCCGTAAAGGCGGGAGCGAATTTGGTAAGGCACGGAAGGTATCCGCGCTGGGTGTAGGCGATAAACTGCTCTACGAGTATGACTTCGGCTCGACAACGGAAATATTGCTGACGGTTGTTGACAAAATTTCCAGGCCGAAGCAACGTGAAAAAGTCCTTCTGCTTGCGCGTAACGAACCCATTGCCGAATTTTGTGAAACATGCCAATCCCCTGCCGTATACGTTGACGCTTGGGAAGGTGTGGCATATTGCGAAGAATGCGCCGAAGAAGCGGATGAAAGCGTACTTTTGCTCGTTGTCAATTCGCCTCGTATGGGTGAATGCGGTTATGAAGGCGAAGAAGACCGCTGGATTTTTGATCCCAAGAATTTATCGTAATTTTGGAGAGCTTTTGAATGGCGATTCGAAACCTCACGAATTGGAACGACCCCATCTTCCGCAAAACCGGCAAGCCCGTCACCAAATTCGATGACCGTTTGTGGACTTTGTTGGACGATATGCGCGACACCCTCGAACGGGTGAAGGGCTATGGGTGCGCCGCTGTTCATGTGGGCATTTTACGGCGCGTGGTGGTTGTGTTGGATAATAACGGCGTAATCGAACTCATAAATCCGATCGTTTCGGAAACAAGCACAAAAACGGAGCGTGTGCCGGAAGGCTCAATCGCGCCCGATTCGCCTCGCGGATATGTGGAACGCCCCGACAAAGTAACCGTTTCCGCGCTTGACAGGCACGGCAACCCGATAACGGTAACGGGAAAGGGTTTTCTAGCGGCTACGTTTTGCCATGAAATCGATCACCTCGACGGGATATTGTTTACAGATAAAGTAATTAAATAATGGTACACCATGTTACTGACGTTTCCACCAATCAAAGGAAAGGATTGAATTGCAAATGGCAGACATCAAATTCGAGGTCACAAAGCACATCGGCGTTTTGTCCGAAGGCTCAAAGGGCTGGCAAAAGGAACTCAACCTCGTAAGTTGGAACGACCGTGAACCCAAGTACGATATCCGCGATTGGTCACCGGAACGCGCCAAAATGGGCAAAGGCGTAACGCTTTCGGCCGCGGAAATCACGGAACTAAAAAAGCTGTTAGGTGAAATTGAATGAAGAACGAAAAGATTTTTTCAATGACCTTTGCTGCCGTTTATCCGCTGTATATCCAAAAAGCAGAGCGTAAAGGCCGTACAAAATCCGAAGTGGATGCGGTCATTTGTTGGCTGACCGGGTATGACGAGACAGGGCTTACGGCGCAAATCGAAAATGAAGCCACCCTCGAAGCCTTCTTCGCCGACGCGCCGGAAATCCATACAAACGCGCCCCTCATCAAGGGCGTGATTTGCGGCGTTCGCGTGGAGGAGATTAAAGACCCGCTCATGCAAAAAATCCGTTGGATGGATAAACTCGTGGATGAATTGGCGAAGGGCAAGGCGATGAATAAAATATGCGTTACAGCCTAACGCGTTCCCGCAGGAAAACCGCCGCCATTTATGTCCGTAACGGTGAAGTGGAAGTCCGCGCCCCGCTTCGGATGCCAAAACGTGAAATTGACCGCTTTGTGTCGGAAAAAGAATATTGGATTTTGAAAAGCCTTGCGAAACAGCAAGCGCAAATAAAACGAAAAGAAAAATTCGTGATTGATTACGGAAGCTCTGTTTTTTTACGTGGGAAACCATATCCAATCACACAACGCGTCGGAACACACGCCGGGTTCGATGATTTTGAATTTTATATGCCGCCGGATTTATCGCCGGAGCAGATAAAATCCACATGTGTCCGGCTGTACAAGATCCTTGCGCGGTCGCACATATTAAAACGCGCGGACTTTTTCGCTTCGCAAATAAAAGTCACGCCGACAACCGTAAAAATCAACAGCGCGATGAAACGATGGGGCAGTTGTTCGGCACAAAAGAGTTTGAATTTTTCGTGGCGGTTGATAATGGCTGATGATGCCGTTATTGACTACGTTGTTGTCCACGAACTGGCGCACATAAAAGAAATGAATCACTCGTCGCGGTTTTGGATGATTGTTGAAAGCGTCCTGCCCGATTTCCGCGAACGCAAACGAAAGCTAAAGGAATTGCAAAACCGCCTAAACGGTGAGGATTGGGGATAAATGAAAATATACGAATTTGACGCGATCATACAAAAAGTCCCCGACCAAGACGGCGCATACATCGCCGTTCCCTTCGATATAAAAACCGAATTCGGCAAGGGGCGGCTACCCGTCCACGCAACCTTTGACGGTGAACCTTACAGCGGCAGCATCGTAAACATGGGCGTTAAGAATCCGGACGGTTCGGTTTGTTATATCATCGGCATCCGCAAGGATATCCGTGCGAAAATCGGCAAACAAGCGGGCGATAACGTTCACGTTACCGTACAAGAAAGGATTTGAAAATATGTTTAGTTTCCATGCAGACGATGGGAGGATATTAACCCCGCCAAAGGAATTAAAGCCGTTGTTAAAAGATACGTTCCCCGCGTTTTTCAAAACGCTTGGGCATATACGTTTTTTCTATGTAGCGGATGAAATTTGGGACGGCAAATCTTCACTTATTTTTGATACGCGCGGTGTACAGTTGGCCGCCGTCACGCTTGAACAACGGCGGCCGGCAGAACAATTTATAAGGAGTGAGCCATGTTATACGAATACAATTTATCCGCACAACGCGAGGATTTTTACAACATAACTTCCCAAGTGCGCGAAGCCGTGTCAAAAAGCGGTGTAACCGATGGCATCGCTGTAGTGTACTGTCCCCATACAACGGCAGGAATTACCATTAATGAAAACGCCGACCCGGACGTTGTGTATGATTTATTGCTTGGTTTACGAAAAGCCTTCCCCGTTCATGCGGGTTTCACGCACGGCGAGGGCAACAGCGCGGCGCATCTTAAAGCCTCGGCGGTGGGTTCAAGCGCGACAATCATTATCGAAAACGGCAAACTCGTTTTAGGTACATGGCAGGGGATATATTTCACGGAATTTGACCCGCCCAGAAACAGGAAATTTTATGTAAAAATAATGAGCAGTTGACATGATAACGCACACCGTCGAATTAATTGTGCCAAACGCACGCGCAGAACAGTTCTATGATTTTATGATAAACCCGACCGATGAGCGCTACAGCGCATGGTGGCCGGGGGAACATTCGCGATTTCATATCGTAAAGCGCGGCGCGGAAAATCACCTCGGTGATGTCGTGTTTATGGATGAATACTTGGGTAAAAACCACCGATTGGTTTTTTATGCGGTTGTAACGGTGGCTGAACACCCGAACAAAATTACATGGCAAATGAAAAAAACCGGGGTGCGCTTTCCCGCGTTCGTTACATTGGAACTTAAAGATTCACCGGATGGGATTATATTAAAACACGAATTGCGAATTGGATATTCCGGGTTTGGTAGAATCCTTGACCCGTTTATACGGTTATATTTTAACAAGTCATTCCAAAACGCGCTCGATGATCATTGTAAAATCGAGTGGTACTATCTCGCACATTTATTACGAATTTAGGTAAAGGAGAGCGTTTATGATTATCCCAACGATTCATTTTAACGGAAATTGCGATAAAGCCATCGCTTTTTACAAGGACGCATTGGCGGCGGAGGTTAAGGAAATAAACTACGCCAAAGACGCGCCGCCCGGCAGCGGTATGGATGAATTGCCGCCAAATTTTGTCATGTATTCGGAGGTAATCATCTGCGGCACAAAATTATCTTTGACGGACGGCGCGGAAGCCCCGCCCAAAATCGGAAATTTTTCGTTCATGATAATTTATGACACGGAAAAAGAAGTAACAGCAGCCTTTGAAAAATTGGCAGAAGGCGGCGAAGTGGAAGAACCGTTATCCACCACGTTTTGGTCAACGCTTTACGGCTCTGTGGTTGACCGATTTGGTGTGAATTGGCAGTTGATGGTGAAAGCTGAATAAAATGGAGGGATAAATCCATGAACGAACTAATCCGCAAGCGAAAATCCGTAAGGAAATACGACCTTACGTCCTTGGATGCCGCAACGCTTGAAACCGTCCGCGCGGAAATCGGTAAAGTAAAGCCGCTGTACCCCGACATAAAATATTCCATCGAAATTGTGAGCAAATCGAAGGGCTTGTTCGGTATAAAAGCCCCGCATTATCTGATTTTCACAAGTGATGTAAAGGACGGCTGCCTTGAAAACATCGGATTCATCGGCCAACAGTTGGATTTGTTCTTCTCCGCAAACGGGCTTGGCGCGTGCTGGTTGGGCGCGTCAAAATCTGGCGAAAAGTTGGAATCAAATTTGCCGCATGTAATCGCGATGGCTTTCGGTAAACCCGCTGCGCCGCTGCATCGGGAGCTTTCGGCGTTCAAACGCAAGCCGTTGACGGCAATTTCTGAAGGTAGTGACCCGCGCTTGGAAGCGGCGCGGCTTGCCCCCAGCGCAATGAACATGCAGAATTGGTTTTTTATCGCAGACAACGGAAAAATCCATTGTTATTATAAAAAATTAAATCCTTTGCTTGGGCTTATTTACGACAAAATGGTGCGCGTGGACATGGGCATCGCTATTTGCCATATAGAAACAGAAACCGAGGATTTTTCTTTTGTTAAAGCGGACGATGCACCCACACGAAAAGGCTATATTTATGCGGGGACGGTGTTGTGATGCACATTCGCCAAGAAACCCCGGCTGATTACGATGAGGTATACCGGCTTGTAAAAATTTCGTTTGAATCCAACGAAAGTACCGACGGGACAGTACCCGATTATTTAAACGAACTACGTAAGTCGGATGTATTCATCCCCGAACTGTCATTGGTTGCCGAAAAAGACGGCACGATAATCGGGCAGATTGTTTTATACAAAACCGATATAACCACACCGCAGGGTAACCGCACCGAGTTGTTGCTTTCGCCGATTTCGATTCATCCGAATTATTTCAAGCAAGGCATTGCCCGCGCTATGACCGAGGAAGCCTTGTCACGGGCAAAAAGCATGGGGTATAGCGCGGTATTTCTGTGCGGGAATCCGGATTTTTACCGCAAATTGGGATTCGCTCCGTCCTATCAATACAATATATTCCATAAGTCGGACGCGTCAGCGAAATGGAGTATGGTGCGTGAATTATATGATGGTGCGTTAAATGGTATTTCCGGCAACATTGATACGGTTTAAGGTTTAACGGAGGGTTTAATGTTCACATTATCGGCAGAACTGACTTTTTACATTCCGCAAGCGACCTCGTTGAAAGACAAGCGTCAAGTACGCCGCAGTCTTATCGAGAAGACGCGCCAAAAATTTAACGCGTCGATTGCGGAAATTGACACGCAGGATATATTGCAAACGCTGACCATCGGTATAGCCGTTGTGTCCGGTGATGCCGCGCACAGGCATAACTCTATCGACGAAATAATCCGTTTCATGGAAGCCCACGCCGATGCGGAATTGACAGCCGTTGAAATAGAGGGGGCTTAATTTCAAAAGTGAAGGGACGCGGCAAACCGTGAAAAGATATCCCAAAACCGAAAAATACGATAACAACTGGATTCAAGAAAACTGGATGGGGCCGAATCCGCTCATTCTGCTTGAGGAATTATGTGAACACCTCGATTTAAAACCGGGCTTGAAAGTCCTTGACATGGGCTGCGGAAAAGGGTTGACCTCGATTTTTCTTGCAAAGGAATACGGCGTTACCGTGTTCGCCAACGATTTATGGATTGACGCTACCGAAAATCTGCGGCGGTTCGAGCAAGCGGATGTTGCCGATAAAGTTTACCCAATTCACGCCGAAGCCCATGCATTGCCTTACGCAAACGGTTTTTTCGACGCGGCGATCGCTGTTGATTGCTACCATTATTTCGGCGCGGGTGAAAATTATTTTGTCGATGTATTTTCCAAGCTCGTTAAACCGGGCGGGCAGTTCGGCATTGTCATTCCCGGACTTAAACGCGAATTTGAAAAAGGGTATCCTGACACGTTGGAAAAACTGTGGATTCCCGAGTTTTACGCGTTCCACAGCGATAAATGGTGGCGTACCCTTTGGGAAAAAACCGGGCTTTGTAAAATCACGGCAAGTTATCCGATGGAAGATTCGAAGAAGTTATGGCAAGATTGGGCGGATTGGAGTGTGGAGAACTTCGAGCGGGTGTTCAATGATGGCGAGCCAGGGGACGCGGATTTTAAACTATTGGAAGCCGACACAAATAACGACCTTGCTTTGGTTGTTATGGCGGCGAAAAAAAGTAATTGACCGGGTGCTGTGTGCCGGCGGCATGAGCCGTTTAATGATATATCACAATGACCACGGGTGGAGTTTGAAATGATGAACGACGCAGTATCAGCGATATACGAAAAACTCAACGCGCATTATGGCGATTTGAAGTGGTGGCCGGCGAAATCGCCGTATGAAGTGATGGTCGGCGCGGTACTGACGCAAAATACCGCGTGGAGCAATGTGGAAAAGGCAATCGCCAATTTCGGTGAAAGGCTCACACCGAGGTTTGTACTTGATTCGGACATCGCGGAGCTTGCCGATATTATCCGCTCCGCCGGATTCTTCAATCAAAAAGCGACATATTTGAAAGCGGTAACAGCGTGGTATGCGAAATATGACTTCGATGTGCAGACCGTTCGGCGTGAACCGCCGGAGAAGATCCGACCGGAATTACTTTCGGTAAAAGGCATCGGTAAGGAAACCGCCGATTCGATTTTGCTGTACGCGTTCGGATTTCCGACTTTTGTGGTGGATGCTTACACCGTGCGGCTTTGTGAACGATACCCAATAAATGCCGGAAAAAGTTACGATGCAATCAAGGTGCATTTTGAAGCGAATTTGCCGCGAAGCGTGGATATTTATAATAATTATCACGCCGCGGTTGTGATAAACTGTAAAGACCATTGCCGCAAAAACAAACCGTTGTGCGATAAATGCCCGCTTGGGGAAACATGTGAGAGGATGGAATTATTATGAACGAAAACAGGGTGGAAATATTAAGAAAATACATTGATGAAATATTGCTTAACATGGACGATACTGAAAATCGTCGTTGTGCATATCTTCATCTTTACGGTGTTTCGCAAGCCTGTGCGTTGATCGCCTTAAAACGCGGCGAAAATGTCGAGTTGGCAACAATGGCAGGAATGTTGCATGACTTGCATACCTACAAAGTGGGTAACCACAATAACCATGCGGTATTGGGTGCGTTGCTTGCGCGTGAGGTACTTGGAGAATTGCAAATTACCGACTCAAATGAAACGGACATGATATGTTCTGCCATTCATAACCACAGTTCGAAGAACGAGCATTTTTCCGCATTTGATGAGGTGTTGATAGACGCGGATGTGATGCAACACGTTTTATATAATTATTCCGCGCCGATAATGGATCATGAAAAAGAGAGGTTCACAAAGTTAGTAAAAGAGTTTTCATTACAAGGAAAATGACAAAAATCCGAAAGCAAAAAATTTTACGAAAGAATGGGATTTAGGGTAATTAAAACCAAGTTAGACCTTATGGCGCGGTTACAGGGTTTCGGCGGTCGCATTATAATGAAATGGGAAGCGGAAATATAAATGCAAATATTAGTTGATGCCGACGCCTGCCCGGTGAAGCAAATCATCGTCCGGCTGGCGAAACAACATAAAATCCCCGTTACGATGCTGATAGATACCTCCCATGTGTTGGACGACGGCTACAGCACCGTTATCACCGTGGACAAAGAGGCCGACAGCGTGGATTTCGCTTTGATGGGTTTACTTTCCCGTGAGGATATTGTGGTTACGCAGGATTACGGCCTCGCCGCGATGGTAATCGGCAAGGGTGCGAAAGCCGTCAATCAAAACGGCCTTATCTTCACAGATGATAATATGGATAAGTTGTTAATAGAGCGGCACATCAGCGCGAAGGTACGCCGTAGCGGAGGCCGTACAAAGGGTGCGACCAAACGGACAAAAGAGGACGATGCCCGGTTTGAAGCGGCGTTTGTAAAAATGTTGGAAGGAGTTTACGAAAAGCCAAACGCAAACATAATACATCGCCCGCAAGGTTAAAATTACCATAAAATAAATGAATTTAAAAATAATATAAAATAAATTTAAAGGGGGATATCATGGAAAAGTTAACGAATCCATTATTCAACTACGATTACACGATGCCCGACGGCGTTACGCCGGCGATGAAGGTCACGGGCAAAAACCAACAGGATATTACCTTTACGGGGAAGAGCGGCGTCTTTGGGGACGCCGTTTTTGCTAAGGGCAAATACCTCGTCATCCCCGTGTTCTTCGACGAGCTCCATTGCGTGAACCTGATCATGCGGTTTTATGAAAATTTTGGGCAAGCGGGCGAGGTACATTCGAAGATTGCCTACGGCTTGCTCCCGCATTTTCTGCATTACGTCACGATCGACTTGCGGATATTAGACATGACCGTTTCGGGCCAGCCGCGGGTACCGGGCAGTTTGACGTTTATGTATACGAACACGCCTACGCGCCCCGGGGAGTTGGACGCTCTGGTGATTACGATACCCAAGTCGGCGACGGAGTACGCGTTTTACATGGGCGAACCGTATCTTGCCGACGCACCACCCGTCCAGCCGCTGTACGACGGCGTGTACGTGGATCGCTTGGGGCAATGGGCGTTAAAGGAATGGAAGGGCAAGACCGCAAGCGAATCGGAAATGACCGCCAATTACCGCAAGTGGCTGGCGGAAGCGGACGCGCCGGGTGAAGGGTACCGCAACAGCGCGGGGTTCTTCCGCTTGGAGGTGCGCGGCGTGGTGCACCATTTGATTGACCCCGACGGGCAGCCGTTCTTCTCCGTGGGGCCGGATTGCATGTATCCAAGCTCCGGCGGTCCCATCGGCGGGTTGGAGAAGATGATCGAGGAACTGCCGCCCAAGGACAGCTTGTTCGCCGCGTGTTGGAGTCATGGAAAGAAGAACGGCGGCCCCGTCAATGTGGATTTTTTGAAAGCCAACTTAATTAAAGCCTTCGGCGAAACGTGGTATTCCGATTGGATCAAGCTCACCGCGCACCGCATGAAGGCGTGGGGCTTTAATACCGTGGCGAATTGGGCGGACGAAAGGTTCCGCAAGGAAAGCGGCTTGCCCTACGTAATCGAACCGTGGGTGGCGGAAACGGAGCGTAATATCTTCCGCGATTTGCCGGATGTTTTTTCGCCGGAATATGAAGCGAATAATATCGAACACGCGAAAACGCTGGAGCCGTATAAAAACGACCGCAACCTAATCGGTTATTTTATGCGCAACGAGCCGAGCTTCGCCTTCGGCGATTACAATTTGACGCTGTATATGCTCAAGAGCGATTTCGATTCATACAGCAAGCGGGAATTCATTAAGGATATGCAGGAAAAATACGGCGGCATCGAAGCGTTTAACGCGGCGTGGGGGACGGATTTTACCGATTTCAACGCCGTTAAGACCCCTTGGCCGTGGGACGTTAAACTGACGCCGGAAGCGGAAAAAGACAGCGAAGCCTTTAACCGCAAGTTGGTAAGCAAGTACATCGAGGTCCCCGCAAAAGCCTTCCGCGCGGTTGCGCCCCACCATTTGAACTTGGGTTTGCGCTGGGCGTTCATCGCCAATGAATTCTTCTACGGCGGTTCGGAGTTTATCGACGTATTTTCGCTCAACAGCTACACCGAAAGCCTTGACCCCGCGCGCATCGCGGAGATTTCGCAAAAAGCGGGCGGCAAACCCGTCATTATCGGCGAATTCCACACGGGTGCGCTGGACGCGGGCCTACCCACCAACGGCATTTGCTCCTCGGCCAGCCAGGAGGAACGCGGCGCGCATTACAGTTATTACGTGGAAAACGGCGCAACCATCCCCGCTCTTATCGGCGCGCACTACTTCCAATACAACGACCAACCCCTGCTGGGGCGCGGTGACGGCGAAAATTGCAACGTAGGCATGATTGACGTGTGCGGCAAACCCCATTACGAAATGATTAATAAAATCATCGAAACGAACGCGAGGGTCATGGACATCCGCATGGGTAAAATAAAACCGACCGACCGCAGGCCCGTTATCGTGCCGAATGAGGGGTATTGCTCGTGATACCCGTACGGGGAACGACCGTCATCCAAAACCGCAAAGCGCAATTCTTGCGGCGCCGCGCGGAAAAAGTCCCCGCCGTCCCGTCCGATTTTTACTTGACCGCTTATCACGAAAATATAGATGAAGCCCCAATTCTGCGCGAAGCCCGTGCCTTACACGCCTTTTGGTCGAACGCGGCGCTTTCCGTCCACCCCGAGGAACGTATCGTGGGCATCATTAACGCGTACGAATCGGCGGGCTTCCATTACGGCGTGGGTACGTGGGTGAACGGCGAAAGCGAAGCCGCCAACGCCGCCCGCGAACGGATATATAAATATTATAACCCGATTGTGCTGACCGAAGCGGAGCTGAACTCCATCGAGGCCCATGCCTCCACCACGACGTGGTTCGCGGGGCACGGGGTCTTGGACTACGAGCGTGTGCTGGAGATCGGGCTGGACGGGTATAAAAACGAAATCACGCGGTATGCGTCGGAAACGGCCCGCAGGGGGATGGGTTCCCGCAACGGCGATTTTCACGGAGCAAGCGGAAACCCATCCCCCGAGAGGGTCGCGTCCTCGGACTTGTCGTCCTCGGATTTCTACCTCGCGCTTGAAACGGTTTTGGACGGCATATCCGTTTTCATCCGCCGCTTGGCGGAATTATCCAACCCCGAAACCGCCGCGGTCCTAACGCACATCGCAAACCACCCGCCCGAAACCTTCCACCAAGCCTTGCAACTCGTATGGGTGCTGCATTATTTGGACAACAATGATTCCTTTGGGCGGTTCGATTATTATTTACGCCGCTTTTACGAAAAAAAGGCTGACAAGGACAACATAGCAGATTTACTCGCCGATTTTTGGTGCAAAATCGAGCAAGTGGAAGAAATCCAAAACATGACCATCGGTGGCGAATACAGCGGATTAACGCGCCTGTGTTTGGAAGTGACGCGGGAATTGGGCTTTAAAGGACCCAACCTGTGCCTGCGCGTCACACCCGACATGCCCGAAGATATTTGGACGGCAGCGCTCGATTGCATCGGGTCGGGGCTGGGTTTGCCCGCGCTGTATAACGACGGGGTATATACGCGTAACCTTATGCGTACGGGCGTCGATCCCGCTACAGCGGAAAATTATTGCTTCGCCGGATGCAGTCAGATCATGATCCCCGGGCAATGCAACTTCGCCAACGACATCGGTATGCTTAACGTGGGTAAGATCATGGAGTTGACGCTGTACGGCGGCTTCGACCCCAAACGCGGGAAGCAAATCGGCCCGCGTACCCCCGACGACTTTTCGTGTTATGAAGATTTTTATAACGCGTTCATGACGCAGTTGGAATACGGATGCGAATTGCAAACGACGATCCATAACAAGGATTTGCCCGAACGCGGGCGCGTGGATGGCTTCGCTTTGCGCAGCATGTTTACGCGGGGATGCATGGAAACGGGCCGCGGTTTCTACCAAGGCGGCGCGAATCATAACCATGTGCAATTGGAAATGATCGGCATCACCAACGCGGCGGACTGCCTGTACGCGCTAAAAAAGGCCGTGTTCGAAGATAAAAAACTAACCTACGGCGAATTGGTCGGCGTATTGCAAGCGGATTGGGAAGGCGAAAAGGAATTACAGGATTATTTCCGCGCCTTGCCCAAATTCGGTAACGGACACGCCGAAGCCGATGACATCCGCGCGGGAATCACTTCCTATTTGTATAAACGATTTAACGATTCGCCCGGGCCTTTCGGTGGTTTTTACGTGCCGGGGGAGGTCATCTTTACCGCGCACGACCATTGCGGCGCGGCTACGGGAGCTACGCCCGACGGGCGCAGCGCGGGGGAGGTATTGGCGGATTCGGCGGGGGCCACGTCGGGCGCGTCCCGCGAGGGCCCCACCGCCCTCATGAATTCCGTCCTTAAGCTCCCCGCGGCGGATTATTTGCTGACAAGCGTTGCGCTCAACATGCGCTTTCTGCCCGATACGTTTAACAACCCGCGTACACGCAAAGGTATACAGGCGTTACTAAGCGGCTTTTTTACCCAAGGCGGGACGCAATTACAAATCAATGTATGCGATTCCGAACAGCTTAGGGCCGCGCAAAAGAACCCCGAACAATACCCTGACCTGATCGTGCGCGTGGGCGGCTATTCCGATTATTTTACGCGTTTATCAAAAACCTTGCAGGATGAAATCATCGTCCGCGCGGAATACACGGCATGAAGGGTATGATTACTGAAATCCACCGCGCCGCCTTGGACGACGGGCCGGGTGTACGTACGGTGGTGTTCTTCAAGGGCTGTCCCTTACGCTGCTTGTGGTGCCACAATCCCGAAACGCAAAACCCCAAGCCCGAACCCATAAAACGCCGCGGCAAACACGAAACCGTCGGCCGCGAAGCCACCGTTGCCGAAATTATGGACATCGTTTCGTTGGACGCGGGCCATTACAAGGCCACGGGTGGCGGTTTAACCCTTTCCGGCGGCGAACCGCTGGCGCAACCCGATTTCGCGCGGGTATTGTTAAAGGAAGCGAAGGCAAGCGGCTTCCATACCTGCGTAGAGACAAGCGGCTTCGGGGACGTTGCGCCGCTTGTGCCGTATACGGATTTATGGCTGTTCGACATCAAGGGCATACCCGAAGATTATATACGGCTCACGGGCAGCGGTTTCGAACCCGTAAAAAAATCACTCCGCACGCTGCTTGAAAACGGCGCGGAAGTGATCCTGCGTTGCCCGGTCGTCCCCGGTATCCACGAAAGCGCGGAATACGAAGCCTATCTCAACGGTTTGCCCGCCCTATACCCGGGCGTACAAGGCGTGGAGCGGCTTCCCTTCCATCGATTGGGCATGGATAAATACGAAGCCTTGGGACGCAAACCGTTTTTGCCATAATAAAACCCCAACCGCACAAATACCATGACGGAATCGGGCATAAAACGGCGTTACCAACATGCCAAACCATTATAAATAAATATCCCTAAGCAAGCACCATGGAACAAAAAAGCGGGCATACAACCGTGATAGGTTATATGCCCGCTCTGTTCAGATAATTTGAAATAAACTATTTCCGCATTTTGCTCAACAGATACATTTTAAGCAGTTCATCAAGGTCGATATCCGGCAAATTTAGACCGCCCCAGTTCAATTCGAATCCGGTATTCAACGTCGGGTTTATCGTTATCTGCGGCGGCATGGATGGCGGTTCCTCAAGCGGTACGGGAGCGGGTAATGGCATCGGCTCGATGGGTACGATGGGCACAATGGGTAAGATAGGCACAATGGGTTCAACGGGTTGGGCGGGTTCGATTGGTACGGGCAGCGGCATGACGGGATGTGCCGCCATGGTAAACATGGGACCTTCCTCCGGCATGATTTCCTCCGGCGGCATCCATTTGTTTTCTTCGCAGGCGCAATCCCCGCCGTATCCTTCCGGCAACGGCGTCCCCGGCGGGTTGCCGTTCCACGCGATGCCTTCCGACGGCGGAAGCTCGGGTAAAACCTCGAGGGATTCCCCCAAAACCCCTTCCCGCGCGGTAACCCCGGCCGGGGTAAAACCGCACCGCCGCATCAAATGATCCCACGTTATCGGGCCGACGATTCCGTCGGGGTTTAAGCCGTTCGCCCGTTGGTAATTGATCACCGCCGCTTGCGTAAGGGGGCCGAAGACACCGTCGGTTGCGAGTCCGGCGTTGTTTACGGTGTTTAGGCAGGACTGCACTTGCCGCACGTTTTCGCCGCGTACGCCCACACGCATCAGATAGCCGGGGTATGGGGGCATGGGGCGGCCGTAGCAACGGGGCATAAGCGCGTTCCAAGTAAGCGGGCCCACGATGCCGTCGGGGTTCAAATTGGCGATACGCTGGAAAGCCATTACACTTGCTTGCGTAATCGGGCCGAAAATGCCGTCAACGGTGAGTTGGCCGATGGAAGGATTTTGTTGGCGTACGGAATTTAAGCAGCGTTGGATGCGTTCCACATCCGCGCCGCGCGAGCCGACGCGTATCAGTTGCCCGGGGTAGGGGGGAATACCTCCCGGTGGCGGGGGTGGCGGCGTGGGCGGGCCCGGCGGAAGGGGCGGTACTTCGCCGCCTTCCCAAGGCGGAAGGCTGACGTTATCGCGGATGCGCCAATATACGGAGTAGAGCATACGCCACGTATTGGGCCCGATGACGCCGTCGGCGTTTAACCCGAACGCGCGTTGGAATTCACGCACAGCGTTGGCGAAGTCGCGTGTAAAGCTGGAGTTTTGCGTAACCATGGGTACCGCGGGGTAGAATTGGGCGATAAAATTCATGATATATTGCGCTTGCGCAACCAAGCGGCCGCGCGCGCCTTCGCGGATGATGTCCGTGGGCGGCGTGCGCCCGATACCCATGATGATGCCTTCGCTTGTAAGCTCACCCAATCGCTGCACCGCGGACAAGGTAAAGCTCATGCGCAGCCACGTATTGCGGTCGACGATGCCGTTGGGGGTCATCATCCCCAGTTCGCGGATGCTTTGGAACGCGCGTACCGCCGCTTCGGTTTGCGGGCCGTAAACGCCGGAAACGTTGGTGATCGGCGGGATGATGGGGAAGTTGACGCGTATGCGGTTAAGCCAATTCTGCACCGTACGCACCGCGGGGCCCGACATACCGGGACGCAGCGCGTAGCCGGGGAAGGATTCGCTTACCCAGCCGATGTTATCGGTCTCCACGATTTGCACGTCGTTCGGGTAGAAGTTGCGCAAAATTTGCAACGCGTTGCGCCCTTGGTTGGCGAGCGTTACCGTTGACCATTGCCACAAGCCGGGGCAGGTCGAGCGCCGTCCGTCGCAGTATTCCGCGAAGAAAGGCTCAAGGTGCCCTTCGCGCCGGATGAAACGGTTGATAATCCTGTCCACCATCGCGTCGATCGTACGGAAGATTTGCCCGCCTTCGACGAACATTTGGTCAAATTGGGTCGAATTCGTAATGTCGAAGCTGTGTCCGCGCACGCGGTACCATTCGGTAAAGATACGGTTAAGCGTAAGCGAAATCTGGCAATAGATATTCGCTTCCAGCGAAGCGGGCGGCCAGGTGGCGTAGATTTCGTGGCTGCAAACGTTCTTGATATAGTAGGGGAAGGGGACGCGAACGTTGCGTGCCGGGCGGTCGGGCCTGCCGAGGTGCACGGTGATGAATTCGGGGATGATCACCTCGGAAAGGACGCGCGGCATAAAGGGGCCGGGGCGTTCCATACTGCGCCCCTCGGTCGAAGTGAGGTTGTGGTAGCCGATTTCGAGATCGCTTACTTGGCCTTCCTCCACCAAGGGGACCATACTGATCGGCAGGATGCTGGTTTCGGTGTCCAGTATCTCCAAACCGTGACGGACCGCGGGTGTAAATCCCGGGGCTTCGGCCTTCACGTCGTACAGCCCGTAGGGAACACCCATGAAGTCGTAATCCAGCGTAAGCCCGATATCGGGGGCATCTAAGGTTATGGAATTACCGATACCGCTTTCGTCGGTTTGGAATTCGTGGAGTACATTACCGTTTTGGGATACGGTTATCTGTGCGTGGGGTACGGGTAACGCGCCGAATCCCGTGGAAGTGACGACTTCCAAAAAGCCTGTTCCCATGCCATACCTCCATATTTCGCATAATCGCCATGCGATTCCGCTCGATTTATTGCTCGTATCATTTTATGGGGTATGCGGGAAAGGGTGACAGTTTTACATATAAGCCTCGCGCGTGAGGCGCGTTATTTCGTCGAATCGGTTATCCGCGATCAAATCATCCTTTACCATCCAACTGCCCCCGCAGGCGAAGACGGACTTTAAGGAAAGGTAATCCTGCAGGTTGGCTTTGTTGATACCACCCGTCGGCAGGAAGCGCACCGCTCCGTACGGCGCGGAGAGCGCGCGGAGCATGGGAACGCCGCCGGCGGTTTCCGCGGGGAAGAATTTCAAATGCGTAAGGCCCAGCGACAGCCCCAATTCGATTTCCGAAGGGGTCATAACGCCGGGGAGTACGGGGACGCCGATCTTTTGGCAATGGCGCACCACGTCGGGGTTAAGGCCGGGGGCCACGATGTATTTCGCCCCGGCGGCCACGGCCGCGTCGGCCTGGGCGGGGGTCAATACCGTACCCGCGCCCAAAACCAAATCGGGAAAAGCGGCGGACATGTTCTTGATCCCCTCGGCGGCGGCGGCGGTGCGGAAGGTGACCTCGGCGCAGGGTAAGCCCCCGTCGATCAAGGCTTGGGCCAGGGGTACGGCCTTCGACGCGTCGTGTAGCGTAATGACGGGTACGATTTTTAATTGGGTGAGCTTTTCAAAGATTCCGTCCATGTTTATTATCTCCTTTTTTATTGTATGACTTTGTCTCAAATTGAGACGAAGTTAACCGATGGTAAAGCGTATTTCGTCATCGCCGCGGTACGCGATGTATTCGCCCTTTGTGCCGGTGACGGATACCTTGCCGTTTTCGTCCGTGGTCAGCTTTTGCTCGGGTGTCCACCAGTCTTCCTTGATCAATCGGCGGAGTACATCGTACGCGGGTTTGGGGTCGCTCGACAGGCTTAACAAACCCGAAGGCGCGTTGAGCCATAAGCCGTCCATAAACGACCAATAGGTGACGGCTTCCACCAAAGGATGGGCGTAGAGCGTTTCGTAGAACCATTTGATTTCGCGTGCTTGGCGTGCCTCTCCTTCGGGCGTGGAGGGCCATTTGTCCACCTTGTGGTCGTTAAGGTCCATGATTTCCTTGGGCATGATTTCGCCCGAAACCAGCGAAATCTCGGTAAAGTGCAGCGGCAGCTTAAACCGTGAAAAGCGGTCCAACACTTCTAATAATTTTTCCTTCGGCCAACAGCCTTGGTGCATGTGCGACTGCAAGCCGATGGCGTCGATTTTTACACCCGCTTCCAGCAATCCTTCCACGAGGATGTCGTAGGATTCAGACATATCGAAGTCGTTGATCAACAGCGTCGCGTTCGGGTTCGCTTCGCGCGCGGTTTTGAACAAATCTTTGATCAGCTTAAACCGCCCGTGTTCCTTGCAAATGCGCGTGACGCCGTTGTCGTATTTGTCGAAGATGGGCATGATCACCGCTTCGTTGATCACGTCCCATGCGTCGATCAGCCCGCGGAAAGCGACTATATCCCTTGTTACGCGTGCCATTTGCGTGTCGTAGATTTCATCGTTGGTCAAGTCCATCAGCCAATCAGCGCACACGGTATGCCAGCACAGCGGATGCCCTTTGAGGGTGATGCCGCGTTGCGCCAGCCATTTGGCGGCTTTTTGCGTCCGCGCGAAGTCGGGCTCGCCGCGTTTTGGTTCGTACCTGCCCCAATAGAAGGGAAGGGTGACTTGGTTAAAGATTTCCGCCATGTGGCTGTAGCGTTTTTCCGCGGCGGCGGCGGTATCGGGCTTCATTTCCCCGCTAACGTAGGGCAGGACTGAAAATTCCGCGCAGCCGAACAGGAATTTGTGCTTTGATTGCTTTATGGTGACGCTTGTATTGGGGTGATCGGGGAGACGCAAAACGGTTGCCGCTTGGCGATGGGTCATGGACGTACCTCCTCGTTTAATTTCTTGCACAATTTTACCACAAAACATATAATTGTTTTCATATAAAATTACCATTAAACAGGAGGTCAAGCCATGTCTTACGGTTATTTCGACGATTTTAACCGCGAATACGTCATCACCCGACCCGACACGCCCTACCCGTGGATCAATTATTTGGGATGCGAGGATTTTTACGGGCTCTTTTCCAACACTTCCGGCGGGTATTGCTTTTATCGGGACGCGCGTATGCTGCGCCTGACCCGCTACCGCTATAACAACGCCCCCGCCGACGCGGGCGGGCGTTATTTTTACTTAAAGGACGGGGACGATTTATGGACCCCCGCGTGGATGCCCATGCAGTCGAAGCTCGACCGCTACGAATGCCGCCACGGGCTGGGGTATTCGAAGATCAGCTCGGCGCGTAACGGCTTGGCTTTTTCGCAATTATCCTTCGTGCCGATGGGCGACACCTGCGAAATCCATAAAGTTACATTGAAGAACGAATCCGCCGAAGCGAAAAAGGTGAACATGTTTTCCTTCGTCGAGTTTTGCCTGTGGAACGCCCACGACGACATGACCAACTTCCAACGGAATTTTTCCATCGGCGAAGTCGAAATCCACGGTTCGCGCATTTACCACAAGACCGAATACCGCGAACGCCGCAACCATTACGCCGTGTGGGCGGTCAACGCCGAAATCGCGGGCTTCGATACCGACCGGGAAACGTTCCTGGGCTTGTACAACGGCTTCGGTTCCCCGCACATACTGCCTTCCACGGGCAAATCGAAGAATTCCGTCGCGCATGGCTGGGCACCCATCGGTTCGCACCACTTGCAGGTTGAATTGGCCCCCGGCGAATCAAAGGATTACGTATTCGTGCTGGGTTATTGCGAAAACCCCGAGGACGATAAATGGGAAAAGCAACACGTCATCAATAAAAAACCCGCCGATACGTTGCTTGCCAAATACGATACGTCGGAAAAAGTGGACGCAGCCCTCGAAACGCTGTGCGCTTACTGGACCAACCTACTCGGCAAGTTCACCGTGGAAGCGGAGGACAAGAAGATGGCGCGGATGGCGGGCGTATGGAACCAATACCAATGCATGGTTACCTTTAATATGTCGCGCAGCGCGTCGTATTTTGAATCGGGCATCGGGCGGGGTATGGGCTTCCGCGATTCCAACCAGGATTTGCTGGGCTTCGTGCATCTCGTACCCGAACGGGCGCGGGCGCGTATCCTCGACATCGCGGCGACGCAGTTCCCCGACGGCAGCGCGTACCACCAATACCAACCCCTTACCAAGCGCGGTAACAACGAAATCGGCTCCGGCTTTAACGACGACCCGCTGTGGCTGATCCTGGGCGTGGCGGCTTATATAAAGGAAACGGGCGATTACGGCATCCTCGACGAAAAAGTGCCGTTTGACAACGACGAAAAGCTGGCGGATACATTGTTCGTCCACTTGCAAAAATCCTTCAACCATCCGCTGGAAAACAAAGGCCCCAACGGGTTACCCCTCATCGGCCGCGCCGATTGGAACGATTGCCTTAACCTCAACTGTTTTTCCAAGACACCGGGCGAATCCTTCCAAACGACGGCCAACTATGAAAGCGGTGTAGCGGAATCGGTGCTGATCGCGGCGATCTTCGCTTTCGCCGGGCCGGAATACGCGGAACTTTGCCGCCGCACGGGCCGTACGGAGGAAGCGGAACGCGCCGACAAAGCCGTGGCTGATATGATCGAAACCGTCGGCAAGCACGGCTGGGACGGCGAATGGTTCATCCGCGCGTACGACGCCTACGGCAAGAAAATCGGCTCAAACGAATGTGAACACGGCAAAATATTCATCGAATCCAACGGCTTCGCGGTAATGGCGGGGATCGGTTTGGAAGACGGGCGTGCCCTGCAAGCGATGCAAGCCGTGGAAAAGCACCTCGACACGCCCTACGGCATCGTACTCCAACAGCCCGCGTACGAGGAGTACCACCTCGAATTGGGCGAAATTTCCTCCTACCCGCCGGGGTATAAAGAAAACGCGGGTATCTTCTGTCACAACAACCCGTGGGTGACGATCGCCGAAACGATGCTGGGACGCGGCACCCGCGCCTTTGATACGTACAAAAAAATCTGCCCTGCCTACCGCGAGGACGACAGCCAACTGCGCCGTATGGAGCCTTATGTCTATTGCCAAATGATCGCGGGCAAGGACGCGGTGCGCCACGGCGAAGGCAAAAATTCCTGGCTCACGGGTACGGCGGCGTGGACGTATGTGTCCATTACGCAATATATCTTAGGTATCCGCCCCGAGCATGACGGCTTGCGCGTGGACCCGTGCATCCCCGCCGACATGAAGGGCTTCAACGTTTCACGCGTGTTCCGCGGCGCACGGTATAACATCACCGTGGAAAACCCAAGCGGCGCGGAAAAAGGCGTAAAGGAAATTACGATGAACGGAAGCAAAATCGAAGGCACGCTGCTGCCGATACTGGAAAGCGGCAAGGAACATGAAATTATTATCATTATGGGATAAAATGTAATGAACGGAACGCTTCAAAAGCCCCGATCTTTGTTGTAGAGGGGCTTTTTTTGTGTATAATAAATATAATAACGTGAAGAAATCGTAGGAGAGTAAAATATGCGTAAAAGTAGATTTTTGTTTTTATTATTTTTTGCGTCGTTGTTCGCCGTTACCGTATACACAAGCGCAAATGAGAATACAGCCCCAAGCATGACCCGCGCCGAATATATCCATGCCTTGTGGCTGGATATGGGAAGCCCCCCGCCGCTTGACGAAAACCAACGGTTTTTGGATGTTCCGGTTGACGACCCCCATTTTCCAGCCATCCAATGGGCAGCCGAAATCAACATCGTGTTTGGCGTAGGCGGCGGCATGTTAGCACCCGACAGGGTCATCACCTACCATGAAATCAGCCTCATCGATAAAAGGCATTTGGATTACCTGTCGAACCTCCCGACCGAAACGCAACCGATCATTACGTACCCAATTGACCTGTTTCCGTCCGCGGGCGATATTACCCGATTCGGCACGGGCATTATCGGTCACGCGGACGGCGACGCAAACGAAGCCCGCTTCGCTATCCCTTCGGGTTTGGTCATCGACAATGACGGAAGCCTAATCGTTTTCGACACCTTTAACGCAAGTATCCGAACCATCCGCGGCGGGCAAGCGGAAACACTCGTCACAGGCTCGGGTATACGTGACGACTTCGGTTTTACCGCCGCCTTCCATAGGGATGGGACAATTGAAAACGCGCTCTTCGGCCGCCCTTCGGCGGGTGTTATTACCCCCGACGGCGGCCTTTTAATTGCGGACAGCGGCAACAACGCCATCCGTAAAATCAGCGGCGGTACCGTAACGACGATAGCGGGGGACGCGGAGTTTAACCATCCGACGGGCATCGCCCTTGACGCGGACGGCAACATACTCATCACCGATACGCTAAACCACGCCGTCCGACTGCTTACCCCCGACGGCGAAATGCTGACCCTCGCGGGCATCCCCGGCGAACACGGCTACCGTGACGGCGAAGCGGACCAAGCATTATTCCTCGAACCTACGGGTATCGCCGTCACTCCCGACGGCGACATCTTTATCGCCGATACGGGCAACCAAGTAATACGCAAGATATCCGGCGGTTATGTAACAACCGTTGCCGGATTTATCACCGAACACGACGGGGATTATCGGCAGGGCGGCTTCGCCGATGGCCCGGCGGATACCGCGCAGTTCAATTTTCCGCGCGGGATTTTCTACCATGACGGGATTTTATTCATCGCCGACGCGGGCAACCATGCCGTACGTATGATGTACGGCGGCATCGTGCATACATTGGCGGGCAACGGCGAACCGGACGCGTTCAACCAACCGTTGGCCGTCGCGTATCATGAAGGGCTTTTGTATGTAGCGGATTCGTTAAACCACACGATCCAAATTATTGAGGTCATTGGGGGGTAAATCATGAAAAAATATATCGCCATCGCCATGTTTGCCATTAGTGCGTCGTTATTCTTCGCGATTACGATTTACGCCACGGTTTCGCGCACGATCGTTATCGAAAGCATAAGCGGCACGGTCAACATGACCCGCGGCACGGCCAGGACCTTCGCCGCCACGGCGGGGACACGCCTTGCCGTGGGCAATACCCTTTCAACGGGTGTCGGCTCCTCCGCCGTTTTATTGCTGGATGACAACTCCAAAATCACCATCGGGGAATCTACCACCGTCGATATCAGCCGTGCGGGCAACAACATGGAGATCACGATCGTTACGGGTTCCGTCAGCGTCAACGCCGCGCCCCAAGCCGCGGGCAGGAATACCCGCGTGCGTGCGGGCAACTCCGTCATGGGCGTACGCGGCACGCTCTTTACGATGGTATTCGTCGAGGGGGAACTGCGCGTAGCCCTGCTGGAGGGCATACTCGAATGTCAAACCCCCGACGGCGACTACACATTGTACGCGGGCAATGTGATGACCGTATCCCCCCGTACATCGGACAGCGAAGAATCGACCGAAGTACAACCGCTCCAACTCAACCAACTCGACCTTTTTACGCTGGAAATCATCCGCGACAACATCGAAATGCTGGTTGAAATCGGCATTATTGCGGAAGACGACATCGAAATCATCAATGACTTGATCGAAGAATTGGAAGAAGAAGCGGAACAATTGGAACAAGAACGGCAGGAAGCATTGGATAACCTTGAAAGATCGTTGGACGGAGATGAGGACGAGGAAGAAGAAGGGGACGGGGAAGAGGGAGACGAAGAAGAACCAGAACCGTCGCCTACACCCGAACCCACGCCTACACCGGAACCGACACCCGAGCCGACGAATGATTCATCGAACGGTTCGGGAAATGGTAGCGATACTACACCGCCGAATGGTACACCAGAGCCATCGCCGTCACCCTCACCCTCGGCGACCCCGCCAAGCGTGCCGACAGAATTTAATGTAGAATATCCCGAACAATTTATGGATGCATTTCATTTAGACCAAAAGTTACCGATTGTGATTTTTGAAGATATCGAAATTATGTTAGAAGATGATGAAATTACCTTAGGAAGTGATATGACGATGACGATGCTATCGGGTTCGGAACTTATTATACGGGATGCAACGATGACGATGCTATCGGATTCGGAACTTATTATGTATGGTGCAATGATAACAATAGAAAATAACGCAACTATGATTATACAAGGATCATTAAGAATTACCGAAGATAGCGTGGTGTTTAATAACGGAACGATACATTTAAATAACGGCTCCTTGTTTGGGATGAATCCCACTCCCACGGAAATAGGTGGAATTATATTGATAACAGGGCTTACAACAATACATGGTATTTCCGGTGCGCAATTTACAGGTATGACGACAGGTGCAACAATTGAAGCATTAAATATAAGCGACCCCAATTTAGGAACCGGACTTCCTATAAGCGGTAAATTTATATGGAATGGTGTTGAGTGGGATCTTTCCCCTTGATAAGTGGGAACCTTTCACTAATACCGAAGCCCCCATCGTTTTTCCTAATACAAATGAAGTAAGAATAACGTTAATTGAAAGGGTGCGAATGGCAGCACCCGAAATGTTTGAACTAAATTGCAATTATACGGGGGCAATCCAGTTATCTTTTTAAACAAAACGCGTGGATTATTTGGATATGGCGTCGTAATATTAAATTAAAAACCCCGCGCGGAAACAACCCGCGCGAGGTTTGTGGTTAGGTACGGAAAGAACGGGGAGGCCGGAGCTCATTACGGCTGCCGCGTGCCCTTCCTTCGTTTATGCGGTTGTTTTTCATGAGGCTTGGTACGATGCGATTTTTGCAGGGGGTACCCAATAATGTATACAACTGCGGACTCGGTTGGCCAACCTTTTATAAATCAACAAATTACCAATAAAAACCTTTATTGAATGGGGTGTGAACAACATATTCGAAATCACTTTCCTGGGGACGGGCGGCTCTTGCGGTTACAACAACGGCAAGCGCGCGAAGTACGGCACCAACACCCCCTGCGCCGCGGTACGGGTGGGAGACAACCCTCGGCATACGCTTGTATTCGACGCGGGCAACGGGATATGCGGCCTTAGCGCGCTGCCGTTATATGATAATGAAACGGTCCGTTTGTTCCTGACGCATTACCACGCCGACCATATCCGCGGGCTTTTGTTTTGGGATGTGTTCTTTGACGCGGGTAAGCGTATACAAATCACCGGGATACGTACCATACACGGCGGCGTGCGCGAAACACTCGACCATTATCTGCGCGGGCCGTTTTATCCCGCGGGGTTGGCCGCGGCCAAGGCGGACATTTCCTTTTCCGATGCCGCTTGCGGGGCGGCTTTTTTATTGGAGGGCGGCGTTACCGTGCGTACGGTCGGGTTAAGCCACCCCGACGGGGGCTTGGGCTACCGTGTGGACTTCGAAGGAAAATCGATGTGTTACATCACGGACGTTGCGCTCGATAATCACAGGGACAATACGCTGGCGGATTTCGTCCGCGGTACGGATTTGCTGATCAACGACGCGTTCTTCGGCACGGGTGAATGTATAAAAGGGTGGGGACATTCGTCGGTATATGAATGTGCGAAGCTGGCGCGGGACGCGAACGCGAAACGCTTGGCCTTATACCATTACAAGCATACCTATACCGACGATGACATAGATGAAATGGAAGCGGTTGCGAAGAGGGAATTCCCTTGCGCGTTCGCTCCGACGGACGGTTTGGTTATTTCACTTTAACCATGGGGGGATGGTAATGGTCGATACATTACTTAATATCGGGATCGCGTTATCGAAGGAAAAGGATACGGATAAACTGATCGAAATCATCATCGATTCGGTGATGGAATTGGTGCGCTGCGATGGCGGTACGCTGTACTTATTGGAAGAAAACGCGCTGCATTTTAAAATCATGATCACCCAATCGTTGGGGTTTAGGAAAAACGCGGGCGACGAAATGCCGCCGCCCATGCAATTAAACCGTGAAAATATGTGCGCCCGCGCCGCGCTGGAAAAACGCTTGATCAATATCGACGACGTGTACGAAAATTCGGACTTCAACTTCGCGGGCTCGCGCAAGGTGGACGCGTTGATGGGGTACCGAACCCGGTCGATGCTGACCGTGCCGATGGAGGATGACCACGGCGACGTGATCGGCGTATTGCAATTGATTAACGCGTTGGACGAGGATAACGAAGTCATCCCCTTCGCGCATGAATATGAAAAGGTGCTGTTAAGCATCGCGTCGCAAGCGGCCATTTGCCTGACCAACCGCAAGTATGCCGCCGAGGTGATGAGTTTGCTGGATTCGTTCGTCATCGCCATGTCCGCCGCCATCGACGCGCGCAGTCCGTACAATGCCAACCATTCGCGCAATATGGCCAGGTACGGCAAAAGGTTTATCCATTGGCTTAACCAAAACGGCGGCGAACGCTTCGATACCGAACGCGAGAATAAATTTTTAATGAGCTTGCTCCTGCACGACATCGGCAAGCTGGTGGTCCCGCTTGAAGTCATGGACAAGGAAACGCGCCTGGGCCCGCGCTTGGGTACGGTGCTGACCCGTTTCGAAACCCTTCGTATGCAGGCGGAAATCGATTACCTGCGCGGCAACATAAGCGAAGCCGAATATAAAGTAAAAGCCGAAGAAGCGGGCAACGCAAGGGCTTTGGTGGAAAAGGCCAACGCGTCCGGCTTCATCCCCGATGATATGCTGGCGGAATTGCAAAAGTTGTGTCAAAAGGAAGGCTTCCTTACGCCGGAAGAACAGCGCTGCCTGCTGGTAAGGCGCGGCACGCTGACCGACGAGGAACGCACCGTCATGGAGGGCCATGTGGACATGACCACGCGTATCCTCTCCGAAGTGCGCTTCCCCAAGAATTACCGCATGGTACCCGTATGGGCGGCGGCGCACCACGAATTTTTAAACGGCAAGGGTTATCCGAATCAATTGACCGCGGATGAAATCCCCACCGAGGTAAGGATCGCGACGATACTGGATATCTACGACGCGTTGACAGCCCATGACCGTCCGTACAAGCGCGGCTTGCCCGACGAAAAAGCGTTTGAAATATTGGGTGGCATGGCCGCGCAAGGGCAATTAGACGCGGGCTTGCTTGCGTTATTCAAAGAAAGCGGGGCTTGGAACGATGAAGTCTAAAAAATATATTTACGCCGCGTTACTGTCCGCCGTAATGCTTTTGACCTTCGGCCTACATTTGTTTGACCGCGTCGAGCAGCAATTGAAGGACCGCTTGTTTACGCAGCCCGATATTATCTACCCGAATATTTTCGTGTTCGGCATCGATGAAGAAACGCTGATCGAGTTCGGGCCGTTCCAGTTTTGGCCGCGCAGTATCATGGCGGAGGCGATCCGTATATTAAACTCCGAACCCGGATGGGAGCCCGCCGTCATCGCGGTGGACGTACTCTATTCGGGTTATTCCAATTGCCCCGAATCGGACGCAGCCTTGGTCGAAGCCGCGGCGGAAGTGGGCAATGTCGTCTTCGGCGCGGCCGCCTCGTTTAACTGGGCCGACGAGGTCATCGCCTTCGAGCGTCCCTTCGAATCGCTTCGGGCCGTTTCGCGCTACGGCACGCTTAACGCGATCACCGACCACGGCGTGGTGCGCCGCGCCGTCACGGGTATAATGGTGGACGGCATTTGGCAGCCGTCGTTCACCGCCGTTATTTACGATATGTACGCGGAGTTTTGGGGGAGGTCCCCGTTCGCGCTGCCGAAAAACATCACGTCCCCCATGTTTATCAATTACGCGGGGAATGTCGGCGATTTCTACGGCGCGATGGGGTTGGGGACATCCTTCCGCGATATTTTCAGCCCCGATTTCGACCCCGCGTGGTACGCCGATTCGATCATCTTCATCGGGCCGTACGCGGCGGGCATGATGGACATGTACTTCACGCCCGTAAGCACGTCGGAGAAGATGAACGGCGTGGAAATCCACGCGAATGTCCTGCAAATGATGATCGACCGTACGTTTAAGGCGTACGCGGCCGATTGGGTCAACTGGATGGTTTTGATTATATCGCTGTTGGTTACGGGCTTCGTGTTCATGCGGTTTGACGTGCGTATTACCACGGCGGTATTGGTGGTATATACGGTGGGATACGTCTTCCTAAACCTTCAATTATTTAACAACGGTTATATCGTGACGCTTTTGTATCCGCCGGCTTCGGTTATTGTCTTATACGTTTTCGGCGTGGCGTACAACTACATCACCGAACGGCGCGAGAAGGCGAAAATCAAGGACATGTTCAAGAAATACGTTGATCCCAAGCTCGTGGACCAAATGATCGATTCCTCGGATATGGCCGACGGGCGCATCGGGCGCAAGAAACACTTCGCCGTCATGTTCGTGGATGTGCGCGGCTTTACCCCCATGAGTGAAAAATTGGCCGACAGCCCCGAAACCATCGTGCATATCCTTAACGACTACCTCGAGCTTACAGCGTCGTGCGTCTTTAACAACGGCGGCAGCGTGGACAAATTCATCGGCGACGCGACGATGGCACTTTTCAACGGCTTTACCCCGCTGGACGATTACGTGTACAAAGCCGTAAAAGCGGCGCAGGATATCGTGGACGGCGCGGCCGCGCTCAACGAAAAAATCCTGGCCGAACACGGTTTTACCGTAGGCTTCGGCGTGGGCGTGCATTGCGGCTACGCCGTGGTGGGCAACATCGGGCCGCACTTCCGCAAGGACTATACCGCCATCGGCGACACGGTAAATACCGCCGCCCGCCTCGAATCAAACGCCAAGCCCTCCCAAGTGCTGATCAGCAAGGAAGTCTACGAAACGTTGGAAGGGCGCATATCAGCGCAATCGCTGGGTGAAATTACGATGAAGGGTAAGGGCGCGATAGAGATATTTGAATTGACGTAGGATAATAAAGAAGGGTCAGAAAGGGTTTTCATGTTTTTTATGTCACGCTAATCTTGTGCTGTGTCACCATATATGGTACCATCATACCAGGAGGTGAAAAATGGCAAGCGTGACCAAAATAGTTGATAAGATGAAGCGTCAACCTAACGGTATAAGAATGGAGGAAGCCGACACCGTATTAACACATTCCGGTTACAGATTCGACCGTCAAAAGGGTTCGCATCGGCAATATATTAATAATAACGGCGATGTTTTAACAATCGTTGAACGTAAACCTACCATTAAATCATTCTATGTAAAGGAAATCCTTAATCGAATATGAATCGAAACAGCTTGCCTAATATCATGGAAAAAAAATTGGCGTATTATATGCAGCTCCCTTATACCTTCATCATCCAGCCCTATAAGGATGAGGATGAATATTATTATATTGGAAAAATATTGGAATTAGATGGTTGCATGACCGATGGCGCAACCCGTGAAGAGGCTTTGATAAACCTTCGCGAGGCAATGGAGGGTTGGATTGAAACAAAATTGGAAAATGGCTTTGACATTCCCGAGCCGGTAACCGAAAGCAATGCCAGCGGAAAATTTACCTTGCGTTTGCCAAAGTCCCTACACCACCAATTATCATTGGATGCCAAGCGTGAAGGTGTGTCCCTTAATCAATACGCATTATACAAACTCGCCCAATAAAATCGCCCGGCAATCCATTGGGATACGTCGGGCGGTTTTATAGGAGAGATTATTTTCACACCACGGTGGGAAGCCGACGCGTCAATTTGCATGACCGCTGAATAATACGTTATTTATTCAACACGTCTTGTTTCAATCGCCCAACGATTTCGTCGGCGAATTTTTCGAGGTCGTCGTCGTTGCCTTGGTGTGCATCGCGCCAAAGTTCCTTTTCTTCGTATAGGATGACGGCCTCGTAGGGTTTTAGGTTAATATCGTCCTTGATGCGCACGAGGGGGAAGGAGATCGATTCCTCCGCCAATTCCTCTCGCAGGCGTGTGATCTTTCCGATCAACGTATTCGGGTCATCTTCCGTAGTACCCGCAACGGGGATCAATTTATAACTGATCAGAATCCAATATTTCGCTTCGTCGTTCATTTTTACCATCCTTTCGGTTTTTTGTGTGAGGTAGATGTACCGGCCCAACAGTTCGTCAACCTTAAGCTCGGTTACGGGTTTGGTTGCGAGCGTACGCATCAGGTCTTTGAGTAAATTGTCCGTTTCCTTCGCTTCCAGCAGTTGCTTGCCGCTGGAAGCGATTTTTTCATTGAGCAGGGTTAGGAAGCGGGCTTCACCGCCGTGCAGCAGTTCCGTTATTTCCTTCACGGTGAAGGATAAACGGCGCAGCAGAAGTATGACCTCCAGCCGTTCGCATTGCGTTCGGTCGTATTCGCGGTAGCGGGAATCGTCCTTCCGATGGCTGGAAAGGATGTTTTCCTCCTCGTAGTAACGCAAGGTGCGCGGCGAAATGCCGTACATCGCGGAAACCTCGGTGATACCCAACCGCCGCCCGCTGTTTTCCATTTTCCTCCACTCCATGCAACTTGTACCCTAGTAGGGGACAAGTTAAAAATGCCTTCGGACCGTCCGAAGGCATTGTAGCGTATTCCGTTACGTTAAAGTCAAGGGCTGAAATATACCGGATTCGAAAGCATCGCCTTCATCGGCGGCAGGCCGGGGGCGTAGCTGCGGTATACCTCCGCGCGGACGAATTTACAATCGCGGTATACGCGCTCCAAAATCAAGCGGCCGTTGACGTTGGCGGGAATCTTTTCCGTTTCACTTTCGGTAATGAGCGCGATTTCATCCCCGGGGGAAAGGTTGGCGAAGTAGAACGTCAATGCCGCTCCGGGTACGGCGGTTTCGCCGATTGCGCCGTTGCCTTCGCATATGATATCCACCTCCGGCCCGTCGGGTGTGTAGGAGATGAAACTGTTCCCCTTACGTATCGCCGCCATGATATCGCTCGGGCTGCGCGACAGTGCGTATACGTTAAGGCACGGCATCCCCACGCTGCCGAACAAGCCCGGCCCGTGGTAGTCGCTGCCGCAGGTAGCCGGGATTTTTTTGCCTTCGCACAGGAGCTTATGCCAAAAGGCGATCGCGCGTTCGTTGCGTTCGTGCATGATGCCGTTCCAAACCTCGAGCCCGTCGAAGAGCGAAAGCGTATCTTCGTCCAGTCCCCATTGCCACGAAAGATAGTGGCACAAAGGATGGGCGATAGCCGTAAACGCGCCGGCGTTTTTCGCTTTTTTGATGAGCTTTTTACCTTCTTCGAAATCGGTGATGCCGTAGTTGTCCTCCAGCGGGTTCTCCGCGCCCAAAAACAACGCGTGGCCGTTGTAATGCGTCCATTCCACGCCGGGGATGACGGTCAGGTTCTCAAACGGACCGGCCAGTTTATTCTGCGCCGTGGTGTTGTGGTCCGTTAGGAAGATGAAGTCCAGCCGCTGTTCCCACGCCAGCGAAATAATGCTGCTGAAGTCCGCCTTGCCGTCGGAGGCCGTCGTGTGGATGTGGGGGTCGCCCTTAAACAAGCGGCGGCTTTTGGGAGTGAGCTTGATGCCGTACTCCGCTTCCGCGCCTTCGGGGGTGAGCTTGTACAGCCCCGCCAAAATATTCCACTCGCCCGGCGGCGGGTCGAGGGTTTCGTAACCCGTATAACTGCCCAAAGCCGATACCCAAATATGGTTGCGCGCCGCGCCCGACGCGCCCAGCAACCGATCGCCCGGCCCCAACAACGCCAAATCGATGACCGCGCCGCCCGTTTTGTCGTACAGGCACACCACGTCGATGCTTTCGGTATTTTCCGGCACGTCGAAGGGGATTTTAACGTATTGCTTTTCTTGTTCCTTGTTAAAGTGGAATTTCATTTACTTATCCTCCTGGCTTTCGGGTAATTTTAAAAAGCGTGAAATCGTACAGCTTATGACCATCATACACAGCGGGAAAACCGCCATCATAAAGCGCGCGGCTTCGCCAGGGCGTTCGCCGGGTTCGTCACCCGAAACATAGCCGTAGATAACGCTGGCCAAAAATAATCCCAGCGACATCATCAAGCCGTGCAACCGCCCCAAAAAGCTCGACATGCTGCTAAAAATACCTTCACGTCTGATACCGCCCGAACGCACGCGGTCGTCGTCTATAATCTTCGCGCCGATCAAATCGAAGGTACATGTTACGCCCGAATACACGAAGCCGAAGAAAACGCACGCGATCACCGCCGTAATTAAATTAAACACAAATATCAACGGGATAAACGCGATGCCGACGCCGATTAAAGCCATCCGCCATACAGGGAGCGGTCCATGCTTCTTAATAAAATACGTCCATACGGGGACGCTGCCCAGCGCCACGACCAATACCGTGGCGAATACGATCGTCGTTTGCGCGCCGGTAAGCCCCAGCCTGTAATTGGCGAAGAAGACCATCGAAGCCATTAACAACGCGACGGCGGAGGTATAGAACGCGCCCGTCATCCCCGCGATCCAAAACTTTTCGTTTTTGATAATGGCGAGGAGCGCGGGCAGGAATTTGGGCTTTTCCAGCGTTTTGATTTCTTCAATACGTTCGTGGCAGTTAAGGTTTGAAAGAATAATCACCGCCGCGCCTAACGCGCCGTAGATAAGCGCGGTGGTTTGGTAACCGATTTGTTCGGCGATGATGGGGGTTAGAGCGATGCCGATCGCCATCGCGATGAATTGGAAGATTTGCCTGTACATGTTGGTCGCGGCGCGGCTGTTTGCCGAGCGGAACAAATCGGGGAAGAGCGAACCGTAGTTGGTCCCCACCAACGCGTCCGCCGTACCCGTCATGATGTACGTCACCATCGCGAAGGGCATAAGCATAGTGGCTGCCATCGCTTGCGGCGGGTGGAAGAAAGCGATGAAGAAAAGCACGTAGAGGATCGCGCCCGGTATGATCCAAGGCCGTCTGCGGCCCCAGCGGGTACGCGTCCTGTCGGAGAAATAAGCGTATACGGGATTGTCGAGCGCGTCTATGAACGTATAAACGAGTATGATCAACGCCCATGACGTGAGCGGCAGCCCCATATGGTGTACGTAAAAGGCCATACCGAACGTGCGGAACAAATTGATGGGTAAGGAAGTGCCGAACATCCCGACCGCGTACCACGCGGGTTTTGTTTCTCGCATAATATACCCTCCCGAACTTGGTAAATATAGTATAATACATAAAATCCCTTTGAGAAAGGAAATAGTATTAAATGAAATCCATAAAAATCGGCGGGAAGATCCCCGCGCCCGCCATCGCGCTCGGCTGTATGCGTATCGGCGGCTTGGAAACGAAGCATTTGCATGATTTGATCGGCACCGCCATGGAAAACGGCGCGCACTTCTTCGACCACGCGGACATTTACGGCGGCGGCGAATGTGAGCGCGTGTTCGGCAAGGCCGTGAAGGAAATGGGTATCCCCCGCGATAAAATGCTGGTACAAACCAAATGCGGCATCCGCAACGGGTTTTTCGATTTTTCGAAGGAGCATATCATTACGTCGGCGGAAAAGGCATTGGAACGGCTGGGCATGGAATACGCGGATTTCTTCCTCCTGCACCGCCCCGATACGCTGATGGAACCGGAGGAAGTAGCGGAAGCGTTCACCCAACTGCACAAAGCGGGCAAGGTGCGGCACTTCGGTGTGAGCAACCACAATCCCGCGCAAATCCTTCTGTTGAATAAATACCTACCGGACGAGTTGAAGATCATTATCAACCAATTGCAATTCTCCCCTACCAACACGGGCATGGTTAATTCGGGGTTAAACGTGAACATGGAAAACCCGCCCGCCGTGGATAGGGACGGCGCAGTGCTGGAGTTCTGCCGTATCAGCGATATAACGATACAGGCGTGGTCGCCGTTCCAATACGGTTTCTTCGAAGGGGTGTTCCTCGGGAGTGAAAAATACCCCAAGCTGAACGCCGAAATCAATACGCTGGCGGAGAAATATAACGTCACGCAGGAAGCGGTCGTTATCGCGTGGATATTGAGGCACCCGGCGAATATACAAGCCATACCTGGCACGACCAACGTTGCGCGGTTAAAGGGCATTTGCGGGGCGTATTCCGTCGAAATGACCCGACCGGAATGGTACGCCGTGTACCGCGCCGCGGGCAACGTACTGCCGTAAGCAAAAACATCACTTTAAAACGTCATCATTTAATAGGAGGCATCATGCAATACAGGACACGATTCGCGCCCAGCCCCACGGGGTACATGCACCTCGGCGGGCTGCGGACGGCGTTGTACGCCTACCTTTTCGCGAAAAAGAATAATGGTGTTTTCATCCTGCGCATCGAGGACACCGACCGGGAGCGCCAGGTAGAGGGTACGGCCGAAATCATATACGAAACCCTCGCGGAAGTGGGGCTTACGTACGACGAGGGCCCCGATGTCGGCGGGCCGTACGGGCCGTACGTGCAAAGCGAGCGTATGGAAATCTATCGGGAACACGCGGAAATGTTGGTCAAGCGCGGACATGCTTATTATTGCTTCTGCGGCAAAGAAGAATTGGACGAACAAAGGCTTATCCACCATGCCAGCCGCGTTTCGCACAAGTATAACAAGCATTGCGCTAACCTTTCCTCGGAGGAAATCACGCGTAAGCTATCCGAAGGTACGCCCTGTGTCATCCGTCAAAACGTCCCGGAAGAAGGCAAGGTATTCTTCAATGACTGCGTGTACGGACGCATCGAGGTCGAAAAAAATACGCTCGAAGACCAGATTATATTAAAGTCGGACGGCTTCCCCACTTACAATTTCGCAAACGTGGTGGACGACAGGCTGATGGGTGTCACGCACGTAATACGCGGCAACGAGTTCCTTTCCTCCACGCCCAAGCATGTATTGCTTTACGAAGGCTTCGGTTGGGAACCGCCCGTGTATATCCACGTACCGACCATCATGCGTACCGCCGATAAAAAGCTGTCCAAACGTGACGGGGACGCGTATTTCGGCGATTTTATCGCGAAGGGGTATCTGAAAGAGGCGATCGTCAATTACATCGCGCTCTTGGGTTGGAGTCCGGGCGGGGAAAAAGAAAAGTTTTCGCTGGCGGAATTAGTTGAGGCGTTCGATATTGAAGGCATTTCCAAATCACCCGCCATTTTTGATATCAAAAAGTTGGACTGGCTCAACGGGGAATACCTGCGCGCGATGGACGGCGAAGAATTCCACGATAAGGCGTTGCCTTATATAAAGGAAGGCGTTAAACGGGACATCGATACGCGGATGGTCGCGAAATTAATGAAGGACCGCGTCGAACGGCTGACCGAAATCCCCGAACAATTGGACTTTATCGACGCGTTGCCCGATTACTCCCTGGAACTATACACCCATAAGAAGATGAAAACCAACGCGGAAAGTGCTGGGCAAATGCTGGCGGAAATCTTCCCCGTGTTGGAACGTTTAGACGATTGGCGCCAGGAAGCGATCCACGAGACGTTGATGGCGTTGGTCGAGCGATTGGGTTGCAAAAACGGGCAAATCCTATGGCCGTTGCGCGTGGCGTTATCGGGCAAGGCGCAAACCCCCGGCGGCGGCATCGAAATCGCCGTGATCCTGGGCAAAGGAGAAACGCTGGCGCGTATCAGCCATGCGTTAGGTAAGTTAAAATGATGACCATGCGGGACTTGTTACAAGCCGCCGCTGCCGCCAAGCTGGATATTTCCGCGTACGCGGAAGAATACTTGCGCGATATTAACGGGATGATGAAGGAAATGCGATTGGATTTGCTGGCGGAATTGCCGATTACGGACGAGCCTTACCCCGTAGATACGTTAAAGGTGAACTTCTTCCGCGAAGATATTGTGCGCCCGTCGCTTCCCCGGGAAGAAGTGCTTGCGAAAGCACCCGCCGCGGCCATCGAAGCGGGATGCATCAGCGTACCCAAAATGAACGTAGGCTAGGGAGGCAGGGCATGAACAAAACGGAAACCGAAATTTTGGGGGATTCCCCCAAAATTAATAAGAAGTACGCGCTCCCAGCCCAACATGTCATAACGCTGGCGGAGGAAGCGTCCGGCTTCGCGCGGTATGACGGGGTACGCTTCGGTCACCGTTCGGAAAACGCCGCGAACTTGGAGAGCCTCTATATCAACAGCCGTACGGAAATATTCGGCGACGAAACAAAGAAACGCATTCTGCTGGGTACGTTTTTGCTTTCGGCAGGTAATATCGATACGTATTACAAAAAAGCGGTGATCGTCCGTCAAAAAATAAAGGACGATTTCCCCGATGAATACGCCCGTATCTTTGAGCGGGAGGTGCGGGAGTGACGTACGAAACCGTAATCGGCTTGGAGATACACGCCGAGCTTTCCACCAAGACCAAGGCTTTCTGCGCGTGCGGCTACCGCTTCGGCGCGGAGGTGAATACCCAATGCTGCCCCACCTGCTTGGGTTGGCCGGAAGCCTCGCCCGTATTAAATAAATCTGTTGTGGAATACGCGATACGCTTGGGATTGGCGGCCGATTGCACGGTCAATCGGGTCAACACTTTTTTCCGCAAGCATTATTTCTACCCCGATTTGCCCAAGGGATATCAAATCACCCAAGGGGAACGCCCCATTTGCCAAATCGGCAGGATCGAGTTTTTTCACCGGGGCGAAAAACGGGCGGTGCGCATCAACCGTATCCACATAGAGGAAGACACGGCGAAGCTGCTCCACGATGATGCCTTTAAAGGGACATTACTTGATTTTAACCGTTGCGGCGTGCCGCTGTTGGAAATCGTGACCGAACCGGATCTGCGCGGCCCCGATGAAGTACGGGATTTCCTGGAAGCGGTGCGTACGCTGCTGGTCACGCTGGGTATTTCAAGCGGCCGTATGCAGGAAGGCGTGATGCGCTGCGATGTAAATGTTTCCGTGCGCCCGCTTGGGCAGGAAAAACATAACCCACGTATCGAAATGAAAAACGTAAACACCTTTTCGGGCGCGGCGCAGGCGGCGGCGTATGAATCGAAGCGTCAAGCGGAAATGCTTGAACGCGGCGAAACCTACACCCAGGAAACGCGCCGCTGGGACGAGCAAAAAGCCGAAACCCAACCCATGCGCTCGAAAGGGGACGCCGCCGATTACCGAATGTTCCCCGATCCCGACCTGCCTCCGATCGTATTGGACGACGCTTGGATCAATGAAATCAAATCGGCCCTGCCGGAATTGCCGGTACCGAAATACGAACGTTATATAAACATGGGCATAGCCGCCGCCGAAGCGGAAATGCTGACCGCCCAACCGGAGCGGGCGGCCTTCCTGGATGCGTGCGCCGCAATCGGGGGTGCGGAACCGCGCGGTATAGCCCATTGGCTCTTCGGCGCGGTGTCGGCTCTGCATAATAGATTCGGTTTGCCCTTTGAAGTATCGCCGATCACACCACAAAATTTATGCGATGTATTGAGGATGATCGAAAAAGGGCGCATCAACATCGATGCCGGAAAGCGCGTGCTGGAGGAGATGTTTATGGCTTCGGGAAAAGATTCGGAAGCAGATTCGGAAGTTGATACGGGAACAAATTCGGAGGTAAATTCGGAAGAACCTTCGAGAACAGATTCGAAAGCATCTTCGAAAAAAGAAACACCCGATCAAATCATCGCTCGGCTATCCCTCGAGCAAGTGAGTGACGAGGCTTTGCTCGAAGCGATGGTGGATGAGGTGCTGGCCGCTAACGCGCAATCGATAACGGATTATCAAAACGGCAAAAAGAACGCTTTCACCTATTTGGTCGGACAATGCATGAAGGCATCGAAAGGGAAGGCGAACCCGCAAATGGTGAATATGATCATAAAAAATAAAATCGGTTAGGTGAACCGCGATTAGATGAACCGTATTGTTAGATAAGCCGCATTTGACGCGCTAACCGCCGCGTGTTACAATTCCATGACAATTGCAGGGGAGCTTGCGTATGCGTCCTTCGGGGTTCGCGCGGGCTGAGAAGGTTAAAACCTGACCCTTAGAACCTGTTAGTTAATTCTAGCGTAGGGAGCAATGGCTGAGGTTTAATTATGCCGCCCCAACGGGCGGTTATTTATTTTTCGAAGCCCTCCCGCAAAAAGGAGAATGGAAATGAAAAAGGTAATTCTGTTGTTGTGCGCGGTATTGGCGGTATGCGCGGTCGTGTTTACGGCGTGCGGGCGCGGCGGGGATTCGGACGAAATGACCGAACTGCGCATCGCGCTTCTGATCGACGACGGCAACCCGCAGTCGGTGGCGGTGTTTGGGGACTTCCGTGAAAGGCTGGAAGCGCATGTCGGGATGCCGGTACGCATCATCGAGGACGCTACGCACCTTGTCGGCATCGAAGCCATGCGTGCGGGCAATTTGGACATCATGTGGGGTTCGCCCTTCGTGTACTTATTGGCGCGGGAAGTGATGGACGTTGAGCGGTTGGTCGTGACGGACAACCCCGCGTCGATCAATAAGACGGTCTTTATCACCTCGCACGATGATATTCATACCCTTGAGGACTTGCGCGGGCGGAGCTTCGCGTTTATCAGCCCTTCCTCGACCTCGGGCTTTTTTTATCCCCTGTATCATTTGATGAACGTATTTAACCTGACGCGTATGGAAGTGGAGGCCGGGGGGTTCTTCGGCACGGTGGCACATTCGGGCAGCCAAACAGCCAGCATCATGGGCGTGACGCACGGCGATTTCGACGCGGCGGCGGTGGGGAATTTAAACCTCGGCAACATGATCGCTTCGGGCGTGATTAACGAGGAAGATGTGCGGATCATCGGATCAACGTCGATCATCCCGTTCCCGGGGTATATCGCGGCGGGGCATTTACCGCGTGACCTGGTGGAAAAGGTGCGCGGGTTCCTGCTGGCGTACGATAACGAGGAATACTTCGGCACACGCTTCGGTACGCCCGACACGCGCTTCGTTTTACCCAATGACGAACAAATACAGCATCTTCGTATGATGGCGGAGGTATTGGAGATTGATCTTTCCGAACAATAGCCCTTTGTTGAGCGTCCGCGGCTTACGCAAGACCTACGACCATAAAGCATATGCGCTTGATGGCGTTGACCTTGATGTTAATGCGGGTGAATTCGTGGCGGTTATCGGGCCCTCGGGCGCGGGAAAGTCCACGCTGGTACGGTGCGTCAACCGCTTAACGGAGCCGACGGAAGGTAATATTACATTCGATGGTGAATTAATCACGGGCTTGTGCAAGCCTGCCCTAAGGGCGGCGCGTACGAAGATTGGCATGGTTTTCCAGCACCACAACTTGATTGCGCGTACGCCCGTTTGTACAAACGTACTGCACGGCAGCTTGGGCGGAACACCGCTGTACAAAAGCCTTTTCGGCGCATACGATCACGCGGACAAAAAAGAAGCCCTAACCCTGCTGGAAACCGTCGGCCTCACCGAACAAGCGCAACAACGGGCGGAAACGCTTTCCGGCGGGCAAATGCAGCGCGTGGGTATTTGCCGCGCATTGATGCAGCGGCCCAAATTATTGCTCGCGGACGAACCGATCGCTTCACTCGATCCCGCTTCCGCCGCAGCGGTCATGGATTGCCTCCGCCAAATGGTCAAGGAACGGAATCTTACCTGCATCGTAAACTTGCATCAGGTTTCGTTCGCGCGGGAATACGCGGCGCGTATCGTCGGCTTAAAGGAAGGCAGGGTCGTTTTCGACGGCCCGCCCGAGGAACTGACGGATGAAATCATCGGATATATTTATGGCGACAATCATAAAACGACCGAAAGCAATAAAAATGCCCCCGCGCGGTGCGTGAAGCAAAATAGAAACGTTGATCAAGCATTTTTAGAAACCCGCGGAGCTTGGGGTAATGTTGCAAGATTTTTGCCGTATATCGCCGCTTTTTTATTAGTCTTCTTCTCCTTCCGCTACATCAACGTCAACGTCCTTGACGTATTCGCGGGGTTCCCCAACTTCGCAAGGTTTTTTACCGCCAATTTCCTGCCGCCCAACGTGGAATACGTGGGCGGCAATTTTTCGCTTGTGTGGGCGCGGGTATTGGATACGCTGTTGTTTGCGGTGGTCGGTACGTACATATCGGCGTTGCTTGCTTTTTTGCTGGGGATATTAATGTCCAAGGAAATGAATCCGTTGCTGCCCGTACGGGCGGCGGTGCGCTTGGTCGTATCGTTTTTACGTAACGTGCCGCTTTTGATATGGGCGACGGTGATGATGTTTATCTTCGGCATCGGCCCGATGGTGGGCGTAATGGCATTGGTGTTAGCGACGCTTGGCTTTTTGGCACGCTCATATACGGAATCGATGGATGAAATCGCGGGTACGCGGTTGGAGGCGTTGCGCTCCACGGGGGCGGGTTATTGGCAGGTTTTATTCCATGGGTTGGTACCCGCGTTTATCCCCGCGTGGATCAACTGGACGTTGTTTTCGTTCGAGATCAACGTGCGGGCATCGGCGGTATTGGGTATGGTGGGCGCGGGCGGATTGGGGTTTTTGATCAACACGAACCTCGATTTACGCGGATTCCGGCGGGCGATGGCGTTGGTGTTGATCCTTATGGCGATGGTACTGGCGACGGAAATCGTTACGAACCTGTTGCGCAAACGCTTGGCGAAACAAGGTCGCTATAAAGGAAATATACTTTCCAAATGGTTAATGCCGGTAACCGCGATCGTTGTGTTCTTCGCGTCGGCGCACCGCTTGGATTTGAACCTCCCGCAATTTATATCGCGCTTGCAAAACGCGGGGCATGTGTTTTCGCGTTTTTGGGCGTTTAACCCTTCCGCATTGCCTGAGATATTGCGCCAGCTTATGGTGTCGGCGGCTATCGGCGTTTGCGCGTTGGCGGTGGGTTGTGTTGTCGCGCTGGTGCTGGCGTTCCTCGCGGCGGAAAACATAACGCCGTTTAAACCGCTTGGTTACGGCATAAAAGGGATGGTTAGCTTGATTCGGGCAATACCGTCCCTCGTGTTAATCCTAATGGTGGTGAAGAGCTTGGGCTTCGGCCCGACCGCCGCCGTTGTGGGGTTGCTTTTCCCCACGGTGGGATACCTGACGCGGGCCTTCATCGGCACAATCGAGGAACAGGGAACCGACGCAATAAACGCCATGCGGGCGACGGGGGCGGGGCGGATGCAAATAATATGTAAGGGTGTGCTGCCCGGGGTGTTCACCGCTTTTGTGGCGTGGGTGGCCATCCGGTTGGAATCCAACATCGCCGATTCGGTGTCGCTGGGCATCGTGGGTGCGGGCGGGGTGGGGATGCTCATCAGCCGCGCGGTACGGCAGGTCAACTTCCCGAATCTGACGACGACCATCGTCGTGATATTCGCCGCGATGTACCTAATCGAGTTGGGCGCGGTTTGGCTGCGGAGAAGAATTACATAAATGGGGCATTTCAGAATGATTCGTATAATTTATTAATAAAATGATTTATGACCTTCCCTCCTTTGTTACAACCCGGCGATACCGTCGCCGTCGTCGCCTTATCCGGCCCTTGTGACCCAAACCGCCTCGCTTCGGGCGTAAGGGTACTGGAATCCATGGGTTTGCGTTGCCGTGTAACCGATAGCTGCCGCGCCCGCGAAGGATTCCTCGCCGGGCCGGACGCGCTCCGTTTGCGTGATCTGCACGAATCCTTTTCATCGCCCGAAATCCGCGGGGTTATTTGTGCGCGCGGGGGATATGGCGCGCAACGGCTTTTGCCGTACATCGATTACGCGCTCATTAAAAATAACCCCAAAGTATTCGCGGGTTACAGCGATGTGACGGCGTTGCACATTGTATTCAATCAATTATGTAAACTGGTGACCTTTCACGCACCCATGCCCGCGTCGGACTTCGGGGGAGGGGACATCCATCCGGAAACGCTGCGCTCCTTTCGGGAAACGTTGTTCGCGGGAAAAACACGCGAAATTCTACCAACGGCGTACCCTTACACTGTTTTCGTCCCCGGGCGTGCGGCGGGTATACTCACCGGGGGTAACCTTTCCCTCGTCGCTTCCTCCCTCGGCACACCTTACGAAATCGATACCCGAAGGCGCATCCTTTTCTTGGAGGAAACCAACGAAGAACCTTATAAAATCGACCGTATGCTTCTACAGCTTAAATACGCGGGCAAGCTCGCGGCGGCGGCGGGTATCGTCCTCGGGGACTTTTCCCCGCAGACGGTGGAAACATTAGCACAATCCGTAAATGATATTTTGCTGCCTTTGAATGTACCGACGGTTGTTAATCTTCCCTGCGGGCATACTTCGCCTACGCTTACTTTGACGTTGGGTACGGAGATTGTGATTGGGTGAAATTACACTACATTACCACTACCACCCGCGCGGGGAAGTTAACATGGAAGGACAAGCCTGTGAAGGTATGTTATAGTTTAATAAGGCAAGCAAACAACATTTATTTTTTTGGAGCGTACACATGGAAACCGAACGTTTATTATTACGAAGATTTACACCTGACGATTGGCGAGATTTATATGAATATCTTTCGCAGGAAGCTGTTGTCAAATATGAGCCTTACGAAGTTTTTTCCGAAGATGCCGGTAAACAGGAAGCGGCAAAACGAGCGGGAAACGATAGTTTCTGGGCGGTATGTTTAAAAGATAACGGTAAAGTAATCGGTAACATATATTTAGCTAAACAAGAGTTTGACACATGGTCGTTAGGTTATGTTTTCAATGCAAATTATCAAGGAATGGGATACGCTACCGAAGCGGCGCAAGCGATAATTGATGCTGCGTTCAGAAACAAAAACGCTCGCCGCATAATTGCTATGTGCAACCCCTTAAACAAATCGTCATGGAAATTGCTTGAACGGTTGGGTATGCGCCGGGAGGGGCATTTAATCCAAAATATTTACTTCAAAAAAGATAATAACGGATGCCCAATATGGCAAGATACATATGAATATGGCATATTGGCTGCAGAATGGTTTAGCCGTAGGGTATAAACTGTTTTTATAAACTTCCGCACAATTTTTCCCTTATATCAAGTTCGCTTGGAAGAATAAGCCTGTGAAGGTATGACACATACTGTCAAACAAAGTTGTTTTCGATAATACACCCCCAAACAACCATGCTACAATCATTTCATCCGAGAGGGGGTTGGATAAGTGGACATTGAGCAAAACATCTGCGAATCGACTTTGTACATCCACAGCGCGTATGCCGAGCCGATAACCGTTGCAGATATAGCGGCGGAAGCATACCTGTCACCGTCGTACTTTTCATTTATGTTCCGCACCTTTACAGGTTATACGGTGAAGAATTATTTAAACCGATACCGCTTGTACCGGGCGGCGATGGACTTGCATGACAGCAATAAGCAATTGGTTGAGATTGCCTATGTACACGGCTTTTCATCCCAACAGGCTTTTACAAGGAGTTTTTCGCAAATGTACGGAATTACGCCGGCACAATTCCGATTGCAACGTCCGTTTGTTAATCCCTTCCCCCCGGAAAATTTATGGACGAAATGGAGGAAGCCGAGCATGGAATTAATGCAATGCTTTGAAAATGTGCGGTTCATGCACAAGAAGGCGTTTTATGTAGTGGGTATGGAGGTTGACATCCACTATAACAGCGATGATGGTACAGCCCCCATAGCCGGTTTATGGGAAACGTGGAGCGGCGAAAAAGTTGCCGAACTCATCCCCGACCAAGTATCGCAAGGTGTTGTCTACGGTATGACACACAGCGAAACTACCGACAGCAAGGCAAAATATTTTGTGGGTGTCGAAGTAAGCACGCTCGACAATCTTCCTGTCGGGTTAGTGGGGCGCAAGTTTGAAGCAAGTGAATACGCCGTATTCGATACTACGTTGGAAATTATCTTTACGGGTAAGTTTTGGCGTACATTTTACGCCAAGTGGCTGCCGGAGTCGGGATATGCAATCCACGAGGAACACAACGACTTGCTCGACGCATTCCGCAAGTATCCCGCCATCGAAGTGTATCCCAAAGGTTGGGAAAATGAGCAGTCAATCATGCAGGCATACGCTCCTGTTATAAAAAAATAATCATTACTGTTCATCATCAGTAACACAATCGCCTCGCTGCCTTTTCACGGCATGGGCGATTTTATGTTGTAAATAGTTTTCCTTATATCAAGTCCGCTTGGACGGACGAGCCTGTGAAGACGTGTGTGTTTATTTTTAATATACAAAATGAAACCGTCGCTGCGGAAATAATAAATACATTGACACAGTAATACATGAATCATACAATGTAACACATAATAAAAACAGAGGTGATTTGAATGGCGCAAAGCATTTTAAGCGTTCGCGTTGAAGATGAGACGAAGCATCGTTTTGACAGCTTTTGTGAAAACGTGGGTCTTAATCCTTCCGTTGCCGTAAATATGTTTATCAAGGCTACCTTGAGGGAAAGAAAAATTCCTTTTGAAATTACGAGCGGGTATGACCCATTTCACAGCAAAGTAAACAAAAAAAGACTGCTTAGAGCAGTAAAAGACGCAGAGCAAGGAAAAAACATGATTACAAAATCCTTTGAGGAGTTGGAGGCTATGGAAGATGATTAAAACGAGCTTCCATGAGCAGGCTTGGGAAGATTACGAATACTGGCAGACCCAAGATAAAAAGACATTGAAAAAAGTAAATAATCTTATTCGTGACATAAAAAGAAACCCCTTCAATGGAATAGGACACCCCGAACCGCTCAAACACGAATTGCAAGGTTGGTGGAGTAGAGAAATTGACGATAAAAACAGGATTGTCTACAAATCAACAGGCAACATCATAGAGATATTACAATGCAAAGACCATTATGATGACCGCTAGTAAAGTTATGGGCAATTTTTATTCCGCTTGAAATGACAACGATAATGATGGTTAAAAATTTTTCATTAGGTTGTTTCATGCGCTTTAATGTCTTCTATATACGAAGTCATTGCATCAGCGAAGAGGTCGAAATTATTGCTGTCATTTAATAATCCCGTTTCAAAACTCGGTCTTTTTTCTATTCTTTCATCGGGAATATAAACACCCGGGATACGTTCCAAATTATTCTTCAATTCCATCCTGTATTCTGTGGAAGTAAATGGCTCTTTCATGTACTGGAAATATATTTCCACAAGTGATTTCTTGTACCAGTTATAGACTGAACATAACTGATGCCGTTGTTTTCCTATATAAACGGGAACAAAACCGCCTCGGTCTTTTCCTTCCCCCCACCAAATATAGCAACCGAGGGATTCAAAAAGGCGCAGCAATTTTTCACATACAGCGGCGATTTCGTTTCCGCTTACTTGAACCGCTTGTTCCAAAAAGCTCTGTTCATCCCACTTGCGTGATTCACCCCGTTTTGTTTGAACAGCAGCGGCGGTTCTGCCTATAAGGTGAGGGACTAAGGTTGTCATACCGTTTGCGGACAGAAATTGTTTTATTTCAAGCCCCAATACTTCGGAATCAACCATTTGTGTATTCAAAAATTCAATAATTCTTTGTAACGGTGATGGGATTGTATCCGCTACGAACATCATGCGGATTCTCCCCGCGCGTAAATTTACGCTGACGGATTGCCAAAAAATATCTTCGTTTCCGGGAACTATACCTATTGCCGGTAATGAATTTGTATCGCTTATGTTTTGTTCATATTTATTTCGGATGGTTTCAATCGGCCAATATTGAACCGCGTTTGCCGCGTAGTCCAACATCTGCGCCACGACTTCGCGCCGGATTCGTGTATCCGTGCTGCGTTTGACTTCGACAAAAGTAGGAATCGCATCTTGATCAATAAAAAGATGGTCAAGATACCATTGTGTACCGCCGTCTTGTTCGGCGGGAACGCCCATTTCGCGGGAAATAAACAACCACTTACGGGGGTTGTCCGGGTTGATTTGATCACCTGCGAGAATTTCCGGGTGCTTCTCTATCAACCCTTGAAAATGGTTTTCATTGGAAAATTGTGTAGGTGTTAATTCAGTTAATTCATCACCGTTACGAAGGGTAAAAATTTTTCCTGCCATAATTTATTCCCCGCCTGCTTCATGTTTCATTAAGTATTCATGTTCTTCCCTGATAAGCCCTTTAATTTCTTCCACATCACCTTCGGTAACCTGCGGTATTTCAAGTACATACGCGCCGCAATGGGATTTGCTTTCCCCGTCGGGGAAGGTATGCGTGTAGACATACGTGCCGGGTTCCCCCGCGCAATAATTGCAAGTGTTGGTTAAGCAACCCGCGGATTTTTGCGGGTATTTATTGATATTTGTAATGACAATTTCGGCAAAGCGTTGCGAATAGCTTTTGCAAGCCGAAAAACGTAAAGAAAAAAAGGGCGAACGGTTTTTATCGTTTCTTCGCCCCATTTTCACCATTTGTTTGTTATGTAAATCATGTTTAAACGATAGGTTGGAACCCTCTTTTTTCGGGTTATAACCCAGTTCGGATAAATATTCCGCAATTGCGCGGTATGGGGCTTCCAATCCGTCCCCGAAGGATGATAAGAACGTATTTACCAATTCTATTTGCCTTTTCGTTTTCATCGGAAAGCCTCTTTTTCCGTTGTATGATTACGGTATCATTACATCCACCGAAAACACATGCCCTTCGGCGAACTTTAGCGGTACGCATACGATCTTCGGTGTTTTGGCCGAAAGGGGGAAATCCGAACCGGTGGCGTTGCGTCGGAAGGCGGGCGGTTTAATGTCCACGATAATGCCCTTGCCGGAAAAAAGCGTCGCCACGTTGCCCGAAATCATGTTGGCCAGCTCGGACAACGCGCTTTCGGACATGGCATCAAGCGCGGGCACGGGCATCCCCATCATCATCTTGGACGCGATGAAGCACCCGACGGCTTCCTCCATGTTAAACACCACTTCGCCGGCAAAGTCGCCGTGGATGTCAACGGAAATGCTCACCGTCGCGGGGGAATAGGGCGCGCTTTTGACATGTACCTGCCCCAACGCGGGCGTTTCCGCGCACAACATGTTCAAGACGTTCTGTGCGCCTTGTACGAATGGGTTTACATAGGCAACGTTCATTTCCTACAAGCCTACGGTTTCCGGTGCGGGTGTCGCTTCGTCCGAGGGTTCACCCTTTTTATCGAAGAAGTTCGCCAAAAAAGGCAGCTTCGCGAGGATGCCGGGGATCATGTCGATGAGCTTGGAAGTGCTTTCCTGGTTTTTTATATTGACCAATTGCGCCGTGCCGTTAACCACGACTACTACGGCGGAGGGGGTCATCTTCGCGCCCATGCCGCCGCCGCCGCCGTCACGGCCCTTGGCGTCTTCGTTGGCGGCCATCAAGCCCGTGGCCATACCGAAGGAAACGTCCACCAGCGGTATAAGGATCACGTCGCCTACGACGACGGGTTCGCCCACGACGGTCTTGGTGGATACGAAATCCTCCATCTTGGCAAACAACGAATGTAAGTTTTCTTTGATATTGCTGCTCATATAGATCATCCTCTCAAAAATCCGATGAATTTGCGTATCGGCTTCTTTAATAAAAGCCGTAACACGGGGCGCGACAAGCCCGCCATGCTAAAGCGGCCCGCGGCGGAAACCTTGTACCTTATGCCGGATTCGGCGAAGTCGGCGGATATGCGCACCTTTTCCCGCAGGTTTAAAAACGAGGCCGCGGCTTCATAATACCCGATAAACATAGCCGTGGCGGCAGGGTCATCAAAACCCAGCGCGCCGGAAATGTCCAACCGTTTGGGTAATAACGCCTTCACGGTTTTCTTCATACATAACAGGGTTAGTCTAATGATAGTTTTAAGCTCGGGGTATGTCAAGATGCTTCGCAAATTCCGCCCCGATTCCCGTTGCGGGGGGGAGGGTTCACTTCCTTGGCGGAGCGGTTCGGGGTCGGGCGACGGTTCGGCGTTGACCGCCGGTTCCGCGTCGGTAACCGATTCCACGTCGGTAAGCGGTTCCGCGGGGAGGGGCGCGGGTTCTTTGCTTTTTATGTCTTCCGGCGGTTTTTTCTTTCCGCTCCCGATCAAAAATCCCGCGATGCGTATATGGGAGAGGCTTTTTCCTTCTTTATATACATAATGCGCCGTAATCAGCCGGAACAAATAACTCGCCTTTACGCGTACCGTCGTTTTGCCGTTTAAGCGCCGGGCGACGACGGCATAACGGAACGGGGCAAAAAGCAACAACAAAATTATCGGTGACAATAATATAAAAACGATGAAACACAAAAGCCACAGCAATACTTTTTTAATCACCTTCATACTATGCCGCCGAAGTTTAAAGGGTTTCGTAATTTATCCCGCCGCAAAAAGACCGAAGCCGCGGCGATAACCGCAAGCGGGACAAGTGCCATTAACGCGCCGATAAAGACCGCGATATCCATAAAGAATTCGATCGGTACCATGTTAATCAAAAGGGATTGCGAAGGGTTTAGAACCCAATAGTCATTATCAAAGAGAATCAAATGGAATACTTCGAAAGCGCGGTCGAAATCCAACGCAACGATACCCACGAAGATCAACCCAAGCCCTAAAAAACCCGCCATCACTTCCCGCGAACAACGCGCCAATAGGTACAGCGCGCGGTACCGTAATAAAACCATCGCCAGGAACAACGCGAGCAAGCCCCAAAACGCCGTGTTCCGTACGATATATAGGCGGTCATACAGCACGCGTACGTCCTCCATGTGGATGACTTCTTCGCGGCAATCGAAAAACTCGCGCAGACCTTCCTCGGCGGGGCCGCGTTCCTCGCCCGCGACGGTTGCGCGGATGCCTTGCAGGTTATCCCGCCGCCCGCGCATGTAATCCAACAACTCACCCGTTACGTGCATCAGTTCGCCGAATTCCATTTGCATGTGCCGCGCGATTTCATTTTTCGTGTATTGGTAGCGGAAAAAAGGCATAAAAAAAGTGGGGATGATTATGCTTTGGCACACAATCAACACCAACAATAAAAGCGCGGCGGCATACCCCAATACGTAGCGCATGGAATCCTTCTTTCGCTAACGGGTTTGGGCTAGTGTATGGTCAAGGGTAAAGATTGTCAATTGCCGGTAGGATAAAAACGGATATAACCCCACAACCCGTCCTGCAGCCTGCCCCATTCCCCGGCTTCGCGCCGGTACCGCCGTCCGAAATTGACGGCAAGAATCCCTTCGGAAAACATCCCCACAGCATCGTAGTCCAACGTAAGAAGCTCCCGCCCCCAGCGGTCGATGATCATATAAGTACCACCGATGACCATTTCCTCGCCCAGCCATATTATGTTCCCGACTTGCTCATCCTTGCCGCGTGTCACCAACGCGCCCGCGTTAACGATGGCATAACCGTCAACAAAATCGCTCACCCAATGGTAGATGGGCGGAACAACCTCTTTCCCCGCGGTATTAACAAAGCCCCAAAGCACTTGCGTTTGTCCGCCGCCCGTATCCGCTTCCCTTGCGGCGGCTGCCATCCCGTCGGAAAAGTTGCGGACTTCATTATATATCAGGGGAACGACAACATTACCCGTACCGTCGATAAAGCCCCATTCGCTGCCGAAGGAGGCTTCCGTGGTGAAGATATGCGTCACCCCTTCGAATTCGATTTCACGCGTGACCCCGAACATCCCCATCGTCCCCGTTGATACCGCCGCAAGCCCCTCCGAAAATCCATGCGCGTAGTTATAGATAAGGGGGATTACGATTTCGCCCAGGGTGTTGATAAAACCGTGACGATTACCATGCGGGCGGTTCATACCCCGCACCCGCGCCAACGCGCCGCTAAAGGATTGGATGTCCCTATACACGCCGAAGGGTACGATTTCGTTGCCGTGTATATCCAGCAATTTATATTCCAAGGCTAAATTTTGCGTACGCATCGCTACGGGGACGACGCCGTCGGAAACCTCCCCGACAAAGTCGTACTTCGGCTCGATAATTTCGTTGCCGTCGATATCGATGATGCCCCAACGCATTTCATCCCGCGTCCCGTCGGGTAAATACAACACACGCGCATATCCCTCGGAAAACGGCATTATAAAAATATATTCATCCGCGTCCACTTCGTCCGGTAAAACATGTATGAAATTACCGCTTGTGTCGATGAAAATCTGTTCATCGCCGTCCGTCCGTACGCGCGCGATACCGTCGGAAAAAGGAGACGCTTCGGCATAAATGGCGGGTACAATAAAATAGTAGGAAAGGGACGGTTCGCCTTCCGGCATGGGGACAGGGGGCGCGGGTGTTGGGATGGGTGCGGGTTCGGTCTTGGGCGGAACGGGCGTACGTTCGGGCAGTTGAATCGGCTCGGGTAAATCGGTTGCCTGTTCCATAAAGTCGGCAGGCAGGACGGGATTCTGCGGAAAAAGGGAGGATGAATCGCCGCCGCCCCTTCGCCCGCAAGCGGATAATAGGAAAAGGATAAAAAAAAGAAACGCCCTTTTTTTCATAAACGCATATCCTTCGCAATAATCGCCGCGGCGATGTCGTCCCCGCTGCCGTTTGCGCTGGTGTGGGTCAGCCAGCCGGAAAGGTTCTCCTCGATATATCCGCATCCGTTTTCGCGCCACAGGCGGTATATGTCCGCGCCCGCTTTTAAAAAGCCCGCGCCCGTCACGAAGCTGTTGGCGTAGCCGTCGGTGGAAATCAACAGCATCGTCGGCTCGTTGTCGGGTGCGCTCCCGTCGAGGGGTATCAACTGCGTGCGGATATACTTCCACGAATCGTCCATGCACAGGGATTCCGTTTCGTTACCCGCATGTTCGGAAGGGGGAAGCAGCCAGCGGGCGGAGCCGTCGGGGTCGATGGCAACGGCATCCCCGTCCCCGAGCTGCAGCGCGAATACGAAATCGAGTGTGGCGGCAAGCGCGAGAAGGGTCGAACCGTATAGTTCATACGAAAAAGGCGGGAGTGGCGGCGCGGGGTCGGGCGTATCGGAATCGTCCGCATCGTCGGAATTTGCCCCGTCAGGATGTACTTCGTCGGGTTGTATTCCGCCGGGTTGTGCCTTTTCGGAATGAATCCCGTCGTTTACTTTCCCTTCATGGATTTTTTTTACCGCGTTTTTCCATTCCTTTTCTAACAGCTTCGGTAAACGGATGTCCTTTTGCGCGGTCAACGTTCCCTTGGGGTCGCCGCTTTCCAATATTTCCGAAAGGATTTCCGCCGTAACGCGCACGGCTGCCGCCGCCCCTTCATCGCTGAAGGGGCAGCGCTCCGAGCCGTGCCCGTCCGCCACGCATACGAAGGCGAAGGGTTTATCTTCGCCCTTGTGTACGTACAGCGCGTCCTGGCAGATTTTATTTTGCCTGATATGCGTCGCGCCCTGTACCACCGCGCCTGCGGAAACCCATTTTGCGGGGTCGGTACTACCAGATTTCATCGTCGTCCGTCGTTACTACCGGGATGGCGCTTGTATCCACGGGGTCGGCCCCCGCCATGGGCGCGGAAACGTTCTTCACGACGGTTGAGGCCCATTTGATGAACTTAACGAGCAGTTGCGGGTTTTTCGCTTCCAGCACAAGCTCATTGTTTCCGGTGAATTGTTCCAGTACGGAGGTGTCGGCATCCTTACCGATGGCGATGGCGATGCGCACGGCTTTTTTGCCCCACGGTGTGGACATCAGCGCGTCCAGTCCGCCCTTGAAGTCGTCCGTCGGTTGGCCGTCGGTCAAAAGTACCAGCACGGGCGGCAGGCGTTTGGTATCCGACGGAAGCTGGCGCAATTCGCCCGCCACCAGTTCGAGCGCCATGCCCATGGCGGTCACACCGCCGGCGGAAAGGTCCGTCCAATTAAACTGCTCGATGGGGGTTGCGCCCGCTACGTGCCACGCCGCGCCGTCGGAAAACTTGACCGCCCGCACCAAAATATCGGCGTTGGGGTTGGCATCGGCTTCCTTGCGCATGTCGGGGATGGTTTGCCGTATGGCGTAGTTGAGGGTTTGGATTTTTTCCCCGTCCATACTGCCCGAGCAGTCGGCTATCCAAAAAAAGTCCAGCTTGCGGGAGGACATTTCGCCTCCGGGTAGGTTTCTTTCGCTCATCATACATTCTCCTTATATGGTTATTATTGGGTTACTTTGCGGGAAAGCGTGAAAATTATTCGATTTATTCTTGCAAGTCGTTGGCGTTGAATAACTTCTGACCTAGTAGGTCAGAAGTCTACTCAATAACCCCTTCCGCGGGCCCAAAGTTAATCTTCGCGCCCGCGGCCAGCGGTGCGGTCTTACCCGGTTCGATGATGGCTGTGTCGCCGTTCTTTTTTGTATAGGTCCAACTGTCCTTGCCGTGGTTGGCAAGCCCCCAGCGCCCCGGCTGTTGCGGGTGTTGGGTGACTTTGCCGATGACGGTGTTAAAATCGAAGTTACCGTGGAGGTGATGCCCGTAAACAGCCGAGTTATGGTTAAGCATGATGAGCTGTTTGCCCATTTCCAAGCGGGGCGGGGGTGTGATGGATGCCTTGCATTTCCAGCATACCGGTTTTTTGTTATAAAAATTCTCCGCGCCGCAAGCGTGGCAGTATAGAATGGAATTGCGCAACTTGACGAACGCGTCTTTCCATTCCTTCTCCACGATGCGGGCGTTGCCGTTACGCAAACCGCTTGTAAATGCCTTGGTGAACATATCGCGCAGGTACGGCGGGTACATGTGCCAGAAAATGATCGCGTTGTCTTGATAGCCGGGGATGGGGCGGTTGGATTGGTTGTGCGGGTCGTAGATGAAAACGGGGTCATGCCCGTAGATTTTTTCCATGGCCTTCGCGTCGAAGCACTTGATGTTGGCTTCAATTGCGCCCTCCAGCGGATGGTGCAACATGAACATATAAAACAAAAGCACCGCCATGGAATATAAATCCGTTTCCGTGGACGGTGATTTTTTAAGGGCGATAATTTCCGGCGCGATGAAGCGGGGCGTGCCGTACGTGCCGCTTTCCACGTCCTGGTTGACCGTTACGTTGTCGTTGTCGCAGATCAGCACATCGCCGTCTGCGGGGTTAAAGAAGAGGTTGCCGAAGGAAATGTCGCGGTAGCACAAGCCCTGCGAATGTAAGCTCTGGTAGCCGTCGGCTAAGTTAATCCCCGCCATGCACAACGCGCTGAAGGTGGGTTCCGCGCGGCGTTTCATCAGGTCCACGATGCTCTTATACATGGGCGTACGCAAGCGCATGACATAGCCGAACAGGTTGTCCTTAAATATAATATCCAGCGGCCACAGGAAGCGCGGGTCGGGCGCGCCGCGCTCGATCAGCCTTTCGATAAGTTTCTGCTGGTAGGGCGTAGCCGCGTGGGGGTAGTACCATTTAAGCGCGTAGGCACGGCCTTTTTTGTCTTCGACTTCGTATACTTCGCCCTGCCCGCCCGAGGCGATGAACCGCTTTACGGTGTAGGTCATGCGGTGCTTGGATAGCAACTTCGCGCCGTCTTTTAACGCGTACAGCATAGTTCGTTCTTCCTTCCTTTACATTTCCCATCGGGTCACGTTAAGTTGACCCCTGTCCATCGATATATCCGGGTGGAGCATGGCGCCGATCAAGCGGTTCTTTTTCAAGCCCAATATATGGTAACGTCCTGCCGCGATGGCGGTGATCCCTTTCCAATCGGCGGTGGCGGCTTCCGTACCGCAGTCCGTCCAAAAATACGCGAGCAGCTTGACCGTGCCATTTGCCATCAAGCCCGCGAAATAATCCGGTGCGGCGGAAATCTGCTTCACATCCTTATATAATGTAAAATTGCGTCGCATGTGGTTTTCCTGCCCTACACGGGCGATGCGGCCGTCGGAAAGGAGCGCGATTACCCGACCGGGGCCTCCGTACGCGATGTCCTTCACGCCGTTAAGGTGGGAAACTTGTAAGTCACCTTTATCGTTTTGGCCGCTGACCAACACGCGGCCATCCTTTTTGACCCCGAAGGTACAAGCGTTGCCCGCGACCACTTTCACGATGTTGCGCCAATGGCGCACGTCACATTCGCCGTATTTGTTTTGCCCGGCGGAAAGGCATGTCCCATCCGCGCGCAGCGCCACCGTATGGCGTACGCCCGCGGAAATACCCACCACTTCACGCCAGCCGAGGAAATCCCTTTGGCCGAAATCATTCCGTCCGGTGCCCACGAGCGTACCGTCCGTCCGCAGTCCCACGGTAAAGTACGCTCCCGCCGATACCGCCGCCATGTCGCGCCAATCGTACGTGATCGTATTGCATTGGCCGTCCTCGTTTAATCCCGCGGCCTTGACGAAGCCGTCGCGGGTGATGGCGACCGTGTGGTAATCGGCGGAGAAGCGGAGGGCGGGCTCGGTTAGCTTGGAAGCGCTTGTGGGAATCCTTGCGTTTGACGGCCGGGGCTCCTTTAACGCCGCCGAACGCTTTACCGCCGGTTCTGCAGATAATTTACCCGTTGTGGGGCGTTCGACGGATTCGGCGGGATCCGCCGGAATTGATTTTTTCTTCTTCGGCAACTTGTCCCCTACCAGGGGTTTTCCCGTCGGCTCCTTCGGAGGTGTGTAAACGGCCCCTTCCGCGTCCAAGTGAAAACCGAGCAGCTCGCTGAAGATGTCGAGTACCCATTCGGCGATATTTTCATGCACCGAAAAAGTTATAATAAATTGCTCGATTAAGCGCGAGCGTACGACTTCATAGTCCTTATCCGCGTATTTGAGCGGGAAGAAGCCACCCATTTCCAAAAAATGCGTGATTTGAATACGTTCCTTTTGCAAGTCGGGGGCTAAGTCCGCCAGTAAATTACGTGATGTTGTGGCGTTGTAGTATACCGCGTCGCCGTACGTATCGCGTATGGCAGCGAGCGCGTCCAATATCCTGTTATCCATGGTACGCGCTCACGGGGTACCAATCAGCGATGTAATCTATGTTCATGGCTTTATTTTGCCATAACCAGCCCAGGTTCGTACTTGCCGCCAGCAAACGCGATTCGTGCGTCAAGCCGATCACGCGGCGATACCCGCCGTAAATGGCCTTTACGTTCTGCCAATTATCGGCGTAGGAGGAAATGCGCGGTTTTGCCCGATCGTAGGAAAGTATCCGTACGGTCCCGTCCGCGCACAAGATGGCGAACCCGTCCGTCACGTTGGCGATCGAAACCACGTCACGCCATTGAGCGAAATAGTTATCGGGTTCGCCGCTTTTATACAGGCGCCCGTCCTTCTTCAATACGATGCTCCCGTTGATATAGGTCGAAATGACCTGCACGACATCGGTTTGCGAAAGCAGCCATTCCCATTCGCGCTGCATGTCCTCTTCCCCCGCGTAGCAAGCGAGCGAAAGCCTCCCGTCCCCGCGGATACCGATTACCCCTTCGGGATACTGCGCGATCGTGACGATGTCTTTAAATTCGGACAAGTCCCATTTCGAACGTCCCACGCTAGCAGCCGTACCGTCCCCAAATACGAAGACGCTGTCGTGGCCGAAGGCGTAGACGTTCTTCACCCCCGATAAATGCACCACATCGCATTGGTCAAACGCGTTCGATCCGGCGGCCAGTACCGTTCCGTCGGCTTTGAGGCCCAGCGTATGCGCTTCCCCGGCGGCTACGGCCACCACATCGTGCCAACCCGATACATTGCATTGGTACGCGTCGTCCGTACCGCCCGCGAAAACCGTCCCATCGGTGCCCACCGCGACGACGTGCGTCTTGCCCATCGAAACCTGCCCATGCAGATACGGCATTGAAAAGGAAGGGACTGTATCCGCGGGGTCTTCGTTCCATTCGCTTTCGGGTATTTGGCCCAGCGCGGCGGCGAACAAGCGAACCACCCACAATGCCGCGCCCCGCTTTAACGAATAGGTTTCCGTCAATTGGTGCGTTAACCGCCGTTCCGCCAAGCCGTAATCATCCGCTTCCGCCAAGGCGGAAAAACCGTCCGCTTCAATAAAATTACGCACCAAGATACGCTCCTTATTTTGGCCCGGCGCCAAATCCATGAGCATCGCATTGGTGCGTTGCGTATTTTTGAATATATCTTCCCCATATTCCGTCAGGATACGGGTGATTACGGGCAGCATCATTCCGCCAACCCCTTCGGCCGAAGCCAAATAGTATGGTCTATTATATTTTATCGGCATGATGCGTGCAAATCATGCAGGGCCGGTTCGGGATTATGGTATAATTTATTTTATGAAAAAGATTACATACAAGGAAACCGACCTCTACGACCCCATCCGCCGCTTGCTCGCCGAGCAGGGCTTCACCGTGCGCGGCGAGGTAAAGGGATGCGATATCGCCGCCGTTAAGGATGAAGCGTTGTGGATCGTCGAAATGAAACTTTCCGCCAGTTTGAAGCTCCTTTTCCAAGCGATAGAGCGGCAAACAGCCACCGATTGGGTATTCGTCGCCATCCCGCGCCCGCGAAACGCGCGGGATAAACATTATACGCAATTTTCGAAAATCCTTAAAAAATTGAATATCGGGTTAATCACCGTCGCTTTGGACAGCCCCGGCCGATTGGCGGAAATTATCAGCTTCCCTTCGGGCAAAGATGCGAAAAAGAATAAGAAGACCGCCCAAGTCAAACGTGAAATCGCCGGGCGTACCATCGATACAAAGGGCGGTACGCAGGAAAAGGTGAATACCGCGTACCGCGAACGGTGCGTGCGTATAGCCGCGGTACTCGAAATCCACGCGCCGCTTAACGCACCCGCGCTCATCCGCGAACACGGTTGCGAAGGCGACGCCTATACTATTTTGTGCACGAATTTCTACGGCTGGTACGAAAAAACCGGTAAGGGAACCTACGCTTTATCCGCAAAAGGCATCGAATATCTGATGGATAACGCCGCGCAAAGTTTGGTTGCTTATTATCGGGCCAAAGCGCGGAATTAATCGAAAAAAATCCGTTGTAATCCCGTTAATACATGCTATAATGACGAAAAATCTAAATAAAGAGGTGCAAAATGGCTCCAAACACGGCAATATTCTACGATATTGAAAACCTAATCGGCCCGTTCACCGGTAAGGCGAATACGATCCTACACTTGGACGAGATATACCGCCGCGTCCTGGCATCGGAAGGTGTAACGGGTGTATCCGTACAACGCGCTTATGCCGATTGGTCGCTACCCCTTCACCGCAACCTGCGCGGTTCGGTATTGCAAGTGGGTATCGAACCCGTTCACATCTTCAATACCAATCCCTATGACAGGATCAAGAACGCCGCGGACGTTTCTCTTATCATTGACGCCGTCGAATTGATCGCCAGGCGTCCCGAAATCATCAACTACGTAGTCGCTTCGGGGGATGGTATCTACGCGTTTTTAGCCAAAAAACTGCACGAACACGGCAAAAAAGTCATCGGAATCGGCTTCGATAAAATAACAAACAATATCTTCCGCAACGCTTGTGATACATTCATCGGTTTGGAAAAGACCGACAAGTCATTGGTGGCTACGTTAAACGAGCGCAAAAAGATCGAGTCGGCCCCAACCGCCGTATCGGAACCCGCCCCCGCATCCCCCGCTCCGGCGAAGGTCCCCAATAAATTCCCAAAAACCAAATATTCCGACGCGATCATTGCCGCCAATATCCCCGTATGGCGCGATTTGGCGGACGCTTCCGGCAGCCTTATGGTAGTGCGCAAACTGTTGGAAGCCCTCCATACCGACACAACCAAGGATTTGCCCGATTTGGAAATTTCCGTTTTTATGACGTACCTAAACCATTATGTACCCGGCTTTAAGGTTAACCGCTTCGGTTTTTCGCGCTTCAGCAATTTTATGCGTTTTATGCTTACGGGCAGCCCGCTGACGCTGTACGCGGCGGAAAAGAACAGTCACAAAATCGCGCGGCGCGGCACGGTCGGCAGTAAGGGCGAAATAATCGAAGACGTACCGGGGCTGCAATTCGTATTACCGGATGCAAGCCGTTACGCGTCCATATTCGATGTGCCGGAAGGTTCGTCCTTCGTGCATACGGTTACGGCGGTCGAAAAACCCGCAACACAAGCACCCCCCAAACCCAAGGCCGTCGCCAAACCCAAGCCGGTGAAGGGAACCCCCAAAGCCGTTAAGCCCAAAGCGGTAAAAACGGAGCCGACCCCTAAAAAAGAAAAGCCCGAAGTAAAAAAAGCAAAACCCGAACCCGCCCCGAAAAAAGCGAAGACAACCCGTAATAAAGTAAAGCCGGTGCAGGAAATCCCCCCCGTGGTGATTGACGAAGGGTCCATGCGTAAATGGGTAAAGAACCAATTCCTGGCCCTCTCCCAAGAGGACAAACTCGCCAACGCGGAAGCCAAGCGGCTGACTACGCCGGAATATTCCCTTAAAACCTTCGGTATCCGAACCCCTGTCTTTAAGGAAATCGAAACGCGTTCAAACCTTGACGCGCAACGCAGCGTTAACGGTAAAATCAAATATTGGAAGGAATCCTTCAAATACAAAAATAAATATTATCTGATTTATAAAGAATGGGTTGCCGCTTTGCATACGGATCGCTTCGCGGTATGGTTGGCAGCCGTTCAAAAGTGAAGTTTAAGGTAACGCTGGTTATATGTATCATGGTATTGGGGGCGGTAATATTTTTATTATCGCCCTATTTTGCCGTCCGCGAAATCGTGGTCGCGGGGAACGCTACGGTCAGCCGTATCGAAATCGAAGACCGGATGGACGTCGTTGCGGGAGATAACATTCTATTGATCAATACCGCCGCCGCGCGGAAGCGTATCATGGAAAACTTGTATATCGACGACGTCGCCTTTGAGCGTGAATTGCCGGGCCGCTTAACCGTAACCATACGCGAGCGGCGTCTCATCGCTTACGTTGAGCATACGCAGGGGAGTTTCCTGTTTATCGACGAAAGCGGGCGCGTGTTGGAAGTACGGACGTTTTTTACCGAAGCGTTGCCGTTGGTGACGGGTCTTTCGTTTTCTTCTTTCCAATTGGGGGAGCGTTTGGATGTACCCAACCGCGCGGCGTTCAGTATCGTTACGCAATACGCGCAGGCGTTGCGGCGGCATGGCTTGATCCGATTCGTTACACATATTGACGTGACAGATGTATATAATACACGTTTAAGGTTCCCCAATATCGAATTTAACGTCGGTAACGCGCGCGACGCCGATGAAAAAGTACGTGTGATGGTCGAAATCCTTTTGGCTATACCCGATGTCGCGTCGTATCGGGGGATCGTGGATTTGCGCGAAATTTCGGATCAATACTTTCTTACGATTATTGTGTAAAAGACTTGCTTTATTATTAAGTTTGTGTTACAAAATTATGAAAACGCGGACGAGCAATACGAATCGCGGATGGATATCCAAGATTCGTACGAGTATACGGGGGGCAACATGATCGATATAGATATCATGCAAGACGTAAAAGCGAAAATTAGGGTAATCGGCGTAGGCGGCGGCGGTAATAACGCGGTCGATCGTATGGTCGAGGAAAAAGTGGCGAACATAGAGTTCATTTCCGCCAACACGGACAATATGGCCCTCACGAAATCAAAAGCGGCAATGCGTATCCAATTGGGCGAAAAGCTAACCCGCGGTTTGGGCGCGGGCGGAAAGCCCGAAATGGGGCGCCGCGCGGCGGAAGAAACACGCGATGTTGTAGCCGGCGCCATTGAAGGTACGAACCTGTTGTTTATCACCGCGGGAATGGGGGGCGGTACGGGTACGGGTGCCGCGCCGGTAATCGCCGCGATCGCACGCGATATGGGGATATTGACCGTCGGTGTCGTTACAAAGCCTTTCAGTTTCGAAGGCGGCCCGCGTATGAGGAACGCGCTGGCGGGCATCGATGAATTACGCAAGAGTGTGGATACACTTGTCGTCATTCCCAACCAACGCTTGCTTGAAATTATTGACGAGGATACTTCCATCGTGGATGCCTTCCGCATGGCCGACGAAGTGTTGCACCAAGGCGTACGCGGTATTAGCGGTTTGATACTGGACGACGGTTTGATTAACCTTGACTTCGCCGACGTGGAAACGGTCATGCGCGGCAACGGCCACATCGCCCACATGGGTGTGGGTAAAGCCTCGGGTAAAAATAAGGTCATGGATGCCGCCGAAAAAGCGATTAATTCCCCCTTGCTGGAAACCTCGATCCATGGGGCAAAAGCCCTGCTCATCAGCTTCTCGGGTGACAGCGGCATGACGATGAAGGACGTTAACGCGGCGGCGGACCATATCCGTATGGCTGTGGACCCCGAAGCGGAAATTATCATGGGTTCGACCATTAACGACGCGTTTAAGGACGAAGTAATGGTTACGGTGGTGGCGACGGGCTTAAGCGAAGTCGGGCACAGCCGTGCCGCGATGAAAGCGACTGTAAAAGCAGCCCCCGCGATCGCCGTCAACCCCGAGGAAGCCGCCCCGGTTGAAGCGGTCGAACAAAAGGAAGAAAAAATCGAACTCCGTTCCGTCCGTGACGCGAATAAGGACAAGGACGCGGATACACCGTTCGAGATACCGATATTTTTACAAAGGAAGAAACCGACCGAAAGGAAATAACCCTTCGATAAATGAATAATATGTAAAAAATAGTCCACCCTAAAAGCAACCAAGCAAAGGGAGGACTTTTTTTATGGAACGGATTTTATATCGGTTATTATTTACATGTGCCGCGGCGTTGTGGATGCTCATCTATACGGCCATTCCCGTGGGGGCCATCGGCATCGAAGCGAAGGCAAGCATCCTGATGGAGGCGGAAACGGGGCGCGTACTGCACGAGCATAACGCCCACGACAAACTTGCTCCCGCCAGCGTCACCAAAATTATGACGATGCTGCTTATTTATGAAGCCCTCGACCAGGAACGCATCAAATGGGATGACATTGTAACGGTGAGTGCGCACGCGTCTTCCATGGGAGGTTCGCAAATCTACCTCGAAGCGGAGGAAAGGCAAACCGTACGTGATTTGACCAAGGCCGTCGTTATCGCGTCGGCAAATGATGCCGCCGTGGCGATGGCGGAATTTATATCCGGCAGCGAAGAAGCCTTCGTCACGCAAATGAATAAAAAAGCGCGGGAGCTGGGTATGAAGAATACGGCGTTCGTCAACTCCTGCGGTTTGGACGCGGAAGGTCACCTAACCACGGCGTACGATATCGCGCTTATGTCACGCGAAATCATGCTCAAATACCCCGAAGTCATTACCTACGCCACTACACGGCTGGATTCCATCACGCACAAAACCGCACGCGGCGAAGAAGAATTCGGTTTGACCAACACCAACCGTTTATTGCGCCGTTATTCCGGCATCACGGGTCTTAAAACGGGTTCAACATCCCAAGCGATGTACTGCATTTCTGCCACGGCTGAAAAGGAAGGGATGCAACTCATCGCAGTTGTGCTGGCCGCGCCCGACCCGACCGCACGCTTCGACGGTGCGGTCAAGCTCTTGGATTACGGCTACGCTAATTACGCGCTCATCGCCAAGGAGGAATCCGGCACAGCCATGGGCGAGATTCAAATATTTAAAGGTAAGGTCGAATCCGCGCCCGTGGTGATAAAGGAGCAAACCAACGTACTCGCGCCCAAGGGTAAGCACATTGTGGTGGATAGCGATATTCGGATAGAAGAAGCATTAGATGCACCGGTCATGGAAGGCCAACGCGCGGGTGTGGTCATCTACACGCACGAAGGCGAGGAAGTAGGCCGCAGCGAGCTGATTATCGCCGAGGAAATCGCAAAGGCGAGCTTGGGCGATATGACGGGCAGGCTGTTTAAGCGGTGGCTGTTTATGGGGTGACGACCAACGGATAATTCCTGTAAAAAATAATGGAATTGTAGCAAAATAATTCAGAATCGGTCTTGCCTGTCGCCGAAAAGAGTTGGAGCGTCCGCTATTTTCGGCTCGGGCAAGACCGTTCTTCATTGATTTCGCTTTATATAAACGAAATTAATAAAATCCGCTTTCGGCGGGTTTTAAGGTACATAAAGTTATATGATTATCGAACGGCTTATTTTTGCAACCCGTTGATAATAACGCAATCATATATGCCCGCGTGTTTTCCGGCAAATATTATGGGTTAAATCAAATGCGGTGTCTTTTATCTGTTTGGGTTGTGAAGTAAAGAATTCCACGGTTGGTTCACCCTTTTTTATGTTCCATAACCCTGCCACTTGGCCGTTAACGGCGATTGTCGGCAAACATATGCCGGATTTCATGATAACCGCGCTTTTGTATTCCTGCGGTAAAACCGCGCTTCTGTCCGTATAGGACACGATAAACGGGTCGAAACCGGATAGTAACGTTAGTTCGGGGATTTCGCCCATTTCTTCCGTAGTTTCGATATAGTAGTAATCCTTTTTATTATGCGTAAACCGCGGATATCCGTCCATGTTAAAGGCGAAAAGCACTTTTTTTCTTTCTTTCGGCAAACCGAAAAACCATGCCGCGTCGGCAAGGGTTGCGGGGCCGTAAGCCGCGATAAACCTTCTTAACAGTTCGGGCAGTACGTCTTCGAATGTTTGCGTCGGTTCGGCATCGATCAAATCAAAATCACGGCTGGTCATATCCCGGAAAGCGACTTTTCCAAGCCTCGCCAGCTCGCAAAAAACGCCGCCCCATGGGGACAGCGCCCGGTCTATCGTTTGCCTGTCGTATTGGTCCGAAAATAACAAGCGCATTTCGGCACGGGAATAGATACCGTCCTCCAAAGGTTTATTACCTTATCGGCGATTTCCTTATAATGCTCCCCCCAGCGCCATTCGCCCGAATGGAGCGCGAGCAGCGCCGGCAGGTCATCGGGGGCTACGCCGTGTAGCGCGTGGTGAATCCAAGTTTTGGTGAGCGCGTACTTCCAGCCCGCCAAACCCGCTCCGCGAATTAATGCGGAAAACGCGACGTTACGGTGGAACCAGCAATGCAATCCGAGGAGTTCGCTTGCAAGCCCGACGATATCGTCACATTTACGCGATAGATACAATCCGTGCATACGCCTTTGTATGATTTGCTCCGTTATCTTGTCTAAAATATCAATCCGCTCCAACCTTCATAATTTTAAACAATTTCGCCAACCGCTTCTTGCGCCCGATGTTGGGGAAGTCGATCGTTAATTCATGATCCGCGCCATTAGCGGAAATGGCGATTACAACACCCCTGCCGAACCGCGGGTCGCGTACCATATCCCCGATTGCGAACGGGCAATCATCGGCAACGGACGTGGCAACGGATGTGGGTTCTAATATCGATTTTCCTATCAGCGGTGTCGGTTTCGCTTTATAAGCGGGCATAATCGGCGTATGCATGTCTCTTAAAAACGGAGCAGGACCTGTCCTTGCTTTTTTTATTACGGACGAAGGGACATTATCCCTCGCCCGCGACCGCACAACGGATTTCGGCCGCCCGTGAGCGTTGACCGGTTCCATATATTCCGTCGGCACTTCCTTCAAAAAGCGGCTGGGCGCACACAGCATCCGCTGCCCGTTCCGCATCCGCATGGTGGCGTGGGAGAGGTACAGCCGTTGCCGCGCACGGGTAAAGCCGACGTAGCAAAGGCGGCGTTCCTCCTCGATTTCCTTCGGGGTTTCGCTTAACACGCTGCGGGCGGAAGGGAAGGTGTATTCCTCCATGCCCACGATAAAGACGCGGTTAAATTCCAGCCCCTTCGCGCTGTGCAGCGTCATGAGGGACACGGCTTGCGCACCTTCTTGGTAATTGTCGATATCGGCGACGAGCCCGACTTCGTTAAGGAAATTGGTCAGCGACGTATCCTGTGCCTGTGTTTCGAATTCTTTTGCCTTGGTGAGCAGCTCCTGCACGTTGTCGATGCGGGTTTGCGCTTCGGGTGTACCGTCGTTCAGGCTTTCGAGGTATTGGGTATCGGCGAGGATTTGCCGCAGCAAGTCGAAGGGGGGCGCGGTTTCGGCCAGTTTTGTCCAGTCGCTTAAAAACACCGAAAATTCGGCGAGCTTTTCGCGGGTCTTTTTCGTGATGCCGGGGATATCCTCTGCGAGAGCAGCCGTAAAGGAGATTCCGCGTTCGGCGGCGAAATTAGCGATGCGCGTGATGGTTGTATCGCCGATGCCGCGGCGGGGGACGTTGATTATACGTCGGCAAGCCAAATCGTCCGCGGGGTTGTCGATGGCCTTTAGGTAGGCGAGGATGTCCTTAACCTCCATCCGCTCGTAGAAGCGCACCCCGCCGAACAAACGGTACGGGATACCCGCGAGGATGAGTTGCTCCTCCACGGCGCGGGATTGCGCGTTGCCGCGGTAGAGTACGGCGAAGTCGTTGTACTTGGCACCGCGGTCGCAGGCGTATTTGATGGCTTGCGTGACGAACAGTCCTTCGTCGCGTTCGTCCCGCGCGTAGTACACGCGTATGGGTACGCCTTGGTCATTGTCCGTCCAAAGGGATTTGGGTGCGCGGTGTTGGTTGCCGGAAATCACGAGGTTGGCCGCGTCCAAAATCGTTTGCGTTGAGCGGTAATTTTGATCGAGGGTGATCGTCTTCGCGTTCGGGTAGTCGGCGGTAAAGCGCAGGATGTTCTCGATGTCCGCGCCGCGCCAGCCATATATGCTTTGGTCGTCGTCACCTACCACGCACAAGTTCTTAAAATGCCCCGCCAAAAGGCTGACCAGCATGTATTGCGCGTGGTTGGTGTCCTGGTATTCGTCCACCAGCACGTAGCGGAAGCGTTGTTGGTAGCGGTTGCGGATGTCTTCATTTTCCGTGAAGAGCTTGACGGTGAGCATGATGATATCGTCGAAGTCGAGGGCGTTGTTATCTTTAAGTTTTTGCCGATAGCGGGTGTAGATGTTTGCGATATTGCCCAAGCGGAAATCCGACCCGGCGGCGCTTTCGAATTCCTCCGGCCCGATCAAGCGGTTTTTTTGTGCGCTGATTGTGTTTGCGATACCCGCGGGGGGATAGTTTTTGTCGTCCAAATTTTCTTCACGTATACACAGCTTAAGCAAACGCTCGCTGTCCTGCGCGTCGTAAATGGAAAAACCCGATTTGTATCCCAACGCCGTGATATCGCGCCGCAGGATGCGCGTGCAAGCGGAATGGAACGTACTCACCCACACTTGGTCGCCGAAGGGCGTTATCGCGGATATCCGCTCGCGCATTTCCCTCGCGGCTTTATTCGTAAAAGTGATGGCGATGATGTGATAGGGGTCCACGCCTTCCTGTATGAGCCGCGCCACGCGGTAGGTGAGCACGCGCGTTTTGCCCGAGCCCGCCCCCGCGAATATCAGAAGCGGGCCGTCCCCGTAAAGGACGGCTTCCCGTTGGCGGGGGTTTAATTGTGATATGTAATCCGTCATTGTGCGCACGCCCTTTTCCTTGCGACGGCGGCGAAGAACAACGCGGGGTCGGTGTTTAAAACCTGCGAAGCGGGGATACCCGATTCGATGATGAGCTTTTTCGCTTCGGTTAATTCGCCCACCAGCGTATGATAATGCGCGTCGGAGGACGCCAAAACGGGGACGCCGTATTCCTTACACAGCGCGAGCAGCCTGCGCTGCGGTTCCTCCCCGTTGTAACGCAGGGAAACGGGGTTTAGCGTTTGGTTATTGATTTCAATGATTGTATGGGTACGGGCTGCGGTTTCGACCACGGCTTCGTAATCGATATCAAACCACGAATCCCCCGGGTGGCCCAGGATAGCAACGAGGGGGTTTTCCATCGCGTTTACCATTGCGCGGGTATGGTCGGCCTTATTCGTTGGTGCCAAGACACCTCGGTGCAGGGAGGCGATGATAAAATCCATCCGCTCCATGATTTCCTCGGATAAATCAAGTTTGCCGTCGTGGTTGCAAATATTCACTTCCGCGCCTTTCAACACGCGTACGCCGTGCATCGTATCCGGCACGATTTTCATGTTCCCGAAGAAGTAGAAGTGCGGCGCACCCGGCATGGCGGGGCCGTGGTCGGCGATGCCGATGTGGGTCAAACCCAGCGTTGCGGCTTGCGCGGCGTTTTCGGTGACGGTCGAATAGCCGTGGCCGCTGGCGACGGTATGGCAATGGACATCCAAGACAAAGCGCATGGGGCGTTCAATCCTTTTGCGTATGTAATTTGAAATAATATTATAACATATAAATAAAAAAAGCATGATTGGGGGGTAAAATGCGGGAAAACGTATCCGATTTGCGCTGCGTGCATGACAGCGATTGCGTTCGCCTAACCTTCCGATGGCCGATTGATGCGGACCATGTGTACGTTTTCCGCACAAAGGCAGACGAAACCGGCAACCCTCCCGCGAGGCCGGCGGCCGACCTTGGCCGTGACCCGCAAAACGCGCGTTTACTGACCTTGCAAGAATACAAACGCCGCGGCGGTTACATAATACCCAACGAACCCGGGATTTTTACGTTTTATATAACAACAGACCTTAACGAAGGCGCGGTAGAAAGTATTACCTGCCAAACCGGCCGTACGACGATCCGCGGAACGGTTAAGCGTAAACGGGGCTTCGGCGAATACGCGACGCATGTATTAACGTTGACCTCCGATTACCCGACGGCGGGAGGGGAGCTTTCCTATATAAAGCGATGCGCTTACGGTGCGGGGGCGGGCGATGTGGTATACTCCTTCCAAGAACCGCTTGGCAACGTGCCGTTGGTAAGGCACATCCTGACGCGCAAGCATGAACGGTTGGAAATCCTCGTCGCGGACGAATCGAAACGCGGTTTGTATGATTTGCGGATAAAATAGATGTGAGGTTGGCTATGGGACTGTTCAAAAAGAAAATGGAAGCCGTCAAACGCGCGAAGCTGGAGGAAACGCACGAAATCGTATGCCTGTATTGCTTTAAGAATTTCGACCATGACCGTGTGTTGTTCCGCGCGCTCGAACATGTGGACGCGGAAGGGTACCGCGCTTGTTCGGACGGCGCTTTGGACGCGTACCGCGCGCGCTTCCATATGGGTGATGCGGGCGATTTGCCCGTGGTGCTGGACCCCGACGATTTCAACGAGGTGAACAAGGGGTACCATCGGGGCATCCTTTCGTCCGTAACCGACGACCATAACAATGTCACGACCAAGCGGCTTTGCCCCTATTGCCACAACGACCTGCCCCAGAGCGCGGGCTTCGCTCCCGGCACGATCATATCCTTCGTGGGTGCGTCGCAGGCAGGCAAAAGCGTATACCTCACCAGCCTCGTGCATACCCTCAAAACGCTGACGCCGCGTAATTTCCCGATTTTCTGTACGCCTATTAACAACGAAATGGGGCGTAAATTCAAACTGACCTACGAAGACCCCCTAATTGAAAACGGCTTCCTGTTGGACCCGACGCAAAAGGAACGGCAGCAGGAGCCGTTTATCTTTACGTTTTCCTTCGCGGACGGCAATTTGCCGGAAATAAACATCGCGTTCTTCGACGCCGCGGGGGAAGGCATGGTTGACAACGGTTATATGGATATCTATGCGTCGCATATACGGAATTCCTCGGGGGTGCTTTTCCTGGTGGACCCGATGCAGTTCCGTACGGTGGGGAAAAAGATCGCCATGCAGAACGGTATGGACTTTGATCCGAACCAAACCGACGAGCCGACGGAGGTACTGAGCGGCCTTGTGGAGGATTATATTTATAAACAGGCGAGCGGCGTTTCGAAAATACCCACCGCCGTAGTGCTGACCAAAACCGACCTTCTACGTCCCTTGTACGCGGAGGGGGAATACATGCGCCCGGACAGCCTGTTCTTTTCCAACTTTACGCATAAAGGGGCCTTCGATTTGGAAGCCTTCGCCCGAATCGACGATGAAGTGGACGAATTCCTCGAAATCGTGGACCCCAACTTCCGTAACGCGTTAAAACGGCGGTTTGCGCATTTGGGTTTCTTCGCGGTTTCGGCGCTGGGTGCGCAGCCGTTGCGCGATAACGGCGACGCGGCACGGGAGCGCGTCGCGTCCTTCGCGCCCGTACGGGTGGACGAACCGTTCCTGTGGCTTTTATACAAATTGGGCTATATTAAAGGTGATTGAGCAGCATTATTACACAAGGAGGGAACGGGGATACGGCACGGTCGCGCGCTCGGCCGGGATTTTTGATAATAATGTCAAATGCGATATTTTGCCGTATTGCGTGTATTCCGCGGGGGAGGGAGGAAAATGCCTGACAGCCGTACACTACCCCGACGGGCGGATGCTCCTGGGGCAAGCGGTGCATGTACCGCGGGCGTTCTTCCAGCACAATCTAATAGTACCGGTAAAAATGGTAAACGCGGTTTTGGTGGCAGGTTTTGCGGGGGTACAGTTCGAAACGGGTTATGATGCCGCGCAAAGCGGAATGTTGCCTGCGCTTGAAAAATTGCCGATTAATAAACAAGCGGATGGGATAGAAACAAACGCGCACGAAGATGGGATAAAAATAAAAAAGAATGATGATGAAGTAAAAACAAACACAAACGATAATGGGGTATTAACAAATCGGTTATACGATTTTACGGAATATGACTTTACCCCCCTCATCCGTTACCTAACCCTATCCGCGGCCGGCAACAAAAAAACATACATACGCACATCTACCACCAAAGGGCCCGCCGATACGCATGTCTTCGCGCTTGCCCTGCTGGCGGAATTATATCCGCGCTTGCCCACCGAACTTCGGCACGTATTGGGCTTTTGCACAAACGCGCGCGAACCGCTTGAAAGGAACGGCATACACCTCATCTTCACCGACAACCCCCGATTAAAAGGGGATTTTTTAATAGATTTTACGGAAAAAACGGGTATAATAAATAATGCGGGCGATGAAATCGATTATTTCCATGTCCGCTTCGCGTCAATGCCGACGCAGCGGTTCTGTGAGCGGATATTCGGTGAGATAGACTTTTGGCTGGCGAGGGAACCGCGGATTGCACAAGCGGAAACCTTTCGGCAAGCTATAACAGCGCGTATGGCGCAGGTTTTGGAAAGCGGCGGCATCCTTCCCGAAGCGTTTATTCGGCGGGGCAAAAGCGGCAAATACAACGAAATCATCGGGCATACGCCTTCCGATTTCATCATGGCGGACATCCAACGGCAGGTATCCATCCTGCGACCGAATGACGAAGATTTACGTTATATAATAGGAAGCTACCGCTTGACCCCGGAAAAAAGTGAAAAAATCCTTCATACCCTGCAAAGCGAGGGATATATACATGGCACACCTCCATAACGCCTTTGATTGGGCATCCGAACTGTACGCCGCGTGGTTTTCCGAGTGGCTTCACGTCCATTTTACGGTACGCACCGCTATATTATTGTTAATACTATGGGGCGCGCTTTTTACGCTCGCGCAATTGTTCCAATACGTTTTGGGGCCTTTTTTCGTGTTGTTTTATCGCCACATTATCTTTCGCGCGTACAATTACCTGTGCGTGGAGACAACCCGGGAATTGATTTACATTCGCTTCTATTCGAAGGACAGCCCTACCTTGCACAGGGCTTACTTGCGCTTGACCGACAAGGCAAAAAAAAACCGCTTGCTCCTCAGCCATACCAAATATAAGGGCATCCTGTACCGCGGCGGCGTAAAGCGCGCGGCGTGGGTTATCGTCGTTACGGTGGGGGTTGCCTCCACGTTATGGCTTACGGCTTTCGGTTTGCACCAAGAATATTATGTACCCGCGTTGGCGGGAATTCCGGGGGAATCCGCGCCGAACAACGGACGTGAACCGAACAACCGGCCAACCGGAAACGGAACGGATACAACCAACCAATCGGAGCCTAACGGCGAAACCAACGCGAATAACACGAACCACGGCGAAGCCCCCCCGAATCACAACGAAGCCCCTCCGAACCACGGTAACGGCTATGACCCCTCCACCGATACAAACCCCACACCCTTCCCGACCCCAACCCCGCTTCCCGATATCATATACCCCCCGGGTTACGTAAATCCCGCTTCGTGGCCCGATGCCCCCATCACCCTGCGCTTAAACGTCCACGGTTCGGAAGGCGCGCGGTTGCGTGACGTACCCGGCTTCGGCGGCGTGGTGACCCAAATGGTATGGGGCGGCGCAACGCTTGAATACCTCGGCGCGTTCGTCCCCGACGCGGACGTGTCCGGTTTATATTGGCTGCGCGTACGCGTATCCGACGGACCGGAAGGCTATATCGCCAGTTATCTGATCGAAATCGAATAGGAGAGGTCTTATGGAAAATTGTATTCGGATAGGCCGCGGCGATTTACAGGTATGGGTCGCCGAACCCGGTAAACGTTACGCCCGTTCCCGCTTTGATTGGACGGGTTTTATCCCGCAGGTTTCCCTGCGCGGGCAAACCTTTTGCACGACAGAATCCTCCCCCGGCGGGCCGCCAAGTACGGGGGGCGAGGGGCTGTGCAACGAATTTAAAGCGGACGACGCCTCAATGGGCTGGGACGGCAGCGACCGTTTTTTCCTCAAGCCCGGCGTGGGTTTGCTGGAAAAAGTCAATGACAAACCTTATTTCTTCTTCACGGATTACAAAATCGCGCAGCCCTTCCCCTGCACGATGCAAGCAGGCGGGGATTACGCGGATTTTTATTTGGATGCCATCCCCCTAAAGGGTATCGCCTACGCCATGCACAAGCACATCGCCGTCATCGGCGACATGCTGCACATCACAACGACCCTTACCAACCAAGGCGAAAAACCCTTGCAATTGCGGGAATATAACCACAACTTCCTATCCCTTAACGGCAACGGTGCGCACCCGCAGGCAACGCTTTCGATCAATAAAAATTATAAAAACGAAATCGAAACACCCGGGCTAATCATGAACGAGGACAGCATAACCTTCACCGATGATGTTCAAGGTTCGTTTATGATTAAATGCGATAAGCCCGCCGCGTACGCGCCCATGCGCTGGGAACTGCGTGACAACAAAGCGGGATTACGCGTGCAGGAATGGGGCGACTTCGATGTGACGGATTTTTACGCGTGGGGTACCCGCCGCGTGATTTCACCGGAAATTTTCGGCGACTTCCCCGTGGAACCGGGGAAAAGCCGCGCGTGGACGCGCATGTGGAAATTTTTTGATGCCGTATGAATGGATAAGGTTTTTTAAGATTTGTTTTGACCGATAATACCCGCTACTTCATCGCCGTCCAAGGTTTCTTTTTCCAGCAATTGCGCCGCCAAGGCTTCGAGGGCGGCGTTATTTTTATGCAAAAGGTCAAGGGTTTGCGTATATACCCTGCTTGCGAGCGCGTTACATTCCTTCGTAACGGATGCCTTGTCGTCCAGCTTCGAGCGGTCGAGGATACCTTCGCCGAAGCCGTAGCGCGTAACGTATTGCAAGGCAAGGTCCGTCGCCTTCTCGATATCGTTGGACGCGCCCGTTGTAACGGAGTCCTTGCCGAACTTGATTTCCTCGGCGCAGCGTCCGGCGAAATTAATCATGAGCTGTGCTTCCAATTCCCCCTTGGTGCAATACATACGCTCGGGCGGGATACTCACGCAAAACCCGCCCGCGCCCCCGCCGGAGGGGATGATCGTAACCTTCGCCACGCGGTTTTCCGGGTGGGTTAGGGCGGCGGCCAGCGCGTGGCCGGATTCGTGCCATGCCGTAACCGCACGGTCATGGTCACGCAGCATGGAGCGGTCTTTTTTTTCCGCGCCCGCAACGGCGGTGTAATACGCGGAGGAAAGGTCATTATCGTTAATTGTACCGTTACAAATATCATTTCCGCAGTTCGCGTCGTTATCGCGTCTTGCCGCGTTGATGGCCGCGTCGTTAAGCAAGCCTTCCAACATCGCCCCGCTGAAGTAAACCGTATCGCGGGCGAGTTTGGTCAAATCGGTTTCGGGGGCGAGGGGTTTATTACGGGCGTGGAGCGAAAGGATTTGCTTGCGGGCATTGATGTCGGGCAGGTCCACTTCCACGCGGCGGTCGAAACGACCGGGGCGCAATAACGCTTCGTCCAGCGTATCGATACGGTTGGTGGCGGCTACGACCACGATGCCGTTATTTTCCGCAAAGCCTTGCATTTCCGTAAGCAGCGCGTTAAGCGTTTGTTCGCGTTCGTCGTTTCCGTTGATACCGTCGCCGCGTTTCTTACCCAGCGCGTCGATTTCATCTATGAAGATAACGCCCTTGCCGTGTTCGCGTGCTTTCTTAAACAGCTCCCGCACACGCGCCGCGCCTACGCCTACATACATTTGCACGAAGTCCGACCCGCTGACCGCGTAGAACGGTACACCCGCTTCACCCGCCATGGCGCGTGCCATCAAGGTCTTTCCCGTCCCGGGTTTGCCGTACAGGAGGATACCCCTCGGCATACGGGCCCCGTACCGTGCGAAGCGTTCGGGCTCGCGCAAATAATCGATAATATCGCCGACGCTTTCCTTGGCTTCCAAGTTACCCGCGATGTCGCCGAAGCCGCAAGGGGTGCTTGTCCCATCCGGGGAAGTGTTGACCGCTACGGGGTTGAGGCCGTTCTTAACCGTCGCCATACCGCCCCGCCGCCGAACGATGAAGATGATCCCCGCCGCCAATACGACAGTAAAGCCGAGCATGACAAAGTCCGTTTCCGTTGTACCCGTCTCCGCCACGGTTACGCCCGCGAGCAAAAGCGTTTCCTTAAAATCCTCGCGGCGCGGGTTGTTGGTGGTAAAAAACCCTTCGCCTTCCGTAAACGAAAACGTAAACGTCGCGTCCCCGCCTATCCGTGCGGAAGCGATACGCCCTTCCCCCAAGGCTTCCAGGAATGTTGTATATTCAACGAAGTCGGGCGTTGCCCGGTTCGTGACCAACGCGGCAACCAAAATACCCGCGATTATCACCGTAATCGCAAACGCGCCGATGATATTCCTGTATTTACGTATATACTCCATGTTTATGCCCCCCCTTCATATGCTGCGTAAACAGTATAATCGCCCGCATCCGTCATATACTAATGTAAGTTATGGAATAACGCTTTCCGCTCGACAAAATTTATTGAATTTCTTCCAATACTTGCAAAAATTTACAATTGTGGTATAGTAAGGATATAACAAAAAAAGGAAGGAATTTTGATTATGAGAGCGACAGGCATCGTAAGACGGATTGACGAATTAGGCCGTATCGTGCTGCCGTGCGAATTAAGGCGCGTACTGCACATTAACGACCGCGATCCGCTGGAGGTCTTTGTAGACGGCGACCGCATTGTGTTGAAGAAGTACGAACCCGCGTGTATTTTCACGGGTGCGGCAGAGGATTTGATGGAATACGAAGGCCGCAAGGTTTCGAAAGCCGCCGTCAAGGAAATGGCGAAGCAGGCCGGATTGATAAAATAATGAAGGATTACAAACAACTTGCCGCCCTCGCCGCCGAAGCCAAGGACCGCGCCTACGCGCCGTACTCGGGCTTCCATGTGGGGGCGGCTTTGCTTTGTGAAAGCGGGCGGATATACATCGGGTGCAACGTGGAGTCGGCGGCCTTTCCCGCCACGGTATGCGCCGAACGCACGGCATTATTAAAAGCTGTGTCGGAAGGGGAACGCAAGCTAAAGGCCATCGCCGTAGCGGGTTCGAAGTCGGGTGCGGAGGGCGACTATTGCTACCCCTGCGGCGTATGCCGTCAAATGCTCAACGAATTCGCGGGGGAGGATTTCGAAGTCATCATCGCGAAATCCGCGGACGATTACCGCGTGCACAAATGGGCGGAAATTCTGCCGTTCGGGTTTGGGCCGAAGGATTTGGGATAATCCGTAGTTCGGTATAAAAGGATTGGGGTGGAAATCATGCGGATGTATGATGTCATTCATAAAAAGAAGGACGGGTTTGCGTTGACGGAAGCTGAGATTCAATTCTTTGTCCGCGGCGTAACCGACGGGTCGGTCCCCGATTATCAAATTACCGCGTTGTTGATGGCAATATGCTTGAAGGGAATGACCCCGGCGGAAACGACCGCGCTCACCCTGGCGATGGCGAACTCGGGCGATACGCTGGACTTGGGCGGCTTACCCGGCATTAAGGTCGATAAACATTCCACCGGCGGGGTGGGGGACAAGACGACGTTGGTGGTCGCCCCCATGGTGGCGGCGATGGGCGTGACCGTAGCCAAAATGAGCGGCCGCAGCTTGGGCCATACCGGCGGAACGGTGGATAAGCTCGAAGGCATCCCCGGCTTTAACACGGGGTTAACCATGGAGGAATTCTTCGCAACCGTGCGGCGTACGGGCATTTGCCTTTCGGGGCAATCCATGAGCCTTGCCCCCGCCGATAAAAAAATCTACGCCCTGCGCGACGCCACCGCCACCATCGAAAGCATCCCGCTGATTGCCGCCAGCATCATGTCAAAGAAAATCGCCGCCGGCGCAAACAGGATTCTGTTGGACGTAAAAACGGGCAGCGGGTCGTTCATGAAAACCCTCGACGACGCCCGCGGCTTGGCCAAGGCAATGGTCGCCATCGGCGAAGGCGCGGGGCGCAAAACCGCCGCGCTCATCACCGATATGTCCGCCCCGTTGGGTTTTGCCATCGGTAATATATTGGAAATACAGGAAGCCATCGCCGTGCTTAGGGGCGAAGGCCCCGAAGATTTGCGCCACGTTTGCGTGGAATTGGCGGCGCATATGCTTTACCTCGCGGAGAAAGGTACGATCGAACATTGCCGAAAGCTGGCAGAAGAAGCCATCGCAAGCGGCAAAGCGCCGGAAAAATTCGCCGAAGTCGTAGCGGCGCAAGGCGGCGACCGGGCGTACATCGATGACCCCGAACGCTTCCCCAAGGCAAAAACCGTATGTGTAGTCACCGCCCCCCAAAGCGGTTACATCCAAGCCATGGATACCGAGGGCATAGGTGTCACCGCCCTTATGCTGGGCGCGGGCCGCGAAAAACCCGACGACATAATCGACCACACGGCGGGGTTAATCCTCCATGCGAAAACCGCCGACCGCGTGGAAAAGGGACAGCCGCTGGCGACCCTATATACCTCCGATGAAGCGAAAGCTGACACCGCGAGGGAAAAATTTTTGAAATGTTTTACGTTTTCCGACACGCCCGTGGAAAAACCGCCGCTTATTTATTGCGAAATTACCTAACACACAGCAGGGGGTTAATTTTTATATCCAACCGCATTGGTTTATTTGACAACACATCCTTGTCAAAGTAAACTAAGTCCGGTTGGTTATTTTAATATAAAGGATGTCGCCAATGTTGCAAGTTAACGTTCATGACGCAAAAACGCATCTTTCATCGCTGCTAAACAAAGTTGCGAAAGGCGAATCGTTTATCGTGGCAAAATCCGGCAAGCCGGTGGCTAAGGTCGTCCCTTATGTTCCCGTTGCAAAACGAAGCAGGGTTGGATTCTTATCGGACATAAACGTGCCTGATAATTTTAACGATATGGGGGCGGACGAAATCGCAGAAATGTTTGAAGGCGTTTTACTATGAAAATCCTCCTGGATACGAACATTATTTTATTAAGCGCGTTGGGTAAACTAAACCCCGTTGCGGAGGAATATATCCTTGATGAATCCAATGTATTGTATTTTAGTACGGCAAGCATATGGGAAGTCGTAATAAAGCGAGGGCTTGACCGTTCGGACTTTAACGTAGACCCTTATAAACTATATTATGGTCTTGTTAACAACGGATACAACGAATTATCAATAACCGCTAACCACGCATTGGCAATCAACCAATTACCAAAAATACATAAAGACCCGTTCGACCGCATACTGCTTGCGCAAGCCATGGTTGAGAATATGCGGTTTCTAACATCGGACGCGTTGCTGACCCAATACCCCGCGGCGGTGATATTTATCGGTTAATCCTATAGTAATAAGTTTGTTTTGTTGGAACGACCGAGAAACAAACATAAGTTCTTATTCAAATTATGTTGACATTGCGTTCTATTGCGTTATAATGGGCCCAAGCCGAGGTCATCTTATTGACGGACGGCATCCATACGACCCTGACGTCAAACGGTCATCCCGATTTCTGCGTACAATCGTCCCTGATGCTTATGCTCCCGATTTTCAACTTCGCCAAGGCTTACACAAACGACCCTTCTGTACCGGCCGGCCGCGTCATTGGGGTTACGGGTATGCATGTAACGGGCCCTCCCGACTGCTTTACGTACTTTTAAAACGAAAAGGAACCGTAAACAACACGAAGACCGCTTTATTGGTGCGAGCGGCTGAGTGACTACCCTGCGCGTGGGCTTATTTCAATGCTCTTGCGCAGGGTTTTCTATATTAATAAACAAAATATTCGCCTAATATATTGACAATAGGCGAAACTGTTGTTACGGTTATTGTATCTTTTTAAGGAGGTGCTTCGATGAGTGCCTTGGCAAGTTTGAATGTAAAAATAGACCGCTCCGTAAAAAAGGATGCGGACTTTGTTGCTAATTCGATGGGTATGACATTATCAACAGCCATTAATATTTTCGTACGTCAAATGGTTTCCGAACGGGCGATACCTTTCAAAATCCATATGGCGGACAATGAAGCTGTAAAGTTCCATAAGTTGTTGGACGATATGAGAGCTAATGCCGCTGAGCGGGGCTTTTTAAATGATGACGAAATTAATGCGGAAATCAAAGCCGCCCGTTTGGAAATGAAGACACAGGGGGCAAAATAATGATTTGCGCGGTATTGGATACTAACATCCTTGTTTCTGCGTTATGGTCGCATGATGGAAACCCCGCCAAGGTTATCCATTTGATACCGGATGGTAAAATCGTCCCCTGTTATTGTGAAGAAATTTTAAGGGAATATAACGCTGTCCTTTCACGTCCACGGCTTAGCTTTTCACAACATCAAATTGACGAATTGATAAACAACATCAGAAAATATGGTAAAGCCGTTATTCCGAAGAAAAGTGCCGTACCTTTCACGGACGAAAGTGACCGATTTTTTTACGATACAGCGTTGGCAGGCCAAGCCATCCTAATCACGGGGAACGCCAAGCATTATCCAACCGAACCGTTCATCATGACACCTGTGGAATTTTTAACAAAATTAATTTAACCCAACCACCCCCGCAACACCTGCCGAAACACCCTTTAATCCTTGCAAAACACGCCGTAATGTGTTACCATAATACGACAAAACGGGGGTGAAAACGTGCAGCAAGCAAGCAAGCAAGCAAGCAAGCAAGCAAGCAAGCAAGCAAGCAAGCAAGCATAGCTAGGCGTTTTCCGTTTAACAATACAGACCGTTCGCCGTGACGCAGTCACGGCGAACGGTTATTTTTTTACCAATAAAATCAGAGGTGCAGCCATGACATTCAAATGCAAGATGTGCGGGGGCGATATCTCCGCCGATGTTAACGCGTTAATCGGCACATGCGACTCCTGCGGGGTAACGTCCACGCTGCCCAAGGCGAACGACGAACGCATCGTCAACCTCTTTAACCGCGCCAACCACTTCCGCCGTCACCACGAATTTGACAAAGCCCTCGCCGCTTACGAGAGCATCCTCACCGAGGACCCTGTAAACGCCGAAGCCCATTGGTGCGTGGTGCTGTGCCGTTACGGCATCGAATACGTGGAGGATCCCAAAACCTACGAGCGCGTACCCACCTGCCACCGCACGCAGTTCGCGTCCATCCTAACGGACGCGGATTACATCGCCGCGTTGGAAAACGCGCCCGATACATACACCCACGGCTTGTACGAAGAAGCCGCCAAGCGCATACACGAAATCCAGCGCGATATCCTCGCCGTGTCCAACCAAGAGGAACCCTACGACGTTTTCATCTGTTATAAAGAATCCACCGACGGCGGAAGCCGCACCAAGGACAGTACGCTGGCGCAGGATATCTATTATCAGCTCACCAAAGAAGGCTTGCGTGTTTTCTTCGCCAAAATCACCCTGGAGGAAAAAATAGGCAGACAATACGAGCCTTATATATTCAACGCGCTCAACACGGCGAAGGTGATGCTGGTGATCGGCACCAAGCCCGAATACCTCAACGCCGTGTGGGTGAAGAACGAATGGAGCCGTTATTTGGCGCTGATGAAAACCGACCGTTCGCGCCTTTTGATACCCTGCTACCGCGATATGGACGCGTACGAAATGCCGGACGAATTAACCGCTTTCCAAGCGATGGATATGGGTAAAATCGGGTTTATACAGGACTTGGTGCGGGGTGTGAAAAAAGTAACAGGCTCGGAGGGAGCGACGAAAACGCAAGCGCAAACCGTTGTCCAAACGGCAGACGTAAGCGGAGCGGTACCGTTAATCAAGCGCGCGTTTATATCCATCGAGGATAAGGAATTTGACAAAGCGCAGCAATTGCTGGACCAAGCCCTTAACATCGACCCGGAAAACGCAAAGGCATATGTGGGGTTGTTGCTGGTAGAATACGGATATACACACGAGGAACAATTAAACGATTGCGGCGAAGGGTTGGAAGAAAGAAACCTATACCAACGCGCTTTGCGCTTCGCAGACGCGGGGTACAAACGGATAATCATTGGCTATGATGAAAACAGCAAGCGACTCGTGAATGAACGTGCGGAAACCAAACGGAAGCGGGCGTTATTAAAAGAAGCGTCAAGATTATGTGAATACACCGATAGCTTAGACGAAGCAATTAGGATTTTGGAAGGTTTGCAAGACTTTGAAAACGCAGAAACAGAACTTGCCCGATGCCGGGAACGGCAGGAAGAAGAATATGAGCGTGCGGTTAATTTAGCACAAAAAGAAAAATATTTAGATGCAATAACTATTTTCGATCAATTAAAAAATTATAAAGACGCACCCGAACAAATACGCATATTATCCGATCGTTTACGGGAAATCAAAGAACAAGCGCAGGAAGAAGAATATAAGCGTGCGGTAAATTTAGCGCAAATGGAAAAATATTTAGATGCAATAAATATTTTCAACCAATTAAAGAACTATAAAGACGCGCCTAAACAAATGCGCATATTATCCGAACGTTTGCGGGAAATCAAAAAACAAGCGAAGATTCTTTCTATAAAAAAACGAAATAAATTGATAATTATTTTGGCATCATGTGCCGTTTTGGTCACATTGATTGTGATGGGAGGTCCGTATTTATACAACATGGCAGCGGAACGTGTACACATAGGAGCACTTGCTAAAATAAGGAATTCAATGAAAGCCGCTATCGAAACAAGTGGAACTAATCGACCATATATTTTGGGTTTACATGAGAATGGTACGGTTACAATGACTCCAATTACCGGTGACTTATTAGCAAAGTTTGTGATTATTAGTGGTTGGCGCGATATTGTAGCCATTGCAGCGGGGAGCGGGCATACCGTTGGTTTACGGTCGGACGGTACCGTAGTATCGGTGGGAGATAATTTTTATGGTCAACTTAATACCAATGATTGGCGCGATATTGTAGCCATTGCAGCGGGGAGCGGGCATACCGTTGGTTTACGGTCGAACGGTACCGTAATTGCGGTGGGAGATAATTTACATGGTCAACTTAATACCAATGATTGGCACGATATCGTAGCCATTACAGCGGGGTCTATTCACACCGTTGGTTTAAAGTCGGACGGGACTGTAATAACGGTGGGGAATAATTTTCATGATCAACGTAATACCACTGATTGGCGTGGTATTGTAGCCATTACAGCAGGGTCTACCTACACCGTTGGTTTACGGTTGGACGGTACCGTAATAGCGGTGGGAAATAATTTACATGTACAGGGTCAGCTTAATACCAATGGTTGGCGCGATATTGTAGCCATTACAGCAGGGCCTAGCCACATCGTTGGTTTACGGGCTGACGGGACGGTGGTAACGACAGGAGGTGCGCGTAATAGTAGTGTAAATACCAATGGATGGCGTGATATCGTAGCTATTGCAACAGGGTTGGATTACGTCGTTGGATTACGGGCTGACGGAACGGTAGTAACTACTGGTGGGTTAGCTAGCAATTTGCATGTCGGTAATTGGCAACTGTTTGACCCCCGGTAATTAAAATTGTAAGGTTGTCTTTGAATCAAACAAAAATAAAAAGGAGAGAAATCAAATGAATACAAACAAAAAATTAAGAAGGCAAAGAAAAGAATTTTTTAATTTATTAAAAATTGATCATGAGAATGAATGTTTTAAAAATGATTTTTATGATTTATTCAAGGGTTATTCAAATTCTTACAAAGTAAAAAAGGATACTTATAACTCCCTGTTTTATGAAAAGGGGCATGTAAAAGATACATTCCGATTAATCAGTAAAAGAGAAAAATGGAATGAAAAAAGTAAAATTATTACCTTTTTAGATGTTTGTGAAGAAAATTGTAAAATTGATTATGATTTAAAGAGAATGATATTTTATCCGTCATTATTATCGCTAGCGGCCGCATTAATTACCATTATAATTACAAGATTTATAACAAATTCATTTTTAATAGCAATTCATCCAACACTAGCCAATTATTTGCAATTGGAATTGAACTAACACTAATAGTTTCCCTAACAATGTTTACTTTTATAAAAATGTATTTGTTTCAAAAACACGACTTGGTAGAAGAAGCGGTTAATCAAATAATTTTAATGGAATTTTTAGATTTGTGCAAAGAATCTCTTGATGAAGAATGAAATGATATTGTTAGGATATTTTTACCCAAACAAATCCGAATGAGTACCCGTTTCAGTCAATATTAAAAGGAGCGTATCATTAAACTTTTTATAAATGAGCAACCAATCCCCCATACCGTCTACATGACATTCGCGGTAATCTTTGTAATTTCCCTTTAAAGCATGGTCACGGTATTTAGGGGGTAGGGGGTCGCCGGAAGCTAATAATTTGACAGTTTGGTCTAATAAAGAAATGTCATACCCGCGCTTAGACAATAAACGGCGATTCCGTTTAAACTTAACGGATGTGTCAACCTTATACATCATACCCCTCCGCTTCGTCTTCGGCGTCCATCGCGGCGAACATTTCTTCCGCGGTCGCATAAGGTTTACGTCTTCCGGCTTTTATATCCGCCGCAATCTGCTCGGCTTCCTCGATGGCGGCGCGCAAGCGGGCATTAGGGGTGCGGCGCAGCGCGAAGGGGATGCCGTCGTATTCAAGCGCGGCGGAAAAAAACATGCGTACGGCGGTGGAAACGTCCATGCCCAATTTGCCGAAAAGCTCTTCGACGGATGATTTAACCCGATCATCCACACGTACTTGAATGGTGGCCATATATTCCACTCCTCATTAATGATTTGTAATGATAATGTACTACAAAGCAATGCAATTATCAAGCCATCTTAATTAAAGGAGGAATATACCATGCCCAACCCCATCACCAACCTATTCAACCGCGTAGCCGCCGACCCCACGGCAGGGCTAGCCGATAGCCAAACCGCCCAACGACTTTCCCAAAATATCAACCTCGGTAACGTTGCCGACAGCCTCAACTCCGACAACCTAGCCCAACGCATTAAGGAAAAGGGCTTCGCAAGCGTAATCGAGTACGAGGGTGGTAACGACACATTTATATGGAAGCACCCCTTGCAGGACTTTACCACCGGTAGCCAACTCATCGTACATGAATCGCAGGAGGCTATCTTCTTTATGAACGGCCGAGCCCTCGACCTCTTCGGCCCGGGGCGGCATACGCTGGAAACACAGAACCTGCCGTTGGTGGGTAAGTTCTTTAAAGCGGCGACGGGGGGCGTCACGCCCTTCCATTGCGAAGTGTATTTCATTAACAAAACCGAGCAAATGGCTATAAAGTGGGGGACGGACAGCAAGCTGGAATACGTGGAGCCGACCTACGGCTTCCCCATACAAATCGGCGCGTCGGGCGAAATGTCGCTGCGGGTGGATGATTCGCGCAGGCTGCTGGTTAAGATCGTGGGGACGGAAAATTACATCACCCACCAAGGGTTCGTACAGAAGATGCGTGCGTTCTTGAATACGCGGATTAAGAACCACCTCTCCGCCTACATAAAGCGGGAGAGGATTAATATATTTGAAATCGACGAACATTTGCTTACCTTGTCGGAAACGCTGCACGGATTGTTTTCGCCGGATTTTATGGATTACGGCATATCCATGGAGCGTTTTTTCGTTACCACAATCGTAAAGCCCGAAGAAGACGGCAATTATAAGCGGTTTAAGGAGCTGCACTTCCGCCAATACGCCGACTTGGCGGAAGCGAAGCTGCGCCAACAAACCGGGCTGATCGACCAGGAAACCCAAGCCCAGCGCATGATTATCGAGGCGCAGGGCTTGGCGCAAAAACGCGCCTTGGAAGGCTACACCTATCAGGACGAGCGCGGCTTCGACGTAGCCGAGCGCGTGGCGGGCAACGAAGGCGTCGGGCAAATGAGCAACATGGGCATCGGCTTGGGCATGATGGCAGGGGTAGGGGGCGCGCTGGGCAGGAACGTGGGCGACATGGTAAACAACAGCATGAACGCGGCAACAGGTGCGGCGCAAGCCCCCGCAATAGGCGCGTATGAAACCCTTTGCCCCGCGTGCAACGCCAAAACACCCAAGGGTAAGTTTTGTGTGGAGTGCGGCGCGTCCTTCGTAAGGAAATGTACGGGCTGTAATACCGAGCTGCCCCCCGGCGGTAAGTTCTGCCTTGAATGTGGGCAAAAACAGGAGGCTTAGTTATGGATACGCGAAATAACCGTTCGTTCATATTAATCATCGCCATGCTGATGGCGGTAACGGCAACATCCGTATTTTTCTTCGTACCCTTGACGGTAACGCTGCTGATCGGGTACGTGTTTACCTTAACCGCTATCGGTATGTTCTGCGCGGGGAGCGTTTATATGCTTTCAAGCAGGAAGAGCTTCCCGTGGTTCGTGGCGTTTCCGGCAACGATTTGGCGGTATCTGGTTACGCAGCTTACCCTATCCGTCGTGTTTATCCTGCGTGAAAATATCGCTTTGGGCGGCGCGTTCCCCGTGGGGTTGTTTATTGCCGCGCATGTTGCGGTGTTTGCTTTCTTTACGGTATTTTTGCTCCTCATGCACGGCGGGAAGGAAATCATCGAGCAAAAGGACGCGGAAATTAAGCAAAAAGTATCCGTGCTTCGCATGTTGCAAGCGGATGTGGAATCCCTCGCGCGGGAACACCCCGCCCATTCGGCTCCCTTGAAGCAAGTGTCGGAAGCGCTGCGGTATTCGGACCCGATGTCCAACCCCGCTTTGGCACTCTACGAAGAACAAATCCAACGGAGCATCATGGATATGCAAGGCATGGACGGCAACGACCCCGCTAACATCCCCGCGCTGTGTGAAAAATTAATGAAGCAAATCGCCGACAGGAACGCGCGGGTTAAGATGATGAAATGAAAATGTGTTGCTAATGTGCGGGCGTTTGGATATACTGTATGCAAGGAGGAGTGATTACCATGACAAAGACGGCAAACTTACACATCCGCATTGACCCCGAAACGAAATCGGGTGCGGAGGAATTATTTTCAAATTTCGGCATTACGATTTCCGACGCGGTTAATATGTTTTTGCGTCAATCGTTAATGGTACGGGGGTTACCGTTTGAAGTGCGCCAACCGCGGTATAACGCCGAAACCGAAGCGGCTATACAGGAAGCGAAGGGTATTATAGCGGGGAAAATTAAAGCAAAGTCATATTCATCACTTGACGAATTTTATACGGATTTAAAAAATGAGGACGGAAATGATGAGATTTAGAACTACAGCAAAATATCGGAAAGATATAAAACGCGCAATCAAGCAAAAGTTGGATATATCTTTGTTAAACGAAGTAATCTTAACATTGTTGGAAGGAAAACCCCTCGCCCCGAAATACAACGACCATGCCCTCAAAGGCGATTATCGAGGACACCGTGAATGTCATATCTCTCCTGATTGGTTGTTAATATACGCCATCGACAAAGGCAATCTCATTCTTACCGCTACGCGCACCGGTTCACATTCCGAATTGTTTTCCTAATTTTTAAACACCACCCACAACAGGGGCATAACCTTTTCGCAAATTGCGGAAAAGTCCTCAAACGGCAGCGGGTTCTCCCCCAGGCCGCATTCAACCGTAAACCCCGGGCGGTTAAACTTTTCGATAAACCAATCCCGATACCCCGCGTGGGAGGCTTCGTCGGGGACATCCACGCATAGATAGCCGCTGACACGTTGCATGTCGGCGGCTATTTTTTCCGCGCCTGTTGGATGAAAGTCACGGTATCGCCAATAGATTTCCTCCCCCTGGGTATGCAGCGAAACCGTCAGCGCGAAATCGTGCAGTATCGTGTATGCTGCCAGCGCGCGGCTTTCGGGTTCGCACAGGGGGTAAGCACCCACGTAGCCTTTTGGCCCGGGCGCGGTAAAGCCTTGGGCGAATTTATTTTTACGCGCAACTTCCCATGAAGCGGGGTAGTTGGAATTCAAATCCACCCCGTAGGCGTTGGCCTTCCATTCGCCGGGCTTCGTGCCGTTTATCACCCAATCCGCGCCGTCGGGGTTAATCATAGGTAAGGCGTGGAGGGTAAAGCGTTTGAGCAAATCCATTTCGGGGTGGACTTGGCAATATGCGCAATATTCTTCCGCAAAGTGTGTAAGGAGAGCAGCGGTTATCCATTCGTTGGCGTGGTGGGCGGCGTTTATGCCGATTGCTTTCAGCCCGTGCCCGACGCGCAGGGCGTGCAGCGGCTTACCCAGGCGTGAGGTGCCGATGATTTCGGCGCGTACGAAGGGATATTTTTCCGCCAAGCGATCGATTTTGTTTTTCAATACATCGGACGTAAACACCCAACCACCTCCGCGCGGTACCGATAAAAAGACATAAAACACCAGCGTTCGGCTCTTTACAGAGCGTCAGCCATTTACTATACTGCATTATTACTATGAATCGGGGGGCTTTCGCGTGCGGATTGAGCGTGTGAGCGATACGCAGATTCGTTTCATCCTGATGAACGATGACTTGGCGGCGCGGGATATCAATATCAATGAGTTGCATTACGGCTCGGAAAAGACGCAGCACCTTTTTCGGGAGATTATGCAGCTTTTACAGGATGAATGTGACTTCCGCTCCACCCAAATGATGATGGAGGCCAAGTGGGATTCGGACGGTAAGGTCGTGGTGACGGTAACCAAGCTGGCCGAACCCGATAGGGAGGACGATGCCTTTGATTTGATGCCTGCCGCGCACAGTCACGGGCGTTTTAAACGGGCGGGGCTTATCGAACTGCCGGAAGCCGCGGACGAAACGGAAAGCCACAGCGTATTTTCCTTTCCCGATATAGATATGGCGGCGGCGGCGGCGGCGTGTTTGTACCCCGGCTTTGAAGGACCGAGCCGTTTATATAAATTAAACGGGCGTTACTTCCTATGGTTCCAAAATGAGACCGACGACGAACGCACCACCCCCGAACTGGAACTTACCCTGCACGAATTCGGCCAAAAGCATATATCGGGCGACCTCAGTCACCATTACCTGGAAGAACACGGGGAACCCATCATCGCGCACGAAGCCGTGGCGAAGCTGAGCAAATACCATACATTATATACATAAAAGGGGTACGGAAATGTATAAATTGGCACAGTACCAAGAATCCGCCGCCTACCTGCGCGAGCGGTTGGAAGGATTTGCCCCCGAAACGCTGTTAATCCTGGGCTCGGGCCTGGGCTTCCTCGCGGAGGAAATAATCAATCCCATACGCGTCTCTTATTCAAATATCCCGCACATGCGCGCGTCCACCGCGCCCGGCCATGCGGGATGTTTTGTTGCGGGCGTATTCGAAGGCAAGAACGTACTCGCCATGCAGGGTCGTCTGCACCTCTACGAAGGCTACGCCCCCGAGGAAACGGCCTTCCCCGTACGCGTCGCGCACCTTATCGGCGTAAGTAAGCTGCTCCTTACCTGTGCGTGCGGCGGGGTCAACATGGATTACAAGGTCGGCGATTTGGTATTAATGACCGATTATATCAACTTTACCCATCCGGGCTTGCTGGCGGGTTACGCGGGCAATTCCTTCGATTTGACGGGTTTTGAGCATCGCTTCTTTGACATGGGGCAAGCATTTGACATGGAATACAGAAGCCTTTCCCGCGAAATTGCCGCGCAAATAAAAATCCCCCTGCGTGAGGGGGTCTACTTCTACATGACGGGCCCGCAGTACGAAACCCCCGCGGAAATCCGCGCCATCCGCATCCTCGGCGGCGACCTCGTGGGCATGAGCGCCGTACACGAAACCCTCATGGCGCGTCGGTGCGGTATGCGCGTCGCGGGCTTCGGGTTGGTTACGAACATGGCCGCGGGTGTGCTTGACCAACCGCTTTCCGAAGAAGAGGTACTGACCGAAGCGAAGAACGCCGCGCCGCGGTTTTCGGCGTTAGTGCGGGGGGTCGTGCGGGGGATGTAGGGTTATAGTTCTTCGCACATCGCTACCAATGCGTCTTCTAACTCCCTTTCGGGGAGTTTTTTGATAATTTCACCTTTCATAAATAAAAGACCCTGCCCCTTACCCCCGGCGATACCCACATCCGCTTCGCGTGCTTCCCCGGGGCCGTTCACTTCGCAGCCCATGACGGCGACGGTAATGGGTTTATTAATATGGGTGATACGGGTTTCAATCCGTTCCGCGATTTCGATTACGTTTATGCCCGTGCGGCCGCAAGTAGGGCAGGCGATGACATGCGGGCCGTAGGGGCGCAAACCGAACGCTGCCAGGATTTCGCGTGCGGTAGTGATTTCGTTGACCGGATCGCCGGAAAGGGATATACGCATGGTGTCGCCGATACCCATACCCAACAGCGCGCCCATCCCGACAGCGGAACGGAGCGCACCTTTTTGGGGCGTACCCGCGTGCGTCAGCCCGATATGTAGGGGATAAGGGAGTTTGTCGGCGATGATGCCGTAGGCTTCCACCAACATAGGTACGTTGCTTGCCTTTACGCTTACGACGATATCGGTGAAATTGTATTTTTCCAAGCGGGCAACGTTGTGCAAGGCGGATTCCGCAAGGCCTTGTGCGGTGACACCGTTGTATTTTTTAAGCAGTTCTTTTTCTAACGAACCGTCGTTGACACCTACGCGTATGGGGATTCCCGCCGCACCCGCGGTTTCCGCCACTTGGCGCACGCGGTTGTCCGAACCGATGTTGCCGGGGTTGATGCGTATCTTGTCCGCGCCGTTCCTAATCGCCTCGACGGCAAGGCGATAATCAAAGTGGATGTCGGCCACGAGGGGTATATGTATTTGCTTTTTGATTTCGCGGAGGGCTTGCGCCGCCTCGGTGTCGGGTACGGCTGCGCGGACGATTTCGCAGCCCGCCGCTTCTAATGCATGGATTTGCGCGACCGTTGCGCTTACGTTTCGCGTGTCGGTATTGGTCATGGATTGCACGGCGATGGGATGGCCCCCGCCGATGGGGATGCCGCCGATATGTATAACCTTGGTTTGGGTGCGGGTAATCATGGGGTGGTAGGTAAATGCGGGTCGCCGTTCGATAGGTACCCGCTGCCGTTCGTCGAATTTCCGCCATCAGTCGGTAAACATTTGCCGATTTTTTCGAAGACTTCGTCCAATTGCAAGGGCTTGCCCAAATGGTCGTTCATGCCGGCGGCCAGGCAGGTATCGATGTCCTCCGGGAAGACGTTGGCCGTCATGGCGATGATAGGGACCTCCGTGTTGATTTCGCGGATGCGCCGGGTGGTGGTGAGCCCGTCCATTACGGGCATTTGCAAATCCATGAATATCAAATCAAAGCGTTCGGGTTCGGCTTCGAATATACGCAGGGCTTGCGCGCCGTCTTCCGCGCAAACGATCTCCGCGCCCGAATCATCCAGGATGGTCATGATGATTTCGCGGTTGATTTCAATGTCCTCGGCCAACAGGAAGGTGTAATCCTTAAAGCAACCCGTGCCGTAGGTGTTATGTTTGTTTTCGCCGCTTTCCTCAGAGGAATCCTCGGGTATTTCCACGGGGATGATGAACGTAAACGTTGCGCCCTTGCCCGATTGCGAATCGACCCATATACCCCCGCCCATCATGGTGACGATTTTCTTGCATATCGCCAAGCCCAAGCCCGTGCCGCCGATGTTGCGGCCTTCCTCCGATTGCTCGAAGGCGTCGAACATGCGCTCCTGTTCGTCCTTGGGTATGCCGATGCCCGTGTCGGAAATTTCGAAGCGCAGGTTACGCTCCGACACGATACGGACGTTAAGCCGTACGATGCCGCCGTACGGGGTGAATTTGATGGCGTTGGAAAGGAGGTTGGTCACGACCTGCGACAAACGGCGTTCGTCGGCCACGACCTTGACGGGAATGTCCTTGTCGATGTTCACGGACAGCCAAATTTCCTTCGCCGCGATTGCCGCGCCCGCCGCGCCGATAATCCCGTCCAACATTTCCTTCAAATGGAACGGCTTTGCGGTCAGGTAGAATTTATCCGCCTCGATTTGCGACATATCCAATACCTGGTTGATGATGCCCAACAAATGACCGGAAGCGGTTTCGACTTTTTCAATATAGACGTCCTTTTTGTCGGGTTCGTCCGCGGCCTTGGCGAAATGCGCCATACTCATGATGGCGTTCATGGGGGTACGGATTTCATGGCTCATATTCGACAAAAAGAGGCTCTTCGCGCGGCTGGCGGCTTGCTCGCGTGCCATATCGATGCGGTATTTTTCATCCGCTGTCTGTTGTGTGTTTAATACCTTGATCAAATAGAAAATAAAGAACGTAACCGCGAAGAAAACGACGCCGAATACGACGGCCAGCACCATCATGACGGTATAGAATTCGTCGTACAGCATGTCGCGCATAAAGAAGAAAATGATCGCGAAAACCGTGGAAAAGCCCAGCAAAACAAGCGCGGATATACCCAACACCAACCGCGCGATAAATTTCGACCGCTTGTTCGCGGCTTTTTTGCTCATGTACGCTTCCCCCTTATGAGGGTATCAGCCTTATAATATCACGGTACGCCAAAAAAATCCCCAACGAAATAATTAATACGAATCCCGCCAAGTGGATCATGCCCTCGCGCTCGGGGGGTACGGGTTTACGGCGTATGCCTTCGATGATGAGGAATACGAGCCGCGCGCCGTCCATCGCCGGAATGGGCAGCAAGTTAAACAAACCCAATGCCGCGCTTAATAATCCCGCAAAGAACAGCATAGTCAGCACCATATCGCCCACACCGCGCTGAATGACCTGTTGGTAGATCACCGTCACTTCACCCGCCATGCCGATGGGGCCCATTACATTGGCCCCGGCGGGCATGTGCTGGTTGGTGACCCACCGCGCCAGCATGGTAAAGGGCAGACGAATGTTAAACAGGATCATTTCCGCGGCGGTCCGTGTCGAACCCCACAGCCCCACACGGCGGAAGCCCTCGATGGGGTCGTCCAACAAACCGTAACGGAAATCCGGCCAAAAACCGAGGCGGTAAACACCGGGGGAGGTTTCCTGCGGGGTGACGCTGTAACTATGGATTGTACCGTTACGGTTGACGCGTAAATCCACGGGTGCGCCACCGGAGAATTCCATTTGCAACAGGAAGTTCTCCCACAAAAATACGCGCGCGCCGTTAACATGGGTTACGCGGTCACCCACTTGCAAGCCCGCTTGCCGGGCCGGACTGACTTCCGGTAAGCCGCGGATTTCAACGATTTGATAGCCCGTGAGCAACGTCAATATCAGGAACAGGATAAACGCCAGCAAAAAGTTCATAATCGACCCGCCCGCCATGACGAGCATACGCGCGGGGACGGATTTATTGTTAAACGCGCGGTCGTCGGTGACCGCCGAGTCCTCGTCCTGCCCGCGCAGCTTGCAAAACCCTCCCGCGGGGATCATACGGATGGAATAAACCGTAGCCGAGCCGTCGGCTTCCTTCTTTTTCCCGTTAAACCAAAAAAGCTTCGGCCCCACGCCGATGGCGAATTCCTCCACGAAGACACCCGCGCGCTTGGCCCCTAGGAAATGCCCCACCTCGTGGACGAAAACGACCACACCCAGGATAAGTAAGAATATAAGGATCGGTATTAAAGTTGACATGCTTCCACCAGTTCCCCTGCCCATTTTTCCGCTTCCCATACGTCTTCGGCGCATTTCAACGGTTTAACAGTATATTCCTTTAGGGCACGGCTTATTATCGCCGCAATATCGGTAAATCTAATCCTTCCCGATAAAAATCGCCCCACCGCCCATTCGTTGACGGCGTTCATCACGGCGGGGGCGGTACCGCCGATGGCGGCGGCTTCCTTCGCGATGGCAAGGCAAGGGAATTTTTTTTCGTTCGGCTTCCGGAACGTCAGCGTTTTATGTTTCAGTAAATCCAACCGCGGAAAGTCGGTCTTTACCCGATGTGGGGCGGTTAGCGCGTACAAAATCGGCAGCCGCATATCGGGCAGGCCCATTTGTGCCATAACCGAGCCGTCGGTAAATTGCACCATCGAATGGATGATGCTTTGCGGGTGTATCACGATTTCGATTTGTTCGGGCTTTACGTTAAATAAATGCAAGGCTTCGATGTATTCGAGCCCTTTATTCATCAGGGTCGCGCTGTCTATCGTTATCTTGGGGCCCATGTGCCAATTGGGATGCTTTAACGCGTCTTCGGCGGTTGCTTTGTTAATCTTGGCGGAAGGCCACGTACGGAACGGTCCGCCCGACGCGGTTAAAATAATTTTTTCGATTTCGTTTCCTTCGTTGCCTTGCAAACATTGCCAAATCGCGGAGTGTTCGCTGTCTATCGGCATGATACGGACGCCTTTTTCCCGTGCCTCACCCATAATCAAGGCACCCGCCGTTACCAGGCTTTCCTTATTGGCCAGCGCGACATGCTTGCCCGCGCGTATGGCGGCAAGCGTCGGCGCAAGCCCCGCGCGGCCTACCAAGGCGTTAACCACGACGGCGGAATGTTCTTCCGCAGCGCAAGCGATCAAGCCTTCGTCACCCGTAACGATCCGTAAACTTGTACCGAAATCCGGTACAAGTGATTTCTTTAAATCATCTGCTGTTTTTTCATCCTTCACGCACACCATATCGGGCTTAAATTCATTAACCAATTCCGTTAATTTCGATACATTCCCGTAACCCGTCAACGCCCGAACCTTCGCGTTCGGCAAGCACCGGCGCACCACATCCAACGTTTGCGTCCCGATCGACCCCGTCGCCCCGAGCAAGACGATGTCCTTTACGCCCGGTGTGGAATTACGAACGCCGAACGCCCTCATACCGGCATAACCATAAGCAAATTTACAACCAAATACACGATGGGCGCGACCACGACGATCGAATCCGCCCTGTCCAAAAATCCGCCGTGCCCGGGGAACAGGTTGCCGAAATCCTTGATTTGTGTGCGCCTCTTGATCGCGGAAGCGGACATATCGCCGATGATCGAAAACCCCGCGCCAAAGAAGGAAATGATCGTCGCGTTTAACACGAGGTTCCCTTCAAATTCCAAACCTATAAAGCGTACGAAGAGCGAACCGAATAAAAATCCGATAAACGTCGCCCCGACGATGCCGCCGATAATACCTTCCAGCGACTTCGAAGGGCTGGGTGTGTTGATCAGTTTCCGTTTACCCAATGTCATGCCCGTTATATACGCGAATGTATCGCAGCCGAAGGAGCTTGTAAAAATCAGCCACACATAAAACGCGCCCACCGCTTCATGCTCGCGCACGAAAATGATGAACGACAATAAAAACGGCACATACAAAAAGCCGTACACCACCGACGTCGCGTCTTCTATCGGCAGGTTCTTAAAGAAGACGACGAGGCAGGTCTGTACGGCTATGATAAAAAGGGTCAGGCTGATCAACAGCCAATAACCCGGCCCGAAAAAATAGACCGCGGTATAGTAAACAACCGTCGCTATATACCCGACCGCGTGGATCGGCTTGTCCACCTTGCCGAACGCTAAATACAATTCGCGCAGGCCCACCAACGCCAAAAGCGCACACACGACGAGTAGGAAAAGCCCGCCCAAATAAACCAACGCGATCACTAAGGGCAATCCCACAACCGATGTCAATACGCGCTTTAGTATGCTGCTCATTCGGCCTCCCACGCTTCGCGGCGGGTTTATCTTCCGCCAAATCTTCTGGCACGGCCGCCGAACCATTCCAACGCCGCGTTCAAATCCTTCTTACCGAAATCCGGCCACAATATATCCGTAAAATACATTTCCGCATAAGCCAATTGCCAAAGCATAAAGTTGCTGAGCCGCATCTCCCCCCCGGTACGTATCAGTAAATCCGGGTCGGGGGTGGGGAAGCCGTCGAGCGTACGCGTCAGCGTTTCCTCATCTATATACGTACCTTCCTCCGCCAACTTCCGCGCCGCCCTTGCCAACTCGTCACGCGCGCCGTAATTGATGGCCAGCGTTACATGCAAGCCTTTTTTTTCTTTTGTCAATGTTTTTAAGGTTTCGATTTTTTGCCGTAAGTCCGGTTCGAAGCGGCTTACGTCCCCGATAAAGGTCAGTTTCATATCGTTTTTTTTACTGTCGTCGATGTATTGTTGGAAATATTCATGCATGAGTTTGATTAAGCCCTGTACTTCTTTTTCGGGCCGCGCCCAATTTTCGGTACTGAGGGCGTAAACCGTTAGGTATTTAATCCCCAGCCTTTCGATTTCCTCGGATAATTTACGTAAATTTTGGGCCCCCGCACGATGTCCCGCGTTGTGGGGCAGTAATCGTTTGGAAGCCCAACGTCCGTTTCCGTCCATTATAATCGCGACATGCTGCGGGAGCGCGCGCGAATCAACCGTGGTACGCATCAAACGGTCATGATTTCCTTCGTTTTGGTTTCGATCCGCTTGTCCAGTTCGGTGATATATTTATCCGTCAGGTTTTGGGTTTCCAATTCGAGGCCCTTTAGGTCGTCCTCGGTGATTTCCGATTTCTTTTCGGCTTTCTTGAAGGCATCGACGGCGTCGCGGCGGATATTACGGATGGCGACCTTCGCGTCCTCGCCTTTTTTCTTTACGTCCTTTGAAAGGAGCTTCCTGCGTTCCTCCGTGAGCTCCGGGAATACCAAGCGGATCACCTTGCCGTCGTTGGTGGGGTTAAGCCCCAAATCCGACGCCTGGATCGCTTTTTCGACTTCCTTGAGCATATTCGCTTCCCATGGGGCGATTTGGAGCATCCGCGCTTCGGGCACGGTAATGTTGCCTACCTGCGCCAAGGGTGTGGGTGTGCCGTAGTAGTTGACGGTCAGCTTATCCAGCACGCGCGGATTAGCGCGGCCCACCCGAATCGTTTCATATTCGCCTTCGAGTATCGAAACGGTTTTCGCCATGCGGTCCTCGTAGGGTTTCGTAAGGTCGGAACGCTGCACGTTTTCCGACTTGCGGGTGTTTTCGGGGCGTCTATTGCCTCCTTGCGGCATAAAAATCCTCCTTATCATCCAAAGATATGTATGTGCCTTCCAAATCAAGGCTGTGTGGGTAGGTGCAAGCCAGCGTAATGCTGTCGGGGTGGTTTAGGCTGAATACGTAGGAAGGGATTTCCGCCTCGGCGGAAAGGTGCAAGGCTGCCATGTCCGCCGCGTTGAGTCCCCGTCTGATGGCGGTTTTGTAGCTGAGGTGCTTATATTTTTCCGCTTTGGGATTCGTTGCCGGGTCGGATGAATAAACCCCGTCCACGTTTTTCGCGTACAGCACGCAATCGGCCTCGAGCTCGGCCGCCCGCAGCGCCGTCACCGTATCGGTCGAAAAGAAGGGATGCCCCACGCCCGCCGCGTTGATCACCACGGTTTGTTCGGCCATCATGGCTAAGACCCGTTCCTTTTCATATAGCGTCGTCATCTTGCCGATGGGGATCGGCGTCACGACCTGGGCCTTCATATCCTGCCTGCGGCACATGTCCGCCAGGTACAACGCGTTCATTACCGTGGCCATCATGCCGATTTGGTCGGCCTTGACCCTGTCCATTTCCGGGTTGGCCGAACGCCCGCGCCACAGGTTGCCGCCCCCGACGACGAGCGCGACTTCCGTGCCCGCTTGCATCACTTGCCGTATTTGTCGTAGGATGGAAACGATTACGTCATCGTCGTACCCCGAAGGGCTTGTATTGCATCCGATCGCTTCGCCGCTTAACTTTATTACGGTGCGTTTAAGCATTTACGCCTCCCTATTTGGTAAAATATATCATACCCGTAACGTAAATGAAAGGAAAATGTTACATGGACGTAAAAACGGTACAAAAGGATATCGATTCCCGCCAATTAAAACGGGCGTATTTGCTTTACGGCGACGAGCGTTACCTCGTATCGCACTACGCGGACGCGCTGGGCGAAAACTTCGACAGGGACGTTTTTGAAGGGGCAATTCCCGCCGCGCAAATCATCCTGGCCGCGAACGCCTTCCCGTTTTTGGCGGAAAAACGAGCCGTGTACGTCCGTGATTCCAAGCTGTTCTCCACCGGACGCAAGACCGATACCGACGCGATGGCCGATTTCGTCCCGCAAATCCCCGATGAAACGGTTCTCATCTTCGTCGAGTCCGACGTGGACAAGCGTACGCGCCTCTATAAAAAGGTAGCGGAGCTCGGGCGCGCCGTTGAATGTACCCCCCTCAACCCGCCCGACCTTACCCGCTGGGTGGTTAAAAAATGCCGCGATAAAAATAAATCCATTTCCCCCTCGGCGGCGGAACAGCTCATGCGTTCCGCCGCGCACAGCATGACCGCGCTCGTGGCGGAAATCGATAAGTTGGCTGCTTTCGCAGGAGCGCGTCCGTCCATCACGCCCGAGGATATCAACGCCCTTTGTACGCCTACCTTGCAAACCCGCGTCTTCGATTTGCTCGCCGCGATGGGTAAGGGCAATACAGGCCAAGCGTTGACGCTCTATTCAAACATGCTCCACATGAAGGAACAGCCGTTAATGATACTGGCGATGCTGATCAGGCAATTCCGTATTCTTTTGCTATGTAAGGAAGCGCAAGCGAAAAAATACGCCAAGCCCGATATGGCTAAGGCGTTCGGGCTGCGTCCCTTTATGGTGGACGAGGCGTTGGCGCAGGCGCGGCGTTACACCACGGAAAAGTTGCTGGCAGCCCTCGAGGATTGCGCCGATACCGACGTACGTGTTAAAACGGGTAAGCTGGACGCGGAGATGGGGGTAGAGGTGCTGATCATCAAATATACGATATGACGGATTTGACGAGGGTAGCATAATTTTTTCAATTACGTTACAATCGCGTTGTATTTTAAACTGTAAGGAGTGAAGCCAATTATGAGCCAGCAAAAGGAAAAGACGCCCCCGACCCCCGAGGAAATCCTATCCTTACTCTACCCGAAAAATGTTATGTGCCCCGTATGCGAAAGGGAGTTCACCGATTTCGGCGTGCGTACGACGAAGCTGCGCGTGGAGAAAATGGATAGCGACTTCCGCAAGCGTTACTACGTGGTTGACCCCAACCATTACGGGGTGACCCTTTGCTACCATTGCGGTTACGCGGCCATACACGCGTATTTTGAACGCATCGCGGAAAAACAGCAGGACTTGATCAAAAAATTCATCACGCCCCTATACCGGCCGCAGGAATACCATGTCCCCATTTCCGTAGAGGACGTGGTTAATCGTTACGACCAAGCGTTGGCGTGCTGCCAAGCCATCTACGCGAAGGACAGCCAATTCGCGTTCACCTACCTCAAAAAAGCGTGGGTCTACCGCGATATGGAAAATATGCAGGACCAAGAAATAAAAGCGATGAGGGAAGCGTACATACGCTTCAAGGACGCCTTTACGTCGGAAAGTTTCCCCTTGGGCGAAATGGACGAAATCACGGCGAAATATTTGATCGCGGAATTGGCTCGCCGTTTGGGTAATTTCGCCGAGGCGCTGCGCTGGGTGGGTGATGTGGTCGTGGCCAAGGGCATCCCGTCGGCGATCAAGGACCGCGCGGTAACGCTTAAGGAATTGGCGCGGGAAGGGATTATGAGTTAGGGATACGTAGTTCGGAATCCGGAGTTCGGAATAAAACGCGTGATTATAATATCGGAAGGGGAGATATACGTTGGGGTTTATTGAAAAGATTAAGGAACAGGCTAAGGCTGATTTGAAGACGATTGTACTGCCGGAATCGATGGAGCCGCGTACGTTAAAAGCAGCAGAACGGATTATAAAGGAAGGCATTGCGAAGGTCATACTTATCGGGGATGAAAGCGCAATAAGAAAGGAAGCTGAAAAATACGAATCCCAAGGGGGTTCGTGTCTTGGGCTGGATTTAAGCGGTGCCGACTTCGTTGACCCGGCAAGCTACGCGGGTATGGACGGCTTGGCTGTAAAACTAGCCGAATTACGCAAGGCCAAAGGCATGACCGTTGAAGAAGCCGCCGAGTTATTAAAAACGAAACCCCTCTACCTCAGCGTTATGCTGGTTAAAGAGGGCATCGCCGACGGCATGGTAGCCGGCGCACATTATTCCACGGGCGAGGTCATGCTCCCCGGCTTGCAAATATTAAAGACCGCCCCCGGCGTTTCGCTGGTTTCCACTTTCTTTGTGATGGTGGTGCCGGACTGCGAATACGGCAACGGGGGCGTTTTTGTATTCTCCGATTGCGGGCTGGTGCAAAATCCGTCGGGTGCGCAAATGGCCGATATTGCCCGTTCAGCCGCGGATTCCTACCGCAAGCTGATCGGCGAACCCATTGTGGCGATGCTTTCACATTCCACCAAGGGCAGCGCGAAGCACCCCGACGTGGACAAGGTAGTCGAAGCCACACGCTTGCTTAAGGAAATGTGCCCCGATCTAAAAGCCGACGGCGAATTCCAGCTCGATGCCGCCATCGTGCCGTCCATCGGCGCGGCGAAGGCCCCCGGCAACCCCGTGGCGGGCAAGGCGAACGTACTCGTCTTCCCCGACCTGGACGCGGCGAACATCGGTTACAAACTGGTGGAACGCCTCGCCAAAGCGCAAGCCTACGGGCCGATTACGCAAGGCATCGGCAAGCCGCTCAACGACTTGTCGCGCGGGTGTAGCGTGGAAGACATCGTAGGCGTGGTCGCGATCACCGCCGTACAAGCGCAAGGAGAATAGAAATTCGGAATAAAATATTGGGGAGGGATTTATATGAAGGTGTTGGTTATTAACTGCGGGTCGTCTTCGCTTAAGTATCAATTGTTGGATATGCGGGACGAATCGGTGCTTGCGAAGGGTTTAGCGGAGCGCATCGGCATCGACGGGCGGCTCGTACACGAAAGGCCCGGGCATGAAAAGCTGACCTTTGATTTGGATATGCCTTGCCACGGCGCGGCAATTTCCTGGGTGATGGACACACTCATGCACGCGGAACACGGCGTAATTAAGGATAAAGACGAAATCGAAGCCATCGGCCACCGCGTGGTGCACGGCGGGGAAACCTTCACAAAGTCCGCGCTTATCACCCCGGAAGTGGAAAAAGCCATCGAAGACGTAAGCGAGCTTGCCCCTTTGCACAACCCGCCCAACCTTGTAGGCATCCGAGCTTGTGCAAAGGAAATGCCCGGCGTACCGCAGGTAGCCGTCTTCGACACGGCCTTCCACCAAACCATGCCGGAGAAAGCGTACCTCTACGCCATCGACTACGCGCTGTACGAAAAGCATAAAATCCGCCGATACGGCTTCCACGGAACCAGCCATATGTACGTATCCCAACAGGCCGCCGAATTGCTGGGCCGCCCCATCGGGGAGTTGAAAGTCATCACTTGCCACCTCGGCAACGGTGCTTCCGTTTGCGCCGTGGACGGCGGCAAATCCGTGGATACCTCCATGGGACTTACCCCGCTGGAGGGCTTGACGATGGGAACGCGTTCGGGCGACATCGACCCGGCTGTGGTATCGTTCGTGATGGAAAAGGAAGGGCTTAACGCGCAACAAATCAACGATTTGCTCAACAAAAAATCCGGCGTGCTGGGGCTCTCCGGTGTGTCGAGTGACTTCCGCGACATCGGCGCGGCGGCGAAGGAAGGAAACAAACGCGCTCAAACGGCGCTGGATATCTACGTATACAACGTTGTCGGTTATATCGGGCGTTACGCCGCCAATATGGGTGGCTTGGACGCGATCGTGTTCACCGCGGGCGTGGGCGAAAACGATACCTATGTGCGTGAAAGGGTGTGCGAATACTTGGGCTTTTTGGGTGTGGATATCGACCCCGCACTAAACGCGAAGCGCGGGACAGCGCTTGATATTTCAAAGCCGAACGCGAAGGTGCGCGTGCTCGTAATCCCCACTAACGAAGAGCTTGTCATCGCCCGCGATACGAAGGCGATTGTATAAAACAATTTAATGGATTCTGTCGGGATTATACGAATCCGGGTAAATAAACTTGGAATTCGTATTTATTGATAAAAAAATTCCCGTTTACCATTGGGATTTTATGATGGAGGGTATACTATGTTGGTTAACGCGAAAGCCATGTTGCAAAAAGCCGCGGAGGAAGGCTACGCCGTGGCACAAATAAACATTAACAATTTAGAATGGACGAAGGCCGTACTTACGATGGCGCAGGAGCAATCAAGCCCCGTCATCCTTGGCGTAACGGGCGGCGCGGCCAAATATATGGTCAGCTTTTCCACGGTTGCCGCGATGGCTAAGGAAATGTATAAATCCCTCGGTATCACCGTACCCGTCGCGCTGCACCTCGACCACGGTACCGACGCGCAATGCCACGCCTGCATCGAAGCGGGCTTCACCAGCATCATGTTTGACGGCAGCCATTACCCCTTCGCCGAAAACCTGGCGAAGACGAAGGAATTCGTAAACCTCGCACGCGCGAAAGGCATGTCCATCGAAGCCGAAGTGGGCGCGATCGGCGGCGAAGAGGACGGCGTCGTGGGCGCGGGCGACGTAGCCGACCCCGAAGAATGTCGCCAAATCGCCGAATTGGGTGTGGACTTTTTGGCGGCGGGCATCGGCAACATCCATGGCGTATACCCCGAAGGCTGGATCGGCCTTGACTTCGGCGTGCTGGGTAAAATCCGTGACGTTTCCGGCGGCATACCGCTGGTATTGCACGGCGGCACGGGCATCCCCGCGGAAATGATACAAAAAGCGATTTCCCTCGGCGTGGCCAAGATAAATGTCAATACCGAATGTCAGCTCTCCTTCGCGGCGGCTACGCGCAAGTACATCGAAGAGGGCAAGGATCACCAAGGCAAAGGCTTCGACCCGCGCAAATTACTGGCTCCGGGATACGAAGCGATCAGACAAACGGTGAAGGAAAAATTTGAATTATTCGGATCGGTGAATAAAGCATAACGAGCCACCCCATGTTAAAAATAACCATCTGCGACGACGAACGCGCCGAACGGGAATCTTGCAAGCCCTGGTAAAAAAGTGGGCCTCGACGCGGGGGATTGACATGCGTTTATCGGAATACGAAAGCGCGGAAGACATTTATTTGCCTGTGAAGGGGAGGATGCAGCCGACATCCTCCTTCTTGATATACAAATGGGTGAGATGGACGGGGTGACGCCGGTGCGTAAAATCTGAACCGTGAATAAAGAAGTGCAAATCATTTTCGCAGTGGCGCGGTAATTCCCCTGCCGCGGGGAATTTACGAACCGCTTAACCGGGCGATGATTGAAAGGTTGTAAATATGGATAATTATTGGGACGGCGTTTGGAACGACCCCGAAACGGATAAATACATCGGATATGTAAAAGGTTATGCAACTTGGAATCCCGAATTTATGGAAATATTCGCTAAGCATGGCGTACGGAAGGTTTGCGACGCGGCTTGCGGCTTCGGCGCGTACAGCGTGATGATGGCAAAGAAGGGATACGAAGTCAGCGGGTTCGATATTTCCGAAAAATCCGTTGCCCTTACGTTAAGGATGTTAAAGAAATTTGAATGTACCTTTGATGAATATAAAGTATGCGGAATAACGGATATTAAATACGGCGATGATACTTTTTGCGCAATCGCCGCTCATGCCGTTATCGACCATTTACCGTTTGCCGACGCAAAAATCGCGTTGGCGGAACTTTACCGGGTTTTGAAGCCCGGCGGGTTACTTTATTTATCCTTCGACCCGTTGGGAGAGGACGACATACAAAACGCCCATACATTACTTGACGACGGGAGCCGTTTGTATAACGACGGCTTGCGGTTCCGTTATTATTCGGAGGATGATATATCGTTGTTCCTGATGGGGAGGGAAATTATTTATTCAAACAGTAATCGTCGCGGCGAAAGGGAATACATATTACAAAAATAAATACCATGAACTATGGAACGCGCAAACGCAGTATTATCGTGATTAATATTTGGTAAGGACGCTTGATATAAGATGTAAGGCATACTATACTTTTTTAAATCATTGGCGAAATCGATTTCATATGGGAGGCTGTCCATGTTAGTTAACGCGAGGGGTATGTCCATCGAAGCCGAAGCGGGCGCGGTAAGCATCACGGAGGACGTTGTATGATAACCGCGATGGAGCGCGTCGTGGCGGCGCTGGCACACAAGCAAACGGACCGAACCCCCGTGTACCCGATATTAGCCGGGGTTACGCGCAAATTGGTGGGCGCAAGCTACGAAGAATGGTCAACAAACGCGGATATCTGCGCGGAAGCGTTTTACCAAAGCGTCAAACAATTTGAACTGGACGCGGCGGTGACCCTGATCGACCTTTCCATCGAATGTGACGCGTGGGGGCAAAAAATTATTTATAGCGAAAACGATGCCGCCCGCCCCAATTACGACGACTTGGTGGTAAAGGAAATCACCGATTACGCTAAAATAAAAAAGGCCGATTATAAAACGTCAAAGCGCATGATGATGCACATCGGCGTATGCAAGCGGCTGGTGGAAAAAGCGAACGGGGAATTTCCCGTCGTCGCTTTCGTCTTCGGCCCGTTGGGCGTGCTGTCCATGATGCGCAAGCAGGAAAACCTGTATATGGACATCTACGACGACCCCGATGCGGTTAAGGCCGCCACCCGCGAAATTAATGAAACACTAAAGGAATACATCCATGCGCTGATCGATACGGGCGTAAACGCGGTTATGCTGGATACCCTTTTCGCCTCGGGTTCCATCATGTCAAAGCAGATGTGGAAGGACATGGAGGGCGGCTTCGTAAAGGAACTTGCGGATATCTGCCACGCGCGCGGCTGTTTGGTGATGGTGCATAACTGCGGCGAGCGGATTTACTTCGACGCGCAAATCGAAGCCATGAACCCTTGCGCCATTTCGTTCCTCCATGTGCCCGACGATTGCAAGGATTTTGCCGAATGTAAGGAAAAATACGGCGGCAAAATCACGCTGATCGGCTGCGTAACCCCCACCTTGGCCGTTACGGGTACGGACGAGGAATGGGTCGCCGAAAGTAAAAGGCATATCGATATCTTCGGCAAGGGCGGCGGATACATGCTCGCCACGGGCTGCGAGTACCCCTCCGGCGCGGATTTTACAAAGGCCGAATTAATGGTAGAGGTTGCCCGAACGTATCGACCGTATTCATAGTATTAAATCGATGGTTATATAAACGGCTTTAATGCGCGATTCAATCCGCGGTAAGGCCGTTTTTGCATTGGTTATAATATATTTGCAAAGTTTACTTGACAATAAATGCAAAGCACGCTATGCTTCACATGCAAAGCAAACTTTGCGGAAAGGAGCGTTATGAAAACAAAAATCCCCGAGCTGCGCAAAAAAAACAAGCTCTCGCAGGAGGAATTGGCATTCGCCGTAGGCGTCACACGGCAAACGATTACATCCATCGAAGTAGGGAAGTACACAGCGTCGCTGGTATTGGCGTACAAGATCGCAAGGCATTTCAACATGAACATAGAGGAAATCTTTGATTTCTCGGATGTGGAGGAGTTTTGAATGGACGAGTTTAAGAAAAAGATGAAATGGCGTCAAATCATGCTGGGCTTGGCTTCGGTGACCGCGCTTTCCGCAATATTTTTGACAAGCCGTTTGATAGAATCACCCGTAAGGACGGATAATATCGACAGCTTCATCGACGGGTTCCAAGTGGGTTTTACGCTCATGTTTTTCCTTATCGTGATGTTTTTCATGCAAAGGAACCTTGCCGCGTTAAAGAACCCCGACAAGATGAAAAAGCTATTCATATCCGAAACCGATGAACGAAAGCTGTTCATTTTGCAAAAATCCGGTTCCGACGGCATGAATGTCATCATATACGGCTTGTCGGTAGGCACCGCCGTCGCGGGTAACATTAACGATACGGTGTTCTTCACGCTTTTGGTAGCGTTATTCTTCGTTATATCGGTGCGTGGGTTTTTAAAGCTGTATTATCGGGTTAAATATTGACGGAAGGAAGGAAAACATGGGTATAAGAAAAGCAATGAAGGACAGCAAGCTGCGGCGCTGGAAGTTAAGATTGATTGGCAGGTAAATTGATTGAAATAACGGATATAATAAAAAAGGCATTTGCATGTTGTGGTTGATACAATCACATGTTTGCGAATGTTTTTTTATTTATATCCATTTTTTATCTTGCCCCGTGTGAATACCTGCTGTACCTTTATGGTAAAACCGTATGCTCGGGAAGCGGCTTAATCAACGTCATCCATCCCTTACAACAGGGCTTTTTTATTTGGTACCGGAGGCTCCCATGGGACTCGTTAATTTTACGGACATAAAAAAGGCATATAACAACCTGGAGGTATTAAAGGGTGTTTCGTTTGCCATAGAAAAAGGCGAACGGGTTGCGCTGGTGGGCCCCAACGGTGCCGGCAAAACCACGCTTTTGCGTATCGCCCAAGGCTTGGAGCAAGCGGACAGCGGAACGGCGTCCTTTGCGCGGGGGGTCATACCCGGTGTGCTGACCCAGGATTTGTCCCAACTGACGGGCGAATCGACGGCAATGGAATGGCGCGAAATCGTGGATGCCGAGCGCAAGCTGCGTACGTTGGAAAAACAAATATCCGAAGCGTCCGCCAACGAAATGGGCGCGCTAATGAAAGCGTACGACCGACTGACCGCGCACTATGAAGCCATCGACGGCTATACGGTGGAGGTTCGGCTTAAGAATACGTTGCTGGGGTTGGGGTTAAAAGAAGAAACCCTGCTCACACCCCTAAACCTTTTATCCAGCGGGGAAAAGATGCGCGCCGCGTTGGCACGGATATTGTTAAGGCAACCGGATTTGCTGCTTTTGGACGAACCCACCAATCACCTTGATATCAACGCGTTGGAATGGCTGGAGGATTTTTTGATGCGCTTCGAAGGCGGCGTGTTATTTATTTCCCATGACCGCTATTTTTTGAACCGTGTGTCCACGCGCGTCGTCGAATTATCGGGCGGCACCGTTTTGGAACACAAGGGTAGCTACGCGAGCTTTATGGCGCAAAAGGAAATCCGCCGGAAATACGCCTTGGACGAAACCGCCCGGTTGCGTTATGAAATAAAGAACAAAAAGAAGCATATCACGATGGCCTACAATTACCGCCGCCATACCGCGTTGCATATGTATGAAAAGCAACTGGCCCGCCTTGAAAAGGATAAAAAGAACATTGCAAACGAAAAAGCGGCGGGGCATTTGGACTACGGCAGAAGCGCGTCCCTTAATTTGGACTACGACATGCAAAAAAGTAAGCGCATAGCGGAAGCGGTAAACGCGGCAAAGGAATTCGAGGGTAGGGTGCTGTTCGAAAATGTCGATTTCCTGGTGAACGGCGGTGACCGCGTGGGTATCATCGGCGCGAACGGCTGCGGTAAAACGACGCTGCTGCGGATGCTTTTGGGGTTTGACGATCATTTTACCGGCCAATGCAGCCTGGGGCGATGGGTGAAGTACGTGTTCATCGACCAAAACGCTTCCTTCGAAGACGAAAACCGCACACCGTTACAGGAAATCCATGCCCGCCATGAAATAAACGAACGTGCCGCCCGGGATGCGTTGGCCGTTGTGGGGTTGTACGAGGAGGAATACCGCAAGCCCATTTCCGTCCTGTCGGGAGGGGAACGGGTTAGGTTGAAGCTGGGCCTTGCGATGCTTGATAAACCGCAATGTCTGATATTGGACGAACCGACCAACCATTTGGACCTACCCGCGCGGGAAGCCGTCGAAACGGCACTTGCCCGATTTGCGGGGAGCGTTATCGCCGTATCCCATGACCGTTCGTTTTTAAATACCTGCGTCAATAAGTTATTTATTATAGAAAACAAACGGTTAACGATTTTTATCGGTAATTGGGACGATTATCAAAAATCAAGGGAGATGCCTTCAAAAACCACGCACGAAAAAACGAAAGCACAAAAAACACCAACCAAGCGTGCAAGCAATAATCCGGTGGATAAAACAAAAACCTTGGAAGCCTTGGAAATGGAAATATTATCGTTGGAGGTTTATAAAACAGAATTTGAAAAACGCTTCGAGCCGGGCGCAAACCAACCGGAACGGTCGGACTACGAGGAATACGCGGTTATCGACGCGAAATTGTCGGCATTGTATGCGGAATGGGAAGCGTTAGTCGGGTGAGAGCGTTAGGGTTACCGTTAAAACGGGCGTTTTTACTGCGGCTTAGATGCAAAATTATGTCAAAATCTTTGTAAAAGTTGAGCTGCCTCAATAAAATGAGACAGCCCCGATTTTTATTGTACATTCAATTAACTAACACCGATTCACGCAAGCCGGATACCCGTAGGGGTCGTAGCGGGCGATGATATCGCGGGCGTTTTATTCATAGATATTACCGATTGCATAGCCGCATACCATCATGTCGCCGTTGGGTACGATGGAGATGTTTGTCACGTTCAACAACTCCGGGCAGGGGGTGGTAACGTTTTCGGATGTGCCGTTGTTGGTAAAATCCCCTTCGGCTAAATCGTTTCCATTCGTTTCATCTTCCCCATGGCGTTCACCCCAATCATTTTTACCATTATAGTATATAACCCCCCTTCCGTGGCAAGAATGTACAAACCAAAACGAAGGGTGGTTATTTACATGAACAGACGTTTTATAAAGGAATTGAAGATCCTCGCGGTATGCCTCGCGATCGGTTTGGGTTTTGCGGTCACGGTTGCGGCTTCCTCTTATGTATACTCGGATACCGTACAGCGCGGGATCGCGGATAACGTGCTGCGCTTTCACGTATTGGCCCATTCAAACGGCGACGGGGATCAATTGTTAAAGGAAGCGGTACGCGTCGCTGTACTGGCGGATTTGGAAGCAGCCGTCACAAGCAGCGCAAGCATCGGGATTACGCGCGATCATATTTCGGAGCGGTTGGACGATTTGGCCGCGATCGGTAAGGCAACGCTTGCGGAAGCGGGCTTCGATTACGATGTAACGGCGGAAATCACGCACAGGTTCTTCCCGACGGCGGCGTACGGCGATATCGTCTTTCCCCCGGGCCAATATGAAACGCTGTTGATTACGCTGGGCGAAGGCACGGGGCGCAATTGGTGGTGCTTGATGTTCCCGCCTTTGTGCTATGTGGAGATGACAAGTACGGAGCATACGCGCAATCTCTTGGAAGAAACGGTACCCGCGGCGGGCTTCGCCCTGTTAACGCACCAGGAGGGGCAAAACGATCCCGCGGCTGTACACGTACGCTTCCGCCTGGTGGAATGGTGGCAGAATCGGAGACAGCCCGCACCTCCCGCACGGGAAACACAGCACGCGAGCAGATAAAGGCATAAATCGCGCATAAACAGAAATCGCCGTTGTAACGAAACGGCGGTTTTTACTGTTGTTTAGCGGTAGACAAGGGTGTATACTCCGTTAAAAAGGAACGGGGAGATATATCCATGAAAATTTCAACGACGATCCGCCTCTTTATTGTATTGGTTTTCGCGCTGGCGATCGGAAACACGGTTATGATGTTTCTTACGGAGTTTAATCTGCGGTCATTTGCGCTGACCACTATCGCTGTAGTGGTGGTAATGGTCGGCTTCTTTATTATATTGCAAAAAATAAAACCCATCGAAAATCTGATGCGCTTGGTCAACGACGTAAAGAACGGGAAAATGAACATCAACATCGACCGTTCGCACCTTAAACGGGACGAAATCGGGATGCTGACGGGCGACGTATACGACCTGGTGGAAGTCATCCGCGCTATCGTGCAGGATTTGACCCAAATCGACCACGAATACAACAAACTGGGTAAATTAAAATACCGCGCCGACGTAAGCAAGTACAACAACGATTTTAAGGCGCTTGTACACAGTATCAACGGCCTTTTGGATTCGGAAATCGATAACCTCATGGACATACTTAGGATATTTAACCAAATCAACGACGGTGATTTCGATATCAAAGTAGATGATATGCCCGGCGACATGCTCCAATTTTCGCAGGCTTACCGTGGTGTGGCCGCTAACCTCAAAAACGTAAGCGCGGAGGTTAAGGCGATGATCGACGCCATTGCGGTTAAGGGCAACCTGCACTTCCAAATCGACGCGGGCAAATATAAGGGCGACTGGCGCGAAATCATGGCCGGGCTTAACCAAGTCGTGGGTGCCGTGGACGCGCCCATTTCGGAAATCGGCGAATCCATTTCCGTATTGAACAAGGGCTCGTTTAACCCGCCGCGCATCAGCGGCAGTTATGCCGGAACGTTTATGTCCATCAAAAACGATTGGAACGATTACATCACCGAACTGCCCAAGTATATGGACGAATTGAGCAAATGCCTGGGTGCCGTAGCCAACGGCGACCTGACCCGCGGTATTTCAATCCAGATGCAAGGCGACTATAACGGGGTGAAGAATTCCGTAAACACCATCGTCAACAACCTGCACAAGACCATGGGCGATATCGCGGCGGCGTCCATGCAAGTGCTGATGGGCGCGAAACAAATTTCCTCCAGCGCAAACGACCTTGCCACGGGCGCGCAGCAACAAGCCGGCTCCGTACAGGAGCTTAACGCGTCGATCGACATCATCAACCAGCAAATCCGGCAAAACGCCGCAAGCGCGGCCGAAGCCAGTAACCTATCACGCAAATCTACCGAAAACGCCAACGAAGGCAACGAATCCATGAAGCATATGCTGGACGCGATGGGTAAAATCCGCGAATCATCCGCCGATATTTCCAAGATTATCAAATCGATACAGGACATCACCTTCCAAACCAACCTGCTTTCGCTCAACGCCTCCGTTGAGGCGGCGCGCGCGGGCGAACACGGGCGCGGCTTCGCCGTCGTAGCCGACGAAGTGCGTAACCTCGCCAACAAATCGCAGCAGTCCACCGTGGAAACCACGGGCCTTATTAATGACTCCATCAACCGCGTGGACGCCGGTTCCAACATTGCCGAAACCACGTCCCAATCCCTGGCGGTCATCGTAAGGAACGCCGCCGAGGTACTGGAAATCATCGACAAGATTTCCGCCGCGTCGAAGGAACAGGCCGATGCCATCGCGCAAATCAGCATCGGATTGTCCCAGGTATCGAGCGTCGTGCAAACCAATTCGGCCGTTTCGCAGGAAACAGCATCAACCTCGCAGGAGCTCAATTCACAAGCGGAAGTATTACAACAACTGGTTTCGTATTTCAAGTTGTAACAATAAATTGTAAGCGTCCGCCGCGCCGTCTTACGCAGGATATGTAACGTTTTAGGCACAAAACACAAACGGTTATGTGCATGGGAATTTATGGACAGATTTTTACGCTAAGGATATACTCACGGCTGTGTCACATAAATTTTAAGGAGCGTGGCGTATCATGTACGAAGCGGAAAAGAAGGGTAATATCGGCGGCTTGATATTGTTGTTTGCGGTGCTGACGGCGGTCGGGTTTCTGTTGAGTTATGTCTACATAGGGCTTAACGACGTCGTGCCGTATATTTACCTTAACGGGTTGTTTGCCTTGTTCTTCGGTGTCGGTTTGAGTTTGATCATACGCGGCATGAAGAAGGCGTGCAAGATAACGAGCAAGATACCCGTTTTCATCGTCGTTTTGGTTTGTTTGCTGATCGTCAATTACCTGCGCTGGAACATGTTCTTCGGGATGTGGTACGCGCGGTATCTGTTGGATTGGGACATCAACCCCTTCCTTAACATGCGCGACTTCTTCGAAACCTTCAGTTGGACGCTGACGCTTAACCCCATCAATATCGTGGGGGACTTTATCAGCGACCTGCGCTTTTTTAATTATTGGGGTACGTGGGGCTTGTCGGAAAGCGGAAATATCACGGGCATCCCCTTGGCGTTTATATGGATATGTGAGCTGCTGGTCATCAATGTGCTGCCGATAGTCACGGCGTTGTCGGCGGTCGGCTTCTTCCTGCATGAAAAGAACGCATGGGCAACACCCGTCTTTAACGATTACAGCTTCCGCCCGATAAGCAAGGACGCGCTCGAGCGTATCGAGATCGGGACGGAGGATTTGCTGGATGTACTTGCGGCCGCGCAAATCAAGCAAGGGGACGCGCATACGGGGGATTACCATGTGTTGGCGGTGTTAAACTACGGTGAAGAAAAGACGGACTACGCGGCACTATATAACGTAAACCCGGCGCAAGAGGACGGCAAGACGAATTGGGCGCAAACGATCCGCAACGTTACCGGCGGCGAAAACCCGCGCTTTATCAAGGAATTCAAATTGGGCCCCGAACGGATGGCCGGGTTGGAGGCCGAATTGGAACGAAAGCTCGGTCCGTTGGAAATCGTACCGATCGAAGCGTTCACGGAAGAAGATGAAGACGAAGGCGAAGAAGACGACGATTTCGATGGTGATGAGGATGATTTATAAAAAGTTTAAGGATTTGCAGCTATCGTCGCTGGGTATGGGTTGTATGCGCCTCCCTTCCGTGGGGAACGAATGGGGCGCGCCCATCGATGAGGAAAAAGCGTTTGAACTGATCGACCGCGCTTACAAAAGCGGCGTCAATTACTTCGATACGTCGTGGTTTTACCACGGGGGCGATTCGGAGCGTTTCATCGGCGAGGCGCTCGGCAAATATCCGCGGGATACGTGGTATTTGGCTTCAAAGATCGCGGGCATGATGATGCGCAAGGGCGACGACGGTAAGTACCGCCTTTCCGGTTCCAACAAGGACAACAGGACGTTTACCGACCCGACGGAAATATTCGAGTACCAATTAAATCGATGCGGTGTGGACCGCTTCGATTTTTTTATGCTGCACAATGTGGCGGAAAGCTCCTACAACACCTATACGGACGAGGAACTGGGCATCATTGAAGCCATGCTTAAACAACGGGAGAAGGGGCGCATCAGGTTTTTGGGTTTTTCCTCCCACGGACGCGCGGAAACGATCGAAAAGTTTCTGGACGAAACGAAGGCGCGCTACGGCGATATTTTTGAATTCGCGATGATTCAGCTCAATTACCTCGATTGGACGTTGCAAAAGGCGAACGAAAAATACAATGTATTAACCCGGCACGGCTTGCCGGTAATGGTCATGGAACCCCTGCGCGGCGGTACGCTGGCACGCCTCGGCGAAAAATCCGGCGCTATATTAAAGGAAGCGAAGCCCGACGCCTCCTACGCGTCGTGGGCGTTCCGCTATTTGCAATCGCTTAAAAACGTGTCCGTGGTCGTAAGCGGCATGAGCACAATGGAGCAGCTTGAAGAAAATTTAAAAATCTTCGGCAAGCACGAACCTACCGGCCCCCTGGAAGAAGCCGTCCTGCGAGAGGTATTGGAAAGCCTCGTGGATTTAATCCCCTGTACCGATTGCAAATATTGCGTGGACGAATGTCCGCAGAAACTAAACATACCCATGCTGCTTACCATGTACAACGAAGCGGGGTTTGAAATGGGATGGTTCTTGCAAACGGCGATACGCACGCTAAAGGAAAGCGAAAAACCCACGGCGTGTACCGGGTGCGGCAAGTGCAGCCCGTATTGCCCGCAAGGTATCGACATACCCGAAGCGTTGAAAAAATTCGGTAAACTGCTTATGTAGTATACAGCGCGGTTAAGCCGCGAGGCTGTTGAAACCCTTAGAAAAAGAGCAAAATCATTCATGCGTTCACTTCCTTCCGCGTTGTTGTAATGAAAGCCGTATTATAAAAACATAGGTTCTGTTTAAAAAAGGATTGACAATATATTCGAATCGGATATAATCAACACAAGCCGAGGCCATCTTCTTGACGGACGGCATCCATACGACCCTGACTGCACACGGTCATTCCGATTTCTGCGTACAATCGTCCCTGATGCTTACGATCCCGATTTAACTTCGCCGAGGCTTACAACCGACTCATAAAGGCTGCGCAGCCGAGTCACAGGTATGCATGTAATGGATATCCGCCTGACCTTTTCTACGACATAGCAAAAAAACAGAAAAAGAGTAAAAATGAATAAGAACGCCTCCCCGGTAACGTCGGGAGGCGGGTGAAAACCCTGTGCGGGAGCATATTTTATGTTCCTGTACAGGGTTTATTTTTATTCTTCGGCAAGTATAATAGGATTATTTGGGGGCATTGTTAACAGCGGAGGATAACTATGCCAAGCATACATAAAAACAACACGATTAACGGATTTAGAAACCGTAAGCGTTTAAGGCAAGCGATGTTGCACGGCGACAATATCGACGCCATAACGCTGTCGCGCATATCCAACGGGCACCAAGCCCCCTACGCAAGAACAAGCATGGAAATCATGCATAAGATGGACATACCCGCGGGTACATTGTTCAATCCTTTTTTGGAAAATCAACCCCTGGCGGTGTATAAACTGCGCGGGAAATTGCTGTATACGCTTGACCGCGCGCCGTATGCTCCCGATTGCCTTAAGGAATCGCTTCAATTGCTGGACCAAATGGAAAAGCTGAGCGGCTTCGATTCCGGTATCAACAGGCAATTTACCCTAAGCTGCCGGGCGCGTTTGGGCATCCTTCAAAAGATGGACCCGCATAAAATATTGGCGTATACCCGGGAAGGTATATACATAACCTATCCCGAATACGACCCCGATACCTTCGAAGGGGACGTATTGTTATATGAAGAAGCGCGGTTGATCCACACGCAGGCGTTGGCGTACGCGAACGACGGCCAACCGGATAAAGCCATTAAAATATTGCAAAGGGCATACGAAGGATTGTCGCGCTTGCCGCAGGACGATAAGCATAAAATCCACCACCTCGCGCCTGTTATGCTTGACCTTGCGCGTCTTTTGACGGACGCCGGAAAATACGGCGAAGCGCTGGAGATATGCGAAAAAGGTATCGGCGATATGACCGTCACGCGTACCAAGGGGAGGTATGCACCCGATTTTACATATTACAAAGCGCGGGCATTAAATTACCTTGGGCAAAAGGAAGGCTTGCGTATTATGCTGGTGTCCGCTTTCCATGGTTACGTAATTATGCAAAACATAACCAAGGCGCGGGAAGTAAAGGCGTTTGCCCAAAGCATCGGGATTGATTTTGATACATACGGCGTAGAGAACCTTCCCATTAAAATACCCGATAGGGATTTTGATCGGGGTGAATCCATACCGTGCAGCAACTTCGGCGAACTGATGCGGGGTTTGCGTAAAAACGCGGGAATAACATTACGGGAATTATGTAAGGGTTTATGCAACACATCCACGTTCAACAGTATGGAAAAGAGCAAATCGAAATACCCGATCGGCGGCTTATATTTGTTGGAAGGGTTAATGCAGCGCATGGGGCGTGATATAGACGAATATTTTTATACATTGTTGGATGAAGATGATTTTGAGGATAAATACCTGAGGGACCGGATATACACCTTAATCGCCGCCAAAAAATGCCATGAAGCGGAACCCTTGCTGACGGATTTGGGGGCCCGAAGAAAATATGGGGAAAAGATAAACTTGCAATTCATTAAAATGAACCAAGCGGAAATATATGGGAATAAACAGGGATACGATGAACGATACATGCAATTGCTTACCGAAGCCTGGCTCGTGACCAAGGGTAAACCGAATGAAGGCAAGATCGCGGATATACGGATTACCTATTATGAAATCATCATATTAAATGATATGGCGATCTATTTATGCGATAACGGGGAAAGCGAACGCGGGCTCAAAATATTTGACGGCTTAATTAAAAACCTGGACAGTAATTATGTGGACGAAACCGAACGGATGAGGACATACCTTACGGTTTTGTACCATTACACAATGTACTTGGGCAGGAACGAATACCGCCCAAAGGCGTTAAAACTGGCAAGGGACGGGTATGAGCTTAGCATAAAGCATAACGATTTATGGCACGCGTCACGGTTTATGATCAACATAGCCGTTAACCTGTTCCAATTGGGTCAAAAAGAAGAAAGCATCCCCCATTTCGCTTTAGCTTATTTTGGGTCGGTTATCATGAAGATGCCTTTAAGCCAAAAAGCGATTTTTAATTATACAAAAGAACGCCTGGGTATAATATTTGAATAATCGGATAATCGAATAATAAAAAAACGGCGAACCTAAGCTCGCCGCTTTATCGTATATAACGCAGCCGTCAAGCTGCTCTTTGGTATCGTAATGATACGATCACGGCCTAAGGGGAGGCAATCGACCCGGTGGTCTTCCCGTTTCCCCTATATCAAAAGGCGTTATAACGGGATGATTATTCGTTCCGGTATTGGCATCAACCCGAACGGGAAACAAAGCCAATATCCCCGCCATCGCCATCCAACAAGCCAACCCAACACACAGGATTTTTATTAAAACCTTTTTCGACACGCAAAACACCTCCGGATGATTTAATGGACTTCGAACATAATAATATAGAATTTCCTGTCGAACCATATCGACTTATGCGAAAATATTATATATAGACTAAATTTTTTATCGGGGTATTATTGACCCGCTCCGTCGGCTATAATACAATGTAGTATAACACGATATAGCAAAGGGGCGGTACGATGTTTGTCGGCAGGCAGCGTGAAATGAATGAGCTTGAACGGTTGTATAAAACGGATAGATTCCAATGCGTCGTTATGTACGGACGAAGGCGCGTCGGTAAAACCGCTTTAATTTCCGAGTTCATAAAGGGTAAGGAAGCGATATATTTCACGGGACAGGAAACCAACGCGAAAGATAACCTCGATAGTCTAAGCAAAAGTATTTTTACGATTTCAACCGATTTTACGGCATCCGCGCCGGTTTTTACGGGATATAATGAAGCGCTGGAAGCGGTATTTAACGCGGCGCAAACACGGCGCATTATATTCGCGGTTGATGAATACCCATACCTCGCGTACGGTTACCGGGGTATTTCTTCTTTGTTGCAAACTTTTATAGATAAATACAAAGATACATCGAAATTGTTTATTATACTGTGCGGTTCGTCGCTTTCGTTTATGGAAAATCAAGTGTTGGGATACAAAAGCCCGCTGTATGGCCGCAGGACGGCACAAATGAAAATCCTGCCCTTCGATTTCGCCCAAACAAGGGAATACTTTGCAAACGACGGTTTCGACAGGGAAGACGTTGCTTTATTGTACGGCATAACCGGCGGTGTTCCGCTGTACCTTTCGTTAATGGACAAAAAACTCAGCGTTGAGGACAACATCAAGCAAGGTTTTCTGTCGCCCGCCGGATACCTGTTTGAAGAACCGGGGAACCTTATTAAACAGGAATGTCGCGAACCCGCGCAATACAACGCGATTATTCGGGCGATTGCGGGCGGCGCGTCCCGTTTGTCGGAAATCGCGGGAAAGGTCGGGATGGAAAGCGGGCTGTGTTCCTCCTATATCAATAAGCTCATGTCTATCGGTATCGTTAAAAAGGAACACCCCTTCCGTGAGGAAATAAGCAAGAGAACGATCTATTCCCTTAATGACGGGATGTTTCGGTTTTGGTATCGCTTTATACCCGATAATATGGCGTTTATCCAACGGGGCGAAGCCGATTTGGCATACGGTCAAATAAAGCCGCAAATAACCGCTTACATGGGCGGCGTGTTTGAGGAGATTTGCAAGCAATATTTATGGCGGCAAAATTTGTCAAGGCAACTGCCTTTTATCTTTACGGATGCCGGGCGCTGGTGGGGAACGGATAAAAGAAAAAAAGAGGAATGTGAAATCGACATAATTGCGGACAACAAAGATGATGCCATTTTTGCGAAATGTAAATGGACGAATCAACACGTAAATGTAAATGTAATCGAAACGTTGGTTGAACGCAGCGGCTTGTTTCATTACGGTAACAAACATTATTTTATATTCGCGAAAACAGGTTTTACCGATGCTGCGATAAAAAGAGCCGATGCCGCGGCAAACATAATGTTAATCCCCTATCGGGACATTTAAACCACCTTCACCGCGTCGTCGCCCAGCAGCTCCTTTAATTTATGGGCCAGTTCCGCGTCGGGGCGGATCCTGTAGTTCCTGTTAGCGGCGAACTTTTGCCCGCTTTGTTCATTGTAAATCATCACTTGCGTATCCCCCGGGTAAGCGGAGAGGATATCCGTAATGTCCCGCAGGGCGATGTCGCGGTTGATCGATATCTTAAGCCAAAGGGTTTTAGGTTTTTCGTCGGAGGGTGATACCGTCGGCGATGGTTGGGGAGCGGACGATGGAAGAACGTCGCCGCGGGGTATATCCTCATACATAAGCAATTCGTTCGCTACGATTTTCGCGTCTTCTTCCTCCCGTACGCTTACCCTGCCTTGCACGATTACCACTTGTTCGTTTTGCAGGCGGTGGCCTTGCTTTTCGTATTGGTTGGCGAAGACGATAACTTCGACCGAGCCGTACAGGTCCTCCACGGTTAGGAAGCACATGGGGCGGCCGTCTTTTTTGGTGTATTTGACCGATTTGGCGGTGATAAAGCCTCCGTACTTCACTTCTTCGCCGTCGTGTACGCCCGCGCCTTCAGACGATTCGCTTGAAAAGTCCAAGCTCGTGTGTTTGGTGTAGCGGCGCAGGGCGGCTTCGTAGTCCGACAGGGGATGGCCGCTGACGTAGATACCCATCATTTCCTTTTCATCCGCTAATAGCTGGCGTTTGGGCAGTTCGTTAAGCGGCGGGAACTCGTCCGCGTGGAAGGATTGGGGTGCGGCTTCCTCTTCCAAGTCAAAGAGGGAAAGCTGCCCGTCCAGCGTCGATTTCTTCGCTTGCGCCATGCCGTCCACGATGCCGGGGAACACGGCCATATATTGCACGCGCTTGCCGCCAAGGGAATCGAACGCGCCGGCTTTGATCAGGCTTTCGATACAGCGTTTGTTGATTTCGCCGCCGGGCAAGCGGTTAATGAAGTCGGTAATGCCCGCGAATTTACCGTTTTCTTCGCGTTCGGCTACGATGGCGTCCACCGCGCCCCGCCCCACGTTCTTAATAGCCGCCAATCCGAAGCGGATGGACTTGCCCGATACGCTGAAGCCTTGGAAGCCTTCGTTAATATCGGGGGGGAGGAGGGAGATGCCCATTTTCTTACATTCGTGGATGTAGGCGGCTACCTTTGCGGTATTGTCCATCATGCTGGACATGGTGGCGGCCATAAATTCCACGGGGTGGTAATATTTGAGCCACGCGGTTTGGTAGCTGACGACCGCGTAACCCACACCGTGGGGTTTGTTAAAGGCGTATGCGGCGAACTTTTCCATCGCGTCGAAGATGTCCGAGGCAATTTTTTCGGGGATGCCGTTTTTGACGCATCCGGGGACACCGGCTTCCGGTGAACCGTGGATAAAGTTCTCGCGTTCCTTGTCCATCACGTCCGCTTGCTTTTTGGACATGGCACGCCGCACCAGGTCGCTTCGGCCCAGGCTGTAGCCCGCTAAGTCCCGTACGATTTGCATGACTTGCTCCTGGTACACCATACAACCGTACGTTACCTTAAGGATCGGCTCCAGGGTGGCGTGCATGTACTTGATCTTCGTCGGGTTCCGCTTGCCTTTGATGTATTGGGGGATGTAGTCCATCGGCCCCGGGCGGTACAGCGATATGCCCGCCGTCAGGTCTTCGAGGTTGCGGGGCTGCATGTCGCGCATGGTGGACGTCATGCCCGAGCTTTCCAATTGGAAGACGCCGCCCGTACGCCCTTGGCCGATCATTTCATATACCTTGGGGTCCTCGTAGCCGAGCTGCCAATCCAATACGTTTATATCGATGTTTTTGCCGCGTTTGATTTCCTCCGAAGCACGGCGGATGACCGTGAGCGTACGCAGGCCCAAAAAGTCCATTTTCAATAAGCCCAATTCCTCGACCGTACCCATGGGGAACTGCGTGGTGACCACGCCGTCGTTTACGTTGAGGGGTACGTATTCGCTCACGGGGCGGTTGCAGATGACCACCCCCGCCGGGTGCGTCCCCGCGTGGCGGGGGAGTCCTTCCAGCTTTAACGCCATATCGATGAGGTTGCGCGTGTCTTCTTCCTGTTCGAAGGCCTGGCGCAATTCGGGGTTGATCACCAGCGCGCGTTCGAGCGTGATGTTTAGTTCCATCGGGACCATCTTGGCCACGCGGTCCACGTCGTTGTAGGTCATGGCCAGCGCGCGCCCCACGTCCCTTATCACGGCTCTCGCGGCCATGGTGCCGAAGGTGATGATTTGGGAAACGTTTTCCGCCCCGTAGGTTTCGATCACGTAATCGATGACCTCCTGCCGCCGCTCGATGCAGAAGTCGATGTCGAAGTCGGGCATGGAAATCCGCTCGGGGTTGAGGAACCTTTCAAAGAGTAAATTAAACGGGATGGGGTCCACGTCGGTGATCCGCAGGGCGTACGCCACGATACTGCCCGCGCCGCTGCCCCGCCCCGGCCCCACGATGATCCCCTTTTCCCGCGCGTAGCGGATAAAGTCCCACACGATCAGGAAGTAATCCTCGAAACCCATGTTACCGATGACGGACAACTCGTAGTGCAGGCGTTCCTTATGCAGAGGGGCGTCCGTACCGTAGCGTTCAACCAAGCCCGCTTCGCAGCGGTCTTCCAAATACAAATAGGCGGCATTTTCGGGCTTGGTTTGTAACTTCTGCTCTATTAGGGCAGAAGTTACGAATTCTTGCGGGACGTTGAATTTGGGCAGCTTATATTGGTTGAACGCGATCTCCACATGGCAGCGGTCGGCGATTTTTTGCGTGTTTTCCAGCGCCTCGCGCGCGTGGGGGAAAAGGCCGTACATTTCCTCGGGGGATTTTAGGTAAAATTGGTCGGTGTTGAACTGCATCCGGTCGTCGTCCAGGATCGTCTTGCCCGTTTGGATGCACAGGAGGATTTCCTGCGCCTTGGCGTCGTCGGCGTGTATGTAGTGTACGTCGTTGGTGGCAACCAGGGGGATATCCGTTTCCTTGGACATACGCAGCAGCTCGCGGTTGAGGGTTTGCTGTTCGGCGGCTTCGTATCCCCCCAGCTCCAGGAAGAAATTGCCGCGGCCGAACATCCCGTCGTAAAACAACGCTTTTTTCTTCGCCGATTCGTACCCTTCGGCGTCCAGCACACGGCTGATAACACCCGACAGACACGCGCTTAACGCGATCAAGCCTTCCTTGTAGCGTTCAAGGATTTCCATATCGATCCGCGGACGGTAATAGAAGCCTTCGGTAAAGCCCAGCGATACGAGCTTGATCAGGTTATGGTAGCCGATGTCGTTCTCCGCCAGCAGGACCAAATGGTGGTAGTTGCCCCAATCGCTTTTCGATTTTTCCGTACGCGAGCCGGGGGATATGTATACCTCGCAGCCCAGGATGGGCTTGATTCCTTCCTTTTTCGCCGCTTTGTAAAAGTCGATGACGCCGTACATCACGCCGTGGTCGGTAATGGCGAGCGAGTCCATGCCCAGCTCCTTCGTGCGCTTGACGAGGTCTTTAATCTTGGCCGAACCGTCCAGGAGGGAATATTCGGTATGGACATGCAAGTGGGTGAAGGGCTTTGCGGATGACATGGCTACACTCCCAAGTGTATAATATGATGATTATAACACGGAAAGAGGTTACAACGAATCACAAGTATGTTAGAATCATGTTAGCCATATCACCCTATCGTCAAGATTGGAGAATACGCCATGGTTGAAATGATTAAAACGAACCACGAACTATGTGTCGGATGCAACCGGTGCGTGCGGGAATGTCCCATGGAAATGGCGAATATTACATATCAGGACAACAACGGGGATATAAAAGTAAGTGTAGACGCGAAGAAGTGCATCTGGTGCGGGCGGTGCGTGTGGGCGTGTAAGCATGGGGCGCGTTATTATACTGACGACATACAACTTTTCTTTGAGGATTTGGATAAGGGTATCCCCATATCGCTGATGGCCGCGCCTTCCATAAAGACCAACATACTCAAATACAAAAGGCTTTTTACATATTTAAGGGAACGGGGCGTCAAAAAGATATACGATGTGTCGCTTGGGGCGGACATTTGTATTTGGGCGCATGTCAAGCACATGGAAGCGGTAAACCACGCGCCGATCATCACCCAACCCTGCCCCGTCATCGTATCCTATTGCGAAACGTATCGGCACGATTTGCTGCCCAACCTATCCCCGGTGCACAGCCCCATGGCGTGCGCCTCTATTTATATGAAGCGGCACGAAGGTATCACCGACAAGATCGCCGCGCTCTCGCCCTGTATCGCGAAGTCCGGCGAGTTCCATGACACGGGCATCGCGCAGTATAACATTACCTTCGCGAACATCATCAAATACTTGGATGAAAACAGCATTGACATGGGCAACTACGCGGAAACCGACTTCGACCACAACGAAAGCGGCTTGGGCGTGCTGTTCCCCCTTCCCGGCGGGTTAAAAGAAAACATCGAGTTCTTTTCGGGGAAGAAGCTGCAAATCATGAAGGGAGAGGGGTTCAGCGTATTCGAGAAGTTAAACAAATACGCGGAGGTCCCCGACGCGTTAAAACCGGCGGTCTTTGACGTATTAAACTGCATCGAGGGATGCAACATCGGCCCAGCGGGGGCGCAGGGGCGCAATATCTTCGAAAACGACAGGATTATGCACGAGGGCAGGGCGAAGATAACCGAAAAAAAGCAAAAACCCGATTACGAATCGCCGCATAAACGGTTGGACGCCGTGCTGGATTACAGGGATTACCTGCGGGTGTACAAGCCTGTATATAACCGCTTCCCGCAGATTACGGACGCGGACATGGCCAACGCGTTTGAACAGTTGGGAAAAGTGGACAGCGAAAAGAACCACGTAGACTGCGGCGCTTGCGGTTCGGAAACCTGCTACGACATGGCGCGCAAGATCGCCCTTAACGTAAATATCCCGATCAACTGCATGACCAAGTCCGTGGAAATCGCGCAGGAAGCAAACCAAGCCAAAACGGATTTCCTCGCGAAGATGTCGCACGAAATCCGCACACCCATGAACGCCATCATCGGCATGTCGGAAATCCTCGAGCACGAACAATTGTCCCCATCGCAAAAACGGTACGTAAATGATATCGGTACGGCGGCACATGCCTTACTCGGGATTATCAACGACATCTTGGATATGTCCAAAATCGAGGCGGGCAAACTGGAATTAAACCCCGTGGATTATAACTTCAACCAATTCATCGACAATATCGGCTCCATGTTCGGCCATGTGACCAAGGACAAGGGGCTGGAATTCTTTGTCGAAACCGACGGCGAATTGCCCCAATACCTTTTTGGCGACGATTTGAAACTGCGGCAGGTGCTGACGAATATTTGCAGTAATTCCGTTAAATTCACGAAGTCGGGCCACATAAAACTGTCGCTGGCGGTCAAGGGTACCATGCTCGTCATCAAGATATCGGATACGGGTATCGGCATCAAAAAAGAGGATCTCCCCAAATTGTTCAACGCCTTCGAGCAGGTGGACAAGCTGAAGAACCGCGGCATTATGGGGACGGGGCTCGGGCTTTCCATTTGCAAATCCTTCGTGGAGATGATGGGCGGCACGATCACCGTCGAAAGCGAATACGGCCACGGTACGTCGTTTATCGTGTCAATCCCCATCGTTAAGGGCGACGCGAAAAAAGCCGACCCCGTCGATATCGACCCGTCGGCCAAGACTTTTACCGCGCCCGACGCGAAGGTGCTGGTGGTGGACGACAACGAATTTAACCGCAAAGTGGCCGACGGACTTTTGGGCTTTATCGATATTCAAGCGGATATGGCGGAATCGGGCTACGCGGCGATCGAATTGGTAAAGGAACGGGATTACGATATCGTATTTATGGACCATATGATGCCCGAAATGGACGGCGTCGAAACCGTGCAGCGCATCCGCGAAATGGGCGGTAAATACGAGGACTTGATCATCGTCGCGCTGACCGCCAACGTCATGAAGAACGCGCGCGATATGTTCTTCCACAATAAGTTTAACGGCTTCCTCGCCAAGCCGATCAATTCCAACGAACTGCGGGAGATCATCATCAATTATCTGCCCAAAGAAAAGGTGATTATGGGCGTCACGGGGCAGCAGACCCCCTCCGGCGAAGACGAATTGCTGCGCAAGGCTATCATCACGTTCGTTAAGGACAACCGCGAAACAGCCGAAAATATAAAAACCGCGCTGCATACGGGCGACCTAAAAACCGCGCACCGCATCGCGCATACGTTAAAAAGCTCCGCGGGATATCTGAAGAGGGTAAAATTGCAGGATGCCGCCGCGTCGCTGGAACATTCATTGCAGACCGAACCGTATGGATACACCCCCGAACAGTTCGCGGATATCGAGTCGGAAATGGCCGCCGCGTTGAAGGAATACGAACCCCTGGTAGCCGAAGCGGAAGCCCAAAAACAAGCAAAGACAACCCAAGCCGATGAAGGGGAATTGGCGGGAATAATTGCGGAGCTTAGGCCGCTGTTGGAAAAATCGGACTTCGAGGCATCCAAATATGTAGAACGGCTGCAAGGCATAGAAGGCATGGAGGAAGTGGCGGAACGGATCGACAATTACGACTTTGAGGGCGCGCTCGCGCTGCTATAGCTTCGCGCGGATCCACTTTCCCCCGGAAAAACGGAAGAACAGCAAACACAGCCGTACGGCTTGGTCGATGATGATTGCGATCCACGCGCCCATCAGCCCCAACCCCAGCGGGTACGCCAGCACAAACCCGGTAAGCGGCCGTAAAACGCCCACCGTCACGAACATCGTCATGGCTACGTAGCGCACGTCGCCCGCGCCGCGCAAGCTGCCACCCATGACGACCTGTGTCGTTTGGATGGGCAGGATCACGATAATCAGTATAAAAAGCCCCACCGTAAGCTCCAGTACATAAGGGTCGTCCGTAAACAAACCCGTAAACCAATAACGGATAAAAAAGGCCGTGATGCTCAGGAAGGCCGCCGCGGCGAAGGCGAGCCGCATCCCCAATTTGCCGTACATAATGGAAAGGTCCGGGCGTTTTTTGCCCAAATTCTGCCCCACAAGGGACGTCGTGGCCGCGCCGATTCCGTCGGCGAAGGTGAAGCTCAAGTTCAATAACTGCATCGCAATCGAATGTGCGGCGAATTGAAGCGTGCCCAAGTCGGCAACCACACGCGCGTATAAAAAGAACCCGATGCGCAAGCCCACCTGCTCGATCGCGCTGCCCAGCGACAAGCGGCCGATGGTCCGCGCCATTTCGGGGTCGGGCTTCCAATTATCGGTGAGGCGCAAACGGAGGAAGCTGTCCTTTTGTAAAATAGAAGTAAACGCCAGGCAAAAGCCCACCACGCCTACGATCACGATCGAAACCGCCGCGCCGTCAATACCCATCGCGGGGAAGCCGAACCGCCCATCAATAAGCAAGAAATTGAACAGAACCTGCACGATCTTGGCGGTGACGCTCACTTTTAAAGTAATTTTCGTGTTGCCCGTGGCGCGTTGCGCGGCGCAAATCGTACCCGTGGCCACTTGGAAGATCAAGCCGTACCCCGCGATACGGAAATACGAAGCCGCGGGCCCGATGGTATCAGCCTGCGCCCCGGCAAGCAGCATCATGGGCCGCGCGAAGAACACCGCAAGTACCGTCATCAACGTACCGAGGATAATGATAAGCAACAACGCATGACGCAAACAGGAACGCGCCTTTTCTTCCTCTCCCGCACCCTTTGCGCGGGCGATGATGGCCGTGACCGAAACGTTAAGCGCGAAGAAAACCGAAAAGAAGATCATCCTCGGCTGCGCCGTCAGCGCGACCGACGATATCGCGAAATCGCCCAAGCGGCCCACCATGATCATGCTGATGATGTCCATCAGCGCAAGGGAAACCATTTCCACCACGGCGGGTATGGCGATGCCCAGGGAAGTCTTGTACGCCTCCCGGGTGGGGGTGATTTCACCGCGCCGCAAATCGGGCTTGACCATATGCGCGGTCGAAACCAATCGGCGCATAAACGCCGCTATCCTATGTATCAAAGCAAACGGCGCCCTTCCAACGCGCGCGACAGGGTGACTTCGTCCACGAATTCCAAATCGCCGCCGACGGGTACGCCGTGGGCGATGCGGGTGACCTTAATCCCAAGGGGCTTTAATATCTTCGCGAGGTAAAGAGCGGTCGCTTCGCCCTCCACGTTGGGGTTGGTGGCGATGATGATTTCCCGCACGTCCGCGTCAGGCGATTGCAAGCGTTTTAACAAGGTAGCGATGGTCAAATCGTTCGGCCCCACGCCGTGCATGGGCGAAATCGCCCCGTGCAGTACGTGGTACAAGCCGTGGAATTCCCCCGTACGTTCATACGCGGCCAAGTCTCGCGGGTCCTCGACCACCATAATCGTATTCGCGTCGCGCTTTACGTTGGCGCAGAAAAGACAGGGGTCGGCGTCGGTCAAATTGGCGCAAACCGAACAATACTTCACGCCTCGCCGCGCCTCCACGATGGCGGACGCCAATTGCTCCGCTTTCTCCGCGGGCATGTGCAGGATATGGAACGCCAAACGCTGGGCGGATTTGCCCCCGATACCCGGCAACCGCCCCAACTCCTCGATCAAGCGGGACACGTACCCGCCGTATACATGGGTCATTAAATGCGTACCCCCATGCAAGGATGTTTAAGGGCGCGCATCAGAACAATCCGGGCAGGGAAATACCGCCGGTGATCTTCGACATTTGGCTGTTGGCGGCTTCGTCGATTTGCCGTATCGCCTCGTTGACGGCGGTCATTACCAAGTCCTGCAGCATTTCCACATCGTCGGGATCGACCACGTCGGGCGAAATCACCAAGTCGGTGATTTGCTTTTCGCCGTTGATCGTAATCTTGACCGCGCCGCCGCCCGAGGAAACCTCTAATTTTTTGTTGGAGAGTTCCTCCTGCATTTCGGCCATTTGGCGCTGCATCTTCTGCGCCTGCTTCATCATTTGTTGCATGTTCATTCCCCCGGGGGAGCCGTGGAATCCTTTGGGCATGGGTGCCTCCTATGGTTTAATTATTTTAGTTGGTTTATTTATTTTTTATTCGCTTCGATGATTTCATTAACCGTAATTAAAGGGTTCTTGTATTGGCGGCGGTTTAATTCGGCCTTCTTGGAAAAAATAGCGTGCGGGGGGCACGCATTTACGCACCCATAGCACAGTTCACATTCCGTACCGAAACGCCCGGTTGAATCCAACCGTATATTCCCGGCCGGGCAAACCTTGGCGCAAATACCGCATTGAGTACAAGCCGAAGTTACGCTAAAGCCCGACTTGCCGAAATATTTGGTGGCGTTGCCGGGGGTCTTTCGGGGTTTTATCCGGTTCCTCTTTTGCCCGATAATATCCTTGATTATAATTTCCAAACGCTTTTTTGTTTTCGCAAGCGGTTTTGCGGGGTCCTTCGGGGCGCCGAAGAGGTAAATAAAGTTATTCGGCGTCTTAAGGTACGCACTGTAATCCAAAGGAACCAAACCCGCGATTTCACCCAACGCGTTGATATGAATAAATGACCACAAATCAACCGCGAAGAAATAATCCGCTTTAAATGTATTCCCCTCGATAAAAGCCCTCACCATTTTCGGCAAGCCGTTGGCATATTGCGGGTAGACGAAGCCGATGCAGTCATCGGTATACGTTTCCTTCGTCCGTATAACCTGCGGAATCGACACGAGCCTCGCGCCCGCGGCATCGGCGATCCTTTTCGCCGCGAATAACGAGTTACCCGTACCTGTGAAGTAAAAGATGGTCATGTTTATAATAACCCTTATAGTGTTATTTTAATTCCGGCGTTTTTGATCGTTTCATTTGCGCTCGTACGTTTTATGATTTTACCGTCCATTGGAAAATTTTCACCCGTAATCGGTGAAAACCAAATTTCATGATCACCTTTACCATACCGTACAAAGTAACAGCCGTTATCTTTCAATATCTTTTTAAGCGGGCGCGTATAATTTCCCATTATACGGCTTCCGCCAATGTTTCAACACGTTCGGATACGAAAACCAATTCAATCGGTCCGGTATATCCTGTGTTTAATTCAATTATTTCGGGTGCGGCTATCCGCACACGCTCAACGAGCTTGTCATATGACTTTGATTCCAACGTCATATTAAGCGGTGATTCCGTACTGGTATGCCAGTAGCCGTTGTCCCACATCATTTTTATAGTGTAGGTTTTCATTGTACTACCCCCGTTATTTTTATTTATTATTATAACTTTGTTTTGATTCCGGCTTCTTTAATCGTTTCGTTCGCGCTTGAACGTTTTACGATTTTACCATCTACTACTACGATCCGATTGGTTATCGAGCTGTGCCATATTTCGTGGTCACCTTTTCCGTGCCGGACAAAATGGCATCCGTTGTCGGTTAAAATTCGTTTCACTTTTCGCGTGTAATTTGCCATCAGCTTGCTTTGGCTTGCATATTTTCAATCCGTTCCGATTGGAATATACATTTAAAATCACCCGTATAACTAAAATCAACCTCAAGGATGTCTTGTATGGCAATCTTCACCCTTTCCACAAGCGTATCGTATGAGTTTGATTCCAGCGTAAGGCTAAAGCCTGCGTTTTCGTTAACCCTTGAAAACCAGTAGCCATCGTCCCACATCATTTTTATGGTGAAGGTTTTCATTGTTCGACTTCCTCCTTGTTGGATTCATCTAAACCAATATCAATAAAATCGATTTCATCGATAATCGTGTTATCCAGAGGCTCGTTATAAAAATCCACGTTTGCCGGTGAAAGGGATGAAAGAAAGTTTTTTAACCTTGAAGCCATCGGTTTAAATATCGCAAAGGTGATCCCACCCGATAAAAACGCTCCCACAAGCGGTATAGCCTTTCCGACGCTTTTTGCCAATATTGGTTTGGTCATTTTAACACCAATCGCCGCAGCGACTTTTTTTATGATTGGGTAAATCGTACCTTTTGTCAACGCTTGCCTCATGAGTTGTTTGGGAACGTTTTGCGCGGCAAGTAACGCTATTTTTGATAACGCCATGTTTGCTGCGTTTACGCCGAACATTACACCCATAAATAATATAAGTTCATTCGATGTTTCATCGTTTAAGTTGTTATCTTCTTCCGTTAATATTTCCTGCCAACCGTAAAGGTAAGCGAGCTTTTGTAATATCCTTAATATATGACCGAAAAATTGCACCGTATCGGCAGGAACGGTTACGGCAATGGCAAGGCCGCCTTTAATACCGGCAGCGGCTGATAAAGCGGAAACCCTTGCCGTTTCATTATTAATACAGGCTTTTGCAATACGTTCCATATCTTTTGCGTCAATTCCTGCCTGCGCGGGGTTCGATTCAATTGCCATTGATACCTTGCTTACATCAAAATATTTTGATAACTCCCTTTGTAAAAATTTCGCGCGGTCAATCTTTATACCCGGTAATCCCATTGCCGTGCGTATAACCATTTCGAATCGAGTTTCTTCTCTTTTAACCAATTGCGTTTGAGCGTTCATAACAATCCCCATTTTTTTATATTTACCATGGTGAATCCCCATCAACCGCTTGTTGCCCGAACGCCGCCCAATCGTCGTCGGGTGGGGCTTCATTTTCAATAGGCATTGTCGGTACTTCATCTAACTTCGTCTCAATTTGAGACGAAGTCGGTTTATTGTACGTAACGTCTACGGTAAAGGCAAGGTTGGGCGGGGTGGTAAGCATATAACGCTCGGCCAGCGCTTCGCGGATGGTCATTTGGTGTTTTTTTATTTGTTCAATCATGATGTTATTATTACAAGTAATCAGCAACTGTTCGCCCTGTGGCGTTACGGTACTGCGGGCAATAAAAGCTCTCAAAGGGTCGGGAAAACTATTGCATATCGAAAACCAATCAATTTGGATGGTTTGCATGATATCGGAAGAATTGTCAGAAAAATCATTTATTGAATCATTTGATGATTGGTTTTGACTTTGTTTTTGCACTTTTTTTTCAGGGGTTTTTTGTTGCGTGTCATTTCCATGCGAACCCGTGAGCGGCGGGGGTGGGGATTCCCTAAGGAGCGATTGCGCATCATCCGCGCGCTCTTTGCGCGGATTAGGCGTACAAGCGACGTGGGACATCCCCACCCCCGACGCGGGCGTGGCTTGCGCGGGTTTAACACGCTCCACACACAATCCCAACGCGCAAACCTCCAGCGCCGTCCGTTTATGCGGCGCGAACCGCAACTCCCGCAACGTCTCCGAAAACAAATGGATATATTCCATCAACTTCCCCGGCGAAATCCTTTCCCCCTGCGCCTTCAATTTGCCCGCCATATCCGCGGAAACGTCCAGCCCGTCGGTCCCCTTTATCAGCGAAGCCACCAGCGCGTCACGGAAATGCCGCACCAAATCGGCGGCCAATTGCCCCATATCGCGGCCTTCTTTGGCGGCAGAATCAATAATCGACAGCACGCCGAAGCCGTCACCCTCGGCGAGGGTATCGGTAAAGGCAAACAGAACCTCCCTATCCACCGCACCGAGCAAATCACGCACGGTTTCAAGCCGCAACGGCGCGTCGGGCGCGGGGCGAAGGGATAAGGCTTGATCCAACAGGCTCAATGCGTCGCGCATCGCGCCGTCGCAATGGTAAGCGATATATTCAAGCGCGTCCTTTTCGAAGGGGCAATCTTCTTCGTCCAAATATTTAACAAGAGCGGCCACGATGTCCGGCGTTTTAATCCGGCGGAAATCGTACCGTTGGCAGCGCGAAAGCACCGTGACGGGTACCTTTTGCGGGTCGGTAGTGGCGAGGATGAACACGACGTGCGGGGGCGGTTCCTCCAGCGTCTTAAGCAAAGCGTTAAACGCGCTGGTCGTGAGCATATGCACCTCGTCGATGATATAGACCTTGTGCGTACATTCGGTGGGGGGGTACTTCACTTCGTCGCGCAGGTTGCGGATATCGTCCACGCCGTTATTGGAAGCGGCGTCGATTTCCGCCACGTCAAGGCAACGGTCGGCCAAGATGCTTTCGCAAGTTGGGCAGGTATTGCACGGGTCGCCGTCTTTTAGGTCGGTGCAATTAATCGCCCGCGCCATGATCTTGGCGGCGGTCGTCTTACCCGTGCCGCGCGTACCGCAGAACAGGTAGGCGTGAGAGGTTTGAGAGCTTCGCAGTTGGTTACGCAACGCCTCCACGATATGGGGCTGCCCGACAACCTGCGCGAAGGTACGGGGGCGTTTCTTACGGTATAAAACGGTGTAAGGCATACGATCACTCCAAGCTGTTTAGAAATTCAATGATACGATCAGGCATGGTCATCCTTTTTTATATTTTTTATCGTTTCGTCTTGCATTACATTCTCTTCATTTTCTTCCCCGTTTGCTGTAAGGTTCGGTAAACTTGTTTCCGCTTCCTTCTTCACCAACCCCGCTTTACGCCATTTGCCGATCCTGTACGAAATCACCGCCAGCAGCGTATTGCACACCCAACCCAGCAGCAGCGAATAAATCAACGCTTCCGGCCTGCCGAGCCAGCGCACGAATAAAAACGCCGAAGGTACGCGTATCAGTACGGTATTGAGCATGGCGGCGTACATGGGGGTCATGGCGTCGCCCGCGCCGCGGATGGTACCCCACAGCACGATATTGACCGAAAACGCGAGGTAACCGGCGGCGAGGATGCGGATAAAACGCACGCTTAAATCCAACACTTCATCGATGTCGGTAAACCACCCGGCGATCCCCCTGCCGAATATAAGCAAGATAATCACCAAAATGAACGCTGTGCCGAATGCCAGCATCAGGCATTGCTTCGTACCCTGAGACACGCGCTCGGGTTTACCCGCGCCCATGTTTTGTCCGGCGTATACGGTCATGGCGTTGCCGAAGGAGAAGTTGGGCATCATAACCAAGCCGTCGATCTTCATTACGATGTTATTCGCGGCGAGTACCAACAGGCCGAAGCCGTTGACCAGCGGCTGCACCAGTATCATCGCCACGGCGAAAACGGCCTGCGACGCGCCCGTGGGTACACCCAGCCGTAATACCTGCTTAACAAAGGCTTTTTGCGGTATCAAGTACGACCACTTCATATCAAAGATATCCTTCATTTGCCGCATTTTGCGCAAGCAAAGGATTGCCGTTATCCCCTGCGCCATCACCGTACCGATAGCCGCGCCCATTACGCCCAACCCCAGCACCCATATGAATATGAAATTTAACACGATATTCAACAAGCAAGCGGAAATCAAATACAAAAGGGGCGAAAAGACTTCGCCCACGCCCCGCAATATGCCCGAAAATATATTAAAATATCCCATCCCCAGGATGCCCCACATCAGGATATTTATGTAAATGACGCTGTAATCGACGATTTCCGGCGGCGTGTCGAGTAAAACGAGCAGCCATCGCGTACCCATCGGTCCGAATACGGCGATCACCGCGCCCAACACCGTCGTCAGCGTAATGCTTACGCCGATGGTGCGCGAAAGCTCTTCCCGCTTCTTCGCGCCGAAATACTGGGAAACCATTACCCCCGCGCCCATGGCGATACCGATTAAGAATACCATCATGATAAACATAATCGGTATCGTGGAGGTTACCGCCGCCAGCGCGTGCACGCCCACCCAATTGCCCAGCATGATGGCGTCCACCAAACCGTAAAGCTGTTGGAACGCGTTACCGATTAACAAGGGCAGCGTAAAGGCGAGTAGTTTACGCCACGGCTTACCCTCCGTCATGTCCACGGAGGACATCATCGCTTTAAACCGATGCATCTACATCATCTCATTTACCAAAAGTCGATTACGTCCACGAACTTCGTGAGGAAATCGTATTCATCCTTATTGCCTTTTACCGATTGCGAAGCGGCGACGATGCGCAGCCATTTCTCCACGTAGTAGCGCGGCGTTTCGGCTTTTTTGCAAAAGATTTTTAAATAGGTTTCCGCGTCCTCGCGGCGGTTGGTGAGCAGGAACACAAGGTAGGTTCGCGCGGCGTCGGCGGAGGCGTTGCCCTGCGTAACGTGCGACCAGTCGATGACATAGTGCTTCCCCTCGGGCGTAACGATGATGTTGGAAGGGCGGAAGTCGCCGTGGCATACCTTGGAATGGCGCGGCATGGCGTTAAGGTGGGTTTGGAGTTCGTATTTGGTCATGGGGTCGTAGTCGGTGAGGGCGATTTTGCGGAACATTTTATCGCGGTGGCTCGTCAAGAGCGGGCAATGCTGCGCGTGGATTTCCAATTGGATGTCCACCATCAGGTTGAGGTATTCCTCTTTTTTATCCGGATGTTCTCTCATCAGGCTCGATAGGGTTTGCCCTTCGATATGCTCGCTGATGATCGCCCAGCAGCCGTTGAGTTTCGTTACTTCCAACACCTTGGGTACGAGGATGGCCGTTTCCTCCACGCGCGCCTGGTTTAACGCCTCGTTAAGCACGGCGGCCTTGCACATGCCGTCGTGGAACAGCTTGATACAGCGGCGCCCGTCCTTGTAAATCGTCTTATTGGGGCGAGTGGCTATGATATTTTCGGCGCAAAGCCCTTTCACTTCGTCGTTCATTCCGCACCTCCCATATTTTCCGGGCCGTAGAAAGCGTTCAAGTACATTTGCTTGATTTCATTGATTAACGGATAGCGGGGGTTGGCTCCGGTGCATTGGTCATCGAAAGCCATTTCGGACATTTCGTCCAGCTTGGCGAGGAAGTCCCCTTCGGCGATGCCGTAGTCGCGTATCGCGGGGCGTATGCCGATCTTTGTTTTTAATAACGATATATGGTCGGTTAAAACCTTAATCTTAGCCATATCTTCGCATCCCTCGGAAGCGTCCGCTTTAAGCCCCAAGAAATCCGCGATTTCCCCGTACCGCTGTACGGCCTTGGGGTAGGGGTATTGGGAAAACGCGCCCATCTTCGCGGGCTTTTCCGTCGCGTTAAAGCGGATGACTTCATTAATCATGAGGGCATTGGCCACGCCGTGCGCCAAATCGAACGCCGCGCCCAGCTTATGCGCCATCGAATGGCACACGCCGAGGAAAGCGTTTGCGAACGCCATACCGGCTATCGTGGAGGCGTTGGCCATCTTTTCACGCGCGCGTTCGTCCTTGCCGTTCGCGTAGGCGACGGGGAGGTATTCGAAGACGTTCTTGATCGCGGTCAGCGCAAGCCCGTCGGTATAGTCCGTCGCCAGCATAGAGGCGTAAGCTTCCAGCGCGTGGGTCAGCACGTCGATACCGCTGGCGGCGGTCAAGCCGGGCGGCATATCCATCATGTAGTCTATATCGATGATGGCGACGTTGGGCAACAGCTCGTAATCGGCCAGCGGATATTTGATGCCCGTATTTTCGTCGGTAATGACGGCGAAGGGCGTAACTTCACTCCCCGAACCCGCCGTCGTGGGTACGGCGATAAAGCTCGCCTTCGCCCCCATCTTAGGGAAGGGGTTTATGCGCTTGCGGATGTCCATAAACCGCATGGCTAAGTCGTGGAAGTTGACTTCGGGATGTTCGTACAGCACCCACATAATCTTAGCCGCGTCGATGGGCGAACCGCCGCCGAAGGCGAGTACGCAATCCGGTTCGAACCCGCGCATGGCCTTTACCCCCGCGAGCGCGTTGCCCAGCGTGGGGTCGGGCTGCACGTTGTAGAATGTGTAGTGTTTAATCCCCATTTCGTCGAGGGCTTTCTCCACGTTCTTTGTATAATTATTTTTATAAAGGAATTCGTCGGTGACGATAAAGACCTTTTGCTTGATGCCCTTCAATTCGGCGAGGGCCACGCCCAGCGAACCTTTTTTGAAGTACACCTTTTCGGGCGTGCGGAACCAAAGCATATTTTCCCTCCGTTCGGCTACGGTCTTGATGTTAAGAAAATGGCGGATGCCCACGTTATCGGAAACGGAATTGCCGCCCCACGAGCCGCAGCCCAGCGTAAGCGACGGGGCCAGCTTAAAGTTATACAAATCCCCGATGGCGCCGTGGGCCGAAGGCGTATTAACGAGGATGCGGCAGGTTTTCATGGCTTGTTCGAAGCGTACGCGGTCCTCCGCGCAGCGCGGGTCGATATACAGCGACGCCGTATGCCCGTAACCCGAGTCCTTGATCAAGCGGTCGGCTTTTTCAACGGCTTCCCCGAAGGTTTCGTACCGGTACATGGCCAGTACGGGGGAAAGTTTTTCGTGGGAGAATTCCTCCGAAAAATCCACGCTCTCCACTTCGCCGATGAGGAGTTTCGTATCGGGCGGGACGCTGACGCCCGCCATTTCCGCAATCGTTGTCGCGCGCTGTCCGACGATTTTCGCGTTAAGTGAATTGTTAATAACGATAATTTTGCGAACTTTCTCCGTTTCCTCGGGGGAAAGGAAGTACGCGCCGCGCAATAAAAATTCCTCCCGCACTTCGTCGTAGATGCTTGCGTCCACGATAACCGACTGCTCGGAGGAACAAACCATGCCGTTGTCGAATGTTTTTGAAACGATGACGGAGCTTACGGCTAATTTTACATCCGCCGATTTATGGAACACGGCGGGTACGTTGCCCGCGCCCACGCCGATCGCCGGTTTACCCGAGGAATAGGCCGCTTTTACCATGCCCGGGCCGCCCGTGGCGAGTATCAGGTCGGCGTTGTGCATCACTTCGTTGGACATCTCCAACGACGGAGCGGAAATCCACGCCATTATTCCCTCAGGTGCGCCCGCTTTTACGGCGGCTTCGTAGATAATCCTCGCCGCTTCACCCGTGGACTTGCGCGCGCGGGGGTGCGGCGCGAAGATGATGCCGTTGCGTGTCTTTAACGCCAGCAAACCCTTGAATACCGCGGTGGAGGTGGGGTTCGTCGTGGGGATGACGGCGGCGATGACGCCCATCGGCTCGGCGATCTTGCGTATGCCGAATTGCGTGTCTTCCTCGATGACACCGCAGGTCTTGGCGTTTTTGTATTGGTTATAAATATATTCCGCCGCGTAGTGGTTCTTGATGACCTTGTCCTCCACCACGCCCATGCCCGTTTCCTCCGCGGCCAACTTCGCGAGGGGAATCCGCGCGTGATTAGCCGCCAGCGCCGCCGCGCGGAAGATTTCGTCCACTTTTTCCTGCGGAAATACCGCGAAGGCTTCCTGCGCTTTGCGTACGCTCGCCAGCGCTTCGGTAAGCGCGTCCACGCTGTCCACGGTTAATACGGGGTTTATTTTCATAGGAACACTCCTTTATTATGAAGTGCGTTTGAAAGTCCATTATAGCCTTATTTGAAATCCCCACAAGCCTTGATATACGCCTCAACATTTTCCCAAGGCACTTCCGGCTCCAATAAATGCGTGGGGCACACCAGCAGGCCGCCCTTGTTGCCCGCGGTTTCCAAATTTTCAAACACGACACGCCGTACGTCGTCGGGTGTACCGAAGGGCATGGTCGTTTGCGTGCCGAGCGTACCGCTGAAGGAAATGACGCTGCCGTATTGTTTATGCAATTTTACAAAATCCATACATTCCGGCTGGACGGGATTAAGCACGTCGATGCCCGCTTCGATAAGGTGCGGGATAAACGGCTCTACATACCCGCAGGAATGGTAAAGGCAAATTACTTGAGGGTTAATCCTGCGCACCTCGTCAATTACGCGCTTAAAGCGCGGCTTGATCCAATCGACGTACAGTTTTTCGCTCATCATGATCGTGCGCTGCATACCGATATCGTCGCCGAAGTTGAGGATGTCGCAGCCCGCCTTCGTAAATGAAACGGCGCGCGCGACCGCCGACTCCGTGATTTTGTCCAGCAAAAACTCAGCCATCGGGTCCTCGGTGAGCATGTCCATCATCAGTTCTTCCATGCCGCGTATGTACCACGCGGTTTCCCAAATGGTACATTCCAAGCCCGCGGCGGCGGCCAAGCCCCTCGCGTGGATGGCTTCAACCTCGGCCCTTTGGTGCGAATAATCCGCGCCCGGAAAATCGGGGAAGGGGTATTCCTTCATTCGCGCCAAATCCCCGCAATGCTTGAGCGGATTGCGGGTGTACCGCATGTGCATGGCCGCCGCGCTGCCCGGCTCGCGCGCCACGCCCCAGCAATCGATGTGCGTACCGGGCTTTAATTCGAAGGGATACCAAGGTTTGAATTTTTCCGTATCAACCTCCGCCAAGTGTCCGCCGCTTACGCCCCGCGTCGGGAAGCCGAAGCGGTCGCCGTACCAAGTATCCTTGCCGTACTTCGCTTCGTATTTTTCATGCAGGGCCGGGCAAAGGTGGAATTCGGCCGGTGCTTTTTCATAGCCTTGGCGGCGGTATAAGGAAAGGATGTTTTCCCTGGGGTTCATGGCGGGCCTCCGATATGGTATGATGGTTTGCGTTGCGCTCATTATATTTCATCGGAGGCACTATGACCAACAGCAAACGCATCCCCCTCTTTTACATAACCACGTCGCTTTATTGGTTCGCGTTATACACATATGTACCCTATGTAAGCCCCTACGGGGAAAGCCTGGGCGCGGACATGCGCCTGCTCGGTTTGATCGTGGGCGCGTACGGATTTATGCAAATGATTGTGCGCTTCCCGCTGGGTTTGTTAAGCGATTACCTGGGGCGGCGCAAGGTATTCATCCTCGCTGGGATCGGCTTCGCTTCGCTTAGCGCGTTCCTCGTCTTTTTCTTCCCTTCGCCGTATATGCTGTTGATTTCCCGCGCGTTGGGCGGCGTGGCGGCGTCTTCGTGGGTTGCGTTTTCGGTAATGAACGCGTCGTATTACAAGCCGGAGGAAACGGCAAAATCGGTGGGGTACATAAACGCTTCCAATTCGCTGGGAACGCTCGTCGCTTTGCTTGTCGGCGGGTTCGCGGCGCAGCGGTTGGGCGTGCCGTACGCGTTTTTATTGGCGGGTATCGGCGGATTGGTTGCCTTGGCGATGGGCGCATGGGTAAAAGAAACGCGGATAAAAAAAGAAGAAGCAACGGAAGATCAACCTGTGCTTAAATTAAGCACAAATTGGGCGTCCGCTTTCAACGTGATACGTAACCGCCAATTGTTATATGTATCGTTGCTGGGTGTGTTTATACAATTCGTGCGGTTCGCTTCCCAATTCGGCTTTACGCCGCTGGCGGCGGTTTCGCTCGGCGCGAGCCCATTCCAATTGGGCTTGCTGGGCGTGCTGTCTGTTTTGCCGGGGGTATTCATATCCCCGCTGACGGGTACGGTTTTGCTGAAAAAATTCGGCGAGCGCAAATTACTGGTCGTAGGCTTCGCGCTGGCGGGCTTATCTTGCGCGATGATCCCCTTTTCGCAAAGCCTTTGGCAGCTTTTCGCTGTCCAAGTCATCGGCAGCGCGGGTATGTCAATGGTGTTCACTTTATTAATGGGGTTGTGCATCCGGGATGTTTCACCCGAGCGCCGCGCCACCGCTATGGGTTTCTTCCAAGCGGTGTACGGGCTGGGGATGTTCCTGGGGCCCTTCGTCATGGGTTGGATGGGGCACGGCTTCGGCTTGACGGCGGCGTTTGTGGCTGCGGGGATGGTGGGGATTGTTGGGGTAGTTATGGTTAGCGTGGTACGGTTTAATTGATTGTCGATAAAATTTTTATTAATTTTTTGTCAAACGTAAACACCCGAACCCTGTTAACGGCGTAATAAGCATATAACAAGGAATCCACAAAATCCAACGTTGTCCGGCTGAAAGTTTCCAACGCGGAAATAACAACGGCTTTTTCTTCTGCGCGAACGTTTTCCAAATCCAGGAATTGCTCGATGACCCCGCAAACTTCATTTCGTGGTAAAGCGTAAACTTTTATTAAAACATAAACAACCTCGGCAAGCACTTCGTTTTTAACGGTAACTTCCGTGGTTTCCAATAATTTTTCAACCGCGTCAGCCATATCCGCATTATCGCACAGGATATAACGCAGTATGGCGTTCGCGTCAATGAGCAGCATGTTTTTCCCTCGCCGCTTCGCCCCATGCTTCCTTTTCAAGCGGGACCCGCTCGGGGTTGGCATAACGGTTTATGATGCCTTTGATACTCTTTTTTTGCGGGGACACGGTTTTTTGGGGTGCAGGCATTGGGTTGTCATACAATATAATAATCTTTACATCGGATGAAATCCGTTGAAGGTATTCGTTCGGGATATTAATTTTACCGTCATCAATCCTTGTGTTGAATTCAACTGCGTGCATATTGTGTCAACTCCTTTAATCCGTTTTATCGAATATACTAAAAATACTGATAATAATCCACCTTAATCATCCCGTTGAACAGCTTGCGCTTGGCGCGGGCTTTCTTTTTGTACGCCGCTTCAAAGAATTCGTCGGGCGTGATGACGTATACGTTCCACTTCGTGCGGCTGAACACCTTGCCCAGTTCCCCGTACAAGCGTTCCGCTTCCTTTACCTGCCCCAAGCGTTCGCCGTAGGGGGGGTTGACGATGGCGATGCCCTTTTCGGCGGGCAGGATTGTGTCGGCAACATGGCGGTGCTCAAAAGTGATGCAATCATCCACCCCCGCCAATTCCGCGTTGGCCCGTGCCAACTCGACCGCGGCGGGGTCCTTGTCCGCGCCGAATATCGGGGGCATGGATTCGGTTCGGATCGCGCCGTACGCGGAAGCGCGTGCGTTCTTCCATACGGCCTTGGGGATTTGCGGCCATTTTTCGCAAGCGAATTTACGGTTCAACCCCGGCGCGATGTTACGCGCGATCAACGCCGCTTCGATTGGCAGCGTGCCTGAGCCGCAGCAGGGGTCAATGAAATGCTGCTCGCCGTTGTAACGGGCTAGGTCGATCAACGCTGCCGCCATGGTTTCCTTCATGGGTGCGTCGTTGGCGCGGGCGCGGTAGCCGCGCTTGTGTAAGGCGTTGCCAGTGCCCGCGGTATCGATCGTAAGCGTCGCCATGTCCTTAAGCAATGAAACCTGTATCGTATATTCCGCGCCTGTTTCGGCGAACCAGGATATTCCGTATTTTTGCTTTAACTTCTCCACCACGGCTTTCTTTACGATGGCTTGCACGTCGGGTACGCTGTACAGCCCCGACTTCACCGACTTACCCGTGACGGTAAACTTGCCGTCGGAAGTGATCCAATCGCCCCAGGGGAGTGCCTTGGTTTGCTCAAAGAGCGAATCGAATGTGGTTGCCGCAAAGGTCCCCATTTTTACCAAAACCCTGTCCGCGCAGCGCAGCCACAAGTTGGCGCGGACGATGGCCGCTTCAAGGGATTCCCCTTTACCCGGGGAAAATTCCACCCGCCCGTCCGCGCAGGATATATCCGTAAAGCCCAAATCCGTAACCTCGCGCTTGACCGAGGCTTCCAGCCCGAAGGCGGCGGTGGCGATTAAATAAATCATGCAAGCCACATCCTATTCATAAAATTGGTTAGAATATAATACGGCGCGTCGTAACCGTAAAGCGGGGCAGGTTCGAAACAACTCCAAAATGTGCATAAAAAGTAACATCCCGTCTTGACAACCCAAAACACCTGTAGCATAATTGACATAGAAACACAATATAAAATGGATATTATTGTTAGTTTGTCCAATAAAAAATCGGAACGGATGATTATGTTGACCGCAAGCACACAACCCACGCAACTCAGATTGGGCGATGTCCTTAAGGAAGCCGGCTACGTTACCGAAGAACAAATCCAATCCGTATTCGCGATCCAAAAAGCCGCCGGCACCAAAAAACGCTTGGGCGAACTTTTGCTGGAAAACAATATCATCACCGAAGCCCGCCTCAACGCCGCCCTCTCGCGGCGGCTTAACATTAAATACGTTTCCATGCGCGACGCCCCCATCGAACTGGATGCCGTCAAGCAAATCCCCAAAGCCATCGCCAGCAAGCATTGCCTCATCGCCATCGCGGAAACGCATGGCGTGCTTCGCGTTAACATCGCGGACCCGCTGGACTACTACGCCATCGAGGACGTTAAGCTCGTCACGCACAAAGCCATCGAAATCCAAGTTTGCAACCGCGCGGAAATCATGCAGGCCATTTCGGAATCCTACGCCGAAATCGAAACCAAAAAAGCCGCGTCGGGCGCGAACGAATCCGCCATCGCGGCCACGGCCTTGGGATACGTGGACATCTCCGAAGCGGCGGACGATACCCCCATCGTAACGCTCCTTAATTCCACGCTTTATAAAGCCCACACCTCCGGCGCGTCCGACGTTCATATCGAGCCTTTTGACGAACAGACCCATTTCCGCATCCGCGTGGACGGGCTGATCGTCGATTACCTGTCACTTTCCGTATCGCTGCACAATTCCATCGTGGCCCGCATCAAGATACTCGCGGGGATGGACATCGCCGAAAAACGTGCCCCCCAGGACGGCCACTTCCGCGCCAAGTTGCAGGACATCGACATCAACGTGCGCGTTTCCAGCCTGCCCACCGTGTTCGGGGAAAAGATCGTCATGCGCTTTATGGGGCAAGCCACGCATATGGACCATTCCCATACCTTCGGCATGGAGCCCGACGACTACGAAAAAATGGTAAAAATACTACAGGTACCCCACGGCGTGATCTATATCACGGGCCCCACGGGCTCGGGCAAGACGACCACGCTTTACATGATTATGGAGATGCTTTCGAAGCGTAACGTCAACATCTCCACCGTGGAGGATCCCGTCGAGCGCAACCTCGCACGCATCAACCAAACGCAAATCAACCCCCTCGCAGGGCTTACCTTCGAAAGCGGCCTGCGTTCCATCCTGCGCCAGGACCCCGACATCATATTAATAGGCGAAACCCGCGACGCCGAAACCGCCAGCATCGGCGTACGCGCCGCGCTTACGGGCCATTTGGTACTAAGCTCGCTCCACACCAACGACGCCGTTTCCGCCATCGTGCGCCTGGTGGATATGGGCATCGAAGACTATCTGCTGGCCAACTCCCTCGCGGGCGTGGTGGCACAGCGGCTCGTAAAGAAGGTTTGCGCCTTCTGCACCGACGAATACACCCCCCCCGAAAACGAAGCGGCGCTGCTGGGCAATTACAAATATACGACCCTCGTGCGCGGCAAAGGCTGCCACAACTGCAACAATACCGGCTACAAAGGCCGTGTGGCCGTACACGAAATCCTCCCCATCGACCCCAAGATACGCAGTATGATCTCCTCCCGCGCCCCCACCGAAAATATATATAAGTACGTAAAGGAAGAAAATAAAATGAAATCCTTGCAAACCAGCTTGCAAAAGCTGGTAGTGGAAAAAAAGACCAGTATCGAGGAATTGTTGAAGCTGACTTATTTCGTAGAGTAAGAATACACAAGGGTGATAAAATGCAAGCATATGAATTTTATGCCACGCCGGAAAACGGAGCGATCAAGCTCCCCGAACAATTAAAAAACAAAATAACATCGGGGGTAAAGGTTATTTTATTGGAACATCAATTAAGGAGCCTCATTTCGGAAGAAACGAAAAAGAGAACCGATTTGCTGTCCCCCATATCAATAGACACACGGGGTTGGGTTTTTGATAAGGATGCGGCGAATGAGCGGTAAGGCATTTTACGACACGAATATAATGATATATCTGTATGCCGACAGCGAGCCGGAAAAACAAGAAATCTGTAAACGTATGATTGACATGGCGGATGAGTGCGTTGTAAGCACGCAAATACTTAACGAAATTAACAATGTTATGTTTAAAAAGTGGGGACTGCTGGTTGAAACCGTTACCAAAGTCCAATCGGATATAAGGAAAATATGCAAAATTACCTACATTAATGAAGCGATAATCGATTCGGCGATAGATTTATATAAACGGTACGGTTTTTCGTATTATGATTGCCTAATGTTGGCGTCGGCTTTGGATAACGGATGCAACGTTATATATACGGAAGACATGAATGACGGACAAACGATCAATGGTACATTAACAATAATAAATCCATTCAAGCGGAGGAAACCATGACCATTGCAGACCTCATGCGCACCGCGCGCCAAAGGAAAGCCAGCGACATACACCTGACCCATTTGCGCAACCCCATCTTCCGCATCGACGGCACGCTCGTGGAAACCGAGTTCGCGCTGGATCAGGGGGAAAAGGTCGCGCTCATCCTCTCCATGCTTACGGATACCCAGCGTGAAGCCATTCACAGGGGCGAAGACGTGGATATGGCCTACACCATCGACGGCAACCTGCGCCACCGCGTCAACGTCTTCCACCAACAAAAAACCCTCGCAAGCGTTATCCGCGTGATCAACGCGCATACCCCCACCTTCGAGGAGCTGGGCACGCCCGAGGCGATACGCAAGCTGGTGGACGAACCGCGGGGGCTCATCCTCGTGACCGGCCCCACCGGTTCGGGCAAATCCACGACCCTCGCCGCCATGATCAACTACATCAACGAAAAACGCGCCTGCCACATCCTCACCGTGGAGGACCCCGTGGAATACGTCTACACCCAAAAGAAATCCCTCATCCACCAACGCGATGTGGGCTTCGACGTACCTTCCTTTTCCCACGCCCTGCGCTCCGCCATGCGTGAAGACCCCGATGTCATCCTCGTAGGCGAAATGCGCGACTACGAAACGATTTCCGCCGCCGTTACCGCCGCCGAAACGGGTCACCTCGTCCTGTCAACGTTACATACCACCGGCGCGGCTTCGACCGTGGACCGCATCATCGATGTATTCCCCCCGCACAACCAGCAGCAAATCCGCACCCAGCTCGCCTCCACCCTCAAGGGTGTCATCACCCAAACCCTCGTACCCCGCGCTTCGGGCCAGGGCCGCGTCGCCGCGTTCGAAATCATGCTGGGCAACGACGCCGTCCTCAACCTCATCCGCGAAAATAAATGCCACCAGCTCAATTCCACCATACAAACCGCCACCAAGCAGGGCATGGTCCTCCTGGACAACTACTTAGCCCAACTCGTACGCAGCGGCACGGTCAAGCTCGAAGCCGCGCTGGAAAAGGTACACAACCGCGTTGAATTTATGAGCGAGGTGCAAAGGGTGTAATGAAATTCGAATGGGATGAAAATAAAAATAAATTAAACATAGCAAAGCATAACGTATCTTTTAAAATAGCGGAATCCGTATTTGACGATAAAAACGCTGTTTATATGTATGATGAAAAACATTCCGCAAATGAAGACAGGTTTATTATTATCGGTAAGGAAGATACGCTCCGCATGGAATTAACGGTATGCCATTGTTACAAGGGGAAAAATGAAGAAGTTGTCAGAATCATATCTGCGAGAAAAGCATCTAAAAAGGAAATTAATATCTATATTTCGGGAGGTGCAGAAGAATGAAAGCCGAATACAGCTTAAATGATTTTAAAGTTGTCATGAAGAATCCATTTTATGAAAAGTTAAATAAAGAAGTTACTGTGCCTTTGAAAATGGATGTTTATCAGGTCTTTGTGAATATAGCGGAACAAAACGGAGAAGAACCCGAAAGGGTAATGCGCCGTTGCTTAGCAGATTACGCATTAAAGTTACAAGAGCATGAATAGGGCGATGTTCTACAACTTCAACCCAACCAACTTGCATAACAAATAAACTACAAGCCAAAATAAGGAGCGGAACATGACGATAGCGAAAAAGGTTAACGATATATTCGGACAATTAAGCGAAGAATCCCAAGTGCTGGTATACAAGCTGGCGATCTTCCTGACGCAAGAGGAAGGGTTAGGTGTATCCGACAAAGGAACGGACGAAAATGCCGCGCAAAAATAATAAAATAAAGATAAGCCCTTGGGACGCAAGCGAATATTTGGAAAGCCAAGAAGATATTGACGTTTACCTTGAATCGGTATTGGAAAGTGGTGATGCCGAACAAATAATAGATGCATTTAATGATGCCGCAAAAGCACAAAAAGAATAGCAAAAACGGAATGTAGCTATGCGGAACTAAACCAAAATGAAAATGCCGCGTTGCTTACATTTACAAAAATTATCGACTCATTGGGTTACAGGCTGGCGGTCGTACCCAAAAGCAAAGAACAACCCGCGTGACCCTGTGCCGCGTTGCGGCTTGGCATATAAAACAAATTGCGTAACGCAATTAAAAAAGGAGAATGGAAATGAAGAAGCTGTTGCAAAACGGGAAGAAAGGTTTTACATTGACGGAATTAATCGTGGTAATCGTCATTATCGCGATACTGATTGCCGCGCTGACTCCGGCGATTTTGGGGGTAATAGACAGAGCAAATAGGGCTGCCGATGAAGCTGATGCACGATCAATCATGATGGCTGCTTCTATGGCAGCGATTCCGTTAATTTCTTCAAATTCAACAACACTACCAACTCATACACAAATTCGTGCAGAATTAACCCCTAATGATTTTAGAGCTGGATTTACAGTTACAGTATTTTTTGAAAGGGGTGTTGCAGTTGGCGTCAGAGTGACTGCTGGCCGTAGATCAAGAGGCGATAATGATACTCATCCTATCTTAATTGGAAGAGAAACAACAGCAGTTACTGGACAGTTAACAGGTCCGGTTGCAGGATTCCCGCCACGTGTATAAAACAATTTAATAAGATTTTAATAATTTCATTTCATGATAATTTGGGTGAACTTTTCCAATCAATTCATCCGTGAAAATACAAATGAAGTTCAACTCATACCCCCCCCCAACCGTCGCCGAAACACGTTAAATTATTCACGCGTTTTCGGCGGCGGGTGGGGTTACTGCAAACTGCCGCACATACGATAGAATATTGGCAATATTTGGTTTGATGATAATGGTAAACCTTTTTCATTGGCTTAGGTATCACATTTGGTAAAAATCGATAGAATTGAAAATCGAGGTCAAGATTATACTTGACCGTCATTACAACATAACCGCAGCCATTGTGTAATCCGTACAAATGAAATAGAATACCCATAATATACAAATCATCTTGGAGGTACGGCATGACTAACGAAGACAGGATTTTATCATTGCTGGAAACGTTGATACTGGATGTCAACGGCATGAAAACAAACCAAACCGTCATGATGGAAGACGTTGCCGGCTTAAAACAAGGCCAGGCTAGCTTGGAACAAAAAGTCTCCAACATGAAACACGAAATCTCCGGCATTAAAGTAATCATAGAAAATGAAATAGACAAGAACATAAGAATGTTAGCCGAAGGGCATGGCGACGTGGTTAGGCGTTTGGACTACCTCACCCCCATTGTCGAGGGGACGGCGGAGGATGTGTCCGTTATTAAGGCCGTCGTATCCTCACATTCGCGCAAGTTTACCGCCATTCGGGAGGCGATTTAAACCCCGTGCCGTATGGGAGCGGCGATATAGCGGTATGAAAAAATGGATGCTTACTTATAAATTGCGCATACTAGTTTTGACCGCCGTATCCATTGCGGCTTTCGCGGCGTGTATCCTCTGCTTCGGTATGACGTGGATGCTGCCTTTGGCCCTCGCGGTTGCCGCGATACTGCTCGTGATCGCCGTAATCGACGCGGATACGCAGGAAATCCCCGATAAATACGTCGTTGTGCTCATCCCTTTGGCGGCCGCGGCGATATGGGCGCAGCCGGAGGTAACGTTACTTTCCCGCGGCATCGGCTTTTTTACCATCAGTCTGCCGATGCTTGTACTGGCGCTGATCATCAACAATGCCTTCGGCGGCGGGGATATCAAGCTGATGGCGGTATGCGGGTTTTTATTGGGATGGCAGGCGGCGTTGTTCGGTTTTTTCGTTGCGCTGGTGGTCGCGGTGGTGTACGGATTAGTCCTCCGCGCTAAAGGCAGGAATAAGAAGGGCGAACCGATCGCCTTCGGGCCCGCGTTATGCGCGGGGGTGTTCGTGGCCCTGTTGTACGGAAAGCAAGCCGTGGATTGGTATATGGGGTTTTTGTTCATATGATGCGTATTCGTACGCTTTCACGCGAATCCGCATAAGGAGTGGCGTATGCCTAAATACCGTTTCTCCGCGTTGGACGCAAGCAACGTGAAGGTCATGGGCGAAGTCGAAGCCCGTGACGAAGGCGACCTCCGCCGTATCCTCTTGGGGCGCGGCGTATTCCCCACGCGCATCAAGGTATTGGACGAAAAGAAATATTCCTATCGGGTCAAGTCGCACGAGGTTTCGGATTTCTGCCGGCAATTGTCCAGCATGATGGCCTCGGGCATTACGGTCGTGCGCGCGATGGAAATCGTGAAGGAACGCGACAATTTACCTAAATTAAAAGCGATCTTCGAACAAATGCACAAGAATATCCAAAAGGGAATGGCTTTGTCGGACGCCATGCGAGCGCACGGCAACGCGTTCCCTTTGTTATTGGTCAACATGGCCGCCTCGGGCGAAACCAGCGGACGGTTGGAAAACGTCCTGTCCCGCATGGCCCTCCACTACGATAAGGAACACAAGCTGGAGGGCAAGATCAAAAGCGCGTTGCGTTACCCAAAAATCCTGGCCGTGGCCACAGCCGCCGTCGTGCTGATCGTCTTCCTGCTGGTGTTGCCCGAATTCTTCGATATGCTGGAGGACATGGATAAGCCCCTGATCACGCGGGCGGTCATCGGTTTCTCCAACTTCCTGATGAGCGGTTGGTATCTGATCCTCATCGTCGTGTTGGTGCTGATCGTATTGGTACAATATTTGCTTTCGCTGGAAAAAGTGCGGCTGGCGTTCGACAAGTCCAAGCTAAAGATGCCCGTCGTGGGCAAGCTGCTGCGCACGATCTATACCGCGCGGTTTTCGCGCACGCTGTCGTCGCTGTATTCCAGCGGCGTTTCCATGATCAAATCGCTGGAGATTACGGGTACGGTCGTCATGAACAAGTACATCGAAAGCCAATTCGTCGAGCTGGTGAAGGACGTGCGCAACGGCGAATCGCTTTCCGCGTCGGTGCGCAAGATCGACGGCTTCGACAACAAGCTGCCCAACACGATCATGATCGGCGAGGAAGCCGGGCGTTTGGACACGATGCTGGTGAGTACGGCGGATTCCTTCGAATACGAAGCGGAAGAGGCGACGGGTGCGCTCGTCGCGCTGTCCGAACCCATCATGATCGTGGTGATGGGGATTATCATCATGATTGTATTGCTGTCGGTTATGCTGCCGATGGCCGGATTATATGACACATTCGGATTGTAGGGGATTATGAAGACATCGATTTACGTATCGGCCGATCAGATATTGGCCATCGGGTATTCCGGCAAGACGGTCGCCAAGGTGGCCGACCACCCCTTGCCCGAGGGGACGATGTTTAACGGCAACATCATGGACGCGCCCTTCCTGGCGGAATGTTTGACCTCCATGCGTAAGGACCACCCCGACATGTTTAAGGGCGGGGTATCCCTGGTGGTGGACGGAAGCTCCATCCTTACGCGCCGCCTTACCACGCCGAAGCTGAGCCACAAGCACTACCTGCAGCGCGTACGCGACGACTTCGTGGATTCGTTCTCCGATACCAACGAATTGGTCGCCGCTTACAAAAAGCTGAGCGACGGGACGATCCTGGGGTGCGGCGTCAGCAGTACGCAGGTGGACAGCTACATGTCCACCTTCAAATCGGCGGGGATCAAGCTGACGGGCATCCATGTGGGTACGGAGTTGCTGTATACGCTGGTGCGCTCCACAGCCTTCCTGCAAAAAGCGACGATCGTACTTAACCTGCTGGACGGGAACACGATGCTCTCCGCCGTCTTCGTCAAGGGCAATAACATCATGATGCAGCGTACCCGCCTCTACGGGGACGAAAAGGAACAAATCCACACGCAAATCGTCGAAAGCCTGTCCAACCTCAACCAATTCGTGCAATCGCAGAAATACGACGAAATCACCCAAAGCTACTATATGGGCATTACCAACGCGGATATGGTTTTGTTACAGGAACGTGATACCCACGAAGGCATCAACCTCAGCAAGCTGGTACTGTACAAAGGCGTGATCGAACTCCCGCCCGACGCGCACTTCGCCTGCCTTAACATGCAATACGGCAATACCGGAATAAACCTGATCGCGGCACGGCGCGCGCTGGATAAGTACATCCGCAGCAAGCGGACCAAAAAATGGTGGATACCCGTGTTGGTGGTGTACGCGGCCGTCATGATCGGTGTCGCGGGCTATCTGTACCTCGAGTTGCGCGACGTGCAGGCACAAATCGACGAGGTTGAAGCGTTCCTCTTCGATCCCGAAAACGTCGCCGCCATGGATGAAATCAACGAATTGATCAGCGAAACGAACAATATCTACCGGATTTCGCAGCAGTTTTCCGACCGCATCGATTGGGAGGAAACCATGCCCCCCGCCGTCAGCCGTATGGTATCCCAAATCCTGCACGGGCACGGTATAGAGGTGAACATCGCTTCCTTCGAATTCAATGAGGTAACGGGCGTGGTACGCATCAGCGCGACCTCCGCCAGCAACACGATCGCCAACGACTATATCGAGGCGCTAAAGGCCATCGGCGCGGCGCGGGACGTCATGTACACCGGCTACGGCCCGGGCGCGGACGGCTTCGCGTTTACGATCGATGTCATCCTTAACGCAGGGGGGGCCGAATAATGCAGACCGAAAAGAAGGGCTTCACCAAGCGGGAGAAGCGGATGCTGTTGCTCCTGGCGTTCGTGGGCTTTACCGCGCTGATGGTTATGTATGTGATCCTCCCGTTTAACAACCGCTTGTACGACGAACGGGAACGCCTCCACGAGCTGACCTTCGATAAGATGATGGTGCAGATAAGGCTTAACGAGGTCGCATCCACACGTTCGAACCACACCGCCGCTTACGAACAATTCGAAGACGCGCGTTCCCGCTTTTTCGACGAAGCGCATATTAGTGAAGTAGGGCGTATGCTCACCAACCTGGTAACAACGCACGGCCTGTACGCCATGAGCCAAAGTATGTCCCTGCCGGCCGTACCCGCCGAATGGGACGCGTTCCTCGTCATGCAGGCAAGCATGACCCTGGGCGGCACCTACGAAAACCTCATGCGCCTGCTGGACACCGTATACGACAGGGAATACCTGCGCATAACCCGCCTGTCCTTCGGCGTGGGCGAAGAAGACCTGCAAGGTATCTCCCTCAACTTCGAAGTCATCATGATGCAGGCTTTGGAGGGGTAGGGAAGAAGGTGCGGAAATAAATATGAAAAGTTTATATATCGAAACAACTATCCCGAGTTTGGCGACAAGCAAGCCAAGCCGCGATATGATTATCGCCGGAAGGCAGGCAACGACGATATTCTTTTGGGAAAGCGAACGACACAAATACGATTTATATACAAGTCAATATGTAATGGATGAATGTTTGCAAGGAGATATTGAAGCTGCGAAACGGCGATTGAAATTTTTAGAAGGCATTACAATTATTTCCCGGTCGGAACAAATTTCGGGATTAGCAAATGAATACCAAAAATTATTAAACATGCCTGATAAATCAAAAATTGATTGTTTCCATTTAGCCGTTTGTGTAATTTCAAAAATGGATTATTTAATGAGTTGGAATTGCACCCATTTAGGAATAAACACATTCATAAGAATACAAAAATATAATGAAGTAAATAGTTTATTAACGCCTGTTTTATTAACACCGGAAGCGTTATTGGAAATATAGTTAAGGAGAAAAATAAAATGTTCTATATTGATACCGATCCTGTCGCAGAAGTAAGGCGGAATCGTGAGATTCTTTTGGAAAAGTACGGGGGCATTGAAGGGCTTCACAAACACATGGATGATGAACGCCCAAAACTTGAGGCGCAAGGTTGGAAATTTATTTCAACAGAAGAAATTTTGACGAAAAATATGCGAAAATGAATGTTGCCGAATGAATGTTATGTGCATTAAAAAAGAAAACCCGGCGCCCGAAGGGCGCATAAAAGGGCCGCCATATAGGAAGTTTAATTTGAGGAAGGGGTTGCCGTAAAATGAAGCGAATAATACGCAAAGGCTTCACGATGACCGAACTCGTCGTCGTTCTTCTTATAATAGCCATACTTGCGGCAGCCGCCACACCTGCCATATTAATGATGATCGAATCGGGAAGGCAAATGAACCGGCAAAACATCGCCCGAACCCTGTACCTCGCCGCGCAGAACCAGTTGACCGAGATGCGGGTGCTGGGGCGGTTAGAGGATTTTGTAAACAGTACGCCCATAAACGGTCCAACAGAAACAAATGTCTTCAACTTGTTAACAGCAGTACCCGGTTTCCATTGGCCCGATGTAGGAAATGAAGAGCATGTACATTTTATTTCTCTCCCTGCGGGTAACAACAATCCGGACAACCCGGTCGTGCGGTTGCTTAGTCCAATACTTACCTACCAAGAGGTATTGAACGATGCTATCTTGATTGAATTCAACGTCATAACAGGTGTTGTTTTATCCGTAATCCATTCCGACAGATTGGAACCGAACGAGGAATTTACGTACGGGACTCCCCCGCCACGCGCCGGCAATAACAATTTAGTTTCCGGTCAACGGGGTATGGGATATGCCATTGTTGAAGCCAGCAACCGCCGCCAAGGCTTTTACGGTGTGGGTGGAACGGGGGCATTGCCGGAAGAATTAAGGGGCTTTACCGTGCGTTTGGTCGACAGCTTCGATGACACGGAATTACCCCCCCTGCCGCCGTTACTCCCGCCAAACACGTCGTATACCGGTATTAATAGTGACAACATCCTTTTTGCGATTATTACCATTGATCCGGAATTGGCCGAAACCGCAATTGCAAATAACAGTAACTTCAATGTTTCCATCAACGGTATAACACACAGCTCATTCAGTTTAAGCGCTTTAAACGCGCATAATTCCTTTGTTAATAACCTCGACGGGTTTTACAAGCCCGGCAATCCCACAAACGATATCACCGTTATATGGATATTGGATTATGTATCAGGCAATCCGATTAACGGTCTTGATTTATCCACGATCAGCCCACATTCGAAGATTCAAATCTCGGTAAGTGCGATGGGGCGGCACGCGATTTCCAATTCAAGGCATCCCCATTTTTCTAACACAAGCCCTAGCGGTGCCAGCTTCGATATCCGTTCCGCCCGCCATTTGCATAATATCCGTTATGTGCAGACGGAACCTTCGGCGGCAAATTTCACATTTAACGTAAGGCGGGACATCGGCCATCACGATACCGCAAACGCGGTATTCGGCGGCTTCCCCTCCATCCCCCGATTGGGGGGTACGTTAAACGGAAACGGCCACACCCTTACTGACTTGGCCGTATACGGCACCCCCGGAAGGCCCGCGGGGCTGTTTGAGGAAATCGTATATACCCCAGAGCATAATCGGCGCGGTATTGTAGAAGATATCACCTTTATTAATCCGTATGCACAAAGCGACGGCGACGTCGGTGTGATAGCGGGCGTAAACGAAGGATTTATACGGAATTTCACGATCGACAGTCCGACTGTGTCCGGCAGCAGCAACGTAGGTGGAGCGGCAGGCGTAAACAAAGGATATATACAAAATTTCACGATCAACAACCCATCTATATCCGGCAATGGCAATGTGGGTGGTGCGGCAGGCGAAAGTGAAGGGTATATACAAAATTTCACGATTATTAATCCGTCCGTATTCGGCGGCGGCAATGTGGGCGGTGCGGCGGGCAGTCTCCTCCCGGGTGGGGAAATTAGCGGCGGCGCTGTACGTTATGAAAATACACATAACTCCAACGACGACGTGATACACGGCATAACTGCAGGTGTCAATGTCGGCGGCTTCGTCGGTTTTAACAACGGGGGAACAATCCGCGATTCCGTTTTTATTTCACCCAACGAAAACGAACATGTAACATTGACCGCGCTTACCATTAGTTCTGCCGTCGGTGGCTTTGTCGGTAGGAACGCCGGAGGCGTATTGGAACGTTTAATGTTCCTGGCAGCTTCACCGCGCAATACAGATGCGACGGTGTTGTACCCCATCGTAGGCGTACAGATTGACGGCGTAACGCCGCTTAACCCATCTACTCTGTTGTACCTATCCGGCGACGGTTTGCGTCCCGCGGTACCGGCATACAACCGCACATCCGCTAATATCGGCACACCCGTCGACACCAACGGGTTACGGAATCTGTTCCGTAGCAACACGGCTTTGTGGCCGGGGTGGGTGCTCCAAGCAATGCCAAATGATTCCATCGCCATCCTGCTGACAAACACGGCGTATCCGTACCCGAGATTTATGTCAGCCATGCCTACTGCCATCCCGGATAACCGCGAAGATTGGCCTATTGCCGCAGGCGCGACTACTCTCCGCTACTTCGAGGTATACGACGACGGTACGATCGGATTCTATTACTACGACGAAAATAATACCCCGGTTAATACGTTGGCCTTGGCGGGGAGTGGCCTCATCGTCGTTGACGACGGATATATCATCCATTTCAGCGGTTCCGCTCCCGCCGTGCTTAATGTGACCTTTGGAAATGCGGTTACGCCCGTTGCAGTTCCATCCGGCCGAAATTGGACTTCCGCCGTTTCTTCATTGGCTGAACTCCCTTATGCCGCACGCATCAGCGACGCAGTTATCATCAATGCTTTTACAACCCCCATAACAATATCTTGTGCCGAATTGCCCGACGGTATTTTCTTTAACCCGTTGTTCGCGCGGCAAATATATTTGACGCAATCGGCCCAAGTGCAAATCCCCGTACGTTCGCCGCGTCAATTGGCCAACGTAAGGTATACGGCAGGTATGCCCGGACTAACCTATACACAAGAATTGGATTTGGACTTCGAGAAATATGTAGGGTTCAACGCGTTCGCACGGGAGAGCAGCCGAATCAGCGCCGCGGGTGCGTTCGATTCATCAATCGTAAACACGGCGTTGAACTCGTCCGCCATATATAACGGCGGCGGTAACATCATCACAGGCGTCGTAATTGACACGCTTGACAGCAGCCGCCCTGTGGGCCTCTTTATCGCCAACGAAGGTACGATAACGAATACGCACTTGCGCAACAGCCGAATCACCAATCCCAACGCACCGTTCGCCGGGGGTATCGCGGCTAATTCGCTTGCCGGCAGTACGATACGAATGGCTTCCGTGGAAAATACCGTTATTGCGGGCAATTTGTCCGTAGGCGGTATCGCGGGGCAAAATTTCGGCACGCTGACGCGATCCTTCGCCGTGGACACACGGGTAGAGGGGATGAATTTCGTCGGCGGCATCGTGGGGATCAACCAAACCTCGGGTACAGTCACCTACGTGTTCAGCAGTTTTACTTCGGGCAATCTAAGGAGCCCGCAAAGCGGCAGTTGGACGCGCGGCGTCGTGCGCAGGTCGGGAGTGGCCACCGCTTTCGGCGGTTTGGCAGGCGGTAACAACGGTACGCTGCGCGATGGGTATTACGCGGGTTTTGTCGGCGGCGAAGCCGACGATACCGTCAAACCCACCGTCGGTATGATGACCTCCGGCAGCGTGGAACAAAACCTGTACTTCCTTTATGGCGAAGGCTTTAATTCTAACCCCGATTTTAAAGATACCGACCAAGGCACGCACAGGACGGTAAATCAATTAATAAACCATACGAGCCTTTCCGGCATGGGTAACGATATTTGGGAAAATATACCCACCACCCAAGATAACCCCTATCCCTATGTATACCCGGTGTTGGGGGATATGCCTCAACCCACCACATGGTGCGACCCTACCGCGCCGCCGTTCACTATGTTGTACTACGAGGTATACCTGGATATTGAAAGCGGGACGACGCACATCGGCCTGTGGGGGCCCAACTTCGACACCATACCCGGCCCCGAAGATAATGTAAGGATATTAGCGGACGGCTATTTGCTGTTCGGGATAGACGATTCGGTTTCCGCGGATGTTTTAACGGGCAATACCCTAACGATCACCGCCCACGCAAGCCAAGACCCCGCCGCACCCGGGACCACCATAAACAACGCGCATTTGCACACGCATTTGGTTACCTTGCCGCCGATTACGCAAGGTTCCGTTACCATCAACAACCAACAAGCGTTGATATTATCCACCGTGGCGTTGGAGGGTATTTCCCAAGGGTGGAATCCAGTATACCTTAGGATATCCAGCGGCCCGGCTGACAACCGAGACGAACACTTCTTCGGTTGGGTTAACCCGCTGTACGCCAAGGGTTTAATGCAATCCTATACCCGCCACACCATACGCACCCCCAGGCATATACAAAATATCGGCTCGATCGCAACCACGGGCCGTAATTTCTATCAGGAAATCGACGTAGACTTCACGCATTATAATTTTGTTGACGGTTTCGGCTACGTAAAAGTATCTAACCCCATGCCCTTGCTTGGCAATGCACCCACCTTTATTGGTACCGCAAACACGGAAATGTTGTTCCCCCAAGCGGGAGTTATGGGTATCTTCAACGGCAGCTACGACGGTAACGACCGGAGCGTCATAGGCTTCCGTAATACAAACGCCGATGCTGCCAGCGCCGGATTGTTTGCGGAAATAGGGACAAACGGCGTCGTCCACAACTTAACCGTGACAAACAGCGTGATGGAAAACGCGGGTACATCCGGCATATTATCGAGCACCAATCGCGGCACAGTACGCGACGTGACCGTAAAGGTCAGCCAAATGACCGCCACGGGTAACAGCATCGGCGGCATTGCGGGCATTAATTACGGAACGATATACAGAAGCGATGTGGAGCATGTAACTATCAATGCTACGGGTAATAACATCGGCGGTTTCGCGGGGATAAACCACGGAACCGTCGGCACGGTAATCGAAGGCGAAGACGATCTGCCGCAAATCGTCACCGCACTTGACAACACCCTGTCGGGTATAAATAACGTCGGGGGTATCGCGGGCACAAACGAAGGCATAATCGTCAATGCTTACACGATGCGTACGGGTACGGACGATGATTATGCGTTTACCGCTGACGGTAATAACCTGGGTGGTATCGCCGGTTTTAACAGCGGCACAGTACGCCAAAGCGCTGTAGAAAAACAAGTGCTTAAAGGCACGTCCAACGTGGGCGGCATCGTCGGATATAACGACGACGGTTTGGTCACGGACGTTTATTATATAGACACGCGCAACGAAGATGAAATTGATACGGACAAACCATTGACAGGCATAATAATGGGTACCCCCGTTACTACGGGCGGTATCGTCGGGTATAACGACGACGGTACGGTTACCCGCGCGTTGTTCCTGGGCATCGCGCCGCAACGGATGACCATAGAAGATAAACTTAATGACGAAGGGCATGAAGTACCTACGAGTGTTATGTATATCCATCCCATCGTAGGCGGCGGCGAACCCGCCGAAGTCTATGTCGTAAACGGGGAAACCTACCATACCTGCTTCTTCGTGTCGGGTGTGCGGTATATGTTGGACTCCGGTGTCACGCTCCGCGACGGGGACTATAATTACCTTTCCAATGTTGCGCCGCACGTAAGCCTATCCGGCGGCGGAACCGGCATGGATACAGCGTTTTTAGAGCTCGAATTCGTAAACATGATGGACGCTTCCGCAAGTTGGGACCATTGGACCTACGGCGTACGCGCGGGCGCAAGGCCGTACCCCTACGCGATCCTTTACGGTATGACGCCGCCGGCCAACTGGCATGAAACAAGCGGTTCGTTAAAACCGCCGCAGCAGGACAGGGAAATGGGCGGCTGGCATGAACCCACCGAAGGCGTGCGCCGTTCCGGTATACAATTGGAAAATCCGAATTTTGATATGCCGTTGTTAGCGCATGACAGGGCGACGGAAATACCCTTAAGGGGTGTCAACACGGATGTGGCTTCCAATTTTACAACCATTTACCGGCAAAACGGGATGATATATAACAGCGTCGCTTGGAACGATTCTTCGCAATACTACCCTATGACGGCGATACAAGGCTGGTGGGTAAGGCCGACGGCAACAGGTTCAACCCATCAGCACCGCGATGCGATACAACTCTTTAACGTGCTTCCTTCGAGCCTCGTCAACGCAACGGCTCCGACGGGTACAGCCAACATTCCTACAGGGCGGGGTCAATCGTTCGGTAGGGTGCGGACAGATCATTTGGGTGGAACTAACGGTTTTTATGCCGAACTGGCTGCGCAGGAAGCCGGAACCCTGTTCCAAATCGTGGAAACCCGGCCGCTTACCGAAGTATACTATTCGTTTTATCATGCGACGCGCGGCGACAATTCAGCCGACTCCATGAATTTGTACCTTTCGGGCGTGACCGGTTTTGAAGTAGAAACGACAAGGGGTGTCACAACGACAGGTACACGAACAACACGCGAAATAACCGGTGTAGCGCGAACCGCCGCTATTACGCAACATAATTTAACCAACGCTGCTACCACGCAGATTTTTGATATATGGATTTCGACGGGTACGGGAGGCATCCCAACAACTGCGGGATATTATGTGAGATTTTGGACAAATGTATCGGGTGTAGGAATCGGAACCCCCGCCAATAATACTACGCATTTAAATATCCCAACAAACGGGTTGACGCAGGCTCAATTTTCTGTCCTTGGGGGTGCGCCCGGTACTGCTGTTCCTAATACCGCTTTTCCGGCTAATACAACGTTGCGGAACCATATAAGAAACAACGTAATCCACACATGGACAGATACCGGCGGCCCGTTACAAGCGACCGTAATGGACGTGAACTACGCTAATTCAAATACAACAGGCGGCGTTTTCGGTATTGATGACGGTATGAAAATAATCCGTCCGGCTATGACGCTTCGCGGCAATCATACCGAAAGACGTACACGATGGTCGATCAGTTATGCGTACGCCAATGGCCAAGGCACGATAGTTCCCAATTCCGGTGGTGCACCCGGCGTCAACGCCGGTGGTAATATGGAGAGCAGCATGTCGATAGCGGGATCGTCCCAAACTGTAAGCAATGCCGCTTACGCAGCAGGAACAACATCTGACGGACGCTCCAGATTTTACGACCCAAAAATGAACGGTGGCGAAGGCGGTTTGCGTACTGCTTTCTTATATGATGTGTGGGTGGGTTCCCCGACCGGAAACGATGGTTACGGAATTACCTTTTGGTCTGAAAATAATATTGTGATTGGGCATGGGCGAAACGACGTAAGGGTGGTGTACTTCTACGACACACGACACAACGGAGGAACCGCTAATGCTTGGAGGGATGTACGTATACTCATTAACGGAACCCCTCCGGGAACTCCTTCCGATACAAATACCGGTCCGCTAATGACGAGTTTAGGTGACGGTTGGTGGATGTATATTATACCGAACACTACAAACGTAAATAACGTAAGCATAAGCGGAAGAAACGGTACCGGTAACGGAACAAGATATAGAACCCCGAATTTAGCTGTATCCTCCGGACAAAGCGGAAATATCTTCTATTTTTCCGGAAATACAGCAAATAATAATACCCAAGTGCTTACCCGTCGCACACCTAGTATTAATATTGCTGGTGGAAATACCGTCAATACCGGCCATTCCACGGTAACTTTTACTAATCCTATAACTACTTCACCTCTTCCGACATACATTCCACACCACCAAAACCTCGGAAAAGTAGGAGGAGATCGCGTAATCCCGCATTTGGGTATAACCCAAGATCAATACACTAACGGAACATGGGGATGGCTAGCCGACGCAAGAACTAATATCATCGGTTATTGGGATGCTGAGCAATTCAGCGGGAGCACAAGCACTATCGACTCCGGCGGGCGTATCAGCGAATGGAAGAGGTTCTACGGGTTGTACACAATCCCCGAAAACCAAGGTTTTACCGAATTCGCTTTCCAATACCGCGGCAGTACGCGCACCAATTCATGGAGCGGGAACTTCTTTACCGGTATTACCTTCGAAACGCCTTCCTTCGTTGCGATAAATAAATCCTTTAGGGAACATGATGAAAATAATATTCCGGTATCGGTCAACACGGTATACCGGAACCCCGGCGACCCCGTATATGCCGTTGCCGCTTTGACCGCCACCAACTTCGGCGACGTGACGGCAAGGAATATCGTCATTACCGACAGGATCGCACCATTCCACGAATATGTTGATGTAAATATGGCCCCCAATCAAATCACGATCAATTGGCAAAGGAGGAACCCCGACGGAACGTTAAGGCCCGTCGAAGCCCTTACCCTTGCGGAAGTGACAGCCGCCATAAACTTTACGGACAATGTACTGACGGTTACGCTGCCGGATAGGATTACCCTCGCCACCGGTGAATCGGTTACCGTTGAATTCCGTATGCGGGCAAGGAGTACACTCAGGAGCGAACCGAGGTATGATACCTTCGGTTATTGGATGCGAAATCAAGCTACAGTATCGTCAAGGGACAACGACTATCTTGGCTACGCAAGGACAAACCCAAGTGACAGGCATATAAACCATTCAAATAACGTATGGCTGTATATAGAACCGATCCGCCTTTCAACGGAGGTTGTACGGGATACGTCGGTAACGACTTCGGATATCCACGGTAACGCTGACCAATTCTTTGACGTGACGATGAGCCTCAGCAGTACGTTTGATACGAGAATAAGCGGATTGATTAACGTCGCCATCCCTGAAGGCTTTACCGTAATCCCGAATTCCGTTAGGAGTTATCCGTCACCGGGGACGGCTACCCCTTCAACGCCGAGGGTCGTCGTCAACGGCGACGGTTCGACTACGGTCGTGGTAAGCGGTATCGTGTTAAATGCCGGGCAATCCGTGGAGGTAAGGTACCGGATGCAATATGTCGGCGACAAGTATGGCGCGGAGTACAGTTTTATCGATGCGCATTATAAATACCAATATATGTTGGCCAACAATGATACGGGGCCGACGATGATGACGGGTGCCGTATCATTCCCCGCCCACGCCATCCCGCTGACGGTGATTAAGACCCAAAATAGCGCTGCCCGTGTCGCACCCGGGACCGTCAATTTCCGCTTACCTATCGCGGACTATATTAAGGCGGGCGACGATTATGAATTAACGCAAACGAATGAATATAACTTGGATGCGTTAAGGTATGTATTGCTGGATGAATATAACAATCCGGCTACCGGCAATGTGCTCGTGCGCACGGGTTACAGGGCAAACCTAACGGCTGATAACGACGGCGTCCATATCAGTTTGACGACTTATAGTGACATGCCGGATTGGATAACGCTGAGGTACCGAGTAGAAGCGGATTTGACGCCCACTGACGGGGGCAATGACATCCCCATTCGTTCGCGTATTACGACCGTAACCGTCATTCGGGTTGATAATAACCTTGTGTATTATGAGTTATATACGGATGGTAGTTATGGACTGTTTTTCAATCACGCGGACATACGAAACACCCTAAGCGAAACGCTGGGCATCGTTGAAACGGGTTATGCCGTGTACAGTATGGAACCCAACCGCAGCGTACGGGTAGGCCCGGGACCCGGGGGTATCAGTAATATAGCCACCCCGCTTGGTAACGCGTTCCTTTATATATTACCGACTGTACCCATTACCGGAATAACGCCGTTAGATGTTTCTTTCGGGCCCCTTGGGAATCTTGACCACATCGGTACATTCCACCCGAATTTCGCCAAGGGTAACGCGTCACAAAATATGTTCGCCATACGCACGCCGCAGCAAATGATTAATATCAATTTGGTCGGAAATACGAACGGTTTGATATTTAACCAGGAACGCAACCTTGACTTTATCGCCCATTCGTTTATGGATTCGGTCGTTGGGGGTGTGTTCGGCGGAACGTTCAACAACGGTGCCGACGATGACGGCAACCCGTTCGTCATCCGTAACGTTACCATCAATGCGCAATCAATGGATAATGTCGGCTTGTTCAGCCAAATCGGCGAACGCGGTACGGTTTCCGGCGTACATTTGTTGATTACTCAAAGCGGTATCAACGGGCGCGACAATGTTGGCGGTATCACGGGCGTAAATAGGGGCTTGATTATCAATTGCGTTGTGGACGAAGTAAATACCGGCAGCGGAATGCAAATAACGGGCCGTAACAACGTAGGTGGCATTGCGGGACGTAATATATATAAAATGGTCGAAAGTACAAACCCCGGGGAAGATGATGATGAATACTTCGGCATCATCATCGACAGCGAAGTACGCAACGCGCAAATAACGGGGGATAGCTTCGTCGGTGCTATAATCGGGTTGAGTTTAGACGAAGATGGCGATCAGATACCGGTTAGCGATGCGATATGCAGCGATTGCGATTGGTTAAACGTCACGCTTACATGCGATACCTGTAACGATACCTTTAACAACGACGAATTAACCTGCGATTGCGGTATTTTATCCATCAGTGCGATGATTTCATTAGACGGTTTGTTTAATTATGTATATATAAAAGATGACGATGAAGCCGACGATGCGGAAGACGACGATGAAGCCGACGATGAAGAAGAAGACGAAGAGGACGAAAAAAGCGAGGGGGATGGCGAAGACGATGCGGACGCAAACGATACTTCGGGATAAAAAGGGCCTCTCCCTAATCTTCGTGCTCGCCGCCATGCTGCTATTGTTGGCGTTGGGCGTTTCCGTCCTTACAGCGGCGGGGTTAAGTAATCGCGCGGTCCATGCCAAAGATGCCGCCAACCAGCGTGCGCTGTACATGGAAAGCATGAGCCGTGTGATGTATGCGGTGTTAGACGCGGAAGGACCGGAGTCGTTAACGGAATATTTGATAAAATCGATTTATGACGAGTTCTACGATGAATTCGACCCCGATGACCCCACCACATGGATACCCCGGCCATCAAGGACAATCGAAATTGAAGTAGATGATGCTATCCTTACGGGGGGATTGGCGAACGACGCGAGGTTTGAAATCACGATTTTTATCAATACCGCCGCAGGTTCCCATTTCTATATGTATAACAATAATGGGTTTAACGTAGCAGAATACGTACCCAATCCCGGTGATATCGGTTTGCCGGGTACGTGGGTACGAACACATCGGGAACGTGCATCAATCGTATTCGAAGGAACCGTCACCGTAAGGCAACGGTTGTATTACGGTGACAGGCGGGAAATGGAAACCATGACGAATTACCGTTTTAATTACGGACGCGGTGAAAATAATTTATTTATAGCAACGTTTTATATGGACGGCCCCATTGAATTTGAAATCGCCCCTTTCCAAAATATGACCGTATCGGGTGATTGGAACAAATGGACGGTAATCAGCCATGAAACGACATTTGAAATGGATTGAACCCCCCAACCGATTATGTAAGGTATTAAACAATACCCGCGGCGAAAGCCTGATGGAGGGTATTATCAGCATACTCATCTTTACCGTGCTTATTGCGACGATTACGATGTTAGTAACGACATCGTTTCGTATTACGGGAGATTCACTTATCAGAGCTACCGAAAGGCAGAATCAAGTTAATACGGCAGCGGAAATGGTCACGGGTTTAATCAACCAAAATATCGAAATTAATATCATGGATGGCGATGACGTGTCACATACCATTAATTTTAACATTACGATCCACCCCGCAACGCCGCAAAATCCATTTATCGCTTTTGGGCCAATCCTCCCATGAAACACTTGAATAATAAAAAAGGCGTAACCCTGATGGAACTGATCGTGGCGATTTTGGTTTTTTCTATTATCATGGCTGCGACGACATCTATTTTTGGGCCCATGTTAAATAGTTTTCGTCGTGCGAACAACATGGCTGAAGCCAATACCATCATGAATGATCTTGTTACGTTGATATTTTCGGATGTTAGGAGCGCGGTGGAAAACCCGGGTTTGACAACCCCCAACGCGATAAACCTTCAAATAGGAGATACGTTGAACAATGATATATTGAGTATTAATACCCAACGTTTTGGTGTAATTACTTTCGGCGTTGAGGATGGTCAAATCACGCGTACCGTTAATAACGAACCGATTATATTTATGGATGACGGTTTTTATCGAGGTTTGGCGGTTATCGGTTTTAATTGGGAATGGCATCTTGATTCCGGTTTGTTCGAATTGGAAATTGAAGTGACCCACCCCGACGGTTGGGAACGTACCCGTACCTACACCACCCGCCCCTTAGGTCTTGCGCCGTAATAAAATTTATTCGATATGGCTCCATTACAATAGAAATGATATATAATCGATAAAAACAAAGGAGGCTTCGGATATGAACTTCGAGGAAAAAGTATTGGCTATGCTGGAAAATGAAAATAATGCGATCAACGGGTTAAAGACGGACATATCACGTTTGAACCAAACGGTTGCCGTTATCGAATTGGAACACGGGAAATCCTTGGGTGCGTTGCATGACGGGTATAAACTTTTATATGACGAAGTGACGCGTATGAGGCCGGTCGTGGAAGCCACCGCTAACGACGTTGAAACAATCAAATCGGTCGTTACAAGACATTCGGGTATCTTTTCCGCGTTAAAATCGGCGATATAAATAATCTGCCCTTATGAAAAATTAATCATTACCTGGTTATAAACTCCGTTAATAATACAAGGAGTTATTATTATGTCAGAATTAGTTTTGCAAGAAAAATCGTTACCCGAACCTTTATTAAAGCTAATCCATACAGAAAAAGTTAAAGTTTAAAAAATCCGTGATAAAATAAGGTTAATTCTTATTGAAGAAAAGATGGAAAAAAAGTCAAATATATATTTTCCGTTAAAGATTTTCGAAGAGAACGAATGAAAGGATAATATCTTGAAAACGATACACGCCCTACATGAATTGAATATTCCTCAAAAACACCGGCAATTTATTGTTAATTTTCTTAAAAAAGCGCGGGATATAAATACGTTTGATAGAATTGATTCTTTTATTCTTTTTGGCAGTTGTGCGCGGGGTGAAGCGACCGAAAGAAGTGACGTTGATATTTTAGCCGTAGGTGATGGCTTAGGGGATGAAACACTTTTCGATTTATACGATTGCGCTATGTATCCGGGATGGGAAAAAGATGAAAATTTGGTTGACAATGATGTTTTCGTTTCAAACCGTGTTTATTTTGATGCGCACAAGAATAATATAGGTAGTTTTCATTGGAGAATTGCTAAAGACGGGGTGAATTTGAATGGATTATTACAAGCTCTCTGAGGAGCCGTTGCAATCAGCTAAAATTAACAAGGATCAGGGTTTATATCGTATGTCCGTTTGTATGTCAACATTAGCTATTGATGTTTTATTAAAATCTGTATTGTTCCGAATTGCACCCGATAATAATTTATTGATGGGGCATAACCATCACGGTATGATAATAAAAATTGAAAGTAAGTATCCGCCGAATGAAAACATCCGCCATATCGCAAAATTAAGCCGTAAATATTTCAAGGATTCACGGTATTCAAATACAGAAACCCTTTCGGTTTTCACAGAAAATCTGGCAAGCGATTTTATTGGTTATGCGGAATGTATAAAAGATTACGTCGATTCAGATTGTAAAGCCACAATCGATGATTTGCAAAAACGCTTCGGGTGAACCATGTACACCCTCCTAACCACCCATAACCGCGCCAAGCGCGCGGTTTTTACTACCCCTCACGGCACGGTGCAAACGCCCGTGTTCATGAATGTAGCCACCGCCGCCGCCATTAAGGGGGCGCTTGACGCCGCCGATCTGCGTGAAGCGGGCTGCCAATTGGCGTTGTGCAATACATACCACTTACACCTTCGCCCGGGCGAGGACGTGGTACGCGGGCTAGGCGGCATACGCGGGTTTATGGGCTGGGACGGCCCCGTACTGACCGATTCCGGCGGGTTTCAGGTATATTCGCTCAGCAAGTTGCGCAAGATACGCGAAGAAGGTGTCACGTTCGCCTCCCACATCGACGGGCGGCGTATTTTTATGGGGCCGGAGGAAAGCATGGACATCCAAGCCGCGCTGGGTACGACCATCGCGATGGCCTTCGACGAGTGCCCCCCCCATCCGGCTACGCGGGAATATATGAAGGACTCGATGGCGCGCACCACACGCTGGCTGGCGCGGTGCGAGGCGCGTATGGAGGTATTAAATAATTTTGGGGGAATCCACCGGCATTTCCTCTTCGGCATCAACCAAGGCGGGACGTACACCGATTTGCGTATCGAGCACGCCAAGCGAATCACGGAATACGACCTGCCCGGCTACGCCATCGGCGGCCTCGCCGTGGGCGAAAGCCACGAAGAAATGTACCGCATATTGGAGGAAGTCGTCCCCCATCTGCCGCGAAATAAACCGACTTACCTGATGGGTGTCGGCACACCCGAAAACCTGCTGGAAGCCATCGACCGCGGCGTGGATTTCTTCGATTGCGTGCTTCCCGCGCGTAACGGGCGGCACGGGCATGTCTACACGTCGCAGGGCAAGCTGAACATGTTCAACGCACTCCATGAGCGTTCGGACATCCCCATCGACGCGGCGTGCGGATGCATGGTATGCCAAACGCACAGCCGCGCATACCTGCGCCATTTGTTCAAAGCCAAGGAAATGCTCGCCATGCGGCTGGCGGTCATGCATAATCTGTATTTTTATAACCGCTTGATGGCGGACGTGCGGGACGCGCTGGACGAAGGTACCTTTGATATTTTTAAAAAGAACCGCATAGCGGCATGGCGGAACGGGGGTTAGTATTCCTTGCTCAGCAAAAAATCCGCGGCGTGCATCGTCTTGATGCCTTTGTGGTTGCCGCACGCGAACGCGTCCGTTCGCAATACATATTTGGGGTAGTTATCGGCGATGTTTAACAACCGCCCGTATTCGCGTTCCGGGGTTTCGGCATGTTCGATACGCTGCGCGATTTGGATATAGATTTTATTCCCCTGTTTGGCCGCGACGAAATCGATTTCCGCGTTTCCAACCTTTCCGATATAAACGTCGTAGCCGCGCCGCAGCAATTCAAGGTAAACGATGTTTTCCAGCATAGCGGCGATACTGTCCGGCGAATAACCCAGCACGCTGTACCGTAATGCCGCGTCGCTTACATAAAATTTTTCCTGCGTTTTCAATAGTTCCTTTCCGGTTATGTCATAACGCGAGCATCGGTGGATGATAAAAGCGTTCTCCAACTTAGCCAGGTAATCGTAGACGGTTTCGTTATCGATTGTGCGCCGTTCGTTTTTGAGGTATTTCGCGATGGACGCGGCGGAAAAGGTTCTGCCGACGTTGTCGAACACGAAGCGGACGATTCGTTCCAATTGGTCCGTTTTACGGATTTGGCTGCGCTTCACGATATCGGTAAAAATAATGGAATGATAGATATCCCGAACGATGGCATACGCTTCGTCTTGTTTGTATTCGCGCAGATGGATCGCGGGAAAGCCGCCGAAACGCAAAAAACGGAAGAACGCCTCGTGCGACGCTTCCGTTTTATTGAACATCAAATACTCCGCGAAGGAAAGCGGGTAAATACGGAAGGAAATATAACGGCCCGTGAGATAGGTGGAAATTTCGTGCGAAAGCATACGGGAATTCGAACCCGTTACATAGATATCCGCGTTAAAATCCGTCATGAAGGAGTTGACGGCCTTTTCCCAATCGTTAACTTCTTGGATTTCATCCAGGAATATATAGGTTTTTCCGTTCGGCGTAATGCGGCTTTTTACTTCCTCGTAGAAACGCTTCGCGTCCTTTATGTCCTCGTATTGTAAGGAGTCCAAATTATATTCGATTATGTTTTGCGAAGGGACGCCGCGTTTTTTGATTTCCTCTGCGATCATCTTCATAATCGTGGATTTACCTGAACGGCGCACGCCGCTCAACACCTTGATAAACGGCGCGTCGATATAAGGTAAAATCTTTTCCACGTACAAAGGCCGATAAATCATCCCGATCACCATCCTTTTTACTATAGTATTCCACAAAACTTATATTTCGTAAACACTTTTGCGGATATAATCCGTCGTTGTTTACACTATAGCAAAAGCGTATGGGTTTTGCTATAATTCGAACGATTTATCTTCGAAAGGAAGTATTCATATGACGGAAATAAAATCAGAACGCTCAGGCGCCGTCCGCATCGCCGATGAAGTATTGGCGGTTATTGCGGGCACGGCCGCGCTTGAGGCTGACGGCGTCGAAGGTTTGGCGGGGCATGGGCGCAAGCAGCGTGCCAAGGGCGTGACCGTCGCCGTATCGGGGCAAAGCGTGGCGCTGGGTGTCGCTCTGACGGTTAAAGCGGGTAAAAAGCTGCAGGAAGTGAGCCGCGAAGTACAGCAGCGGGTCAAGGGTGGAATCGAAACCATGACCGGCCTTGCCGTCACCAACGTTAACGTACACGTGGTGGCATAACGTGCAGCATCAAAGCCGGCGCGATGCCCGACGGCACGCTTTCCGGCTGATTTTCCAGTTCCCGTACCATAATGTGTGGGACGCGCAGGCATTGGCCGCGGCTACGGCGCATTACTACGACGGATTGGAAGAAGGCGAACGCCCGCGCGGACGGAATGCGGAATATGTGCTGCGGGCGGTCACGGGCGCGTCGGACAGGCTGGCGCAGTTGGACGGCGTTATCGAAAATTTCTTACAGGAATGGACGATCGAACGGCTGAACCGTGTGGATTTGGCCCTCATGCGGCTCGCGATTTATGAAATGCTGTGCGAAGAAGACGTACCGCACGGGGTCGCGGTCAATGAAGCGGTTGAGCTGGCCAAGGAATACGGCACCGACGAGTCCCCCGCGTTTATCAACGGGGTGCTGGGCAATATATCGCGCGAGATAACCCGTGAAAAGTAAGCGTCAAGTATTCACCGTAGGCCAGGTCAACCGCTACGCCAAGCGGTTATTGGAAGCCGACGCGCTGTTGGCGGGGATTTTCATCGAGGGTGAAATTACCAACTTCAACGCACATTCCTCGGGGCATATGTATTTTTCGATGAAGGACGCGGCTTCCGCGATTTCCGCCGTCATGTTCGCAAGCCATACGGAAACGCTGGCCTTCACCCCCAAAAACGGCATGAAGGTCATCGCCTTCGGGCGGATATCCCTGTATGAAAAGACGGGGCAATACCAATTATATGTGGAGTATTTGGAACCCGCCGGGGTAGGCGGTTTGCACCTGGCCTTCGCCCAATTGTGCGAAAAGCTGCAAGCGGAGGGGCTGTTTGACGAAGGCCGTAAACGCGCCATACCCGCGTATGCGCGGTGCGTCGCCGTAATTACTTCCCCAAGCGGCGCGGCGGTGCATGACATCATTAAAACCGCCCGCGGTCGGAATCCGTCCATACAATTGGTGGTCGTCCCCGCGCTGGTGCAAGGGGAAAGTGCCGCGGCGGACATCGCCCGCGCCATACGGGAGGTTAACGAATGGGGCGGGGCCGACGTGATCATCCTGGGGCGCGGCGGCGGAAGCACCGAGGATTTGTGGGCGTTTAACGAGGAAGTGACCGCCCGTGCCGTGGCGGCGTCGGGGATACCGATCATCTCCGCCGTCGGGCACGAAACGGACTTTACCGTTACGGACTTCGCGGCGGATGCCCGCGCGGCCACCCCCACCGCGGCGGCGCAAATGGCGGTGTATTCCTACGAAGGGGCGTATTCCCTGTTAAAACGAATGGCCGATGATTTGCACCATACCGTACGTGAAAGCATCGTCACGCGCCATGCCCGGGCCAAGGGCTTGTTGCAAAGCCTTACCCGCTTGATGCAAACCCGCTTTGCCCACGAGCAGCATGGTTTGGCGCACCGCGCGGCGGTATTGGACAAAGTATCCCCCTACGCGGCTTTCGCACGGGGCTTCGCCTTCACGAAAAACGAAGCGAACCAAGCCGTCACCCACGCGAAATCCTTGAAAAAAGGCGACAGCCTCACGCTATATTGGGCCGATGGCGCGGTACGGGCGAAGATAACCGAGGTGAAAATATGACCTTCGAACAATCCATCGAAAAACTCGCCGTGCTGACCGAAGCGGTCGAGTCCCCCGTAACTCCGTTGGACGAAGCCTTGGCGCTTTATAAGGAAGGCATCGCCTTGGCCAAGGAATGTGGGGAGACCCTCGCGCGGTACGAAGCAGAAGTTACGGCCCTGCAAAAGGAAGCGGACGGCGTTTTTATATTAAAACCCTTTGGCGAGGATTTGATTAACCATGTTTGAGGATATCGAAAGGCGATTGGCGGAACTGATCAACACCTGCGAGGAGCCCCGCCTGCGCGAAGCCATGCTGTACAGCGCGCTCAGCCCGGGCAAACGCGTACGCCCGCGCCTGTTATTGTCCGCGTGCGAGGCCGCGAAGGGCAGCTACGACGCCACGGCGCTTGATTTCGCCTGCTGCTTGGAAATGATCCACGCTTATTCGCTGGTGCATGATGACCTGCCCGCGATGGACGACGACGACCTGCGCAGGGGCAGGCCCACCACGCACAAGCAATACGACGAAGCGACGGCGATCCTCGCCGGGGACGCGCTGCTCAATCACGCGTATGAAACGATGTCGCGCCTGTGCGCGGATTTCTTCCGTTTGCGCCGCCCCGTGGTGGCGATGGCCATTATCGCGAAGGCCGCCGGGGCCAGCGGTATGATCGCCGGGCAAGCGCTCGATTTGCAATGCGAAGGGAAAAAGATCACGCTGGAAGACCTGAAGGGGATACACAAGCGTAAAACGGGCGCGCTCTTTACCGCCGCCATGGAAGCGGGCGCGATATTGGGCGGCGGCACACGGCTTTTTGTGCAGGGGATGGCGAAGCTGGGGGGCATGATGGGATTGGCCTTCCAAATACGGGATGATATATTGGACGTTGTCGCCACCCACGAACAAATCGGCAAGACGCCGGGCTCGGACGCGAAGAACGAAAAGGTTACCTACGTATCTTTATTGGGGCTTCAAAAAGCGGAGGACACCTATAAAAGGCTGTCGCACGACGTGATGGCGTTGGCGCACGCCCTGCCGTGCAAGACCGGCAGCCTGCGCGAATTGGTCGCGCAGATCATAAGCAGGGAGAAATAGATTTGAGGGAAATGTTCGCCGAATTCGTCACCAATCGGCACCTGCTCACCGCTCTCTTCGCAATGGGTTTGGCGCAGGTGTTTAAGGTTTTGTTCGATTACTGGTACACCAAGTCGTGGAAGAAGGCGTTGTTTTTGTCCCCCGGGGGGATGCCCAGCTCCCACAGCGCGCTAACGGTGGCCTTGATGGTTTCGGTCGGCATATACGAGGGCTTCGGGACGACGGCTTTCGCCGTATGCGCGGCGTTGGCGTTGGTGGTCATGTACGATGCCGCGGGCGTACGCCGTGCCGCGGGCGAGCAAGCGAAAGCGATCAATTTCATCTTCGAACGGCTGGAAGACCGCGGCTTGAAGCTGGATAAAAAACTAAAGGAACTGCTGGGCCACCGCCCCATCGAGGTTATGGCCGGGGGACTGCTCGGCTTGACCGTAGCGTTGATTATCTCCGCAATTTTTTAATAAGGAATGGATACGATTGCCTAAACCGTTACAGCGGCTCAACATGGGGGCGTTGCAATCCCTGGCCGCGGACATACGAGATTTCCTTATACATAGCCTTTCCGATACGGGCGGGCATCTTGCCGGCAACCTCGGTGTCGTCGAGCTGACGCTTGCGTTGCACGCGGTTTTTTCCACGCCCAAGGATCAAATCGTGTGGGACGTGGGCCACCAATCCTATGTACATAAAATTTTGACGGGGCGGAAGGACCGCTTCGATACGCTGCGCAAGCTGGACGGCTTAAGCGGTTTCCCCAAGGTGTACGAAAGCCCCCACGACGCGTTCGGTACGGGGCACAGCTCCACGGCGATATCGGCCGCGCTGGGGCTGGCCGCCGCGCGCGACACCTTAAACGGCAAGCATAAGGTAATCGCCGTCGTGGGTGACGGCTCCATGACGGGCGGGCAAAGCTACGAAGGGTTAAACAACGCGGGGCGCGCTCATACGGATTTACTCGTGGTGTTAAACGACAACCAAATGTCCATCGGCGAAAACGTCGGGGCCATTTCGCGGCATTTAAACCGTATCCGTACAACTTCGGCGTATTTGGGGGCGAAGCAGGGAGCGCACCGTTTGTTGGACAACCTCCCCGTCGTGGGCGCGCCGATCGCCAAAACCATCGAATCCGCCAAGGACGCGTTAAAATACCTGCTCATACAAGGTGTGCTGTTTGAGGAATTGGGCTTCCGCTATTTCGGCCCGGTGGACGGGCACGATATCACGACGCTCGTGAAAGTTATGAAGCGGATCAAAAATATCCCCGGGCCGGTCCTGCTCCATGTGCTGACCACAAAGGGCAAGGGATATCCCTGCGCCGAAAACGCCCCCGCCAATTTCCACGGGGTGGAGGCTTTTCGGGTGGATACGGGCAAGCCCGTCAACGGCGCGCGTAAGCCATCGTACACCGATGTGTTCGCCAAGCGTTTGTGCAAATGCGCCGAAGGGAATGATAGAATCGTCGCGATTACTGCTGCCATGCCCGACGGCACGGGTCTTTCCGCCTTCGCGGAACGCTTCCCCAACCGCTTCTACGATGTGGGTATCGCGGAAGCACATGCCGTCACGTTTGCGGCGGGATTAGCAATGGGGGGGTTGCGGCCCGTCGTGGCGGTATATTCGTCGTTTTTGCAACGCGCGTATGATCAAATCCTGCATGACGTGGCATTGCAAAACCTGCCCGTCGTTTTTGCCATTGACCGCGCGGGCATCGTAGGGGAGGACGGGGAGACGCACCAGGGCTTGTATGATTTGGCCTACCTTTCGCACATCCCCAATATGACGGTCCTTGCCCCGGCAAACGCGGGGGAATTGGAAGCGATGCTGGACTTCGCGATTGCGCATGACGGGCCCGTGGCGATCCGCTACCCGCGGGGGGAAGCGGTGTTTTCAGCCGAAGGGCCGCCCATTGTATACGGGCGTTCCCATACAATTGCGCAGGGCAGGGGGATAGCCCTCGTCTCCGTGGGAACAATGATGGAAACGGCGTTAGCCGTACGCGAGAACCTTCGCGCCGAAGGGTATGAACCGAGCTTGTACGACGCCCGATTCGTAAAGCCCATAGACGGAGCGCTGGCGGAAAAATTAAAGGAATACGAGCGTGTATACGTCTTGCAAGACGCGGCTACCAAGGGCGGTTACGGCGAGGCGCTGCGATTGCCCAATGTACGCGACTTCGCCTTCCCCGATCGCTTCATTGAGGCGGGGACGCAAAAGGAATTATTCGCGCGGTATCGGTTGGATGAAAAAAGCATAACCGCTTTTATCATAGAGGAAATTAAAAATAAGGAGATTTAACGATGAGACAAATCAAGAACCGCAAAGTACGCAACAGGGAAATCGAACGCCAAAAAAGGTCCCGCAACCGATTGGTCGCGGTCATCGCCTCCCTAACGGTGATATTGGCGATCGCGGCCATCGCGTGGGTCGTATGGGATACGCAGTCGCGCGGATGGATCCTGCGCTTCGAAGGGGAGCGCATCCCCGTCAACGAAATGCGCGTATTCATGTATGACAACACCCCCGAAGCCAAGCAGGCGGCCCTGGACGTTCTGGTCGAAAACCTCACCATCATCCACCGGGCCGAACAGCATGGCGTGGGCCTGTCCGAAGAGGAACGCGAAATGTGGGCTTGGCTGGTAGCCATGCAATGGGGTGAGGAACACGCAATCCCGTTGGAACGCCTGGGTGAGTTCATCGCGGCTACGTCGGGCGAGATATGGATGCGCTTGCTGGACATCTATGTGCCGGAGTTCATGGTATTCATCGATGAGGAGCAATTCGCTATCGACCTGGAAGAATACAGGGAAGCGAACTACGATAACTATTTGAACATGGAAATCATGTACGTGTGGTTTGATGACGCCGAGGAAGCGGAAAGCGTACGCGAACGCTTGGATTCGGGCGAAATTGACTTCGAGTATATCGTCCGCGAGCAAAGCCCGTGGCTGGAGGAAGAGGATGAACTGCCGATCTTCTCCGTACACGAGTTTATCGAGGAGATCATGTTCGACGAGGAAATCACCGCCGGGTTGCTTGCGATGCAAGCGGGCGAGCTTTCCGATTTTATACCGTGGGGCGAGGAATTCGGCCTTGAATATCAAATATTGGTATATATCGTAAGCCGTGAGGAACCCGACGATGATGAAATTGAGCGGAGCCTGCGCAGGGACCGCATTGACGGCGAACGCCATGCCATGATGATGAGCTTGGTGCCGCAATGGATTGACCAAGCGGACTTTACGTTAAATAAACGCGCGTTTGATTTGGCATGACCGTAGGGCTGTTCGTCAACCTTGAAAAGGACCCGCTTCAACGTTACGCGCGTGAGGTGGGCGACTTCCTAACGTCGCGGGGGCATACCGTTTCCGTATGCCGCGCGGACGGAGCGCTCTCCCCGATGGACTTTATGGTGGTATTGGGCGGCGACGGCACGATGCTGCGCGCCGCCCGATTGGCAACACGATATGCCGTCCAAGAAGGTAAGGGGATCCCGTTGCTGGGTATTAACCTGGGGTATGTGGGCCACTTAACCGATGTGGGCAAGGACGAAGGCTTACAAGCCGTCGAAAGGGTATTGGCGGGTAAATACAGCGTGCAAAAGCGGATGATGCTGGAAGCGGAGATGGACGGTTATGGTTATGCCGCTCTTAATGAAATCGTAGTGAAGGGCCGACGCTTGACACGCTTTTGTATTCATACAAATGGGAAGCCCGTAGCCGATTTCCGTGCCGACGGTATTATCGCCGCCACGCCCACGGGTTCCACGGCGTACAACCGTTCCGCGGGCGGGCCGTTGCTCCTGCCCGAAAGTGAAATGATCGCCGTCACGCCGATATGCCCGAACCCTTCGGCGCAACCCCTTGTATTGGACGGTAATTGCGAAATACAAATCACCGCCGACATTGAAACAACGGTAACCCCGGACGGTGAAAAAGGTTTACCATTATCATCAAGTAAAAATTTGGCAATTAAACGCGCAGCCCACACAGCCCTATTCATAAGGACGAACCCATGATAACGTCCCTCACGATCCAAAACGTGGCACTAATCGATCAGGTCCGCGCGGTCTTCGCGCCGGGCCTTAACGTGCTGACCGGGGAAACGGGCGCGGGCAAGTCCATCGTGGTGGATTCGATCAATTTCCTGCTGGGGGAACGCCCCGCCAGGGATTTTATCCGCGCGGGCGCGGGCTTCGCCGCCGTGGAGGGTATGGTCGAAATCGAAGACGAAGGCATCACCGAGTCGCTGGAAGGGTTGGGCATACACGCCGCGGACGGCCAGCTCCTGTTGGAACGCGTGATGCAGTCGGGGGGTAAGTCCAACTGCCGCATCAACGGGCGCACGGTGGCGGTGGGGATGCTGAAGGAGGTTTCAAACCTGCTGGTGGATGTACACGGCCAGCACGAGCATCAATCGTTGCTGGATTCCGCCAAGCAAATGCAGTTGCTGGACCAATTCTGCGGGGCGGAAATGGCCGAAGGGAAAGCGGAGCTCGCCGATTTACTTAACCGATACCGCGAAAACGGGCGCGCGTTAAAGAAGCTGGCGGGTATAGGTAATCAGCGAAATGAACAGCTTGATTTTTGGCGTCACCAGGTACAGGAAATTGAGGCCGCGGCGTTAAAGGACGGCGAAGAAGAAGGCTTGACCGCACGGCGTAACCGCTTGGGCGGTTTGGAAGCGTTGTCGGAAAATACGCGCCGCGCGTTGTCTTATTTGTACGGCGGCGCGGAATCGCAATATTCCGCGCTGGATCAGGCGGGACGCGCCGAAAGCTGTGTGGCGGAAATCGCGAAGCTGGACCCGGCCAAGGAAAACCTGCTGGTTAATTTGAATGAAGTAACGGCGCAACTGTCCGATATCGCCGCCGATTTGCGTAATTACATAGAGGAACTGGACACCGACCCGCAGGAGTTGGAACGCATCGAAGCGCGGCTGGACGTGATTTACCGCATCAAAAAGAAATTCGGCCCGTCATTGGAAAACGTACAAAAGAAGTACGAACAGCTTACGCAAAATATCTTCGCCATCGAAAACAGCGGCGCGGAAATCGCCCGCTTAAACAACGTCAAACGCGCACTAACGCAAGAAATCACGCGGGTATGCGACGCGCTTTCTGCCATGCGTTCGGCGCAAGCGGTTCAAATATCGGCGGATATTTGCGCCGTATTGCGTGACTTGGGGATGCCTAACGCTCGTTTTGAAATTACCGTCACACGCAAAACATCCTTTACGCAGGACGGTAACGACCAGGTGGATTTCATGATTTCGCCCAACCCGGGCGAAGCGGTAAAGCCCCTTAAAAGGATCGCTTCCGGCGGGGAAATGTCGCGCATTATGCTCGCCATCAAGACCGTGCTGGCCGACGCGGACCGTATCCCTACGGTGATCTTCGATGAAGTGGACGCGGGCGTCAGCGGCCGCACCGCACAACAAGTGGCGGAAAAGCTCGCCGCCATCTCGCGCCGCAGGCAAATCTTGTGCATCACCCACCTGCCGCAAATCGCCGCCATGGCGGATACGCACTTCTACATCGAAAAGAACACCCAAGAAACAAACGGGGAAACCCGCACAATTACCTCCGTGCAAGCCCTCGCCCCCGAAGGAATCACGGCGGAGCTGGCACGCCTGACGGGCGGCGCGAAGATAACCGAAGCGACACTAAAAGCCGCGCGGGAAATGAAAGAACAAGCGACGGGGTTAAAGCGTATGAAAGAAGCGGCTATATAGTCCAATCTTCAATGAATATACGAAACGGTATTCTTTCGGCAAGCGTACGGCTTGGCTGTTGCTGCTGTAAAAAAGTTTCGCCGTTTCCATTCCAATCACCTCACGATTAAATTCTACCGCTTCCGGTTCCGCCGTCTGCGTACCGGGGCGGGCTTCTTCGTGCGCATATGGCCGACAACCAGCGCGGCAAGCGAAGCGATGACGAACATGATCGACACAACTTGGCTGGCGGCCCAGCCCGTACCGAAGAAGGGAAGCTGGTCGGTACGCAAGCCCTCGATAAAAAAGCGGGCGACGCCGTAGCCGAGGAAATAGAGATACAGGATTTCCCCGTCGAACTTCTTTCGCGGGCGGTACCAAAGCAAGATGGCCATCCAAACGAGGTTGAACGCCGCCTCATAGAAAAAAGTGGGATGCACCTGTATATAAGTCGCGCCGTTGGCGGTCACGGCTCGTTCCATCAATTCGGGCGTGGTGTACGCCGCGCGGTCCACGCGGATGCGCATGGCGAACAGGTTGTCGGTATAACCGCCGAAGGCTTCCGCGTTGAAGAAGTTGCCGAAGCGCCCGATGATTTGCCCCAACAGCATGGAGGGCACGCCCACGTCAGCCAGCAAGCCGAAAGGGATGCGCCTGCGCCACGATACATACACCCCCGCCAACGCCGCGCCGATGATGCCCCCGTAGATCGCGAGCCCGCCGCCGCGCAAGTCGAAAGCGATTTCATACCACGGGCGGCCGCTGAAGATTTCCCAATTGAAGATTACATAATACGTACGCAAGCCGATGAAGGCGAAGACCAAGCCCACCAGCAACAACTCGTAATAGTGGTCGGTGTTTTGCCCGATCTTGCCCGCCCACCAAATACCGAGCCACGCGGCGGCGATGATGCCGATGACGATGATCACGGCGTACCAGTAGATTTCGAAGCCGCCGATGCTGAGGAAGTGCCGCGGGACGCGTTCGAAGTAAAAGCCTAAGTTGGGGAACCAAATTTCGGGGGTAATGTTATCGGGGGGCATAGATGCGCCTCCTCCTTTGGATGCGGTAGATTTTTCGCATATTAACATGATTGTGATATAATTTCCATTAATAGCTAATCAAAAACGCGGTCGGTCATGAAAGAGGGAATCGCAAGCATGAGGAAATGGATTATATGGGCAACAGCCCTTTGCGCGGCGTTAGCGGTAACGGCTTGCGGGCGGGACGAAGAAGACCATCCGCCGATCATCGAAATGCCCTGGATGTACACGCCCGCGCCCGCCCCTAGGGAAACCGCTTCCCCGACGATACCCATTCCCGGTTTTGTCACCGGCGAACGGGAGGAGGCCGTAATCGAATTTTGGCACGTTTCGGGCATCGCGCAATCGGATGCTTTATTAGAAACGTTGGACGCGTTCCACGCCTTCCAACCTTATATACGGGTAAACGAAATAAACCACGGGAATTACGCCATGCTGGCTGCGCAGATCATGCTCGGCGATTTCAGCGGGACGCTCCCGCATGTAGCCGTCGCATCGGCTTCCGACGTTTTGCGTTATCGGGCTTCGCTTATGCTCCTGCCGCTTGACCCCTTCGTCAACGCCCCGGAAGTAGGGATGCCGCGAGAGGAATTTGACGATATCTTTGGGGCCTTGCGTGCCGTCGGTGTATATGACGGCGTTCGGTACAGCTTGCCGTTTACGGCGAATGTACGGCTACTCTTCTATAATCGCGATTTAATAACGGCGAACGGTTTTATCCGCGCGCCCGAAACGTGGGAGGATTTGGAACGGGCCGCGCGTGTGCTGACGGATTCGGGCGGCCGCCGCGGTATCGGTTTCGGCGGTGACTTCGATTCGGAATGGGCAATGCTGCTCATTCGCCGCGGCGGGACGTTTTTTGACAGCGTAACCGGGCGTGCCGCTTTCGCTACCGCGGAAGGTATCCGCGCGATGGAATCCCTCATCCATATGGCGAACGGCCCCTACGCGTACGCCGCCGAAGACAGCGGGCCCTTGCACGGCGCGTTCGCCCGAGGTGAAATCGCGATGTTCTTCGGGTGGTCCGACGACATCCCGCGCGTGGCAAGCGCGGTGAACGATGCGTTCGACTGGCGTACCGCGCGCGTCCCCGAATCCCATGATTCCTTTGCGGCGGAAATGACGGGTTACGATTTGGTTATGTTTGAAAACGTAAGCCACGGCATCGACGCGCGCGTAGGGGCGTGGGATTTTATGCGCTTCACCTTGCAAACGGACGCCGCCGCGCGTTGGGCCATCGCCAACCATTCCGTGCCCGTGACGCAAACCGCGCTGGATTCGCTTATGTACAGCCGTTTCTTTAATTTGAACCCCTCCGCGCGGGGGATTCACGCCTCGGCGGACAACGGCTTCTTCCGCGTACGGCACGAAATGGCCGATAACATCCGCGGGATATTGCTGGAATCGATGGATTCAATGATTAACGGTGGCGTCTCCGCGGAAGTCGGGCTGACCCAAGCGGAGGAAAGGGTAAACGCGTTGTTGGCGGAAGGACGATAAAGGATGCGCCGACGCCCCCGATCATTCCCCTACAAATAAAAATCCGGCGGCAGGGAGGAGGGGGTCCTAACCTCCCCGCGTGCGCCGGTCAAAAAAATGGTGCGTAGGAACGGCAGTTACCTGCCACCACCCACACACCCTATCCAATCGAGTCGAAAGTGCCCGCGAACCCATGCCGCAAACAACCAAACCGTAACGCACCCATGCAACGAAATCGTTGAAATAAAGGGAGAAAAATGTTAAGGTTGTTGCTGCGCAGTAGGGCCGTTGGCCTGTGTGTTAGGTGATGCTACAAATCCCTACACTTCATCGTGCGGTGTCGCCAAACACAACACGATTACTGCGTTTCCTTATTGCGGAGATATATTACCATATAATCGGCAGGATGTACAAATAAATGTAAACCAACTTGTCCCCCATTGGAGGACAAGTTAAACGGGAACAAATATTCTTGCAAACGAATGGTCCATGCTGTATAGTATGTTCGATTTGAGAGGAGCATACGCGCATGGACAGGAACGTCATCACCATCAAGGGCGCACGCAGCCATAACCTTAAGAACATCGACTTGACCATACCGCGCGACCGGATGGTCGTGTTTACCGGGCTCAGCGGTTCGGGCAAGACGTCGCTGGCATTTGATACGATCTACGCCGAAGGGCAGCGGCGGTACGTGGAGTCCCTCTCCGCGTACGCGCGGCAATTCCTCGGACAGATGGAAAAACCCGACGTAGATGTGATCGAGGGGCTTTCGCCCGCCATTTCCATAGACCAAAAAACCACCAGCCAAAACCCCCGCTCCACGGTGGGCACGGTAACGGAGATATACGACTATCTCCGCCTGTTGTTCGCCCGGGTGGGGGTTCCCCATTGCCCCGATTGCGGCAAAGTAGTGGAAAAGCAAACCGTGGACCAAATCGTGGATCGCGTATCCGCGCTGGGGGAGGGGACGCGCTTGCAAGTGCTGGCCCCCGTGGTGCGCGAGCGTAAGGGCGAACATACCAAACTCCTGGAGGACGCGCGGCGCAACGGCTACGTGCGGGCGCGTATCGACGGCGAGGTGTACGACCTCGGCGAAACGCCCGACTTGGAAAAGAACAAGAAGCATACGGTCGAAATCGTGGTGGACAGGCTGGTGGCGCGCGCGGGGATACAGCAGCGTTTGAGCGAATCCATCGAGGCCGCGATGCTGTTATCCGGCGGGCTGGTCGTGATAGCGGTAGCGGATGGCGGGGTTGACGGTTCGCGTTCACTTGAAGGCGAATCCGCTCGCCGCGACTCCCCCCCTTCCCCGTCTGTAAACGACCTTGTCTTCAGCGCGAACTTCGCCTGCACCGACTGCGGTATATCCCTGACCGAAATCGAACCCCGCGCTTTTTCGTTTAACAATCCCGCGGGGGCGTGCGCGGAATGTTCGGGCCTGGGCATGAAGCTCATCTTCGACCCCGAATTGCTTATCCCAAACCCGCAGTTGTCCCTGTCGCAAGGCGCGATCGTCGCTCCGGGCTGGAACGCCATCAAAGCGGAGAATTCAAGTTCCCGCGCCATCTTCGCGGCGTTGGCGGAAGCGTTTAAGTTTAACTTGGATACCCCGTACGGCGAGCTTTCGGAAGAAGTACGGGACGTTATCATGAACGGTTCAAGCGAAGCGTTCCGGATCACCTATGTAGGCCAGGACGGCCAAAACCGCTCGTACCCCTACACCCACGAAGGGATCATCAACAACCAATGGCGGCGCTACCGCGAAACAAGCTCGAATTACATGCGTATGGAATACGAAGCCCTGATGACGCAGATCAAATGCCCGGCGTGCGGCGGCCGAAGGCTTAAAAAAGAGGTGTTGGCCGTCACGATCGGTGAGACGAATATCTCCGCCGTAACCGATATGACCATCGGCGACGTACGCGCGTTTTTCCAACGGCTCAAACTCAATGAAACGCAGCTCATCATCGCCGGGCCGATTTTGAAGGAAATCCACGCCCGTACGGGCTTCCTCATGGACGTGGGGCTGGATTACCTCACGCTGGCGCGGGCGGCGGGGTCGCTTTCGGGCGGCGAAGCGCAGCGCATACGGCTGGCGACGCAAATCGGTTCGGGCTTGGTAGGCGTGGTGTACATCCTGGACGAGCCTTCGATCGGCTTGCACCAGCGTGACAACGCCCGTCTGCTCAAAACCCTGCGCCATTTGACGGATATCGGCAACACGCTCATCGTCGTGGAGCACGACGCCGACACCATGCACGCGGCGGATTATATCGTGGACATCGGCCCGTACGCGGGCATACACGGCGGGCAAATCGTCTACAGCGGCGACGTGAAGGGCTTGATTAAATGCAAGGACAGCATCACGGGCCAATACTTAAGCGGTAAAAAACGCATCGAAACGCCCGCAATGCGCCGCCCTATCACAGGCAACGCCCTGCAAATCAAAGGCGCGGCGGAAAATAACCTAAAGGATATCGACGTAATCATCCCCATCGGCGTGTTCACCTGCGTGACGGGGGTCAGCGGTTCGGGCAAGAGTTCATTAATCAATGAAGTATTATACAAACGCCTCGCGCGCGACCTCAACCGCGCGCGCATCAAGCCCGGTAAGCACACCGACGTGTTGGGCTTGGAATGGCTGGATAAAATCATCAACATCGACCAAAGCCCCATCGGGCGCACGCCCCGTTCCAACCCCGCGACCTATACGGGCTTGTTTGACTTGGTGCGCGACGTATTTTCCCAAACCCCCGAGGCTAAGATACGCGGCTACCAAAAAGGCCGCTTCTCCTTCAACGTGAAGGGCGGCCGGTGCGAGGCGTGCTCGGGCGACGGGATTATCAAGATCGAAATGCATTTCCTGCCCGACGTATACGTCCCCTGTGAGGTTTGCCACGGCAAACGGTACAATCGGGAAACGCTCGAGGTAAAATATAAGGGGAAAAATATCTCTGACGTATTGGATTTGACCGTCGAAGCCGCGCTCGAATTCTTCGACAGCCTTCCGCGCCTGCGGGAAAAATTACAAACCCTCTTCGATGTGGGGCTTTCCTACGTGCGGCTCGGCCAATCGTCCACCACCCTATCCGGCGGCGAAGCCCAACGCGTAAAGCTCGCCACCGAACTTTCGCGCCGCGCCACGGGCAAGACCCTCTACGTGCTGGACGAGCCCACCACCGGCTTGCACGCCGCCGATGTGCACAAGCTCATCGCCATCTTGCAGCAACTCACCGATTGGGGCAATACCGTCGTCGTCATCGAGCATAACCTGGACGTGATCAAAACGGCGGACTACATCATCGACCTGGGCCCCGAAGGCGGCGGCGCGGGCGGCCAAGTCGTGATCTGCGGCACACCCGAGGACGTAGCGGCGTGCGAGGGGTCGTTTACGGGATTGTTCCTAAAGCCGATGCTGGGTTAGGTTGCAAGTAACAAAAAAACCCCGCCAAACCCCGCCAAATGCACGGGATAAAAAGCATAAAAGAACCACTTCATCGGATAACCCCGTTTGCCGTTGTAACTTGCGGCCAGCGGTACAGTAAGAAGCGTCGCGGCAATCATCGCGTAATTTGTGCCGGTAACGGCACCAACACCCCCCGTAAAAGCAATCACGAATACAGGCAACCAAATCAACAGGCACATCCCCGCCATCACCACCAAGCGGGTATGTGTCTTTTTTACGGCGTACATGGCGAAGATAAAAAGGACGCCCTTCCAACTGTAGTCCACGGAAAGGAACCCGCCGAGGAACACGCACACCGCCGCGGGCAAAATAGCCAAGGAAGCGACATTCCACCTATCCATCACGTATCTATAAGCGAAGATGGCGGTGCCGCCAAGGAAAAGCGTAAAGAAGACATTCGCGAAACTGACGAAGCCGAACGTATTCACCCCAATCGCGTCCGCGAAGGCATATCGGAAAAACGGTTCGGAAATAACGGCGAACAAAAGCAGCCGCGAAAGGAACCGTTCCGGCGAACGGGTATGACGGAAGCCCTCCGCGATTAAATAAGCAAACAATGGGAACGCCAAACGCCCGACTACCCGAAACCATAAAGGGAATACATCGGGGAAAACCAGCCGCGTATGGTCAAGAAGCATAGCGGATACGGCAATAATTTTAATAATAAAGGACGACATGAAACCCCCGTTATGCTTTTTAATTTCGAGTTTCCAACCCCGAACCCCGAACTACGAACCCCTAACCCCGATTTCCCCCGCGATCCGTGAAAACCCGTAAATATCCAACGCCTCGCCCCGTATATCCGCCCGGAGGCCGCACGCCGTAAGCAAGTGGGCCAGCTCTTCCTTGCTTTCGCCCAATCCGGCGGCGAACAAGGCATTGACCAGCGTCTTGCGGCGCTGCGCGAACGCGGCGTGGATAACCTTAAAAAGCAACGCCTTATCCGCGGAAACGGGCGGCTCGGGATGCATCCTTAAACGAACCACCGCCGAATCCACTTCGGGGCGGGGGACGAAGACGTTGGCAGGAACGTTGGCGACGATTTCCGCTTCGGCATGGTACGCGACGGCGAGGGAAAGCGAACCGTAGTCCTTGGTCCCCGGGGCCGCGCCCATGCGTCGGGCGACTTCCTTTTGCACCATGACGGTAACGGATTCGAAGAGAACGCCACATTCAAGCAACCGCATGATGGCGGGGGTTGTTATATAATAGGGAAGGTTGGCCACGGCTTTTAACCGCATGTGGCGGTACGGCGCGAGCAACGCGGGTATGTCCTGCTTGAGGATGTCGCCCTGTACGATTTCAAGTATTTCCGCTTGAATATGCTTGTGGAACTCGACGGACAGGAAATCGACCAAGCCCTTGTCCAATTCGACGGCCAGCACCTTACCTGCGGCATTGACAAGCCCCTGCGTCAACGCGCCCAAACCGGGGCCGACCTCCAACACGCAATCCCCCGGCTCGGGCGAAGCGGCGTCAATGATTTTTTGCAGCACATGACCGTCAACGAGGAAGTTCTGCCCCCATTTTTTCTTCGGGGCCAGGTTGTGGCGTGTTAATATCGTGCGTACGCTTATCATAACGCGATTATACTATATAAAAGGACATATACATCATGAATATTCTCAACTACCTGTTGCCGCCGATATTGGGCGCAATCATCGCGTTTTCGACCAACTGGATCGCGATCGTCATGCTGTTCCGCCCGCATAAAGAAAAGCGCGTGTTCGGCCTGCGTATACCCTTTACGCCGGGCTTGGTCCCGCGTGAGAAGGCGAAGCTGGGGCGCAAGCTGGGTGAGGCGATACAAAAACACCTGTTGACCCCCGAGGTGCTGACCCAATCGTTGGTTGACCCCGAGCGGTTTTTTGCCGACGCCGTTGACAATATTAAAAACCTGTCCGAACGCTTCCCCGAGCTGGACAGGAACCTGGCGGAGCTGACGCGTAATATCGTGAAGGAAAACGTCAGCGGATTCGCCTCCATGTTCGTCAACAAGGATAAGGTGTACGCAAGCATCAAAGAGGGGTTGGTAAAATATTTGTCCGAGGAATCTAACCAGGCGTTGTTAAGCGATAAAATGTTTACCGTCGCCCAAAATATCCCCATCGCCGATATGGTCGAAAAAAAGATGGCGGCGTACGACGTGGCCGAAGCGGAGGCGATGATCCTGTCCGTGGTGGGGCGTGAGCTTAGGGTCATCGTCATGTTGGGCGGCGTATTCGGTTTTTTGATCGGTTTATTGACGTTGATTCCGTTACTTTCGGCATAATGACAAAGGGTGCGGGGCTTATCTCCCCTTTTTTATAAAAAGACAAGCCGTAAAATAAAGCGATCGATCATGTGCTGTTAACAGCCTTATGCGTTATGCCAATAAACAACGCGTATAAGGTTGTTTTTTTATATAAAATGACAGCGGCGGACGGTCTAAAGGTGGTCCGCGAAAAATAGACAATTTACCGAATCCAAAGTAAAATGCGCGGAAATACATAATCAAGGTCGGTGTCGGTGATGGCGCAGGACGTATTGTTGCAAGTAAAAGACTTACGGACATCCTTCCGCGTGGAAGGCGAATATTACGCGGCCGTTGACGGCGTTAATTTGGATATCTATAAAAACGAAGTCTTCGCCTTGGTAGGCGAGTCGGGCTGCGGCAAATCCGCTATGGCCCTTTCCATTACCCGTTTACACAATATGAACTACACCCGCTGCGAAGGGGAAGTGCTGTACGAAGGCAAAAACCTGCTGACCATGACCCTGCCCGAAATCAACAAGATACGGGGCGGGAGCATCGGCATGATCTTCCAGGACCCGCTTACCGCCATGAACCCCCTCATGCGCGTGGGCGCGCAAATTGAGGAAACCCTCACCTACCACACGAATATGAACCGTTCCGAAAAAAAATCGCGCACGCTGGAATTATTGGATCAGGTAGGCATGGTCAACCCCGCGCTTACCTATGACCAATTCCCGCATGAATTGTCCGGCGGGATGCGCCAACGCGCCATGATCGCCATGGCCATCGCCGCCAAGCCCGAAATCATTATCGCCGACGAACCCACGACCGCGCTGGACGTGACGATCCAAGCGCAGATATTGGACTTGCTGGACGAACTGCGCGGAAGCACGGGCGGCAGTATGTTGTTGATTACCCACGACCTGGGCGTGGTGGCCGACATCGCCGACCGCGTAGCCGTTATGTACGCCGGGCAGATTGTGGAAATCGCGACGGTATTCGAGTTGTTCGCCAATCCCCTGCATCCTTATACCCGTTCCCTGCTTAACTCCATGCCAAGCGCGTTAACCGAGGAAGCGCGGTTGCATACGATCCAAGGCATCGTTCCGAGCCTTCAAAACCTCCCGCGGTCGGGCTGCCGTTTCGCCGAGCGCATCCCTTGGCACCACGCGAGCCTTCACGAGGAAGATCCCCAATACCACGAAGTTTCCCCCGGGCATTTCGTGCTTTGCAGTTGTTATAAGACATTTACCCTTAAAGCGGGGGCATAGGATATGGCATTGTTGGAAGTAAAGGACTTGAAGGTCCATTTTCCCATCCACGGCGGCATATTGGGGCGCGTAGTCGGCTACGTAAAGGCCGTGGACGGCGTTTCTTTTTCCATAGAACCGGGGCAAACCATCGGTTTGGTGGGGGAATCGGGCAGCGGCAAGAGTACGATCGGCAAATCGATACTGGGCCTGACGCACATCACCGCGGGCACCATACGGTTCGACGGCAAGGACATTACGAAATCGGTGCGTAAGAACCGCTCCCCCTACCGCAAGAGCGTGCAGATGATCTTCCAGGATGTATACTCGTCTCTTAACCCCCGCAAGAGGGTGCTGGACATCATCGCCGAACCCCTGCGCAACTTCGAAAACCTTTCCAAAACGGAAGAACGCAAGCGCGTGGACGAATTGCTATCCATCGTGGGCATGACGCCCGATAACGCAAGCAAATACCCCTTCGAATTCTCCGGCGGCCAGCGGCAACGCATCGGCGTGGCGCGGGCCATCGCGTTAAAACCCAGGCTCATCGTATGCGACGAACCCGTCAGCGCGCTCGACTTGTCCGTTCAAGCGCAAGTGCTTAACCACTTGAAGGATATCCAGCAGGAATTGAAGATGGCGTACCTCTTTATCAGCCACGACTTGGGCGTGGTGAAGCACATGTGCGAACACCTTGCCATCATGCACCACGCGCGCTTCGTGGAATACGGCACGCGGAAGGACATCTATGAAAACGCGGCGCACATATACACCAAGCGCCTCATCGCCGCCATCCCCGACATCGACCCGAACAAACGCAAGGACAACGCGCGTAACCGCGCCGAAATCAACGCCCTGTACGAAAAGGAGCTCCCCGATTATTACAGGGACGGCTACGGCGTATATGATTTAAGGCCCATCAGCGACACGCACCAAGTCGCGATGCTGTAGAGGTGTAACGTATGTGGAAAACAGTCGTCAGGCGTTTATTGATAGCAATACCCCAGCTCATCGGCTTGAGCGTCATGGTTTTCGTGTTGGCGCAGTTTATGCCGGGGGACGCTTTGCGCGGGCAATTGGAGCCCGGTATGCCGCCGGGGGAAATCAACCGTATGCGCGAGGAAGCCGGCTTAAACGACCCTTGGTATGTGCAGTATTCGCGTTGGGTGGGTAATGTCCTGCGCGGCGACCTCGGGCGGAGCTTACAGCATCGCGTACCCGTAACCAAGGTTATCGGCGACAATATGATGAACACGGTGCGCCTGTCGATAATGACGACGATTTTACTGTACGCGATAGCGATTCCGCTGGGTATTATCGCCGGGCGCAAGCATAACCGGCTGCCCGACAAGATAATCATGTTTTATATCTTTATCTTCTTCAGCATACCCACGATTGTAATGGGTCTCCTTATGATATTTATTTTCGCCTTCCATTATGGTTGGTTCCCCGCCATGAACTCGGTGTCGGTTATTGCCGCCTTCCAAGGGGGATGGGCGGAATTTTGGAGCCGTCTGCACCATTTGGTGCTGCCCTCAATGACGGGCGCGATCTTGGGCGGAACGGCAACGATTTATTACCTGCGCAACCAAATCATCGACGTGCAATCCTCCGATTTCGTCACCACCGCGCGCAGTAAGGGTACGCCCGAACGCCGCGTATACACGCGCCATATCCTGCGCAACGCGATATTGCCCATTGCCGGGGGTATGGGGGCGTCCATCGCGTTTGTTTTCACGGGCTCGATTTTTATCGAAACGGTGTTTTCGATTAACGGCATGGGACAGTTGTTCGTCAATTCCGTATCCGGCCGCGACTGGCCCGTGGCGAACGCGTTGATTATGTTCTATGCCTTTGTGGGTGTTATGGCGGGATTGCTTGCGGATTTGACCATTATGCTCGTTGATCCGCGGATACGGATTAAATAAAGGGGGTGCGATGATGGAAAAAGGCGGATTGGGCGTAGTATGGAAGGAAATACGCAACGATAAGCTGGCGCTGTTCGGATTGTTCCTGTTCATCGGCATCGTGGCTACGGTTTATTTTTGGGGCTATTACATCATTGACGAAACGCAGGCCATGCGGCTCAGCATGTTTACCATGAACCAACGGCCAAGCCCGGATTTCCGTTTGGGTACCGACCCGATGGGGCGCTGCATGATACAGCAGTTGGTGCTGGCGGCGCGAAACTCATTGAATATTTCCTTCGTCGTAACCATAGGCGGGGCAAGTATCGGGATATTTATAGGCTTGTTTATAGGTTTTTACGGCGGGCATGTGGAAAACGTGGCGATGCGTCTGATCGCGTTCTGGGGCATGATTCCCGGTTTGATGCTGATTATCCTGTTCCGCTCGATCATCACGTTCAAAACGTGGCTGGGTTTTTCGGGGATGATTATACTGGTGGGCGGCTGGCTGACCATGACGGGTCTTGTCCGCGTCATGACCTTGCAGCAAGGGCGGTTGGATTACGTCGCCGCTTCCAAAACGCTGGGCACGCCCAATATCGTTATTATGATACGCGAAGTGCTGCCGAATTTGGTTTCGATTATCACCAGCGGCTTGACGCTGGTGCTGGCGGGCAACATGGGGCTGGAAATCGGCCTGACCTTCCTCGGCTTCGGCTTGCCGCCGGGGGTACCCAGCCTGGGTCAGCATTTGGCTTACGCGCGTTCCTCAGGCACCATGCAGCAACGACCGTGGCAATGGCTGCCCGCCGCGTTGCTGATCCTTATATTAATGCTGTGCATCAACTTCGTCGGCCAGGCAATCAACCGCGCCGCCGACGCCCGAAAAAGAAGCGTTTAGCAACAACGCGAATATAAAAGAGGCAACCCCTCCAAAGAAAGGAAGAGTAATATGAAGAAAGTGCTTTTACTGCTTTTGGTTGTCACTGCGCTGGCGCTGACAGCACTTACCGCTTGCCGCGGTAACGAAAACAACGAACCAACCCCCACCGCGACACCGGCCGTAGCCACGACGCCTACGCCGCAACCCCCGCAAAATAATAATGTGGGGACCGGCGAAGACGACGAACGCCAACAATTCGATGACATCGACGAATTCCGTATTCCCCCCGGGCATCCCCTAAATATGCTTGAGGACGCGATGACGCGTTTCCCGCAGCATGGGGACAACGGTTTGCCCCACGTACAGGGTACGATTTACCAACGCGGTATCGTTGAACCCTCGCCGTGGCAAGGCGTTATCGGCGGCGCGCTTTTCAGCATGTCCCAAGTTGACGGCTTTGTTGCCGACGTGCTGGGCACCGCCGGCGGATTGATCGAAATGAACGAATTTGACCAGTTCGGCGAAGGCGGCGTATGGACCGTGTCCCACGACATGGCTTCACGCTCCATTACCATTACGCAGCACTACGACGTAAACTGGCACGACGGGGTACCCCTAACGCTGTATGACCTGTACTTTACCCTCCACGTAATGGCGCACCCCGACCATAAAGGCCCGCGTCACTTCCGCACGGGCAACACATCGGATATCGTCGGTATTTGGGAATACAACGCCCAAGAAGCCGACCGTATCGAGGGCCTTGTACTGTCAAACAACAACAGGGCGCTGACCATATACTTCGACGAATTCGCGCCGACCATCATGTACTTCGGCGTTTGGACATCACCCATGCCCGCGCACTTGTTTAGCCCGTATTACCCCGACAACGTAGCCGAAATGATTGACAGCCCCTACGTACGTGAAACACCCATCGGCTGGGGACCGTTCAAGTTCGTACACGCCGAACCCGGCGAATCCTACCTCTTGACGCGTAACGAAGACTACGTATGGGGTGTGCCCCATATCGAAACTAAGGTTATCCGCCGTATTTCCGGCGACATGGTAGCCGATGCCATGGTAGCCGGCGAGTTTGACTCCGTAAGCTTCCGCGCGTTGGACTTCCCTTATCATATGGAACCCGAAAACTGGCGTTACTTCGGTTCACCCGGCCGCGCCAGCCAAAGTCACTACGCCTTCCGTATGGGTTGGTGGTGTTTTGAAACGAACCAAAACGTATCCGAAATGCTGAACGACCCCGCGGACCCAAGCAGCGGGTACCGCGTACACGATATGATGCGCCCCGAAGCGTATGCCATCCGCAAAGCCATGGCGCTGGCCATCGACTGGCTGACGATTACGCAGGTACGTTACAACGGCTTGAACTTCCCCGCCGGTTCCTACCTCCCCATAAGGCACAGGCCCTTAATGGATTTGTCCGTGCCCATGTTCCCCTATGACCCCGCGGAAGCCAACCGGGTTTTGGACGAAGCGGGCTTTACCAACCGCGACTCGGAAGGTTACCGCACTTGGTTGGACGGCTCCCGTATGGACCTCATTTGGGCAATGGCCGAAAGCCCCACCGCCGAATGGTACTACATGGCCCTCACGCAGGCATGGGGCGACGTGGGTATCCGCGTATCCTTGTGGCAAGGCATGTTCCATGACATTTGGACGATTTGGGACGCGATGGACTTTGACGACGACGGCGACGAAGTGCATTTCTGGTCCGGCGGATGGCAGCATGGCGCCAACCCCGCCAACTCCATGTGGTCACGCGAGGAATTTGAAAACGCCTCACGCCACAACAGCCCCGAATTGGATGCCATCCTGGCCCGCGTTAACTCCATGGACGCTTGGGATATGGATTTCCTGATGGAAGCCATGAGCGACTTGCAATGGTATATGTACAATACTATTTTCTACTTCCCCTCTACATGGGGCGTGGCCCTAACCGCGGTCAACAACCGTGTGGCCAACTGGGACACCCGCATCACCACCCTCACAAGGGACTACGGCTGGCATACGATAAGGCTGACCGCCGACCAACCGGTCCGTGGATAATTAAGCAAAGATAATTTAACAATAAAGCGGCCCGCAAGCGAAAATCGTTTGCGGGCCGCTTTCTATATATATTGTTCAAAATACTGGAGCGTTGAATATTCGCATAATCGTTTATTTTGTTTTATATGTTGTTTTGTTTTCGCGCTCTTGTATTTCTTGATATATTTTGATAACTCCAATTTGATAATCGTTCCTATTTCGAGAATAACGTCAAATTCGTGTTTGTTGATATAAGGCTTCTTCGAGGCGTCTATATACTTATCGCTGTCTGTGATAACGACGGTTTTTGACAAGTCAAGGCCGGAAAAATTAGGTTGGTCCGTCCATATAACGTGGGGGTGCTTGATGTTAGACCGAAGGGGTATACCGTACAATACTCCGTCGATGTCAATCTGAACGATTATATGGGGCCTTTTTTCCTTATGTAATATTTCCGAACAATGTGAATAATCATCGTAAAAATCCTGTTTAAGCAAAGCTATTTTTACCATGCAGAACACCCCTACAAAAAACAGCCCAACAAAGGGCTGTTTTTATCATCTCAGTAGGCTTTTTTTATTTGTCTTGCTCGTAGCCTTCCGAGCAAATCATCCGTTTGGACTTTTTTTTGATTTCCTTGCTCGTAGCCCTCCGAGCAAATCATCCAAGGAATTGAATCCTTGTATCCGTAGTATATGCAATTTTGAATAAAAAATCAATAAAAATTTTACCAAATAAGATTTTTACAAATAACCCATGGTTAAATTGACCACAAGTCATTGTCATTATAGAATGGCCGAAAAACGTTGTTTGAATGTCAAAGGCAAATGAAAAGATGATTGGACTAAAAGAAAGGCGGGTAATTGACATGTTATGTGTTTTTTGTAAAGGAAACATGCGTGATGGATTCGACACTTATGTAGCGGAGGTTGGCGAAAGCGTCGTCATCATTAAAGGCGTGCCTTGTCAAAAATGTGACCAATGCGGGGAAGTATCATATAAAGGTTTTGTCTATAAACGCGTTGAAGGAATCGTGGAAGAAATAAAAAATATTGCGTCCGAAGTCGCGATCGTAAAATACGCGGAAAAAGCGGCGTAGGATCATATATATGTATATCAACAAAAAAACAGCCCGCAAAGGCTGTTTTTTATCGTCATATACTTTATTTACACCGCCACAACCAACCCGCCGCGGTTGGCGTAGGTCGTGGTTAGCCCGCGGCATTCCTGTATCATGATATCCTTGACCGTTAAATGCTTTAAGAGTTCATCCTTAAAGGCAAGGGCTTTTTCCAAGCATTTGACATGCGCGATGGAAACGATGCGGGATTCGATGTCGGGGGTGTTGGCTTTGATGATTTCCACCAGGCGTTTCATGGATTTGGTATAACCGCGGGCCTTGTCCAGCAGCTTGATTTCACCCTTTTGGTCGTCGGCGCAGATGGGCTTGACATTGAGGAATGAAGCGATTTTGGCTATATAGGGGTTGATGCGGCCCGTTTTAATGAGGTTATCGAACTTATCCAAGAGGATATAGGTACGCATCCCGCCCATAAAATGGTTGACTTGTTCAACGATGTCCGTATTGGGGATGCCTTTATTAATAAGTTCGGATATCTTTAACGCAACGATACCCTCGCCGACGGAAGCCGTCAGGCTGTCGAAGATGTGGATGAATTTCTTGCCGTATTCTTCCATATACATACGCTTGGCGGTGACCGCGCTTTGGTAGGTCGCGCTCAATTTGTTCGAAAGGGTAACGACGAAGATGTTGTCCGCCAGCCCGAAACGCTCAAGGAACGACCCCGGCGAGGGCGCGGAGGTCTTCACCCCCTCGGAGGAAGCCTCCATATGGGAGAGGTATTCGTCGATGCACAGGTTTTCGTCGTCTATAAAAACCTTGTCCTCTACCTGCAGCGTCAGCGGTACGAAAGAGATCGTACAGTTTTCGTCTTCAATGTACTCTTTGTTAACATCGCACGCGCTATCCACGATAATCCCGTTCTTCATAATAAACCTCCCAAAATTTAACTTTAGCGGAGTATAACACGCTTACGTTCATGAGGGAAGGTTTATACGGATAATGCGCCGTTCGGTATCGATCGTGATGTCCAGCGCGAGTTGGGAGGCATCCACGAAGGAACGTCCGTCGATTTCGACCGCCGTGCCGGGGCGAGAGAGGAACAGCTCCTTCGTAAGGGTTTCGTAACCGACGTAGAACGTACCGTCATACTCGTATCCGCCGTAAACGGAACGCAGCCATTGGCGGACTGCGGGTGCCTGCGCGAGCGCGTCAAGAAAATAATCGCAGGCGATGGCCTCGGCGTAGGCAAGCATCAAATCGCGTTCGCGAGTGAGGGTCATATCGTCCCAACGCGCGCCGACGTTATTCGCGTCACGGTAGATAACCGCCTTCACACGCGGGAAGCCGGCGAGGGCATCGTACACGCGTAATATTTCCTCCGCCGCTTCCTTTATATAATAGGTATAGTCGATCCGCGAAAAGTGGCTGATCCCGGCGGGCAGCAGCATAATCGGCTTGTGGCGTTGGAACGCGTGGTGGAAAGGAGCGATCGCGCTTGGGATGTCCGTACCGAATCCGTCGCGCGAGCGCAGGGCCTGTACGGACAAGCCCACCCAATCGACAACATCATGCCCGGGGTAAAAGGGATGGTTGGGCGTCGCGTCCGATTGCCCTTCCGGCACTACCCACACGAAGGCAACCTTCGGCGCGTATGTACGGAACAAAATGCGCGCCAGCCGATAAACGTTGACATATTCCTCGGGTGTCATGCCGTGGCCGCGCGCCAAAGGGTTAAAGGCCAGGAACATGGGGATATCGTAGATGCCCAACCCCCGCGCAAGTTCGGCGAGTTCGGCGGCGGGCAGCCTCTTTTCATCTTCATTAAAATTAAGGCGAAAATAAAAAAGCGGCGCGGCATCCGATGAGATCGCGTGCAGCAACCACGATAATGGGATTTCGTCCCCCAATTCCATTTCGTACACGAATATCGCGTGGGACTTTTCGGCCAAGTTGCCGAAGCTGCGCATCGTGATGTGCGTGGTATCCGGCGAAAGCCACGCGCCGATGTACGCGCCTTCAACGGGCTCGTGGGTGGAAATCGTCGCTCCCGCTTGGGTAAACAGTACCGTGTAGGGTATGGGGACGGGGTCGGATACGGTCGGCGTATCCTGCCGGACATCCAAAGTCCGGCGGCGCGGCGTGCCAACGATGGGGGAGGGGGCGTCCGCCGCGCAACCGGATAAAAAAAGGAGGAGGAGCAAGGTAAAAACCGCGTTTACCATTTTTATCATAAGCGGAGTATCGCCTGAAAACGGTCGGTTCAAACATCGCTCCCGATGTACGGCGTGGTAAAGTTACAAGAATTTTTGCTCCGCGGCTATACGGATAAGGTCGGATATTTTATGCACATTAAGTTTATCATAGAGGATTTTTGTTATCATTTTAATCGTGTTAACCGAAAGCTCCAATTTATTGGCGATCTCCGGTTGGGAAAACCCGTTGTAAAGGTAGGTCAATACATCCTTTTCGCGGGGGGTCAGCGTCTTTACGTCGCTGTCGTTCTTTTGATATGCGTTAATAAACAGCGATTGGCTCTTTGAATAGGAAATCGTCTTATGCTTGATCGATTCAAGCCACGGGCGGGGGATGCCGATGGATAACGCCGTATCGCCCGGATGCTCGCGCAGAGCGGCGATGATCAACGACCGCATATCCTTTCCCAGCTCGATAAAAGGCATTTGTATATCGTTTGGTATTGCCGTTTCATAGGCTTCCTTAAAGGAGTCCCATGCCTTGTTCTTAATTTTCATTTTATAATAGACGCAGGCTTCCATTGCCAGCATTTCTATACGGCCGAATAAAAATGATTCCCTGTTTTTCATTTCCCTAATGTAGGATAACAGCGGCAAATAATTTTTTGTAAGGAAATAATACCGCGCCTTGATTTGATTGCCGAAATTTTGTATGCCGGAAGTGTGCGCGTAAGGGGAAAACTTTTCCGTAAGCCATTCGGGAAACATTTCGGGCCGGCGGAGGATATATTGAAACCAACCCAATGATATGTCATAGGTCAAATATCTTTTAAAATACAGTTTTTCATTGAGCAAATTTTCCGTATCACGGAGAACCGTTTCGGCTTTTTTAGTATTCCCTTCCGCAACGGCTATCCTTAATAAATAAAACAATGCCCTGTGCATGGTTTCAAATGCCATTCTTTTTATCGCGCTTTCAATCGCGTTAACGACAAAGGGTTCCGCCGCTTTTACCTTGCCTTGATAAAATAATAATTCACCTTGTATCAATAAATCCGCACCCATCGTAATACCTTTTGAATATCGCGCCGTAGTTTCATCGCTCCTGATCGTGGCTTCGATATATTTCTGCGGTTCCCCTTTTTTTGAGGAATAGGTCAAATTGAGCCAAGGCCCCCGGGGGCAGTCGAGGGGCGGACTGGAATTATAAAATTTTTCGGTCATGTTATCGAACATTTTGGCAAAATAAATATCGAAATCATAGACATCGTCGTGCGCGCACGCGGCCCGCATAATCCCCATGGAAAGATATATGCCGCATAAGGAAATGCTGCGCATTTCATCATCTTCGGGAAGCGATAAAAACCTGCGTTCGTAATAATCAAACAACGCGTAAAATTCTTGCATATTACCAAGCATCGCAACGATATTGACGTGCGTCGTAGCGAAATACTTCACACGGTCAAAGGTTTCCGCCGGGGCGCGGTCAAATATTCCCTTTGCGAACTGCGCTATTTCGTAGGGTATATCCAGCGGAAGGAAAAAAAACATGGACACGATGGATTCATAATCGTTTATTTTTTCGTAATAATTTAGCGCGTCTATCTTAAAATTGTTTTGGCTGCACCAATCGGCGGCCGCTTTATAGGTCTTGTATTTGTCATCCTCCGTTAAAATCGTATGCTTCGTGTTTAGGAAGTGTAAGAACAAATGATGGATAAGATACGTGCCCAAGGAATCGTCGAAACGAATGTATGTGTTTACGTTCTTTAATTCGGACAATACATGGGTTTCCTCCGCCGCTAAAATTTCAACCAATTCCGCGGAAAGGTGGTCGATTAAGGAAAGTCTTACCAAAAAACGTTTCAATTGCCCGGATAATAAAGTCCAGCTTTCGGCCTCCATCAGTTCAAAAATATCCTTTTTAAAGGTGTTCTGTATGTACCCGAAATATTTGGGAAGCCTTTCGAGCGAACGCGCGATAAGGTTGATCGCGAAAACCCATCCCTTCGTATCGCCGTATATTTCATGAATGGTATGGCTGTCAACGGCCAGTTTTAGCTTTTTAAAATAATCGGTCAGTTCGTTTTCGGTAAAATTCAAATTCTTTTCGCGTATATGTGAAACATAACCCTTCAAATCAAGCACCTTAAAATTGATTTCCGGTAAATCACGCCCGATCAAAATCATTTTTCTGTTCGGTGATAATACATTTATAATGATTTTCGCAAAATGAAGGACGGACGGCTCCTTCAATAAATGCACGTCATCCCAAACAATAATATGAGGGTTGTTTGTTAATGTATCGTTCCTGAATTTTGCGAACTTTTCTATTTTTTCATCCGTATCGGGGAAGCCGATTTCACTGCATTGTACGGCCATGTCCGAATCTATTCGGTTAATCGAAGCGACAATATTTTCCCATAAACGGCTTACGGTATTGTCACGTTCACTGATTTGCACCCAAAAAAATAAACCCCCTTGTTGTTTAAGGAAGTCCAAAACGGCTTGCGTTTTGCCGCAACCGGCACCCGCGCATACGGTAATGACGGTCGTGACGGGATCGTTGACGGCATTCGCCAATAGTTCATTGGTGCGCTGTCTCACTAAATGGTTTGAGTTAATGAAAAATGGATTGGCGGCGATTCCGTTTACCGTATGACTATTCATATGCGCACCCCGCAAAATTTTATTACCTTTATTAACATACTGTATCCTTGCGCCAAGTTCAATGACTTTGAACGGTGAAAAATATATTTAACGATACACACGAACGTATAAAAAATGTGTCGAATAAAGACCGTAAAAAAAGTCCTCATTAACGGCTTGTTTGTGTTTATCGGTATACGTAATAGTTTCGGTTAATAGGGAGGTGTACCATGTTTATAAAATCTTTTTGTAAAGTGTCCACTATTACCCTGACGGTAATCGTACTGTTAACCGCTCTTTCGGGCTGCCGTAACGCTGATGATTACATAGTAGAAGCGCAGCTACCATGGATGATCGGCACAGCGGTACTGTTTCTGTGCGTGATTGCTATGCTTGTGATCCTGCTTCTGCGGAAAAACGGCGAAGGGCGGCGGCTTGACGCCTTGGTTAAAAAACGCACCGCCGAATTGGAAAACGAAAAAAGCATATTGCAAACGATATTCGATTCGGTTCCCGATTTGATATTCTGTAAGGATTTGGATTTAAACTTTACCCGCTGCAACGAGAGCCTGCTCAAATATTTTGACCTTAAAAAGGAAAACCTAATCGGAAAAAACGATTTTACCGGCCTCGGGATCCCCGAGGAAACCGCGCGCGAATTCAGGGAATTGGACAAGACGGTTATCAGGGAAAACCAATCATACAAAATCGAGGAATTCATCCCCGCCCAAAACGGAACGGCGCACCTTTTTGAAACCAACAAGGTGCCCCTTGTTATTAACGGAAAAATATCGGGGATCATGGGTATCGCCCACGACATTACCGAACGTAAGAACATGGAGGAAGCCGCCCTTAACGCCAGCAGGGCAAAGAGCATTTTCCTTGCCAACATGTCCCACGAAATACGGACGCCGATGAACGCCATCCTCGGCATAGCCGAAATGCAGCTCCAGCGGGAAATACTCGATACCGAAACGCGGGCGGCGGCGGAAATGATCTACACATCGGGCGACATGCTGCTCGGTATCATCAACGACATTCTTGACCTTTCCAAAATAGAGGCCGGCAAGCTGGAATTGCAACCGGATAAATATGAAATCGCCAGCCTGGTCAGCGACACCGTGCAGTTGAATATGATGCGGATCGGCAGTAAGCGCATCATCTTTGAGCTCCATGTCGATGAAAATATACCCGCGCAGCTATTGGGCGACGAGCTCCGCGTCAAGCAAATCATGAATAATCTGCTTTCCAACGCCTTCAAATATACAATGGAAGGCACCGTAAAATTAACGGTAACGGCGGAAGAAAATACGGAAAAAACCAACGGCGTCATCCTAACCATCACGGTCAGCGATACGGGGCAAGGCATGACGGAAGAACAGATAAAAATGATCGGCGACGAATATACACGGTTCAACCAGGAAGCCAACCGCTCGACCGAAGGCACGGGCTTGGGCATGAGCATTACGAAAAACTTGATTTGCTTGATAGGCGGGGAAATGACCGTAGAAAGCGAAAAGGGCAAAGGCTCGGTATTTACCGTGCGCTTGCCGCAGGGCCGTGCCGGTACCGATCTGCTGGGCAGGGAAGTGGCGGAAAATCTGCGGCAGTTCCGTACGAGCAGCGCGGCGCAAATGCGGCGGGTGCAGATAACGCGGGACCCGATGCCCTACGGCGAGGTATTGGTCGTGGACGACGTACTGCCGAACATCTACGTAGCCAAAGGGTTGCTGACCCCGTACGAGTTGAAAATCGATTCCGCCGACAGCGGCTACGCGGCAATTGAAAAAATAAAGAACGGTAAAAAATACGACATCATATTCATGGATCATATGATGCCCGAAATGGACGGCATGGAGGCGGTTAAGCATATCCGCGACTTGGGTTATGACCGCCCCATTGTGGCGTTGACGGCAAACGCCGTCGCGGGGCAAGCGAATTTGTTCCTGTTAAACGGCTTTGACGATTATCTGTCCAAGCCGATTGATTTAAGGCAGATGAACAGGCTGCTCAACAAAATGATACGGGATAAACAAACGCAGGAGGTTATCGAAGCGGCAAGGAGGGCGTCGGCTTTGCGGAAGGCAAGCATGAAGCCGGAAGATGACACGAATGTGAAGGTGCTGTTGCATGACAAAAACATCGAAGGACTGGATATATCCGACGGTATCGGCAACATGGGCGGCGACGAAAAGGCGTATATCCAGGTCTTGCGTTCATACGCGATCAACGTCCGCTCCCAGCTTCCGGTCATCGATTCCGTGGATGAAACCATGCTGGCAAAGTATAAGATAATCGTACACGGGATTAAGGGAACGAGCTACTATATAGGCGCCAAACACATCGGTGATACGGCAAGGAACCTTGAGCAAGCGTCCGACAGGGGTGATATCTCTTATGTGAAGGAGAATAACCCGCTGTTCCTTAAAAATACCAAAATATTGATCGACGGCCTGGACGAATTGTTCTCCGACATAGACGCCGAAAACCCCAAACCGATAAAAAGCGAACCCGACAAGGAAACGCTGATCAAACTCCGTGACGCGTGCAAGAGTTTTAATATGGACGATTTGGACGCCGCCGTGGCGGAAATCGAGCAGTACCAATACGAGTCCGACGACGGTTTTGTGGATTGGCTGCAGGAAACCCTCAGCAATATGGATTTAAGGCAAATCGTAACAAAGTTGAACGAAATGGGGATTTGATTTTAAGAATTAAACAACAAAGGGTGGTAATGACATGGAAAACGCAAAACACAGCGTCCTCATCGTTGACGACCAAAGAATCAATATTATGGAAATCAGCAACGCGCTCAGGCCGGACTGTATTATTTACGCGGCGGGGAACGGGCCGGACGCGCTGGCGGTGGCGGAGGAGCGGCAACCCGACGTGATCCTGCTGGATATACAAATGGAGGAAATGAACGGCTTTGACATTATTACCGCCCTTAAGAAATCGGAGAGAACGAAGGACATCCCCGTAATATTCATCACGGGGCGCACCGACGTGGCAAGCGAGGAAAAAGCGTTGGCGCTGGGTGCCGTGGATTACATAAGAAAGCCCTTTTCCCCGTCCATCATAAAACTTAGGGTACTGCACCAAATCGAAATGCTTGAAATGAACGAAGCCTTAACGGCGTCCTTGGAGGAAGCGCAGAAGGCAAACCAAGCCAAGAGCGACTTCCTTTCCAACATGTCCCACGAAATACGGACCCCCATGAACGCCATAATCGGCATGGGGGATATTTTGCTTCAAGAACAATTAAAGGAACACCAAAAAGAGTACGTCAACGATATCGCTATATCGTCCAAAGCGCTCCTGGAAATCGTAAATGATATACTGGATTTTTCCAAAATCGAAAAAGGCAAGCTGGAGTTAAGGCCCGTTGATTATAATTTTAACGCGTTCATCGATCAGATCGAAAAGATGTTTACCTATACCACGCATAAGAAGGGGCTGGAGCTAAGGCTTAAGCGCGGAAACGATTTGCCCGCTTTTTTATACGGCGACGATGTAAGGCTCCGCCAAGTCTTGACGAATATTATCGGGAACGCCGTAAAATTTACGGAAAAGGGATATGTACGCCTTGATATATCCGCGTCGGATGGTTCACTCATTTTCGAGGTCGAGGACACCGGTATGGGAATCCGCGAGGAAGACCGGGCAAAACTCTTCAACGCGTTTGAACAAGCGGACAAGTCCGCAAACCGAAACATCCTTGGGACAGGCCTTGGCCTTTCCATAAGCAAATCCTTCGTCGGAATGATGGACGGCAGCATTTCATTCAAAAGCGTTTACGGGCAGGGCAGCGTCTTTACCGTTACCGTGCCGATCATACCGGGCTGTAAGGATCGGATCGAGAAAAAGATAGCGATAAGCGAAAGCCTCACGATCCATGCCCCCGACGCGAAGGTGCTGGTGGTGGACGATATCGCGTTTAACCTCAACGTTGTGTGCGGCTTCCTAAAAATGCTGGGTATCCGCGCCCATCGGATAAATTCCGGATTGATGGCTATTGAACTGATCGAAAAAAACGATTATGACATCATTTTTATGGACCATATAATGCCGGAAATGGACGGTATAGAAACGACCGCGCGGATCCGCGCGATGGGCTGCAAATACGAGCTTCTTCCGATCATCGCGCTGACGGCGAGCGCGACCCAAGGGGAACGCGAAATGTTTTTGGCAAACGGATTCAATGATTTCCTATCCAAACCGGTCGGCACCGGCGACCTTGTCCGAATATTGGAAAATTGGTTGCCGCCCCACAAAATCCAGGTGAAAGGCGAATCCAATTTGCATTTTGATAACGGTGATGCTATTATTTAACCGCTGTTTATGAACTTGCTTGTGCAATATTGGAGTGATTCATATAAAAAATAGGGTGCGAAGTATCATAATCCTTGCGGTTATATTTATTTTTGCGGCCCTGTTTTTTTATTTCCTTGACAATGATAGATATGAACATGAAGAAAATAATTTTACCGTAAATAATAATGAATTATCAGAAGAAGATATTAATAAATCCATCCAAACCATTCAAAACATCCAAGAAGAACCCCCGCCCCGGGAGCGTTTGGAAAAAATAAATAATTATATCATTCCCCTGGAAATACAGGGCGTTTATCACATGTTCCTGCCCCATTGGGCAAATGAACCGGACATAACGGCGGAGGAAACCGTCCTTTTACAGGGTTCGCTGATTCCCACGATTTTTATTACAACCGAATCGGGCGGCTTGGATTATATCCACGCAGACCAAAACAACCGGGAACGGGTCGAATTTATTTTTGTGGATGAAAACGGGTATATCGAACACCGCGGCGGCGGCGATATAAACGGGCGGGGCAATTACACATGGCTTCAACCCAAGCGGCCGTACAATTTCCGTTTGGCGTCGGGTGTGCGGCTTCCTTTATTTGGTTTGGGGGAAGGCAGGCATTGGACGCTGCTGGCCAATTATTTGGATTATACCCGTGTGCGTAATATTGCGGCATTAAACCTTGCCCGCGCCTTGAACATTTCACACACGCCGCGGTTGCGCCCTGTGGACGTTTTCATTAACGGCGAATACGCGGGCATTTATGATTTGGTTGAACGCCGAAGCATCAACCATTCGGTAAATATCACGGATTTGCAAGAGGAAACCGCCGCGGTCAATGACGCTCCGCTGTCTTCCTTTCCGCGGGGCGGCGTACACGCGCCCACGCCGGGTACCATAAAATATTACGAAATACCCAATAACCCCGGGGATATCTCCGGCGGGTATTTATTGGAAATCCAATTCGGCCGCCGTTATATGCGGGAGTTCAGCGGTTTTGTTACTGACAGGGGTATGGCGGTAAATATTCTTGCCCCTTCGGCGGCAAGCCGCGAGCAAGTAATGTATATCCGCGATTTTTTCCAGCAAATTGAAGACGCGGTCTATTCACCCTCGGGCTATACCGCGGATGACGTACATTTCTCCGAGCTGTTATGCATCCGCGCTTTTGCGATGAAATATATTTTTCAAGAATTTATTTTGGACGCGGATACCGGCATAACCAGTTTTTTTATGTACAAGGAAAAATGCGGTATGGGGAGCGGACGGTTATATCCGGGCCCCGCGTGGGATTTGGACTTAACCCTGGGTAATTTCGCCAATACAATGGAAGATGGTTTGCGCGACCCGCATATATGGTGGGCGAATGACGGCCACATTGATAAAGACAGGGATATGCCGCCGCATATATTAAACGCGTTATACCGCCACGATATCTTCCGTGGAACGGTACATGAAATGTGGGCAAATCATGCCGCCCCCGTGATACGGGTGTTGGTGGGCTTGGATGAAGGCACAAACGAAAACCTCCGTTGTATTGACAGTTATATAAATGAAATAACAGACTCCCGCGGTATGGATATGGTACGTTGGCCGTTTCCCGCGGGGCGGAGTTTTTCAACGCAAGTGACGGATATAACGCATTTTGCATATACGCGTTATTTATTTTTGGACAAGCATTGGCGGGATGGATGATCGGGTAGATAGGGCGGTGGCACAATGATAAATGAAGGTTCGGTAGCGGTTCTTATCCCTTGTTATAACGAAGGCGTTACCATCGGCAAGGTAGTAGCGGATTTTAAAGCCGCGCTTCCCCACGCGGAAATATATGTATACGACAATAACTCCACAGACGATACTTGTAAAATTGCCGCCGAAGCGGGCGCGGTCGTGCGCCGCGAATACAGGCAGGGCAAAGGGAATGTAGTACGTACCATGTTTAGGGATATCGAAGCGGATTGTTATTTGTTGGTGGACGGCGACGACACCTACCCGGCCAACCACGCAAAGGAAATGTGCAAACCCATATTGGAAAAAGGCTATGACATGGTGGTGGGGGACCGTTTATCCACCACATACTTTGCTGAAAATAAACGAAAGTTTCATAATTTCGGCAATAAGTTGGTGCGTAAGTTAATCAATGTAATGTTTGACAGCGATATAAATGATATTATGTCGGGCTACCGGGCCTTTAGCCGTATGTTTGTCAAGTCTTACCCCATTACCTTTAAAGGCTTTGAAATCGAAACGGATATGACCGTATTCGCGTTGGATAAAAATATGCTTGTCCAATCCATACCCGTAAGTTATCAGGACCGCCCCCAAGGCAGCGTGTCAAAGTTAAATACATTTTCGGACGGGGTTAAGGTCTTGCGCACTATTTTCCGCTTGTATAAAAATTACCGTCCCCTTCGTTTTTTTAGCGTTATGTCAGTTCTTTCAATTTTGGTAGGGTTGGGTTTTTTTATTCCCGTTTTTGTTGAATATATAAATACGGGGTATGTATTGCGCTTTCCCACATTGTTTGTTTCGCTGTTTACCATCCTTGCGGGGATATTGTTATTTTGCTGCGGTTTAATTTTAGATAATGTGGCATCCAACGACCGCCGGATGTTTGAACTGCATTTCATCCGTATAAAGGAGAATGAACGGTGGAACTAATCAAAAAAGGAATATATATATGTATCGCGTATATAAGCTACCTTGCGTTTTTTACACAAGCGCCCATAATTTTTATTCCTTTGCAACATTTCGGCGGAGCGATTTTTATTATCGCCGTTTCATATTTATATATAAAATATAATTTATTTAAAATAAAAAAAGCGGAATTAATATTTTCTTTATTATTAAGTATTTTTTATTATATCGGCATATCTTTCTCCCGTTATGATTCATTCGCGTTGTTTACCGCGTCGCCGCTGTACGCGTTATATTCAATTATTATCTTATTTGGATTTTTTTGCTTTTTTTACGGATGCGTTTGCTTTATAACCGAAAAAATACTTTTGCTTAAAATTAAAATAAATAATAAAAAAATAAAATATGATAATTTTTTATTTATATTTATTTTTTTAATTATCGCATGGCTTCCTTATCTATTTATATATTTCCCGGGTACATTAATCAATGACACCGTACGGCAATTGGCGCAGTTTATGAGTATTACTCCGTATATAAACCATCACCCGATTATTTCCACCTTTTTTATGGGGGCCCTATATCGGTTGGGTTTGGTTTTTGACAGCGCGGTTTTGGGGCTGGCGTTGATTACGTTGGCGCATAATATAATGATGGCGGCGGTTTTTTCCCTTGCTTTGTTTTATTTACGCAAGTGGGGGGTTATGGGTAATGTGCGGATAGTCGTTTTATTATTTTTCGCTTTTTTCCCCGTGTATGGAATATGGGCGCAAACATTATTAAAGGACACGCACGCCGCTGCGGTGATGTTGCTTTTTGCTCTGTTTTATATAGATATAATCCGTGAACCTTCCCGCAGGGGTTGGGTCTTGTGCGCTTTGGCCGCTATGCTTGCGTCGTTATTGCGTAACGAGGTTGTATATGTAGTGGTACCGTCCATTTTAATGTTGGTATTCATAACTTCGGGCAAAAAAACCCGCATAACGGTTGTGGGTACGGCTGTTGCGGTATTTATCACCGTGCGTGTGATCATCAGCGGCGCGATGGCGTTGACGGACGCGGCTCCGGGTTCGGTAGGCGAAGTGCTTTCAATACCCTTCCAACAGACGGCACGCTTTGTTCGTGACCACGAAATAACGGAGGCGGAACGTGCCGTTTTGTCCGCCACATTTAATCATTATGAGCAACTGGGCGAAATATACCTCCCGCGCATATCCGACCCCGTAAAAAGCAGGTTAATGGAAGGGGCCGATCTTAACGCTTATTTCCGTGTGTGGGCGGGTATGGGGTTGCGCGCGCCGCTGACTTACTTGGAAGCGGCCATTGCCGTGTCTTTTAGCTATGTAGTGCCTTTCGGTCCCGATTGGCAAATCGTATGGCCCGAAGCAAGCTATAATGCGATTCCCGTTCTTGGGCGTGATGATATTAACCAAATATTTTCCAACAGGACAATGCGGATGCTCCCCGCACGGGGCATAGAATTTATTGAACGCTTACCCATTGTTGGTTTGTTTTTCCACACAGGCAATTATACGTGGATGATGGCGTTTTTTATCATGCTGCTGGCCAAACGGGGGGAAAGGCGTTCGTTCCTTTATTTCATTCCCGCGATGATGATTATCCTTGCTTGTATGGCGTCGCCCGTCCATGGTTATTGGCGTTATTATCTGCCGATTTTATTCATGTTCCCGGTGTTGGCGTCGCTTACGTTTACGCATGTGGTGAAGGGTAAGGAATTTAATGATTAAATGTGTTTCGTTACGGATAAAGGGGATTTCTACGTGAAGCATATGATATGGGTTTTGCTTGGCGCGGGGTTGATTGTCCGTCTGTTCGCCTTCTATTCGATTGACTTCATGTTTGAAAACGACATCCGTACCTTTCAAATATGGGCTTCGCAATTGGCTACGAATGGATTAGGCGGTTTTTATAAAAGCGGTATATGGTCGGATTATCCTCCGGGGTATTTGTATATTTTGGCGTTGTCGGGCGTCGCGCGCGGTATTTTCGAGTGGGAGCTACTGAGCCCGATATTCAATTTTTTCACGTTCCTGCCCGCGATGCTGGCGGACGTAGCGATCGGTTACGTGATATGGCGCGTATCGCGGAAGGCTTCGCGTTACGCGCTTTTATTTGCCGCGTTGTGGTTGTTTAACCCCGCGGTTATTTTGATTTCAAGCGTTTGGGGACAGGTGGAATCGGTTTTTCTGTTGCCCCTATTTGTTTCGTTGGTACTCCTGCGGGAAAAAAGGCTGCTTCTTTCTTATATCCTGTACGGCGTGGCGATATTGATCAAGCCGCAGTCGTTATTTTTGGGTCCGGTGTATTTGTTTTCGGCCTTCGATTATTGGCGGGGGCATGGGTTTATATGGCCGGAGTTAAAACGGCTGGGTTTGTATGTGTCGGCGGCCTTGGGCGGGATGTTGATGCTTGCGTTCCCGTTTACCCAACGGTCTAATTATTTGCCCGTGTTCCGCCAGTTTTGGGGCGGATTGGACGCGTACAATTTCGGTACGGTCAACGCGTTTAATTTATGGGCGTTGGCGGAGCGTAATTGGCGGCCCTTAGACGCGCGTTTTATGGGTATCACCCACGCGGCTTGGGGCGTAATCATCGCGGTTGCCATCGTATGTGCCGTTTTCGCGGCGTTGGAAATAAACAAACGGCGCGGCGGGGGCCATTATTGGCTGATCGTGGCGGCGGTGTTCGTGCTGACGTTCGTATTTTCGGTCAAGATGCATGAACGGTACCTCTTTCCGGCGATATTATTTTTATTATTGTACGCGGCGGAAAAACCGCGATGGCATACGGCGGGGTTGTTCCTTGCCGTATGTGTGACGTTTTTTATTAACTGCTTCGCGGTGCTGTACGCCTTCAACGCAGGTGGTAATTGGTGGGAATCACCGATGATGCTGCGGTTTATGTCCCCCGTTTCGTGGGTGAACATAGGGATCGCGTGCGGGATTTTGCTGACGATGTTATGGGGGGTTAATCGATGCCCGAAAAAATGACTTTACGTGATTGGCTGGGGATTATTTTATTGACGCTGGTGTGCGGGGTAATATCCTTTGCGCGCCTGGGGGATTTGCGCGCGCCGCAAACGTCCTGGACGCCCGAACCGAATGAACGGGCACTCATCGATTTCGGCGGGTTGACGGAAATCACGGGGATTCAATACCGTATGGGCGCGCGGCATGACCGTGGCTTTACGGTTGACCATTCGGTTGACGGGGTAGCGTGGGAAACGCTGCACACGGTAAGCGGCGCGAACGTGTTTTACTGGACGCACGTACCGGTGAATGTAACCACGCGCTACGTTGCGGTCACGGCCGTGGGATGGGACTTGCGCTTACAGGAAATCGCTTTCCGCGGGGTGGATGGGGAATTGCTGACGGGTTTTTTCACCTCGCCCAACGCGTATGCGCTGACCGATGAACAACGCCTGGTACCCGAACGGCGGAGTTACATGAACAGCACGTACTTTGACGAAATATACCATCCCCGTACAGGCTACGAATTCGCGCATGGCTTGGCCGTGTACGAAACCACGCACCCGCCGCTGGGCAAGGTATTTATCGCGGCGAGCGTGCGGGTATTCGGCATGACGCCGTTCGGTTGGCGGTTCCCGGGGACGTTGTTCGGCGTTTTAATGGTTCCGTTAATGTACGCGTTCGCGCGGATATTGTTCCGCTCCAACCGTTGGGCGTTGTTCGCGGCTTTCATATTTTCATTTGATTTCATGCGCTTCGCGCAGACGCGGCTGGCGACGATCGATACGTACGTAACTTTCTTCGTGATCGCGATGTATTATTTTATGTACCTGTATGTACGCGAAGTCGATGGGTACATCGATGACCGAAAGGGTAGGGAAGCGGTTTTCCTAAAGCGGTCGCTGCTGTATTTGGCGTTATGCGGGGTGATGATGGGATTGGCCATCGCCTCGAAATGGCAGGGCGTGTACGGTGCGATCGGACTGCCGGTCCTTTTCTTCCCCGCGCTGTATCGGTTGTTCAGAACGGAACGAAAATACAAGCATCGAAAGACGACGATCACATTTTTAGCCTGCTTCGGCTTCTTCGTGGCGGTGCCGCTGGTGATTTATACGTTGTCGTATATACCCTTTATTTTAGCGCAGGGGAGCGGTTTGCGCGCCGCGTGGGACAACCAAATGCACATGTACAGGTACCACGATGAGTTGGTTGCCAAACACGCCTTCGCGTCCGATTGGTGGAGCTGGCCGATCATGCTGCGGCCGATGTGGCTGTACGTTAACCGCATTTCCCCCGCGGTCAACGCGGGAATCACGTCGTTTGGCAATCCGGCGGTTTGGTGGTTCGGGATTGCCGCGACGATTGCGGCGATAACCGCGGTGATACGGAATAAGGGCTTTACCAAATCGTCAAGCCGATATGTTCCCGTTTTTCTGCTCGTCGCTTTCGCCGCGCAGTACCTGCCGTGGATGATGGTGGATCGGTTGACGTTTATATACCATTTCTTCCCCAGCGTACCGTTTGTGGTGCTATTGATTACGTGGTTCTTCCGGCGTTACGTAAAAAAGCCCGCCATAATGTACGCGTACGCGGGGGTCGTGTTCGCGTTGTTCGCGTTATTTTATCCGGTGCTGTCGGGCTTGCCGATGGACGTAGCGTTCGTGCGGAATTGGTTGGTGTGGCTGCCGGGTTGGGTGTTTATGTAAATTCGGAGTTCGGATTTTGGGATAAAAGGATGGGAGCTTTCCATGGAATTGGTGTATTCCGTTATTATTCCCGCTTATAACGAGCAGGAGGTTATCGTTGAATCTTATAATCGTTTGAGTTCCGTGATGCGGGGGATGGACGAGCCGTATGAGTTGATTTTCGTCAATGACGGCAGCCGCGACGCGACGGCGTTTATTATCGCGGGTTTTTGTGAAAATGACCCTGCCGTTGTGCTGTTGAACTTTTCACGAAATTTCGGGCATATGCCGGCGATATCGGCGGGGATGGCGCACGCGCGGGGGAAATCGGTCATCGTCATCGACGCCGATTTGCAAGACCCGCCGGAGGTACTGCCGTTGATGGCCGCCAAATGGAAGGAAGGCTACGACGTGGTGTACGGCAAACGCTCGAAGCGTAAAGGCGAATCGGTATTTAAAAAAGTCACGGCGAAAGTCTTTTACCGTTTGCTTCGTTCCATGACCAACGTCGATTTGCCGCTGGACGCGGGTGAATTCCGCTTGATCGACCGCCGCGTATGCGACGCGGTCAACGCGCTGCCGGAAAAGAACCGTTATATCAGGGGCCTCGTAAGCTGGGTGGGTTTCAAACAAATCGCCGTCGAATACGAAAGGCAGGAACGCTTCGCGGGGGTGACGAAGTATCCTCTGCGCAAGATGATCTCCTTCGCGATGGACGCGATAACCGCTTTTTCATATAAGCCGCTTAAACTGGCTACGTCGCTGGGTTTTTTGTTTTCGCTGGGCGGTTTCGCGTATATGCTGGTGATTATTTTCCAAGCCCTGTTCACCGACCGCACGATAACGGGCTGGGCATCCACGTTGGTAGTTATCTTGATGTCGCAAGGAATCGTGTTGATGATATTGGGCATGATGGGGGAATACCTAGGGCGTATATACGAGGAAATGAAGAACCGACCGTCTTATATCATCCGGGAAATTATCAGTAAGCAAACGTCCGATGCGAAAATACCTTAACCGCGAAACGGTCAGTTATCTGACCGTCGGAATTTGTACCACAACACTTGCGTGGGGTTTGTTCGCCCTGCTTTCACATTCGGGGTTGGGGACGGTGGCGGCGAATAATGTTGCAAACGCGGCGGCGGTCCTCTTCGCCTTCGCCGCGAATAAAATAATCGTTTTCCGTTCGTCCTCGTGGGCGGCGAAAAAGGTATTGCCCGAAATGCTAAAATTCTTCGCGGCGCGCTTGCTTACACATGTATTGGAAACCGCGGCCTTATATATACTGGTGGATGTATGGGAACTTCCCGCGTTTATCATGAAGGGGCTTACGATGTGCTTCATCCAGGTGCTGGGCAACTACGCGCTCGGCAAGTGGGTGGTTTTCGTCAAAAAATAGTGTTATCATACAAACTACGCAAATCCCGTGCGAACGCGGGATTTTATTCGGGTGATTCGAATGTGGATATACCTCATCGCCTTCGCGGCGGTTATCGTTATTACGCTGGCGTTAATGCCCGTTTTTATCAAGCTGGCGTACAGGCTCGACTTTACGGACAAGCCTACGGAACGTAAAAAACACAAGACCCCCGCCCCGTTGGTGGGCGGCCTTGTTATGTTTTTGGCGTTTGCCGTGGGTTTTTTGATTTTTGTGGCTTTTATGGAAGTGGACTCGATCTACCCCGACGATCTGCTGGGCGCATGGGAAATCGCGGCGATTTTGGTCGGCGCAATGATGATTGTGGGTATCGGCCTGGTAGATGATTATTCCAAGACACGCGGCAAGGAGTTCCCCGTTTTCCCGCGCCTTTTGATAAAGATCGCGGCGGCTTGCTTAGCCTTCGCCGCCGGAATACGTTTTACGGGCTTTACCAACCCGTTTACGGATATTTATGTAACGTTCCCCTTCGGGGTGCAATTGGTCTTAACCGTTTTGTGGTTCGTCGGGCTTATCACGGTCTTTAACTTTATGGACGGGCTGGACGGATTGGCGGGATTGCTGGCGCTCTTACCCGGGTGTACGCTTTTCTTCGTAGCGATGAGCATGGGGCAAACGAAGTCGGCTATCATGGCGGTGCTGTTCCTCGGCGCGGTAGCGGGCTTTCTGCGGTACAACCTGCGCGGCAAGGTGTGGATGGGTGACAGCGGCGCGTATATGCTGGGATACCTGCTCGCGGTCATATCTCTGCACGGCATTTTCAAACAAGCGACGATCATTTCAATGTTTATCCCCATGCTGGCGTTGGCCGTACCCATCGTGGACAGCATAACGGTCGTCGTACGCCGCATCCTGGCAAAAAAGCCGACCTATGTGGCCGACTCTACCTCAGACATTACGCACATCCACTACCGCCTAACGAAAAGCGGCATGAAGCCCAAATACGCTGTGGCGTTAATTTTCCTCGTAAGCGCATGTTTGAATTTGACGGCGATTATTTTAATGCTGGTGGTTTAAAGGATTAACATAGCGTCCCCGTAGGAAAAAAAGCGATATTCCCTCTCCACCGCTTGGCGGTAAGCCGCCAAGGTATTTTCCCGCCCCGCCAACGCCGAAACCAGCATAATCAACGTGGATTCGGGCAAATGAAAATTCGTTAATAACCCGTCGATCACTTTAAAATCATATCCGGGGTAAATAAAGATATCGGTCTTGCCCGCGCCGGGTAAAACAGCCCTGTGGGTTGTTGCACGGTTCTCCGGCGTGCGACAATGCGTCGCATGGGTTGCCACACGGCTTTCCACACGGCTTTCCAACGTACGGCAGCTCGTTGTACCGATGGCGATTACGCGTCCGCCGTTTTGCTTCGTTTCATTTATCATATCCGCCGTTTCGGGCGAAACGCGGCAATATTCGCTGTGCATGTGATGTTGGGTAATGTCGTCTGTTTTCACGGGACGGAAAGTGCCGATACCGACATGTAACGTAACGCGGGCGACTTTAACGCCCGCTTTTTGGATATCCCCCAGCAATTCCTCCGTAAAGTGCAAACCCGCCGTAGGCGCGGCGACGGACGCCCCCGCGTCGTCTGCCTTGGCATACACGGTTTGATAACGTGCCGTATCGGTTTGCTTTTCCTCAATGTAATGGGGGAGCGGCATTTCGCCGATTTCTTCCAGAAGCGGTTCCAATTCGCCGTCATGGATCAATTCCACCACACGCAAACCGCCGTTAATAATATCAACGACCTTCGCCGTTAACCGCCCACCCCCGAAGATCATTTCATCCCCCGGCTTCGCCCTCTTACCGGGCTTCGCTAGTGCCGTCCAACGGTTCCCTTCAATTCGTTCATGTAGGAGCAGTTCAACATCTTGCCTTTTATTTAATATTTCCGGTTCCGAACTCCGAATTCTCAATCCTTTCAACCGCGCGGGTATCACCTTCGAATCATTGACCACGATACAATCCCCGGGCCGTAACAATCCCGTGATATCGGTAAACATCCGGTGTTCAACGCACCCTGTCTTACGATCCAAAACCATCAACCGCGATCCGTCACGTTTTTCGATCGGTTGCTGGGCGATTAGGTACGCGGGCAATTCATAAAAAAAATCCTTCCTGTCCACTAACGAATTTCAACCCCCGTATAATAATGAAGCAATATTTCGCGGTACGAAAAGCCCAAGCGTGCCATCGCCTCAGCGCCATGCTGGCTCATACCCACGCCGTGCCCCCACCCGTTGCCCGAGATAGTAAAGCCCGCACCGCCCGACGCTGTTTGCGGCGCGGAAACGACGCGGCGGGTCGTAGTGCCGTCGAATATGTACGCCATATGCATGGAGGTGGGGTTATCACGGTCGTCCAAGCCGTGGAAAGCCGAAAGCGGCGCGGATAAAAGCTGACGCCCGTCGTAGATCCATACCGCCGGTAATTGCGGCATCGCCTCAAGGATGCGGAAATTGTTACTTTGCAATGTCCCGCCCGCCGCCGGATTAAAAAATGTACGAATACGGTCGCCCGTCAAACGGTGTTGGCCGTTCGTGCCATGAACGGTCAATTCAACCACGCGCCCCGACGCGCCGATAACCGTGGTCGAAATACCCGTAGCGGTACCGATGTTCGCGTTCGCCGCGTTTAACAGATTCGTCAGTTCGGCCCAGGTAAAGGTACGTGACCATACCATGGGGCTGTGTTCGGCGATTTCGTTAACGCTGCGCAGGTAGGGGAGGGTGTCCACCCATACGTTTTCGGAATTTTCCGTCGCGCCACCGCTGGAGGAAAAATAGGATGCCAAGATGGGTTCGCCGTCATGGAAAATCATCAAGCCGCGCGTGGCGTTGACCGCGGCGGTCGTGTTCGCGTGTTCTTGGCCCGCGCCGCGGTATACCTGGCAATGGGTCGTATCGCACAAGTGGAATGCTTGCGCGGTGTACCGCCCTTCCATCGCGCGCCTGTATAAAAAGGTGCGGGAAGCCACGGCTTGCGCCATTAAGGCTTGCGGGTGCCAGCTCTGCGGCATTTCCGCCGGGATAACGCCGAAGAGGTATTCCTCGGGGCATATGATGTTGATGGCGGTGATCAATCGGTTGGCGGGGCGCAGCGCGATGATGCCGCGGTATGTAGTCCCCCCCAGGTTTACAAGCTCACCATCCGCCTCCATGAGCTGCGGTTCGTGACATTCACGGTCAAAGGTGAAGACGATATCGTTCCCCGCGCTTAATGTAACCTGCCCCGCGGTATTAACCCGCGCAACGAAGCCGACGTTGGATTCCAATAACCTTACGGGTACAAAGACGCCGTTTTCTTCGTAGCCGACACGGATACGCGCCGTGGAAACGGAAATGCTTTCGCGGTTTGCGAATTCGCGCGTCAGCCCGATGCGTACCGTATCGGGTAATGCGGGCGTTGCCGCTTTTACGGTAAGAGTAAAGCCCCCCGCGAAGGCAAGGAGCAAAATGATGAACAGGATTTTCTTTTTCATTTATATTTACCAAAGTCCTTTCGGTTGTATTCGTGCGCGCCCGAAGGAATTACGACACGCCCCGAATTAACGGGCAGGGGTGGGGGGGTGACACTTTGCGTACGTGCGGGCGCGGGTGAAGAAGGCGTATGCGCGGGCCTGGCGGGCGGGGTGAAGGAAGGCTTTGCGGGAGGGGGTGCCGCGGCGGGCCGAGGTGCTGTGTTAAACGTTTGCGCGGCCGCACGCGGTGTAATGGCTGTACGCGGGACCGAAGGTTGTGCCGCGCGACGCAAGTCCTCCGCGAGGCGTTCATACCCGCGGGATACGGAATTGACCGCCGATTGCAACTGTTGGAACGAACCGCGGTAGCTGCGTGTCATGTTGGGGTTGCGCCCGTAGGAAATGTCGTTAAGCACGGACGATAATTCACTCAAATGGCCGCTGTATAATTCGTTGATCCTTTCCAACGTTGATTTGATTTTTTCAAAGTCGCCCGGCAAGCTGCCCTGTACGCTTGAGGAAAAGTTAGCCGACTCCAAACGTTCCAACGCGGAAACGATATCGGCGGCGGGTCGGGTCAGGCTTTCCAATATCGCGTTCATATCGGAAGCAATCCGCTGCCATTCACCCGTGTAGCTTCCCGTTGTGCGGGCCGCGAGGTTACCTTCCTTCGCGGCTTGCCCCAATAGGTTCGCGTCGTCTTTAAGGGTTTGTAATTGTCGTCCCAATCTTTCCAAGGATTCAACGGTTTTTTCGTTCATACCCATGACATTTGGTTTAAAATCGCCCCGTGTAAAGCCGTCGATGGCGTTTACCAAGCCGTTGTTAACCTTTTCGTAACCATTTGCGATTAAATTGATTTGTGAAGCGGTTTCACGCAGGCCGCCGGGGTAATTCCTCCCGTCCATGTTGGCGTTCATTTCCCCCGATTGCGCTTTCTTGACCGCCGCGTCCAAATCCCCGTTGAAGTTGTGGTGGTTAATGGCTAATTTCGCCAGACCGTTTTCTAATATACCAATCTCGCCCGATACCTTCGCGGCGTCGGAGCGCAGGTTTATGTCTATCTTGCCGTCGGTCAGCGCAACTACTGTTTTGTTCATGCGGTCGATGGGGTCAACGGCGGTTTTAATCAAGTTACGGCTCAACAACACCAGCAACAGCGTCATCACGGCAAAGACAGCGGCGGCAATGGGGATGCCGATTTCAAATAGAAAGGGTAAAAATACCAATGCCCCCGCGAAGACGGCCAAAGCCGCCATCATCGTCAGTTTCGTACGTACGCTCATTCCTGTGGAATCCATCCAAAATACCTCCCAATCAAATCCCATACCGCTTGGTTTGTGAACTCGTTGCTCCAACCGGCGATACCGGCCAAATCATATTCCGTAAATAACCGCATCTTTTCGGCTACCGACCGCTCGCACTCCAGCCATAATTGGTGGCGAAGGGTTTCCCCGTCCACCACGGCGGCGAACTCCGCGTAATACGAACCCACAACAGGGTCCCATTCCCACGGAATGACGGCGTCTTCTTCCCACGAAACGCCGTGCCGATAAAAATCGGTCACAGCCCTGTCCATTCCCCAATGCGCGGACGGACGCCATGAATTGTCCGAAACGGCTGTGCGCCACACGCGGTTATAAAAATGTACGCCTAAAATAAGTTGGTTGGCGGGCACGAGGTGCAGCGTTTCCTCGATGCGCCGTCGGACCCAGGGCAGCGAAGCCACCGGCCCCGGCGTCATCATCGTATGTTCGTTATATGCCATTAGCGCGATAAAATCGACGGTCAAAGCAATCAGATCATGGCGGTAATGCGGGTTGATGGAAATATCCGGTTTCATGGCGGCCATGATCGGTATCCGATGCCCGAGCGCGATATTAAGCTCCCGCATAAATTGCACGAAGTACGGCCCGTATCGGAAATGGATGATGCTTTCGATATTGATGCACAGCCCGTCCAACCCCAGCGTATCCACATAATGCACCAATTGCTCGATTACACGCCGCCGTGCCGCCGCGTCGGACAGGATATCCGTTATACCCGGATGGGCAGAGGTATCGGTCACGTTAGGCCATACTTGTATTCCCTGCTCATGCGCCCATTGCACGTATTCCGCGTTTGCGACGGAATCCAATTCCCTCGTTTCCGCGTTGAAACGGAACCAAGTGGGCGATACGACGGTCAGGCTCTCGTGCAGGGGTGTTTGCATGTTGGTGACGCTGGCCGCAACGGTGTAGGGGTTTTCCCACACGAGGTTAATTTTGCCCCCCGTCCAATTGGGGGTACGGGGTTGCAAATTATCAATGAAATCACCCAAGACCGACGTACGCGCGGCAGCATTTGAACGGGATTCGGTTGCGCCCAGCAGCGAAGTTTGCACATAACCCAACAAGCCGTTGCCCGTACGTACCCGCGTCCAAAACCTGTCGGGGCCGTCGTTTGCGTCCCAAAAAACCGTTATCTGATCGCCCGGATTCAAATTAACGGTAATCGGGGCTTGCGGATCGGGGCGGTAGCGTACGGGTGTCAGCGTTGTGATGGCGGCGGTCGTTTGCGGTTGTCGGTCATCCGTTACGACGATCATGTTATATTTCGGATGGTAGGATACGGTAAACGGGTATAAACCCATAACCAAATCCGCGGGTACGAACGGGACGCCGTCCGCTACGCGGATATCTCCGTGCCGATACGCCCGCATCTCATGACGTGTAGTAACGAAGAGCGTTTGCGCCCCCGTATCCCAAAACATAAACGGGTCGATAAACTCGCGTATAAAGCATACGGGCAAATATGCGATGCCGTTATGGACCAAGGGCTGGTTGATATCCGTATCGCGTATACGACGGCCTTCCAAAATGATGTGGGGTATGTCGGGGTCCAAGTCAAAATGATCGTGAAAGGGGATGACATCGTGGTTGTCGCGGTTCCTTAAATTATCGAATTGGGGGCGTATCAAATGCCACACGACCGTGCCGATGCCAACCATAATCAAAATCAAAACGATGAACGTTATTACCGCCGTAATGAATTTTTTCAAGCTCACTTGATCGATACCGCTTTAAGTCCCCAAATTTCATCCGCGTATTGCCGGATTGTGCGGTCGCTGGAGAATTTGCCCGCGGAGGCTGTGTTCATGATGGCCATGCCGGCCCAGCGCTGCTTGTCCTTGTAAGCGGCATCGACTTTTTCCTGCGCTTCTTTATAAGCGGCAAAGTCTTGCAGGATAAAATATTCGTCGGGCCGCGCGCCGCCGTAGCCGTTGAGCATGGCGTCGTAGAGTTCGCGGAACAGATCGTGGTTTTTACGGTCAAGTGTGCCGTTAATCAACGTGGTCAAAACGTTTCGGATATTAAAGTCCATATTGTATAAATCCCACGGCGCGTAAGTACCCGAAGCGCGCAGGGCTTGCACTTCGGCGGCGGTCATGCCGAAGATGAAGATATTATCCGACCCGACTTCCTCCAATATCTCGATGTTCGCGCCGTCGAGCGTACCGATGGTGACCGCGCCGTTAAGCATGAACTTCATATTGCCCGTGCCGCTGGCTTCCTTGCCCGCCGTCGAAATCTGTTCGCTTACGTCGCAGGCGGGTACGAGCCTTTCCGCCATGGATACGCGGAAATTGGGCAGGAATACAACCTTGAGACGCCCGGCAAGCGCGCTGTCGTTGTCGATCATCTCCGCCACGGAGTGTATCAGCTTGATGATCAGCTTTGCCCGATGGTAATTGGCGTGCGCCTTCGCGCCGAACAGGAAGGTGCGCGGCGTGATATCCAACCGCGGGTTCATCTTCATCGTTACGTACATATCGATTATGTGGAAGATGTTGAGCAATTGCCGCTTATATTCATGCAAACGCTTGACTTGGATGTCGAAGATCGAATCCGGATCGACCGAAATACCGAAGCGGTCCATGATATCATTGGAGAGTATGACCTTGTTTTCGCGCTTTACGTCCATGAATTTCTTTTGGAAGGCGGAATCCGCGGCCAGCGGTTTTAACTTTTGCAACTCGTCCAGGTCGCGCACCCAGCCTTGGCCGATGGTTTCGGTAATCAGGTTGGACAGCCCCGGGTTGCATTTCGCCAGCCAGCGGCGCTGTGTGATGCCGTTGGTTTTATTATTAAATTTTTCGGGGTAGATTTCGTAGAAGTTGGCGAGCTCCACGTTTTTGAGGATTTCGGTGTGGATGGCGGCGACGCCGTTGACCGAATGGCTGCCCACGATGGCGAGATGCGCCATACGGACCTGCCCGTCGGCGCAGATGGCCATGGAGCGGATGCGTTCGGGATCGTTGCCGTACCATTCCCTAAGGTTTTGGCAGAAACGGTTATTAATTTCCTCCACGATCATGTAGATACGCGGTAACAAGCGGCTGAACAGCTCGACTGGCCATTTTTCCAACGCTTCCGATAAAATCGTATGGTTGGTGTAAGCGCAGGCTGCGCGGGTGATCTCCCACGCGGTATCCCACGGAAGGTAATAGACGTCGATCAACAAGCGCATCAATTCGGCGATGGCCAGGGAGGGATGGGTGTCGTTGAGCTGGAATTGCACAAAGTCTGCGAGCTTCCCGAAGTTTTTCCCATGGCGTTTTATAAATTGTTCCAATACATGCTGTAAGGTGGCTGATATGAAGAAATATTGCTGGCGCAAGCGGAGTTCCTTACCCGCTACATGCTCCTCCGCGGGGTACAGGACGGCCGCCAGCTTTCTTGCGAGGTTTTGTTCGGCTACGGCGCGCTCGTATTGGCCTTCGTTAAAGCTCTGAAGGTCGAAACGGTTGATCGGCTCCGCGTCCCATAACCGCAGGGTGTTCACCATCCTCGTGGCGAAGCCTACCACGGGGTAGTCGTAGGGGATGGCCATGACGCTTTGGCAGTCTTCCAATATAAAGTGGAATTCACCCAACTCGTCCTTAAAGGTGCTTACGCGCCCGCCGAACTGGATTTCCTTGGCGTACTCGTCGCGCCTTACGCCCCAAGGGTCGCCGTGATGCAGCCAATTGTCGGGCTTTTCCACTTGGTAGCCGTTTTCGATATCCTGTTCGAACAGGCCGTAGTGGTAGCGGATGCCGCAGCCGTACGCGGGGTAGCCCAGCGTGGAAAGCGAATCCAAAAAACAAGCCGCCAAACGTCCCAAGCCCCCGTTGCCCAAACCGGGGTCCTGTTCCGCGTCTTCGGCGGCGTTGATATCGATGCCCAATTCGTCCAGGGCTTCCTTAACCTCTTTTTGCATGGATAGATTAAGGATGGCGTTACCCATAAAGCGCCCCATCAGGAACTCCATGGAAAGGTAGTAGACCGTTTTTACGTCCGCCTTTTCGAAGTGCTCATGGGTGGCCATCCAATTCTCGGAGATATAATCCTTGATTGTGAGGGCCAGCGCGTTGTAGATCTGTTGCGGGGTGGCGGTGGAGACGGTCTTACGGTACGTGGTGCGCAGCATTTCAACCACGCCTGATTGGATATGTTCTTTGGTAATGCCGTTATTTGAGGGTACGGTCAAGAACATGGCGATTCTCCTTTAGATGTATTCTTCGGATATCGCCGACATTATAACATAACGTGAAAGAGTTGTGTTAAATCAAACGTCCGGCTTGGCGGGGATGACGATGTTTACGGTCGTACCTTCGTTTAACGCACTTTTGACCGTAAGCCCGTATCCCGCGCCGAAGCGCAAAAATATCCTGCGCTGGATATTGGGCAATGACACGCCCGACAACCCCGTTTCGGAAAAACCGCTTTCCGCGGGGTTGCGTAAGTTAATTTCGATGGATTCCATTTTTTTAGGCGGGATGCCCACGCCGTTGTCGGAGATTTCCAATAATATGTTTTCATCGTCCAGCGATCCGCGTATGTGTAAGACCGCGTCACCCTTCTTATTTAACAATCCGTGGGTCAGCGCGTTCTCTACGATGGGTTGGATGATGAGGCCGGGGATGAGATAGGCGGCCAGCGCGTCGTCCACGTCGTATTCAAAGGCGAATTTATTATCGTGGCGGATATTCATGACGTTAACGTATTGGCCGATCATTTCCAATTCCGAAAACAGGTTGCACAGCACGTCGCCCTTGTGCCGTTGCTTAATGAGCTGTGTCAAGCCTTCGGCCATGCGCTCGGCCTTTTCGTTTTCGCCGTTATGTTGCAACGCCTTTACACCCATTAGGGCATTGACGACGAAATGCGTGTCCATCTGCGTGATGAGCGAATGGAAATGATACCGCTCGATGCGGTCGAGCATATCGTTGATCGTGAACACCAGGGATTGGAAATCGGGTTTGCCGGGGATTTCGGGTAATCTGTCCTTTATCTCGCCACCCAGGGCCGAAACGTTGCCGATAACATCCGACATGGGTTTGATCATATAAAAGGATAAGTAATAATAAAGAAGTGCGACGATGGTCAAAAGCAAAAGGAGGAGCGAACCGGAAGTGATAAAGAACAGCGGCCGGTTGGGCATCAATACCTCCCGCCTGACCGCCGCGGCGATGGAGAGGTTGGCGGATTCGATTTCGCGGCGGACGACCATAACATAGGCGTTGTCGAGCGCGGTACAGGGTTGGCCCTCGAATTCGATCGCGCCTGAGAGCAGTACCGTCCCGTTTTGGATGAACGCCGTATCCAAGCCCGACATTGCGGTATCGGTCAACGCCGCCCGCTTCCTGTTTAGGTTGACCAATATCACCGCCGTACCCACGCGGTGGGTTCCATGACCCAATACCGAGTATACGGGCGTCGAATGGCAGAAGAACAATACGCCGTCCAACTCCATTACGGTATGGAAGGTACCCATCGTGTTTACGTATTCGAAAAGGGACGCGGAAGCGGCGTTGGACAATCCCCCCGAAAAACGGAAGAACACGCCGTCCGAATCGAAAGTGATTACATTGTCCGCCGACAATACGGGGGACGCGGCGTTGCGTATGATTTCCGCTGCGATTTCCGCACGGGCGAAATGTGCTTCCACCGTTTCCGCCGCCAGGAAGTCCTGCACGTACGGCGAGGACGCGATGATGTTGCCGATGCTGCGCATTTGCGAAAATTCCGCGCTTACGCGGTCCAATAGGCGCAGCGCGGCGAGCTCGGCGTTTTCATGCGCGCTACGGCTCACGGAGCGGTACGCGATGAATTGGTAGCCGAACCACAAGGCGATGATGAGCAGCGAAAAGAAGGCAAGCGCCGCGACGAACCGTTTGCGTACGGTTACGTCCTTCACGTAGCGGTTTCCCTGTACAGCGAGGGGGTGGAATTATGCACTTCCTTGAATACGCGGCAGAAGTAAAAATAATCGGGATAACCGCAAAGCGTGGCCACTTCCTTGATGGTTTTTTCTGTGTTTTTCAAAAGGTTCGCCGCTTCCTCCATTTTGATGCGGGTGATGTAGGAGACAAAGGTCATGTGCAAATGGCGGGAGAACAACTTGCATATGTGATTAGGCTTGAGGTTGAACTTGGCCCCGACGGATTCGAGCGTGTGCTTCGCGATTTTGTTTTTATTAAGGTATTCGATGATCTTGTTAACTTCGGGGGAAGCGGTGTCGTCCAAGGGTTTTATATTCTTTATGTGCGAGCGCAGCTTTTCCGATAACGAACGCAGCAATATCCGCAGTTCGCGGTCGGTTACGGGTTTGATCAAATAATCGAACCCGCCCAGTTTAAAGAACCGCCGTGATTCCTCAAACTCCCCGAACGCGCTGATGATGATGAATTCGCCGCCGTAGCCCGTGCGGCGCAGCCGCTGCATCATGTCAACGCCGTTCATCCCCGGCATCTTAAGGTCGGTGAATACGACGTCGGGCTCGTAATCCCTGATCATGCCGATTGCTTCGTTGGGATCGGTCGCGTATCCCTCGTTAACGTAGCCGCATTCCAAAAATACGGGCGATGACATGAAACCCTTCAGCACAAGCGGCTCGTCATCGACGAAAAACATACGGTTCATTTTAATACCCCATCCTGTTAACGGCGGTTTGCGCGGTTTGCAATAAAAGGGCAAGCCCCATCCGTTCAAAGCCGCCGATATACGCCGCCCATGCCGCGTCGTCGTGAATGTCGCGTTCGCCCGTGATAAAGGCGATGACGCTCTGCCGAACATAGGCTTCGATTTCGTTTTTGATGTGCAGTATGCTTTCTTCTTCCTCCGCGGTGAAAATCAACGCGCCGATATACTCCGTCGGCTCGTGGGCGCGGTAAAGCATGACGGCTTGGGCGTTCATGTATTCGCCGTCAAAGTGGTTGCCGCTCCACGTTACCCCGCCCGAAAATTGCGGGCGCGATATATACGGGCCGATTTGGTTAAGGTGCTTGTTCTGCGGTTTGTTCCATATTTGGTTGATGATGCGGATGGTGGCGGGCGTGCCGTAGATGCTGATTTCACCCTCCCCCGCGAAGTCCCAATCCACGTTTTGTTCGCCGTAACGCCCCATCAGGCAAGCCTCCACGGAAAGCATCAGGTCAAACAACTTAAACACCGCTTCGGGGTTTTGCGCCGCCGAAGTGATGACGCCGTTGGGTTTGGGTAAAGGGACGCTGACGGACGCGTTGCTTACCCCGCGCGGCCCGGTAAGCGGGCCTATGCCGACGAAACGCTCCATGATTTCCGGCGAGTTCTGCATGACGGTGAAGGTGATGCCGGGGGAGGGGAAGGCGCCCAAGATATCCCGCGGGTCGTTCGCCATTTGGATATGCTGTTGGTTGTTCTGCGTAAAGCTGAAGGGGGAAATCAATCCGTCACGGTACAAATCGTTCATAAAAACAAGGGCCTCCCGCCATTCGTCACGAACGGGGGCAAACCCTACGATACCGTTTTCCAACAACATGCGGTTGTGTTTTTGGTCATTGTAAATAAACGCGTTAAAGATGAAATCGTATATATGCTTACCATAATGTTCTTCCGTCCCCGCAAGGGGTATCCGCCCGTCGGTATTAAACGCCGCGAGCATATCGCGGAAGGCGTGCGTCGTGGTAGGTATAGGGATGCCCAGCTCGTCCAGCCAGCCTTGGTTCACCCACATGACCTGTCGTACGTAGCGCGTAATGAGCGACGACGAAAAGCCCGGCATGTAATAGATATTACCATCGGGCATGGTCATCAGGGATTTGACGTTAAATGCCGCCAATTCTTCCCACACGGCTTGCAGGTGCGTGCCGAAGCGGTCAATCCAACTGTTTAACGGAAGGATCGCGCCCGCCGCGCCGTATTTTTGCAAGTTGTAATTATTAAAAATGTCAAAACTGCCGAAGCCGATGAAAGCGTCGGGTAAGTCTTCGCCCGTGGCGAGCGCCATCATGGCGATGCGTTCGGCGTCGTTGACGGGGAGCCACGTCATTTCGATGCGGTAGCCCGTTTGCTCCTCCAGCCATAACTTGTACATATTGGTGTCAAAGTCCTCGATAAAGGCACTTTGCGGCGTGGCGAGGCGGATGGTAATGCGGTCCGCTTCGCTCCCGTTGCCGTCCCCGCACGCAAACAATAAAAGAAGCGGTAACAACACCGTAAAAAGCATTGCCGTTATTTTGCGCATATCCGATTTCCCCTTACGACGGGTGGAATTGTTGGCGGTATTCGCCCGTTTGCGGATAGAACCACGTATACCATATGCCCTGTTCCCCCGTGGCGGGGTTTTTGCCGGGCATGGCTTTGTAATATTGCCCGCTGTTCGGGTCAAGGAAAAAACCTTCGGGCGCGGGGCTCGGCGGAACCGGCTTCGTTACGGCTTGGTGTACATACGGCGTTTTTGTTCCAAATAAGTTTTTCAATGTTCCGGTAATTTATTTCAATTGGCTATTTTCAAATATTCTTTTAAGCCTTGCTGTAAAATTTGCGAAAAAGGTGCGTTTGCCTTTTCCGCTTGGCGGTTAAGCCACGACGGTATGGACAGGGTCTTTTTAACCGCGCGGTTGTCATGGGCTTTGCGGTATTCGTCCGTGTCCGCGGCAATCAACGTGAAGGTTTCACTTTTTTTTATAGGAAGGGTCTTTGAAGCCGGCGGAATGGGTTCTTGGTTGTTTTCCGCATCCCATAACCAACCCTCTACGGCATCCTTTGCCATGATAAGCGCATCGGATAAATCTTCGCCAAAGGTGTGGCAACCCGGCAAATCGGGAACGGTAACGCCTATTTTGCCATCATCGGAATAGAGAAGAGCGGGGTATGCATATTTCATATTAAACACCTCAATTATTATGTTAGTATGCCAATTCGTATTTATTTTAAGCCCGCGTCCTTTAACATTTTATTTAGCGTACCGGTTGGAATGTCGCCCGTATGTCGGTGGATTTGGATCTTAACACCCGGATAACCGGGGTGGGTTGCGTATTCATGCCGGGTGCCTTGTTTAACCGTCCAACCCTCTGCGGTAATTCTGCGCTACATTCCATGCAAAAACGTTTCACCGGGGGTGCCGGCGCGGGTGCGGGTTCGTATACGGGTACCGGATCAGGCTCCGGCAACGGGGGGATATCCAAAGCCTCCCCGCAATGGAAACACATGATCAATCCTTCCTGTAAATGCTTGGCGCAATGCGGACAATACATTTTCCTCACCTCTGCGATAATTATAGGGTAATAATTATGAATTGGGTATGGATTATTTCACCCTTTTTATGGATTATCTCACGCCGGAGGCAAATATTTTTAATAAAAAAGCGGGGAAGGCGTTGGTTAGAGGGGGTGTATCCAACGCCTTCCCCGCGATTTGATGCATACGATAAGCCCTAAGGGCGGATTATGGCTGCTGCGTTATACCTTAAAGTAGGAAACTAATTGCCGCAAAAGCTCCGCTTGGGAGTTAAGCTCCTGCGATGCCGCCGCTGTTTCCTGCGAGACGGCGGAATTCGATTGTACAACATGTGATATCTGCGTCAAGCCTACGCTGACTTCCGCGATGGCTTCCGCCTGTTCCTTGGAAGCGGTCGAAATCATGTTGATGATTTCCAACACCTCGGCGGCGTTCTTCACGATGACGGCCAGGGATTCGGACGTTTCCTTCGCGATGTTGGAACCCGCGTCCACGCGGTTGATGGAGTCGTTGATCAAGCCTGTAGTCTCCACGGTGGACTGCTGGGATTTGTTAGCGAGGTTGCGTACCTCATCGGCTACGACCGCGAAGCCCCTGCCGTGTTCGCCCGCGCGCGCCGCTTCAACGGAAGCGTTGAGCGAAAGCAAGTTGGTTTGGAACGTGATGTCTTGTATGGCTTTGATAATCTTGGAAATGTCGTTGGAAGAATCTTTGATTTGGTCCATGGCGTTGAGCATTTGCTTCATGGATTCGTTGCCCGCGTTGGCGTTTTCGGTGGATTTGCGCGACAGGGTGCTGGCTTCCGCGGCGCTTTCCGCGTTCTTGCGGGTTTGGCGGTTTAATATATCGATGGTGGCGTTGAGTTTGTCCACGGAGCCGGATTGCTGCTGCGCCCCGTTCGCCAAATCCATTGCGCTGATGGAGATTTGCTTCGCGCCCAAGAGTACCTGTTCGGACGCCGAGGCGATTTCCGACATTGTTTTGTGCAGGTTATCGGCGATATCGTTAACGGAACGCTTGATACCATCATAATCGCCTTGGAGGTTCATATTAATACGGTTCCGCAGGTTGCCGCTTGCGATCCCGTGCAGGCAGTCGGTGATTTCCTTCATATAAGAAGGCAGCGTACCCACGTATTCGTTCCAGTCCTTTTTGATATCCAAAAAGCCGCCCAGGTAATCGCCTTTTATCGGCGGCGGGTTGAACTTGCCTTGGTTTAATATAGCGACCGAATTCTTGATTTCCGTAATGGGCGCGCCTACCGCGTCGATGACGCGGTTAAGCCCCTCGATGACCTTATTCCAATCGCCCGTGTATCCGGCGGCGTCGAGCTTAAAGGCAAAGTTGCCCTTGATCGTGTTGTCGGCAAGTTGGTTGACGTCATGGGCTACGGTTTGGATGTTTTTCCTTAAGTTGTCGAGGTTTTCGTTGATGACGACCTTTTTGCCGGGCATTTTGGGGATGTCGGCGGCGAAGTTGCCTTTGCCGAACTCGGTCATTACGCCGATGAGCCGCATAATGTCGCCGACGACGCCGTCGATTACGTTGTTTACGCTTTCAACCACTTCCCTGTACGAGCCGGAGAAGCGCGAAGCGTCCACCCGTGCTTCGATATCGCCTTCGGTTTGTACCTTGCGCCCCAGCGTATTCAAATCCTGTACGAGGGTGTTTACGATGGTTACCATGGCGGAGAAACTCTTCGCCAGCGTACCCATTTCGTCCCCCGCGGAGGTGTCTATGTTTACGTTCAAATCCCCGCGTGCCACGTTTTCGGCTACGTTAACGAGCCTGCCGATGGGCTTCTTGATATTAACGGCGATCGCGAACGCGAGTATCAGGGAAAGCGCCACGGCGGCCACCGTAACCGCGATGAAGATCATTTGGTATGTGCCGGTTTGCGCCACGGTCAAGTCATAAAGTTCTTCGGCCAGCGCCATTTCGAACGTGACCATATCGTCCGTAGCGGTGTTGAATTGGGAGATAAGCGTTGACTGGGCGGACGAGTTGGCGGCAAGGTTCTCCAGTTCGTCGCGCATGGCGAATTCTATGTTGGGGTCTATCAAGTCCCGTCTGTATTGCGCCGTCAGCGTACGCTTGGCTTCTGCCTCCCGTACGAGTTGGTTAATTTGGTCCTGGGTAAGGGAGGAATCGTTCCGAGCCAGCTCGATGTAGCGGTCAAGCCCCGCGTTAATGGACGCGACCAGGTTTCCGACCGAAGTCGTATGCCCCTGCTGGCGCGTAACGTTGGCCGAGTGGTGGCTGTCCGCCCGTATGGCGGTGGTTATCCTGCGCATATCCATCGTGTCGTATCTGACGCCCAAAATCGCCTGGACGCGCTGTTGTGAAAAATTGAGCTTGTTTTGATAACTGTCCGATATCCTGCCCATGGATATCCACGCCATTACCGCCAACGCGATACAGAAGAAGATAATGATACCGAAACTCAGGAAAAGTTTGGGCATTATCTTCATGTTCTTGAACCCCATTACCTCATCTCCTTTTTCGTTTTGGAATATATCGTTTCATTTGGCGCATAATACGTTTTGTCAAGTGGTGACCGATATTGAATCATCGCAAAATACATATATTTACGAACATTATGTCATAAAGTCATCTTAATTGCAATGCCAACGGTTTCAAATCCCAAGGAATCCGATGAATTTTATTTCGCCTTATAATACACAAATAAATAACAAACGTATTGACAATAATATTCGTAAGGAATATAATAGCCCAAGCAAGCGGCTCATAAAAAGGTTGCGCAACCGAGCCACAGGTATGCATATAATGGATATCCGCCTGTTTTTCCATTCACACCACGAAAGAAAAAGAAAAATAAAACAAAAAACGCCTCCCAATATAGCGGGGAGGCGGGTGACAGCCCTGTGCGGGTGCATCTTATGATGCTTGAGCTTCCCGCACGGGGTTTTTTATATTAAAATCAAACCAAACGGGATCAAGATTTATTAACTGCCCCGCTTACATAAAATGACTTCGCCTCGGTTATTTGCACGGATATGATGCCGCCCGGTTTATAGGTGGCATTATCAATTTTATCAAAATGCACCAGCGTATTGTCATCCGTACGCCCCTTGCCTTCCCGCTCGACCATCACTTCAACTGTTTGCCCCACCAACCCCCGATTGCGCTCCAGCATAATCGGGTAAACAACGGCGGTCAGCCGTTCGAACCGTTCATTGGCCGTCTTGCGCGCAACCATATCGGTACGCGACGCTGCGGGTGTGCCGCTCCGTTTGGAATAAATAAACGTAAAAGCACCCGAAAACCGCACCCGCCGCGCAACATCCATCGTTTCCTCAAAATCCTCCTCCGTCTCACCGGGATAACCCACGATAATATCCGTCGTAATCCCAATACCGGGTACGGCAGTTTGTAAGCGATCGCACAACGCGAGGTATTGTTCCTTCGTGTACCTGCGGTTCATATCCGTTAATATCCGAGTACTGCCCGATTGCAACGGTAAATGCACCGTCTTACATACTTTAGGCAAATCCCGTATTGTAGCGATTAATTCATCGGAAAAATCCTTTGGATGAGAAGTCATGAACCGTATACGCAAAATCCCGGGAATTTCATGCACTTGCCGCAAAAGCGACGGGAAAGCGAGGGAGGGGGGTGGCGGGGGATTCCGGCGAGCGACTTCGCTCTCAAGCGAGCGGAATCCCCCGCCGCCCCCCTCCCTCGCGTAAGCATTCACATTCTGCCCCAACAGCATGATTTCCCGCACGCCGTCATTCGCTAATTCACGTACTTCATCCAATATATCCTTTACAGAACGGCTCTTCTCCCGCCCGCGCACATAAGGCACAATACAAAAAGCGCAATAATTATCGCAGCCGTACATAATATTAACGCCCGCTTTATGCGCATATTCGCGCGTAGTAACGGGTACATCGGTAAGCTCGGGCAAGCCCTCATCCTCGTTCGTATCGATCACTTGTCCGCCCGTTTGGATGGAGTGCCAAATCATATCGGGCAAACGGTGCCGGTTAGCCGTACCGCACACCACGTTGATATAACGGTGCTTCGCGCGGAAGGTCTCCGCGATTTCGGGACGCTGCGTCATACAGCCGCAAACAACCACGAAAAGGCGTGGGTTAACGGCCTTCATACTCTTGATACGGCTGAGATGGCCGAATACCTTGTCTTCGGCGCTTTCGCGCACGCAGCATGTGTTATACAGGATCAAATCCGCGTCTTCCTGCTTGTTGACGGGTTCATAACCCAATTGTGACAGCAACGCGCGGAGCTTCTCGGCGTCGCGTTCGTTCATTTGGCAGCCGTAATTACGCACGTAGGAACGGGGGCGTATACCTTGCCTGTCCAAATCGTCGTTATACGCGGTCAGTAAATATCGGGCGTCGGAAGGATTCATAAACGCAACCTCACGGATTAAATGTCGTCATGATTATTAAAATGTAAAAAAATATACATTTTAAAGCGTTTTATGGTACTATATAAACATTCGTATATCAATGATTCCATCTATTCTTTTTAAGAGGAGTTGATCCGATTGTCCAATCTTATCAAACGCGTACTGATTCTTTCAATCCTTGCGGCGGCCCTGTTGCTGCCGATGACGGTACGCGCGTCAACGGGCGCGGCGGTCACGTCCTTCCGTATGGACAGGACGACCGTGCAAGCCGGCCAAACGATTACGCTCACCGTACACACAAACGCGGAAGCCACGCACGTCTTCGCCGAAATCGGCGGTTCACGCACGCAGGGGACGCAGGTTTCACAAAACGCCGCGGGCATCCGCACATGGAACGTCACCCTGACCCCCGCCGCGGGCGCGAACCGAGTCGATATCTACGCCAACACGTCCAACACGGTTGTCGGGGGTGTGACACTTTCCATTCCCATTACCGTGGAAGGCACCTCGACGCCCCAGCAGCCCGAAACGCCTATCGCGCCGCTGGCGATCGTCAGCATAACCGAAATACAGGCGGCCGCCGCCGGGCAAATACGGCTTGAGATTGTGACCGGCATGGGCGCGACCGACGTATGGGTGGCACATTCGAACCCGCGGCGCTTCCACAAAGCCGTGCGCGTAAGGACCGAAGCTGCGACCCAGGTATGGCAGGTCGCCTTCAACCCCACCCCATTGGTACAAACGGTACAGGTATCCGCCAATGTTGGCTACTACACGGGTGGCACCGAACGGGATTTTCAAGTGCAAAATTCCATGCCCTTCGTACCGCAGGCACAGCCGTTGATCTTAAGCGCTGTCACCAACCCCGCGCAACTCGCCGTGGGCAGCGCGAATATAGTAACCATCACAACCAACAACGACGTGAACTATGTATGGCTCATGCAAGGCAACACGCGCCTGGTAAACGCCACCCGTACTTCCGCGCTAACGGCCCCGCTGCGTACGTGGACGGCCACGGTCATACCCGCGACGACCGGTACGATCACCGTACACGCCAATTCCACGAACACCGCGACGAACGCGTTCACGCATAACCTTCCCGGTACGATACTGGCGACCCAAGCCACCATCGCGCGAGCGACCGTATCATGGGTGACCGTAGGCTCCGAAGTACGCGTCGAGGTAGAAACAAACCAATCCGCGCGGAGCGTTTCGGTCGATATCCCGAATATAGGACCGAGGGATCTGAACGTCGTCCAAGCACCGATAGGTACGGGTAACGTCGTATGGCGGCTTAACTTCGTCATACCGGCGAACATGCAAGCCAATTGGCAAGCCAACCATGCGAACCAGGCGTTTATCGTATACGCCAGCGATCATACGACCCTGAGCATCGCCGGGGCCAACGCCACGGCGACGGTATCCGGTGTGGGCGGTAATTGGTGGCCCGGGATGCAAACGACGCAAGGGCAATATATTTCGTTGATGACCAACCCCGTACACGTAAACTCCGCGGTGCCGGTACTTGATACGGTGGAGATCACCACCGCAAACGATATCACAGGCGTGCGTATAAGGGTAGGGAATAACCCTTGGACGACCCAGGAAATTTCAACCGACGGAACCGTTGCGGGTACGCTGGTTTGGACGATACGGAACATGTGGTTGCAAATACCGGCCAACGCGACGAACGTCACTTTGACGGTGGAAGTGCGCCGTACTACCGGGGGCTGGATATCGGCTCCGTCGAGGAATATACCCGTTTTGTAACAAATAAGACCTGTAATCATAAAAGCCGCTATCCCTTGCGAAGCGGCTTTTTTATTTAAAAAATTTAAAATTTTTTCAAAAGTTCTTTTTGATAATTTCCCCAATTAGCTATTTAAAATAACCTTGCACCAACTCCGCCGCCGATTCGAAGTCGCTGTGGAGTACGTGTTCGGCAATGACGGATAATAGTTCGTTGGTTTCCTTCGTCCATTGCATTTGGCGCAGTTCCGACAACGCCGCTTCGATAGCGGTGTCGTCGTATTCGTCGCAGGCTGCGGCGATTTGCGCCAACCTGTCTCGAAGCAATTGCGGGTCGGAATCGGCAGCCGCCGAGGCTTCTTCGGCCGGCAGCTCCGCTTTGATACGCGCGATGATGGATTCCAGTTTTTCCAGGAAGGGTTCGGTTTCCGATTTGATGATTTCCATGTTGCGTTTCTTTCCGGCGGTTTCCAGGATATCCGCCGCCGCGGAGGCTTCGCGTTCGCCGATATTGGCGAGCGCGCTTTTCATGGCGTGGACGTTGACTACATATAAACGTAAATCCTCCGTCATGGCGGTCCTTATAACAGGGAGCGCTTTTTCCGCGTCCTTGACGAAGATCGTAAGCAACTCGACGTCGGCTGCTTCCGTATCTTTTTTGACGGTATCCCCCGCCGTATCCGCGATTTCCGATTGCGCCCGCGCCGCGGTCAGCACGTCGGGGGGTTGTTTGTCGCGGATAAATTTATTCAATACGTTGTTAAGCTCGCGGATATCGATGGGCTTGGATATAAAACCGTCGAAGCCCTCCGAACGGAACATTTCGTCGTTGCCCGCGAGCGCGTTGGCGGTCAAGGCCACGATCGTATCCTTGTAACCCATCGCACGTAAACGGTGCGTGGTTTCGATGCCGTCCATTTGGGGCATCATGTGGTCCATGAAGACGATATCGTAACGATGCTCTTCGGTTATCTTTGCAATTGCCGCGAAGCCGCTCAGCACGGTTTCGATTTGTATTTGGTACGGCGTCATCAAGCCCTTAGCCACGTATAAGTTGGTTTCCACGTCATCCACGATGAGTACCTTGCCGTAGGGCATGGGCTCCCTCGTGATCTGCAGGTCAGCGAATTGCTTGTGCCCGCGGAACTTGAAGCTGCATAACTGCTCCGCCAGTTCCGCGCCGATGGGTTCGCAATCGACCGTTTTTTGCTTGACCATCACCATAAAGACGCTGCCCTTGCCGTATTCCGATTCCGCCCAAATGGTGCCGTCCATGAGTTCCACCAATTTCTTTGTAATGGAAAGCCCCAGGCCCGTACCTTCGGTCTTACGGTTGGCCTCGGCGTTGAAACGGGTATATTCCGAAAAGAGCAGGTCGCGATCCTCGTGCGTCATGCCCTGCCCGGTGTCCTCCACCAACAAATGCAGCGCAATGCTGCCGTTTTCCCGGGAATGGGTGACGGTCAGTTTTACGTGGCCGCTTTCGGTGTACTTGATGCCGTTGGAAAGTAAATTGTTTAGGATTTGCTTGAGGCGCAATTCGTCGCCGATCAAGCGGAGCGGAAGGTTTTCGTCGATTTCCAGGATAAACTCGATGGGCTTTGACCCGATGCGTACGATGTTTAGTTGCACCGCGTCGTTGATGAGGCTCGGCACGTCGTATTCCACGCGGTTGATCTCCATTTTGCCCGTTTCGATCTTGGACATGTCGAGGATATCGTTGATGATCCCCAAGAGGTTATTGCCCGAATTGTATATCTTTTCAAGCTCGGTGGCGTATACGGGCGGGAGGTCGGCGTCTTGCATCTGGATTTGCGCGATGCCGAGGATAGCGTTCATGGGGGTGCGGATTTCGTGCGACATGGTGGCTAGGAAGTTCGATTTGGCGGAATTGGCCCTTTCCGCCGCGTCCAGCGCGGCATGGATTTGCGTAATGTCCTGGATGTTCAGCATTACGCCGATCACGTTACCGCTTTCGTTCTTAAACGGTATATAGCATATGGAAAAATAATGTTCCCTGCCGTTGGTGAGCAGGACGCGTTCGTTGTATTCAAACGGTTCTTCCTTTTCGATCACCCGCATGAAGTTTTCCCGCAGGAGGGCGATAAAAGCCTCCGGTACCGCCGGCGCGGCTACGTTAAAGAAGTTGTTTTCATTTAACAAATTGATATCGATGCCGATTTCGTTAAGCATCCTTGGGGTGCCCGTTATGTATTTTCCGTTGGCGTCCATTAATACGATCAGGTTGGGAGAATGTTCCAACATTAAACGCAGGTACGTGTCCTGAAGCGTATTTTTCTTTTTAAAGGTTTCGGTCAGTTTTTCCTGGAATTTAATGCTCGATTCGTACGTGGCGAGCAGGCTGTCGCGCTCCCTCAATTCGCGCGACAACCTGCTTTTTTCCCTTCGTTCGTTTTTAAGCTCTTGCTTTAATTCTTCATAGCTCTTTTCGTCCATGTAAGACCCCGGAAGTGATTATGATAAAACGCACGCTACGATCGTGTTGTTATGCCCGTTATTATGGACCCTTTCCCCGGTAACGAGGGTTGGGCATATCTCCCCGCCCGAACAGGCAACCATATAGTTGAAACTGCCTGTAAGGTTTTCGTTCAGGTATACATATTCCTTCATGGGTTCGTTCAATAAAGCGAACATCCTGCCCGCGCAGGAAAACATCAATATCGTCCCGCCTTCGTGGTTCTCCTTTATTTTATCAACGAGGGATTTTGCCGTGACCGTGATATCTTCTTTGGATACCATCGCAACCGATAATACAGACCCTTCGGGTATTTCGTTGCCGAAAACCCCCATGCCGTCCTTTAGCTGTAACATATTCGTAAACCTTGCCGTTACCGGTTCGGTGCCTTCGTTGCGCTCCTTCACGATAAAACCGGTGATTTGCGCGCCCTTGACCATGTCACCGGGATCGTAGCCGATGCTTTCGAGGAATTCCTTTATATCGATGTTGTTGATTTCGGTTACGATATTTGCGGTTGATTTCGTGACCGTCCCAATGTTGGGCATGGTAATGGATGAATCCGAAACCGATTCAATATAGAACTTAGGGTTTACCTCACCCGAAACGGTTAGGATGGCAACGCGGTTATCGTAGGTTTCGTTTTCGAGTACGACCCTTCCGAAGGTAAAGGTGTTGTTAATCTCCGCCAGCGACATCGTGCCGAAAACGGGTACCTTCGCGTTGAAGGCGGAAGCGGCCTTCGTGTATTCGCTCGTGTAATGGTATTCCGCCATAAACGGAGTGAACAAGAACGTTAGGGCGGGATCGCCCGATAAACCGGAAGCCGCCTTTTTATAACATTCCTGCGTGACTTCCGCCACGCTGACCCCCGTCGCCGGGATCGTTTCGCTGCTGACAGCGCATGAGAATTCGCAATCATCCGATGTCAATACCATGATGGACAGCAAAAACGCGCCGATTTCGCCGTTGGCTGACATGGCTATCGCTGTCCCGCCTATCAACGGGAAGTCCAACGCGTCGGCAACGGCGGCATACACGCCGGAGTTGATGTAATCGAGGTTAAGGGAAACCAACCCCACGGAGTTCTTCAGCAAGGCAAAACCTGCCATTTGCTCCTCCAATTCCTCCAGCGCGAATTCAACGTCGTCGATTTCCTTGATGTTTACGATGTGTGATTTGATCATGATACTTCCTCCTTTATTAATTCCGCCGCTTTCTCGAAGTCGCTGTGGAAAACGTGTTCGGCGATGGCGGATAACAATTCTTGGGTTTCCTTCGTCCATTGCAATTGGCGCAGTTCGGACAACGCCGCTTCGACGGCGATGTCATCGTATTCGTCGCAGGCCGCGGCGATTTGCGACAGCTTGGCGTGTAATAATTGCGGGTCGGAATCGGCGGCCGCCGAAGCTTCTTCGTCCGGCAACTCCGCTTTGATACGCGCGATGATGGATTCCAACCTTTCCAGGAAGGGTTCGGTTTCCGATTTGATGGTTTCCATGTTGCGCTTCTTTCCGGCGGTTTCCAGGATATCCGCCGCCGCGGAGGCTTCGCGTTCGCCGATATTGGCGAGCGCGCTTTTCATGGCGTGGACGTTGACCACATACGGGCGCAAATCGTCTTCCTTGGCGGCTCTGATAATGGGGATCGCTTTTTCCGCGTCCCTTATGAAAATCGCGAGCAATTCGACGTCGGCTTTTTTCGCGTCCGTACCGGCCGCAACCGCCGTATCCTCGGTTTCACTTTGCGCTTGCGCCAAGGCCCGCACTTCCTCGGGGTATTTATCGCGTACGAATTTATTTAATACGTTGTTAAGCTCGCGGATATCGATAGGCTTGGATATAAAACCGTCGAAGCCTTCCGAACGGAACATTTCGTCGTTACCCGCGAGAGCGTTGGCGGTCAAGGCCACGATCGTATCCTTGTAACCCATGTTACGCAAACGGTGTGTGGTTTCGATGCCATCCATTTGCGGCATCATGTGGTCCATGAAGATGATGTCGTACCGCTTTCCTTCGTTGACCTTTTCGATCGCCGCGAAGCCGCTCGGCACGGTCTCGATTTCCAAACGGTACGGCATCATCAGACCCTTGGCTACATATAGGTTGGTTTCCACGTCGTCCACGATGAGTACCTTTCCGTAGGGCATGGGCTCGTAATTAATTTGCAAATCGGCGAATTGTTTGTGCCCGCGGAACTTGAAGCTGCATAATTGCTCCGCCAGCTCCGCGCCGATGGGTTCGCACTCGACGGCCTTTTGCTTGACCATCACCATAAAGACGCTGCCCTTGCCGTATTCCGATTCCGCCCAAATGGTGCCGTCCATGAGCTCCACCAATTTCTTGGTGATCGAGAGCCCCAGGCCCGTACCTTCGGTCCTGCGGTTGGCTTCGGCGTTGAAACGGATATATTCCGAAAAGAGCAGGTCGCGGTCTTCGTGCGTCATGCCCTGCCCGCTGTCCTCCACCAGCAAGTGCAGCGAAACGTCGCCGTCCTCCTCGGAGTGGTTGACGGTCAATTTGACGTAGCCGTTTTCGGTGTACTTGATGCCGTTGGAGATCAGGTTGTTAAGGATTTGCTTGAGGCGCAATTCGTCGCCGATCAAGCGGAGCGGCAGGTTTTCATCGATTTCCAAGATAAACTCGATGGGTTTTGACCCGATGCGTACGATATTGAGGTGTACGGCGTCGTTGATGAGGCTCGGCACGTCGTACTCCATTTGGTTGATCTCCATTTTACCCGTTTCGATCTTGGACATGTCGAGGATATCGTTGATGATCCCCAGCAGGTTGTTGCCCGAGCTGTAGATTTTTTCAAGCTCGGCGGCGTATACGGGCGGGAGGTCAGCGTTTTGCATTTGGATTTGCGCGATGCCGAGAATGGCGTTCATGGGGGTACGGATTTCGTGCGACATAGTGGCCAAGAAGCTCGACTTCGACTTCGTCGCTTCTTCGGCTTCGGTGTGCAGGACGCGCATATGGCGGATCATGTTATTGGTGCTGATCAGCATTTCGTCGTACACGCCGGAGAGCCGCGCGTCCTCCAAATGGTAGTGGATATCGCCGCTCGTCATCGATTCCTCCGCTTTAACGAAGCTGTCGCGTAAAATGGCCAATGCCTTGACGATATCCAAAAAGGAATTGGAAACTTGGGAGATTTCATCGTTGCGGCGGGTTTCGAAATCGACGCTCAAGTTGCCGCGCGCAACCTCCCCCGCCGCCGCCGCCAAGGGCCGCAAGGGCTGCAAGGAACGCGCGACGATTACCAGCATGAGAATCGAAGCGAGGATGATACCCGAAAGGGTTGGGAGCAGCGATATCACGATGACCCGAAAGACGCTGTTGACGGCAGCGGCGTCGAAGAAGCAAATGATCGTCCACTCCAGCTTGGGTTCGACGAGTATATACGCGATCTTATCGATGCCCGTGATGGCCGACGTATGATTGAACATTTCGTTGATGGGGATACGTCCGAACGCCTCCTGCACACCCAAGTCGTTGACGTGTCGCCCGATGTACGCCGCACGGTTGGAAAAAAATATCGTACCCTGCGCGTCGGCTATGTTAATGAAACTGTCGTAATCGTGCGTGGGGTCGCGCAAAAACACGCCCAAATCTTCCGTGTTGCTGAGGACGGCGGCGATGCCCGAAAACACACCGTCGATCATTACCGGTTGGGTAAACAGGAAGTGCAGGCGGCCGCTTTCCGCGTCGCGGATGGCGTTGGATACATGCGTATGCCCGTTGTACGCGGCCAGGACGTTGTGTATAAATTGGGATTCGGTCAGGCGTATCACGTCCCCGTCGGGGTTGGCGACGGAAACAAGCCGCAGCGCGGAATCGAAGACCATGATGTTTGCGTAAGCGTACATTTCATCCCCTTCGGGATTGATGCTGTAAAAGAGCGAATACATCCGCCGGTCGAGGGTTTCGGCTACCCGCGTGTCGCCCTGCAATAATTCCTTCACATAAGGCATGGTGGCGACGATGTCGAGTATGCGGAAGGTATAACCCCGCACCGTCTCGAAGATACCCACGGCGAGGTTGGCGTTGCCCTGCAGCCGTTCGGTAATCAACGCGCGTTGCTGGTCCCGCATTTGTATGGCGCGTACCGCCACGACAGCAATAGTCGCGATCGTAATGATGACGACCAATACGACAATGAATTTCGTTTTGATGCTCATGTTCAAGATAAACCCTCCGCGACGGAGGCGAACCTGTCGGAAATTTGATGGAACACCTCCACAATATGCGGGTCAAAATGCTTGCCCGCGTCCGTGGAGATGATAACCCTGGCTTCTTCATGAGTAAAGGGGAGTTTGTAGGGCCTTGTCGATACGAGGGCGTCGTATACATCGGCGATGGCCATGATACGCCCTTGCAACGGGATTTCTTCTCCCTTTTGGCCCCGCGGATAACCTGTTCCGTCCCATTTTTCGTGGTGGTACCCCGCGAAGAGCTTCGCGTGGTGCAGGAAGGATTCCCCGCCGGTCTTCGCGATGATCCTATCCACGATGTGTTCGCCTTCGGGGGCGTGTTTCTTGATTTCATCGTATTCCTCCGGGGTCAAACGCCCGGGCTTGTTCAATATGGAGTCCGCCACCGCTATCTTGCCCACGTCGTGCAAGCGCGCCGACGAAATGACGGTGTCCAAATCCCAATCCTTCATATCCCCCGTGTACACGCCCTCGGCGATCATCGTTTCCATAAGGATTTTGATGTATTGCGAAGTACGTTCGATATGGCCGCCGGTAATTTTGTCCCGGCTTTCCACCATATCTACCACGACCTCCAGGATGCCGTCTTGCAAGCGTTCCAAGCGTTCGGTGCGTTTCTTAAGGAGTTCCTCGATGTGGAGGTGGTGCGCGATGCGGTTTAAAAGGACCGCGGGCGAAAAGGGTTTGGTGACGAAATCCACCGCGCCGTGCTCAAGCCCCTTGGCTTCGATATCGTCGTCCGTGGACGCGGTGAGGAACATGACGGGAATGTTCGCGGTGTGTTCGGATTCCTTTAATTTATTGATGGCGGCGAACCCGTCCATTTCCGGCATCTCAATATCTAAGAGGATCAAATCGGGTACGATCTTGTTGATGATCGTCAGCATCCTGTCGGCGGAAGGCATCGTCCGTACGTGGTAGTAACCTTCCAGCGTGCGCTTGGCTTGCACAAGGTTAACGTCCGAATCGTCTACGACAAATATTGTCTTCATACAGACCCCCTTTAAAATTTAAAGAACCCGATCATTTCCTTAAGGACGCTCGCCTGCGAGGAAAGCTCCTGCGACGACGCGGCGGATTGCTCGCTGATGGCGGCGTTTTTTTGTACGACCTGCGAAATTTGGTTGATGCCCGATTTTACGTGGCCGATAGATTCGGCCTGCAGCTCGCTCGCGTCGTGTATCTTATTGATAACGCCGGCCACTTCATTGACGTTGTTTACGATTTGGTTAAGGCTGTCGGCTGTGTCATTGGCGCGGTGCGTGCCGTCCGATACGCGGCTTATGCTTTCCTGGATAAGCGTGTTGGTGTTCTTCGCGGCTTCCGCGCTGCGGGCGGCCAGCGTGCGTACCTCTTCCGCCACGACCATAAAACCCCTGCCGTGTTCACCCGCGCGGGCGGCCTCCACGGAGGCGTTGAGCGCGAGCAGGTTCGTTTGGAACGCGATATCCTCGATGGTTTTGATGATCTTGCGGATTTCGTCGGAGGAGGTTTTGATCCCGCCCATCGCTTCCAGCAGGGCCGCCATTTCGCGACGGCTGATTTCCGCGTTCTTTTTGGACGTATCCGCTAAAACAGCCGCTTGCTGCGCGTTGGTGGCGTTCTCCAACGTTTGCCCGTTTATCTCTTCCACGGTTACGGTCAGTTCCTGTACGGAGCCGGACTGCTGCGAGGCTCCTTGCGCCAGCATCCCCGATGATTGGGAGATTTGCGTCGAGCCGAGCAGGACCTGCTGCGAAGCGGATGAAATGTTGCGCATCGTTTCGTGAAGCGTGGCGATGATTTGGTTGATGCTTGATTTTATCGCGGTAAAATCACCGGCGTATTCGCGGTTGATGTTTCGTGCCAGGTCGCCCGCGGCCAACGCGCCGAGGATATTGCTGACTTCATTGATATAGGAATGGATCGTGCCGCTTGTACTGTTCGCGGCTTGCTTGATTTTCTCGTATTCGCCCGTGCGGGCGGCGGTGATGCGGTGGGAAAAGTTGCCCTTGGAAAGTTCGGCCAAAGCCGTGACGGTTTCGTCTGTCGCGCTGTTGAAAGCGGACATGAGGTTGTTCATTTCATTAGCGATATCCGCCCACGTACCGTTGAACGTGGAGGCGTCGGTGCGGCGGCCGAGGTTGCCGTCCGCGCCCGCCTTCGCCATCTCGGTGATTTCAGCGACGATTTTCTTGATGGTTACGGCTACTTTATCGACGGTGTCGTTCATGGCGGCTTTTTTGCCCTTGTATTGCGGAAGGGTGATCGTCAGGTCGCCGGCCGCGATATTTTCCATGGTTTTAAGTACGTCTACACAAACCGTGACGTAGCTTGTGACCATTTTGTTTACACCGTCGGCCATTACCTTGTACGCTCCCTTAAAACGGGATGTATCCATGGCGTAGTAGGGGTTGCCTTCGTTTTCGTGTTCGTTGTACATGGCGTCCATGTCCCCGATGATGCCGTTGAGCGTTTCGGCTACGCTGCCCAACGCCCGGGCAAGGTCCGAAATTTCATCGTTCGCGCTCGTATCGAGGTTGATGCCCAGGTTGCCCGCGGCCAATTGGTTGGACGCTTCCAGTAGCCGTTTGATTGGTACGATGACCGATCGGATCACCATCCATATTAATATGAACAACAACGCGACCGACGAAAAGGTGATCACGGTCATCATTTGGAGGGAACTGTTGGCCGATTGTTGCGCCGCGTATACCGTGTCGCGCGATTGGCGCTGGTTGATCACGGCCAGCGACGTCAGGTAATTGCTCATGCGCGTGTTGTAGGGTACACATTCCTCTTCGATCAAACGCAGGGCTTCGACTTGGTTGTTCGCGCTTGCCTGTTCGGCTACGCGGCCGACGATTTCCGCCGCGCCGGGCAATTCGTTGACGAAAGCGGAAATGGTGGTGAATTCTTCACCCTGCGTAATCCCCGCGGCTATCATATGCGACAGGTACGTGTCGGAGACTTCAACAAGCTGCCCGTACAGCCGTCCGACGGTGGCAAGGTGTATGTCCGTTTGCACGGGGTCGTTGGTGATCACCGCGTCCCGCAGGTACGAGCGGAGCGTGTCGAAGTAATGCGTCATACTGACGAGCTTGTTCAACGGTTCCACGTTATGGCTGTCGATCGTGGTGATATGGTTGGACAAACGATTGATGTTAATGATACCGAAGACTGCGACAAACGCCGCGGCAAAGACGGACACGCCCAGCACAATAAAAAGCCGCGCCCGAATCCTCAGGTGCTTCATACAGGATAACCCCCAATATTTTTATTCCATTAATACGTATACTAATGTTTGGTTGACGAGCTGGTAAGCGATTTCTCCGTAAGTGACCGGACCTTCAAAAACGCTGATTTTCTTGCCTTCCAACCCGCCGTACAGGAAATTAAGGATGCAGTTGCATGAAAAGACGACGTTTTCGCCGTGGAATTCGGCTATGCGGTCGTTAAATTCTTTTTCATAGTTGGAAATCTTTTTCGCTACGTGATACTTGATCCCCGCGAATACGGGCGCGTAGAAGGTCACGATGCCGTTATCGATCGACTTGATCGAAATATTGACCCCGATACCGCAATAATCGCCCACCAGCGGCAATTTCGTATCGATGCCGTTTTCCTTGATATAGTCCGCGTACGTTACCTTTTCGCCGTTGACGAGGCACGTATACGCCATAAAGCCTTCCTGGAAGAACTCGATGACGGGTGATTCCATGTCGGGTTCAAAGATGTTGATGTTCCCCACGCTTACCGTTTTATCGTTCGGGGTTTCCAAGTGCAGGGCGACGGCCTTGTCGTTGTGCGCTTCCCCGCTTAAGCCGTTAAACGTGAGGGATTCCGCCACCCATCCGGCGATGTTCTTAATAAACATACCCGGGAACGAGGGCGCGTTTTGGGCGTATTCGTGGTGTACGGGGCTGTCGTACGGCACGATCACGATCGAAAACCCGCTGTCATACGCGTCGCTCGCCGTGTGCTGCACTTCGCTTGCCGAATAGGACTTGACCGAATAGTTCGCATAATCGAACGGGGTTACGAAAAGACGGTCCTTTGAAACCTTGCCCCCTTCGCGCGTCATGAAGCGCTGGGTCGTGCCGCCGACCCAGTTGCCCTTCGGCAGTTTCCTGAGCAGATCGCTCGCTCCCGCGATGTGGAGCAATCGGTTTGCATTGATCGCTTCAACGGTTTGCTCGTATGTCATTAACATAGTTACACACATTCCTTTCTTTTTATTTCGTGCATACCTATCATATGGAACCCGTAAAGCCGTGGATAGTACCCATGGGGGGTACTATCGTAAATAAAGGCGTTTATGTATAATATACGCGAAAAACCACATAACCGGAGGCTGCCATGTCGCGTTACGATTTTAAAAATGTAGAAAAGAAGTGGCGTAAACGCTGGGAAGAAAAACCCGTACAGCAGAACACGAAGGACAAGCCCAAATACTATTGCCTGGACATGTTCCCCTATCCGTCGGGCTCGGCGCTGCATGTGGGGCATTGGCGCGGATACGTGCTTTCCGACGTTTTGAGCCGTCATAAAGTTTTGCAGGGTTTCCATGTCCTGCATCCCATGGGGTGGGACGCCTTTGGCTTGGCGGCGGAAAATAACGCGATCAAGCAAAAGAAGCACCCTTCCGTTTCCGTGGCGGAAAACATCACCACCATGAAACGCCAACTCATGGAAATGGGTACGATCTACGATTGGGACTTTGAAATAAACACGACCGATCCCGCTTATTATAAATGGACGCAATGGGTATTCGCGCGGATGTTTGAACACGGCTTGGCTTACGAGCAGGAAATGCCGCTTAACTGGTGCCCGACATGTAAGGTCGTGCTGGCCAACGAAGAAGCCGTGGGCGGCGTATGCGAACGCTGCAAGAACCCCGCCACCAAAAAGAACCTTCGCCAATGGATGTTAAAAATCACCCGATACGGTGAACGGTTGCTAAATGATTTGGGTAAGTTGGATTGGCCCGAAAAGGTAAAGAAGATGCAAACCGATTGGATCGGAAAGAGCCACGGCGCGGAAATCGATTTTACCGTGCTTGGCGAAAGCGATTCCATCAAGGCTTTTACCACGCGCCCCGATACCCTATGCGGCGCGACGTTTATGGTGCTTGCCCCCGAACACCCATTGGTGGAAAAACTGACCGCGCCGGAATATAAAGATGAAGTGGACGCTTATGTGCAAAGGGCCGCTTCGCGCTCGTCGGTTGACCGCATGGCCGATAAGGAAAAAACGGGCGTGTTTATCGGGCGGTATGCCGAAAACCCCATCACCAAGGAAAAGATGCCCATTTGGGTAGCGGATTATGTTTTGTACGACTACGGTACGGGCGCGATCATGTGCGTGCCGGGGCATGACGAACGGGACTTCGCCTTTGCGGAAAAGTTCGGTTTGCCGATTGTGCAGGTAATTTCAACTTGTGCCCTAGTAGGGCATAAGTTAAAAGAAGCCTATACGGGTGACGGTATATTGGTAAACTCCGGCGAGTTTAACGGCTTGACCGTTGACGAAGCGAAAAAAGCCATCGGCGCGTTTTTGGAAAAGCTAGGTCGCGGCAAGGCTACCGTTAATTATAAATTGCGGGATTGGGTATTTTCCCGCCAGCGTTACTGGGGAGAGCCGATCCCCATCGTGCATTGCGAAGCCTGCGGGCCGGTGGTCGTCCCCGACGCGGAGCTGCCCATCGTATTACCCGATATCAAATCCTACGAGCCCACCGATACGGGCGAATCCCCGCTGGCCAAAATCGAGGAGTGGGTCAACACTCCCTGCCCGAAGTGCAAACAACCCGCCAAGCGCGAAACCAACACCATGCCCCAATGGGCGGGGTCGAGTTGGTATTTTTTACGTTACCCCGACATTAACAATAATGACGCGTTGGCAAGCCCCGAAGCGCTGCGTGATTGGCTGCCCGTGGATTACTACGTGGGCGGCATCGAACACGCGGTGCTTCATTTATTATACGCGCGATTTTATACGAAGTTCTTATACGACATCGGCGCGGTAACGTTCGAGGAGCCGTTTACGACGCTCTTTAACATCGGTATGATCAACTATAAAGGGAAAAAGATGTCCAAGGGCGAAGGGTACGGCGTATCGCCCGACAATGTGCTGCCCAAGCACGGCTGCGACGCGCTCCGCTTGTATGAAATGTTCATCGCCCCGCCGGAAATCGACTGCGAATGGGACGACTCGGGCATCGAGGGCGTATCGCGCTTCCTTAATAAATTATGGCGGTTGGCGGAATCGCCGAAGCTTATCGCGCCGACGAACGGACTCATTCGCTTGCGCCACAAAATGGTCCGCGATATTTCAACGCGTTTGGAAAACCTTTCGCTTAACACGGTGGTCAGCGGCTTTATGGAGCATACGAATACGTTGCAAACCTTGGCCGCGGAAGGCATCGACAGGGAAACGATCGAAACGCTGGCCGTTTTGCTCGCGCCCTTCGCGCCGCATATCGCGGAGGAAATATGGGAGCGGATGGGGAATACCGATTCGGTCTTCGCGCAAAAGTGGCCCGAATACGATCCCGAAATGCTTAAAACCGACACAATAGAGCTTGTCATGCAAGTAAACGGCAAGCTACGCGGTCACGTAACCGTCCCCGCAAACGCGGAAAAGGATTTCGTATTGGAAGAGGCGCGCAAGGCATTGGCCTCGCGGCTGGACGGCGCGGAAATCATAAAAAGCGTATACGTGCCGGGGCGGATCATTAATTTTGTAATCAAGGGACAATAAATATAAAACATCAAGGAGAATCAACATGGGCGAAAGCATGAAAGGCATGAAGCGCACGCATTATTGCGGTGAGTTAAGGGCATCCGATATCGGAAAGACCGTTACGGTCATGGGCTGGGTTAACAAGCGGCGGGATATGAGCCAATTGATATTCGTAGTAGTGCGCGACCGCACCGGTTTGGTACAGGTAGTTGCGGACGAAAGGCGTATGCCCGGGCAATATAAATTGGCCAAATCGGTACGCGGGGAATATGTGGTGGCGGCGTCGGGTACGGTTATCGCCCGCACACCCGAAAACGTAAACGCCGACATGCCCACGGGCGAAATCGAAATCGATATAACGGAGCTGCGTATCCTGTCGGAATCCGAAGTGCCGCCTTTTTCCGTTTTGGACGAAGATGTGGGGCTGGATACGCGTCTAAAATACCGTTACCTTGACTTGCGCCGTCCGGACGTACAACGCATCATCACGCTTCGCCACAACGTGGCGCAAAGCATACGCTGCTGTCTGTCGGAGGAAGGCTTTATTGAAGTGGAGACGCCCTACCTTACCAATTCCTCGCCGGAAGGCGCGCGCGATTACCTTGTACCGTCGCGTTTGCATCCCGGCGGTTTTTATGCGTTGCCGCAATCGCCGCAGCAATTTAAACAGCTTCTGATGGTCGCGGGGTTGGATAAATACTTCCAAATCGTGCGGTGCTTCCGCGATGAAGACCTGCGCGCCGACCGTCAGCCCGAATTCACGCAAGTGGACATCGAAATGTCCTTTGTTAACGAAGAGGACGTATGGGCGATGACGGAAAACATGGTGCGGCGCGTCTTCCGTGAAACGATGGGCATCGAAATCCCGACGCCCTTCCCGCGGATGACGTGGCACGAAGCCATGGAGCGCTACGGTTCGGACAAGCCCGACATGCGCTTCGGCATGGAACTTGTCAATATTTCCGACCTACCCGTGATAAAAGATACCGAATTCCAGGTATTCGCCGCCGCGCTGGAAAACGGCGGCGGCGTACGCGGCATCAACGCGACGGGCTTCGCTTCCATGCCCCGCAAGCAGATCGACGCGCTGGTGGAGGTCGCCCGCGCCAATAACGCGAAGGGCCTTGCGTGGATAAACGTTATGGAGGACGGCACGGTCAAATCCACCATTTCAAAATTCTTCGACGAAGCGCAAACGGCGGAAATCATCGCGGCTTTCGGCGCGAAAGCGGGGGATTTAATCCTCTTGTGCGCCGACACGCACGAAATCACGCAAAACACCCTGGGCGCGGTACGCCTCGCCGTGGGTAAAAAATTGGAAATCCCCGCGCCGGTAAAGGCCGAGGATTTCAAATTCCTGTGGGTCACGCACTTCCCGTTGTTCGAATATTCACCCGAGGACAAGCGTTACTACGCCGCGCACCATCCCTTCACATCGCCGCTGGAAGAGGACGAGCATCTGATCGAAACCGATCCCGCCGCGGTACGCGCGCGCCAATACGACCTCGTACTCAACGGCTTCGAAACGGCGGGCGGCAGTATCCGTATTCACCGCCGCGATTTGCAAGACCGCATGTTTGCCGCTTTGGGCTTTACGCCGGAGCGGGCGCAAGCGGGCTTCAAGCACTTCCTGGAAGCCCTGCAATACGGCGTACCGCCCCACGGCGGCATAGCATGGGGTTTCGACCGTTTTATCATGGTGCTTACCGACGCCGCTTCCTTGCGCGAGGTTATCGCCTTCCCCAAAGTGAAGGATGGCTCCTGCCCCATGACCGACGCGCCAAGCATAGTAGACGCGTCGCAACTGGATGAATTGAACATCTCGGTCAAATAGAATATAATCCCCGCCAAAGGAGGCGCGGTATGTATCGGTTCATATTCAAGCAATTAAGGCGAAGCATCCTTTCCAACGCGGTATTTTGTATTTTGCTGGCTTTGGCGGGTACGTTATTTTGCCTGGGCGCGGGTTTGTTGATGACCGCGTTAAGCAACGAGCGGATGATCAATGAACAGTTCACCACGATTGCCTTGCCCGACGCGTCCGCTATCCGCCGTTACGCCGCCAACCGTACGGAGGGTGCGGACATCGTAGAGGTCGAAACATCCTGGGGTACGGTCAGGCGCGACGACAATACCTGGAGCAGCCATGTTTTCGATGATTTGGTGACCGACCATATGGTGGACGAAATCCTGAACAACATCGCATTGACGGTGTACCAATCCGGTGCGGTACATATGGATCCGCGCCGTTACTTTGGCGCGTGGTCACCGGATGTCACCGCGCTGCGCCAAAACTTTAATCTGTCACCCTTACCCGGCAGCGCCGGCCAATCGGCGGCTTTCGTCGCGCAATGCCGCGAAATTACGCGGCACTTCAGGTTTGGCGGGTACCGCGACGAGGAAACGGAGGCGTGGCGGCGGCAGTTGGTTACCTACGCACGGGTTGTATTTGACATCGAAGAAGTGGTTTGGATTCACCCGAACGTTCGCGAACCGCGTCGGCTGTTTGCTGTAATGACCATACAGGACGAAAACGGCGGTTTTTTTTATACGGAGGGTGAACGGTATCTGATTGCCGGCGAGTTACACGACGGCGGATTCTACGCCGGCGGCAATTGGCAATCAATGCATATGCTTATAGTCAACCAACCGGAAACGGACCGAATCGTTACGACCGGAATCCTCGCGTCCCGTGGTGAAATCGATGAATCGGAATGGATGGACACCGTTTGGCGGGTCACGAGCGATTTGCCGACGCCGGACGAATTCCCGATGGAGATTACGGCACATCCCGTGACCCAAGATGAAGCGGGGTATTTCCCGTTCGCGTTGGGTCAAATGACCTTCGAGGAAGCGCTGCGTTCCCCCATGGGCGAAGCGATAGCGGACGTACTCCTCGCAACCGAAAAGAACTCCAACCGTTTAAACATAGTTACCACCGGCAACCTGGACAGCTTTTTCATGTTTAACCAGCACCGCGCGCATATCGAGGAAGGGCGGGGATTTACGCGGCAGGAATATGAAGACGGCGCGCGTGTGGCGGTCGTTCCCCGTGTTTTGGCGGCGAACAACGACCTTACGGTGGGGGATGCCATTACATTGCAATTCTTCGAAGGGGAGTTCCGGTCCGTCACCTATACATCCACGACCGCCATGTCCTCTTCTGACGGCTCCGTTGTGATAACGAATCGCAGCAGCTTCCGCTCGTGGCAACCCGGCGGGTTCGTTTCCGGCGTGCAGGAGTCGGAGTTCTACGAATTCGAAATCATCGGCATCTATTTCGCGCCCCCCGCCAGGACAGAAAACGACCCCCAAGGTATTCCCTTAAATACGATCTTTATCCCCGACAAAGCCTTCGCGGGATTCGAACCGGTTATGGTAGACGGCGAGCTTCGGATGTGGGGCGACGACCGCGCCGAAAGCCCGTTCCTGAACACCATCGTCGTACCCAACGGCCGCATCGAGGAGTTCCGCCGCAGCATTAACGCGTTGATCCCCGGTTACGGCAATTTCTTTATGTTCTATGACCAAGGCTATTCGACGGTGCGCAACGCGTTGGATAATCTGCTGCGCAACGGGTGGTTTGTCTTCGCGCTGTGTTTCGCGGGATGGTGTATCGCCTCGCTTGTCTTTTGCCTGTTTTTTGTGCTTCGCAAGCGAAGGGAAGCGGGCTTGCTGTACGCGCTGGGGGTACGCCGCAGGGACCGTTTCCGCTGGGTGTTCGTGCAATGCGTAATCGTGATTGTCGCGGCGCAGGGGATTGCGTACGTCGTTTCCGACCGGTTTTATGAACGGATATTGGATTACACCGTGGAAAGGACCTTCGTGGCGGAAGAGGATGAAGCCACCCCCTTTGCCGACGCCGCCGTGATAGCCGACGGCGTAAGCCTGGAAGCGGAAATCCAACAACAACCGATGACCATACCGCTGGCGACGGGCGCTGTTTCAATCGCGCTTTTGTTAATGACGGGCGGCATGGCGAAATCGATCGCGAAGCGAGAAAAACGATGAAGGAGATATTATATACATTTTTGAAACGCCTGCCGCGTGAAGGGTTCCGCAGTATGACGGTGCCCGCGCTTGCGTTGGTGCTGGTGGTGCTGATCGGCATCATGTCCGGCGCAAGGATCCGCATGGTTGAAGAGCTTGACGATGTGATCAATAACTTCCCGGTACGCGCGGAGCTTTCCGACCCCATTACGTCGGAAGTGGACGGCATCGATATCGATATCGAATATATTCTGCTGTTTACCGATGAAAGCGTACCCCGTTCGGTAGCGGAGTACGTAAAGGACGTTGAGTTGAACCGCCGGTTGGAAATCGTCGAAAACCTACCCCTCCCCGTGGGTGAATGGCTGGGGATTACCTCCGTTGAAGCCGATGACCGCCTCAGCCCCATGGCGGGGGCGTATATTGATTTCTTACCGGGTTGGGACGAAGGGGTCTTCCGTACCGATGAAGCGGTTGCGGTGGTTAACGCGGCGCTGTTTGGGACATTGGAGGCAAATCAGCCGATGATTACCCTTTCGGTTGAAAATATCATTTACAAGGAAACCGAAATAGACGGCGAAATAATTATGGAAGTTGATGAAATTTTTGAAACCGCCGTGGATTTGCGTGTCGTCGGCATCGTCCACAACGCGGGTAGTTTGATCTTGAGCCCGTTTTGGACGGTTAACGCGGCGGCGGCGGAAATTTATCTGCCCGAATACAGCAACCATATGAACGCCTTATTGTACGACAACGGTAAGATCGGCGAATTCGCGTCCGCCGCCGTCCGCGTGTTTGCCCGGCCGGGCGATGTGGATACGGAACTTTCGTTTTCGCTGACGATCTTCGACGGGATTTATAACAATGTAATACGCAGGCTGAGGCAAAATATCCAACTCATTGATGTGGCGACGCCGTTTATCTATGCGATTTCCGTCCTTATCGGCTTTATCGCCAGCTATTTGCTGACGCGCAACAGGAAACCCGAATTCGCCGTCATGCGCAGTATCGGCGTAAATAAGCGGGATGTTTTTATGGGCGCGCTGGGTGAACAAGCCGTCCTTTGTATACCGGGGGCCGTCACGGGTTTTGTAATAGTCAGTATTACCTTCGGGCAGGTCCTTTGGGTCCCGCCTGTTTTGTTTACGTTTTGTTATGTACTGGGCTCCGTTTTCGCCGCCGTACAAGCCGCCGGCACAAACGTATTGAAGATTTTGCGTGAGAACAACGAATAATTTTTGAAAGGAATCGATCAATGAAAACCCTATCGCTCAAAGAGGTACGCTACCTGTATAAAACCAAATCCCATACCGTACGCGCCGTGGACGGCGTTGACTACGATTTTTTACCCGGCACCTTCTACGCCGTGGTCGGGCGCAGCGGAAGCGGTAAAACTACGTTACTTTCCATGCTCGGCGGTTTGGACATCCCCACGGAGGGTTCGGTATCCTACGGCGAAAAGGACACGAAAAGCATCGACCGTGACCGTTTCCGGCTGGACAACATATCCATCATCTATCAAAGCCTAAACCTGCTCCCTTTGCTCACCGCCATGGAAAACGTCACATTCCCGCTTACTTACCGCGGCATCCCCAAAGCCGAAGCCGTTAAAATCGCCGCCGAAAAATTGGGAAGTGTCGGCATCGACCCCACCATGCACCGCCGTCTGCCCTCCATGCTTTCCGGCGGGGAACAACAACGCGTGGCCATCGCCCGTGCGCTGGCTGCCAAAACCGAAGTCATCCTGGCCGACGAACCCACCGGTAACCTGGATACCGAAAACAGCCAAAATATCGTGCAATTGCTGAAGGACCTGGCCACGCGGGAGAATGTCTGCGTGATCGTCGTCACCCACGACATGGCCGTAGCCGAGCAAGCGGATGTGGTGGTAAAAATTTCGGACGGGCGGATCGTGGAGTAAATCCCCTACCTCCGACGCACCCGCAGCATCACCTGCATCCCTTGCGGCACCTCCGTACCCGGAGCGGGGAATTGGCGGTACACCTCGTAGTTGGCCCGTTCACCCTCGCCGCCGAACAATATCGGCATAAGCAGCGCGTCGCGGACGAATTCGTGCGCCTGTTCGGCGTTAAGGTCCACGACGTTGGGCATGAAGGTCATGCCGCCTTCCGCGCGTGTGGTGGGGTCGGTATGGAGTTGTACGGGGATGCTGTTGGGTTGGGGCATGGAGAAACCCGCGGCGGGGAAGTGGTGGTCCACGATTGTACCGCCGCCGTGGATTTGGAACAGGATGCCTTGGTTGATCAGGTTACGGACGACGTCGGTCACGCGCTGGCCGTTAAGGTCGGGCATAGGCTCCAAGCCCAGCACGGGGCTGTGCCAGTCTTCCATATAAGGCCCTTCGGAGGGGGGGAGGTTCCTTAACAGGATCAAATCCTCCGTGAAGGCGCGCAAAATAGGCGCGAGGGTATTACCTGCCGTCATCCCCGGTATAACGTTGTCGATAACGGCGAAGATGAGGAACTCCGGGTTCTCCACGGGTGTGAATATCCAATAACCCAACGATACGTCCTCACGCGCCGCGCCGCGTTCCGCCGTACCCGTTTTACCGCCGATGGTATGGCCGGGGATGCGCGTCTGCCGTCCCGTGCCGCGGTTCCCGCTGATGACCAGCTCCATTTCCCGCCGTATCCAATCGGACGTGCCTTGGGAAATGACGCTGCGGATCACTTGCGGGCGGTTTTCCTGCACGACCGCGCCGCTTGCGTCCACGATGTGGGAAACAATAAAGGGCCGCATCAGGTTTCCGCCGTTGATCAAAGCGGCGAACGACGCGGCGGCTTGTATCGACGTGTTATTAAAGCCTTGGCCGATGGAGCTTGTGGCAAGCTGTACGGGACCCAACTGGTCCCGCGTATACATAACCAGCGGGGAGGAAACGGCCTCCTCGCCGGGCAAATCAATCCCCGTACGCTCCCCGTAGCCGAAATAGCCGCGGTAACGGTAGAACGCGTCCGCTCCCAGCCGCTGCATGATTTGCATCGTGGCTACGTTGCAAGATACCTCGATGACCTCCGATACGGTGACGCTGCCGTGGGCGATGCCGTTGAAGCAATTGATCGTCCTGTCGCCCACTTTGTGCGAGCCGTTGCAAAAGAACACGTCGTTATGGGAAATCACGCCTTCCTCGAGGGCGGCTGCGATTACGATGGGCTTAAAAATAGACCCGGGCTCGAACGAACGGGTCGTGTGGTAGTTGCGCCATATACCGAACCAGGCGTTCGTTTGTTCCTCCGTGGTCATGTGCCCCCACGCGGCGGCGATGGCGGGGTCAGTAAAGAGTTCGTGGTTGGCGGGGTCGGCCAGCGAAAAGTTGGGGGCTTGCGCCATCGCAAGTATTTCCCCCGTAAATGGGTCCATTACGAGCAGGGCGACCGCGTCGCCGGGGACCGTCGCCAAGGTATGGTCCACCGTCGCCTGCGCCAAACGCTGTATGTCCGAATCGAGCGTCGTTATTAAAGTCAGTCCGTGCTGTACGGGCAATTCCTCACGCGTTGGGGTATTGTCCGCGCCGAACGCGCGGAAAATGCGCCCCGGCGTACCGGAAAGCATCGTATTATAACGGCTCTCCAGCCCCCATTGCGCGTCCCCCCGTGTAAAGCCCAGCACATGTGGCGCCAGGAAAGGGTCGGGGTACACACGCAGGGATACTTCCTCTACATAAATATCGCGGAACCCGTCGCGCAGGGGCAGGGCGATGTTGGCGGGTATTTCACGCGCCACGATGTACCAATTGTCGCGGATGACGGATTGCCACGCGCCGTCGGCGTCCCGTACGAACAACGCGCGTAAATCGGCCATGGGGATGTCCAGCGCTTCGTGCAAAGCGGTTAACGTGTCGTCCATCCACGCGCGTGTGTTGCGCTGGATGGCCAAGTTTTCACGGTAGGCGAGCATCGTGCGGTCCAGCACCACGTTGTAAACGGGGTGGCTGACGGCCAGGGGCTGCATGTTCCTGTCCATGATCCCCCCGCGGTTGGGTACGATGGGGGGGGAGAGGTGATCCACGCGGTCGATGATCCACGCGCTGGCGCGGCGGCTGTAATCCTCGCCGTGTACGGTCTGTATATACCATATTTCATATAAGAGTCCGCCGAACAGCAGGCAAAAGACAATACTGATCAAAACGGCCCGCCGGTTGCGCCGCCGCGCGGACGTGGAGTTGGGCAACGGCCTTCTTTTTTTGATCCTGTCCTTCGGCATAACCGCTACCCCCCGAATACCCGATTAAATACCCCTTGGAAAAAAGCCCCCATTTCCTCCCAAAACGTGGTGCCGCGGGGTAGGATGTCCGCCTCGGGGTTAAATGTCACATGGCTGACGGGGGGCACGTTGATATAGATGATTTGCGAAGGGTCGGGCCGCGCCATCCCCAACCGCTCGTACGCGATGCGCTCGATTTCCTCAAGCGAAAAGGGATGGATGATTTGCCCGGCCAATATGCGGTTGGCGTCCAACTGCGCGTTGAGCCTTTGCCGCTCGAAAGCGAGCTCTTGCCTTGTATTGGCCATGTGCGCGGCGGCGGCGGCACTCCCAAGCGCCCCCACGAAGATTACGATCACCGTAAATACCAGCACGGGGCTGACGGAAAAACGCGGCTTGCGCGCGTCCACCTTATGTACCTGGTCGCCCTTCTTTAGGTAGATAATATTATTTTTTTTCGGGGCTTTGGGGTTCATCCGATCTTCTCCGCAACGCGGAGCTTCGCGCTGCGGGCGCGTGGGTTCTCCGCCATTTCTTTTTCGCTAGGTAGTACGGGGCCGCGCGTGACGACACGCACCTGTGGGGTTTTTTTGCATACGCAGTAGGGGATGTCGCGCGGGCAATCGCAGGGGTTTGCCGTTTCGCGGAAGGTATGCTTTACGATACGGTCCTCCAACGAATGGAAGGTGATTACGGCGATGCGTCCGCCGGGGTTCAGGATTCCGATGATTTCCGTTAAAGCGTTTTTCAAGGGCGATAGTTCATCGTTTACGGCGATACGCAGCGCCATAAAGGTACGCATGGCGGGGTGCTTGTCCCGCAGCTTGGCGGGGATCGCCGTTTCGATGATATCGGTTAATTCCCGCGTGGTTTCGACGGGTTTTGCTTCCCGTGCCTTAGCAATTTCCCGGGCAATGCGCGGGGCGTATTTTTCTTCTCCGTATCGGTACAATATCTGCGTAATTTCGCCTTGCGCGTAGGTGTTTACGATATCGGAAGCCGTCAAACCTTGCGAACGGTCCATACGCATGTCCAGCGGACCGTCGAAACGGTAGGAAAAACCGCGCTCCGCCGTGTCCAGTTGATGCGACGATACGCCCAAATCCAGCAATGCGCCGTCGATTTTATCGATGCCCCGTTCCCGCAGGATGGCGGCCATGTCATGGAAGCTGCCGTGTACCGTTATTATACCGGGTAAGCGTCCCTTTGCCGCGCGCAAGGCGTCTTCGTCCCTGTCGATGCCGACGAGCGTGCCTTTGTCCAATCGGTTGAGGATAAGCGCGGCATGGCCGCCCCCTCCGAGTGTCCCATCCGCGTAAATGCCGTCGGGTTTGATGTTTAAGGCTTGGATCGCTTCATCGGGCATTACGGGTACATGGTTGAAGGAATCAATCGTCATCACTGCCGTCGTTGGGTGGGGGCAACGGTATCGGTACGTCGTACACGGGGTCGCCGTCATCGTCATCGTCCCACCAATCGGGCGTTTGAGGGAGTCCCCACGGGTTGTTGAATTGGTCCCACCAATCCCACCACCATTCGTCGCTCATGCCGCCCGCGCAAACGGTACACGTTTCGCTCGTGCGTACCGAAGGATGGTGTTCGTATTGCCTGTCCCTGATAACCATGCTATCGAATTCCTCGGGGATGGGTATGGGGCGTACCAAGCCTATGTGATACACGGTGTTCGTACAGTTGTTGCCGGCTAGGTGGTTATGGTTGTCCGTACATACCAAAAATTGCTGATGCACGGCGCACGTTTCCGTGGGTACGGTACCCGGGGCGAATATCTCAAGCCGTTCGCGGTTGCCCCGCGGGTCCGTACGGCACAGGTCCGTGGCCAAATGGCCCGAGTCGATGCAAATACGGTGTTCGGTGATGCCGTGCGGCCTGTCATATTGCCTGGGCGCGAAACCCTCGTGTATCTCCTGCATGATATTGCGCCACAACGGTCCGAGGTAGGCACTCGCGCGTGCCATGCCGTTACGCATCTGCGTGCTCATGTTCAAATTGTCGTCGTTGCCGAACCAAAGGGAAGCGGTGAGGTACGGGGTAAAACCGCTGAAGCCCAAGTCGCGGGAATCGTCGGTGGTACCCGTTTTACCCGCGACGGGAATGTCCGCGCGCATTTGCGGGTTGGCGATCCAGTTCATAGCCGTACCCGTACCGCTGACGACCGTGTCCTTCATCGTATCGATTAACAAGTACGCCGTTGTGTCGCGCATAACGCGGCGGGGTTCGTGGTGGTTTTCAAGTATCACGTTGCCGTTGCGGTCCACCACACGCGAATACAGGATCGGACGGTTGTACAGCCCGCCGTTGGCGATGGCCGCGTAAGCGGCGGCGAATTCAATCAGGCGCACGCCGTCGGTCAACGCGCCGAGGGTCGTAACGTAGTTGCGGTCGGTCATCCAGCGCCCGTTACGCCATTCGCCGTCCACGAGCGTGGTGAGGCCCAAGCGGTGCAGGTATTCCCACATGGTGTTAAGCCCCACATAATCCATCAACGCGCGTGTGCTGGTGATATTGCCCGAATGGTAGATGGCGCGGCGGGGGTTGGTTAACCCTTCGTAAGGGGGGTTCCTGTACCAGTTCCTTACGCGGTGGTCTTCGTTGGGGGGTAATTGCGGGATCACCAAGGGAACGTCGTCGATGGAGGAGGACGGCGTTAAAAGGCCCAAGTCAAAAGCGGGTAAAAAGGTCGCGAGCGGCTTCATTTGGCTGCCCGGCTGGCGCGTGGCTTGTGTGGCGCGGCAGAAGACGCGGCTGGCTTGCTTTTCGCCCCGTATGCCGCGCATGGCCAGTACATGCCCGGTATGGTGGTCGATCAGTACGAAAGCGGCTTGGGGCTGGAGGGTGATGATCGGGCGTTCGCGTACGATTTCGTCGTACACTTCCAAGACTTCTTGCCGGACACGTTCTTTAAATTCTTCCAACTCTTCATAAGTGCGGGCGGTGTATTGCCGGCTGAAATTCTGCAGAAGGCCGGAAGACGTTTCACGCGCCGTCAGATTGAATTCGATATGGATACGGAAATCCTGTTGCGGGAAGTTTTCCTCGTTTTCGAAGTGCCTGTCCACGATTTCCTGCATCGCTAAATTTTGCACGGAATAGATGCGATAACCCCCGGTATAGATTTCGCGCAGGGCTTGCGCGGCGGACCAACCGTTAAGCGCCATCAAGTCGTCGCGTACCTGCACCACAAGCGCGTCGTGGTAGCAACTCATGGTGGATACGACCGCCATGCTGGAGCCGTCGCGTATCATGGTGGCGTATACGTCCGTGGTCATGGCTTCGAAGTGTTCCTCTTCGGTAATAAAGCCCAAGCGGAGCATATTGTTCAATACGTCCTGGGCGCGTCCCCAATTACGTTCGGGGTGCAAGTCGGGCGGGAAACGGGAGGGATTTTGCGTGATGGCGGCGATGACGGCGGATTGAGCGACGGTCAGATCAATCGCGTCCACACCGAAGTAGAACATAGCGGCGGCTTGTACGCCGTAATTTTGACGGCCGAGGTTGATTTCGTTCAAATACATTTCGATGATATATTCCTTGGCTAATATATTACATCCGAAGATTTCGGTCAGTTCGCGTTCCATTTGTACGGCCATCCATTGTTCTTGCAGTTTCCATACGAGCTCGCCTTCGAAAAATCCGAAGGTATTCTTGATCAGTTGTTGCGTGATCGTGCTCGCGCCCTGCGTGTCGCCGTCGGTCGTAAGGGCGTTGTGCAGCGCGCGCCCGATCCCGCGGATATCGATGCCGTTGTGCTGCCAAAAACGTTCATCCTCGATGGCAACGATGGCGTTGACCATATGGGGGGAAATATAATCAAGCGTTACGAAAGTGCGGTTTTCGCCGCCGTGCAGGCGGTGAAGTTCCTCAAACGTATGGCCGCATATAATAACGGATGCTTCGTTGCCCGCGCTGATGACGGTTAGGTCAAATTCGGGCGCGGCCAGGATAATACCGCGGTACAATCCGAACCCGATCGCCGAAACGGCAAAGCCGCCGATGAGGGCGACGGCCAGCATAACGCGCAATGCCAGCAACGCGATTTTGTTCCTGACGCGGGTGGTCTGCGAATTAAGCTGCCTGCGACGTTTCTTATTACCGAAATAGGAATAGTCCATGGATACCTCCGAGATTATCTTACCCGCGGAATCGCCTTTCGTGTTCGTACGCTTGAATCACCCGTGCGTTGTCGGGGGGCAGGAGCTTGGGTTTGGGTTTAAGGTTCTGCTGTACGGACTGCGGCGGGGTGTTTTCCGTCAATAAATTATTATTGCCTTCTTCCTGTATGCGTATCTTTACGTCCAGGTCCATAACCCGGCGTATGTATTTTTGCAATTCGGCTACCTGCGGCTTGTACATATGTTGGCGCGCGTCCAATTCCGTGCCGATTTCCTTTAACATTGTTTCAAACAGGTTGTCGCAGCCCTTTACCCGATCGATAAATTGCTGCTTTTCTTTATTCATTTCCGTCAAAAAGACGCGCACTTCATCGGCGGACATGCCGCTTTCGATGACGGTGCGTTGGTTGTCGGTGATATTGGCGATTTCGGTCAAGGCTTTCTCCTTATTGACCAAGCCCTCGAGCAAAATCGACAATTGCGTTTCCATATAATCGGGCATCGATACCTCCGCAACGGTATTATGCAACGTTTTGCGGGGGTTGGCAAGCGAAATGGGTGTTATTCCCTTACTTGAAGGATATCTATAAGCGATTTTGTATTTAATATGACGGAACCGATAACGGAACCGATGACGGTCCCGCCGATGTACATAACCGCCAATAACGGAACCGTACCGGTTAATGGGATGCCGCCGATCAATAACGCACCAAGGCCCGATAATACACCCGCGATACATACCATTATTTGTTCCGCGCAAAGCATCGATTGCGTTTTAATTTTTGATTTACCCAGTACCCGTATGATGGCGGCGTTTACTGCGTTTTTCATCATGGTAAGCAGACTCATCCCAACGGACAGCGCAAACGCCGCCGCAATTACGATGGGATATAAAATCCTTAACAACGAAAGGTTTTGTTCCATGGGTGCGATCACTTCATGTAAAACATCGTCATTCATTAACAATAATAGGGGGATTTCACCGATTATGCCCATTTTATTTTCACGCAGTATCGGTTCGATTTGTCCGCGGAAATAATTTAATTTGCGGTTCATTTCGGGATTGATCGTGAAGCGTGCGGTCATATATGGCGGACGGTACGTATTAAAGCTCCGCTGTCCGTAAAAAGGCCACGAACCGGAAAAGATCGCATAATGCGCTTCCATCGGTATGATGTATACGGGTTCACTTTCCCCAAATCGGTTTACAGCCCTCCGCAACCCCCCGTCAAAGGCACCGATGATTCGGGCATCAAAAGGCAATTCGTTTATTTCCTCCATGCCGCGGCGTACGATTACCGGAATGGAGCCGTCCTGCGTGTATGTAAAATCTTCCGCACCAAAACCGGGAATAAATGTGATGGCCATATCGTCACAAATAACCCCGAGTTGTTCATCGGTTATCGTTTTTGTGTTTTCGGTTACGAGGCCGTGTAAATGGCTGACCCCCAATATCACATTTTGCCCTGCGCGGACGGGGGATTCCAAATAACTCTCCGTCACAAAGCCCGAGGATGCGATCGCATCCCAAACAATAGGCGATATAATATAACTCGTTGTTGTTTCCGCTTCGCTTTCGTAATTCCTAAAGAGTTCCCCTCCAATGACCGTCGTTTTCCATAACCGTTCGATTTCCGATTCGGTAAAGACAATCGTGTTCGCCACCCACCCCAACGAAAATATGAATAAAAATGACAATGTAAACGCAAGCGCCGATTTTACCGGTGTACGGATGATATGGCGCAGGTTAAACCTCCATGGGGCGGTATACGCTGCAAGCACATTCCGGACCAAGGGCTTTAATATGAAGGTACCGACGGTAAAACCCTCGGGTACATCACCGGGGTCAATGGATTTTGCCTTCCGGTATACCAAACCCCCTTGTAATTGCTTGAGTACCGGACTGTGTACGATGGTGAACCCAACCGATAAAACGCCAATAAATATTAAAGCAACAATAGCCGCGATAAAAACCCCAAGCCAATGGGCTGCGAGCAGGGATTCCGATGCGTTTACCGCAATACTATCCAGCGCTTTGCGGGCTTGTGACAACGCAAAAAACCACGCGGCTAAGCTCCCGATACCTACCGCGGGCACCCAAAAGAACAGCAACGGGATTATCAATTGACGCAATACCGAAAGCGGCGGTATCCCAAGTGCCCGATTGATCGCCATCGTCTTACGCCATTGGCGGATATACAAATAAACGGCAAGTGCAAAAATCAACAACGCTGTTATGCCGAACACGAATACATTCACCGTTACGGAAAACAAGATAGGGTCGGCCGCTTCCTTAAAAGCGTTAAAGCCGTTGGGTAAAAAAACAACGGCAAAGCCCGCTTCCGTCAACGCTTCGCGGGTTTGCCGTAAAAATATGTCCTCCGAACGGGGGGAGTCCAGTACAAAGCTGTACATACCCGTAAGCAACGGCATGCCATCCCACCCGAAGCCTTCCGGCATCAAACCCGCGGGGATGAATATCTCCGCCGACGTAAAGTTGGTAAAAAACGGCGGGGCAAACCAATACACCCCAACCACTTCCAAGGTAAGTTCATAAGTAGGTAAATCGCGCCAATCCCCGTGCGCATATTCAATCATACCCCACCAATTGGAAGGGTTATTTTCCCACCAATTTTCCACATCACTTGACCAAGGCATTACGGAAGGGGTATCGATCCAAGCGGGTTGGGGATTATCCCGCAGGGTAACGGTGAAGGTTTCCCCTACGTGTAAGCCGCGACGCAGGGCCAATTGCGCGGGAAGGACGGCAACCGGTTTGCCGTAGTCCTCCTCGGTGAGCCAACGCCCGGCGGAGAACAGCGGGGAATCCATCAACCGGGTAACGCGGCGATCAACAAAGCGGGGGATCGCGGTCATATCATGTGTATCAATCACCGTTACGGAGGAAAGGTTTTCATTAAGCAGATCAAACGTTTTTTGCAATCCCGCGAGAGTTGCGTATATCGCGGTTCCGTCCGATTCTTTTATAAAGAAACCGCCGTTTTCGGTGAGCGGTTGTAAATACCATTCTTGTCGGCCGTATACCACAATAGGCGCGGCGCGTAAAAGAACGCGTTCACCGCGTTCTAAGCCGTCAAGCGGCTGCCACGCCCTGCGCTTGAATAATTCCGCTTTTTCCTCGGTGATATGGAAGCGCATCACATACCTTGCGGTAAGGGTGGAGGTTTGCCCCCGGTCGTTAGTAAAACTCCGTTCTTCATCCCGCAGGACACTCGGGTCGCCCGCGAGCAATTCCTCCACGAGCACCTGCATCATCATCGTAGGCGGGCCATCGCCGCGCAAAAGCCCGGGTTCGAATACGATGGACCCGATAAAATAATGATCTAAAAGGGGGATGTCCAAACCATGAAAGCCGGGGTTAAAATAATTAAATTGATACTGGGCCGTGATATTCAGCGTATCGGCCAAGACGCCCTGCGTGAACCGCCGTGCGTCGGAAACCGCCACATGTGGGTTGGCTTCCATGATACCCAAAGCACGCCTCACGTCATGGTCGGTGGTATAATTATTGAATCGCAGGGGGGACAATACCCCTACCGAACGGTAATGCGACTCGATGCGGAACAATTCGCCCCTAACGACGGCAAATTCCGTCACCCTGGCAACAAGCGCGAACGCGGCAACAGCGATCAAAGAAGCTGAAAGAAATGTGCGTACAGGTTGGCGGATGACTGATTTAAGGAAAATATTCATACAACCCCCATAACCATATCGCAACGTACTTTTATTTTATTCCCTGCCTTCTTCAATCATCGCCAGTACCGTTTCCAACGCGTCCATACCCGGGCGGTTGGGGTAATGGGGTTGTATGCCGTAACCTTGTAAGGGCCGGCCGTAAGGGTCGGTGTAGTAAGCGACGTCGAATCTAACTATAATCCCCGTGTTGGGTAAAGAAATGTTAAAAATAACAGGTTCATATGATACACCCATTACTCCCCATGTCGGTTCGCCGACTACGGTAACAATATTATTGTATTTAAGTATCGCCGCCGCACCTTCGGCGGCGGAAGCGGTGAATTCATCCGTTAACAGCCACATCTTGCCGTTAAAGTGGGACGTATTCATCGCTTGGTGCCTAACGCCAAATCGATGGTGCCATGAATTTATGCGATAGACCGAATTAAACATGTATGACAGACCGATATTTTCATCCAAGTAGGGTAACGGTTCGATGTAATGGGTTTCCCGTTTTATATTATGCAAATGCATTTCATTTATCCCGAATGATCTATCCAAAATAAAACGGTGGGTCGCATCAAACATTTCCCTCGCCAGGTTGGCGTATACGCCGTCCATGTAAAATACATAGGCATGGAGCTGTATGCTTGAAGGAAGCAAATGGGGCATGATAAAAGTATCAAAATGGGTTGTCCTGCCGCCCCTGTTCCCCCTCAAGTCTATGATTAAATGGTCAAAACCCTGTATATCTTGGGTAAAATCAAGCATCCGCTTTTCGTAATGCGTCATGCTGGAGTCGATAGGGCTGGGTATGTCCTCTAATATTTGCATCATTCGGTTAATACGTATATACGCGGTGCTTTCCGCTTCAAGGATATCAAACTCCATCGCAGGCCTTAAAGAAACCTGCGCCGGTACATTTCGCCCCGTATCACGCAAACGTCTATAAAACATAACGGACTCCGGTCTTGTGTACAATTCATAATAATATTTATTAAAGCGGCTTGTAAAACCATTTTGCATTTGCCAATTAACAGTTGATCGAGCATCAAAAAATGCTTCATGATTCCGTATCATCGATAAATGACCCAACTGGCCGATCGGGCTGAAAAAATGTTCATGCAATAAATCAAGGAAATCCAGGGGATTATCAATCGGCGTTGAAGGATCGTGCAATAATAACCGCATATCCTCGGCAAGCTCCCGTACGTCCACACCGTTCGCGCTGATTGAAAGGTTAAAGAACGGCCAGTTTTCCTCCAACACGGTCATCAGATGTTCAAAATCATTGATCATGTTTTCGCGCGGCATGTTATCAAACCGATGTGCGGCAATATTGAATCGGTGTACGGCAATACGTTGGTCGATCCTAATGGAAGCGTATAGAAGGGGGTGTCTTGCAAAAAAAACAACGGATATAAAAAGGATGATAAAACAAATAGTCCGATAAATAATTTTATTTTTATATATCGATGATTTTATTTTTAAAATAGTGTTAGATAATGTGATTTTGAATTTATATATAAACATAATAACCTCCATAAAGTTTATATGTTAGAGCCTGTTCTCACTATCATTTGATACACGGCAGATTATAGCAAAAAAAGTTGGTTATACGTCATTAGCTTCCGCTATCATCGCCAGCACCGTCTCCAACGCGTTCATACCGGGGCGGCTGGGGTAGTGGGGTTGCGTCCCGTGCTCGTAATTTTCGCGTCCGTTAAACCAATTACCCTTTCAAACCACCACGCAGCGGTCACACACAACCCGTCCGTTTTCCATATGCCATTCCACTTCGATCAGTCCCTTGGGGTGGGGGAACGTCCCCTTCGCCCAAGTGACGCTGCCGGGCTGCGGGTCAAAGTTGACGGTATCCGCGTCGGCGTCCATACCCAGCACGTAGCGCGAAAGGAAGTACGTCGGGTGCGCCGCCCACGCGTGGCATTGGCTGTGTACCATGTCAAAATGTTCGGGCGTGGTTGTTAGCCCACGAGTAAGGAAGTACCCCCAGCCCTCCTTGATAATGCGTTCCGCTTCATTGCCGAGGCCCAGCTTGTATAAGCCGTTGATAAAATAATAACCGCTCGACGTTTCGAAAAGGGTGCCTTCGGTGTGGTCATATCCGTTCTTAAAAAAGGGCGTAAGCAGGGGAGGGAGGGTTATACGGAGGCGTTCGCGTATTTCGTCGGTTACGGCGCCGGCGCATACCGCGGCTAGGGAAGCATGGGGCGAAAAGCGCTTGTGTTCGGTATTGTCAACGAAGAGGCCCTTTTCTTCGTTCCAAAATGTGTTTTTAATGGATTCCGTCAAAACCGAAATGCGGTGCGGAAGATGATTAATTTCGGTAGAATCCCCCGAAATAACGGCGTCCGCCATCTCCGATGTTTCGCGCAGGGTGGTGAGGTACAGGCAGGAGAACAGACAATTGATGCCCGTGTTGTCGGTGCGTTCGCCGTCCCCGAGGAAGCCCGTGCGGTTATCCTGCGGGTTGCGCGGCCAGTCGCCTTCGGGTTTGTCCGCGCACAGGAGCTTATCCGCCCGTTCGTCGGACAACCGATGGAATACGTTGAGGTTTTGCGTGATCGCCGGCCAATGCTTCGCGATAAAATCAATATCCCTCGTTTGCTTAAAATAAGCGTAAAAAGCGTTTACGATATATAAGCAAAAATCGGGCAGGACATAATCCCCCGTGTTGGGGTACAAACAACGGAACAAGCCGATGGGATGGTTGCTTTGGCCGTAGAGCTCGAGCGTCCGCTTCATGAGGGCATGGTCGCCGAAGCAGGCGAGGTTGACCTTATATTGGATGAGCGCGTCCAAGGCGTAAAGCCCGCGTTCACGGTCCACGCAATCCACATAGGCATCCTCCATGTCGATGGCTTGCGTAACGGCCCCCATTTCCCATATTCGGTTAAGCAGGGGATCGGAACATTCGAACGTACCGACGCGTTTTACGGGATATTGCGCGTTTAGGAAATCGATTTTATTGATTAAAATATCGCGCTTCGTGTTGCGTACGGTGATGCTTAGGTATTTAAAGCCCCTCGGCTGGATGGGCTGCCATTCGAACGTATCCCGCGCGCATACCGCACGGTCACCCAGCGGCACCCATGATAAGGAGCGTATGTGCCGGCCGTCTTCGTGCAAACGGTCGCCGTAGAGGAAATCGATGGTTGCGCCCTCCAAACCCGACAACGAAACGCGGGGGAAAACAAGGCGCATCGTTTCCATTTTGATCGTCAGCGCGAAGTCGTCGGGGTAGGAGTCCTTTCGTACGGTAAAACCGTTTAACCCGTCGGGGAGCAAGGTTTCCGTCATGGGTGCGTAATCGTCCCAGCTAACCTCACGGCAGGGGCTTTGCGCGGGGCTTGCGGGATCGGCCGTGAACCATCCGTCAAAATCCTCCGGAAACGGTAATGACGACGCGCGTAAATTTTTTGCCGCTTCGTGCGTTTGCAACGGCAAATATCGGAAGGGCTGCAATACTAACCCGCAATCACCGGGCAAAGCGAGGTAGCCTTCATATATATCCCCGGATAATCCGACCCGCGCGAAAAGTTGGTTATCGCCTTCGTTCAGCGCAAGCGCGGCGTTAAATCGCAAGGGCTTGAAGGGGTCTTGCAGCATTCGGCAGGGCTCGCCGTTAAGCCATAATTCCTCGTACAACACACCCGCCGTCACGGTTTGCGCACGCGGGGAATGGATGCGTACCGTCCAGTACAGCGTGCGGTCGTAACCCTTTTGTTCATCGAACGCGGTATCGTACCCGATGGGCGGCGCATACCCGAACGAATACAGACGTTCCGTTTTGCGTAGGGGTGTAATGTAAACGGAAGCGGGCGCAACCGGCGTCAACGCCATAAAGGGGATTTCGCGCGGGGTTAGCGGGCCGAAGGCGTGTTGGTCATCACATACGACCGCGTCCGGCCAATCGCTGTCGTCGTAATCCGTTTGCGTCCAGCCTTCGTCGAATTGCTTTTGATCGTAGAAGGCTTGCGTGTCCAGGGCGAAACTCAACTTCGGCGTGTAGCGGGTATACGATAAATGTTGCTTGCATTTCCACGGCGCGGCTCCGTTACCCGTGCTTAGGTCGATCACTTCACCGCCGTATTCGACCGTCCCCCATGCAATCATCGCGGCTTGCGCGGGGATGCTCTTAAAAACTTTATGCCCGTGGAAATTGACAAGGACGGCGAGCGCGTTTTTTCCGTTTTGCAATAATTCCGTCAAATCATAGGTATCGTATTGGGGGAAGCGCGGGTCGAACCGCACCGGCCCAAAGCCGACGAACGCGCCGTTTACATACAGCGCGTAAACCGTATCGGCAAAGACGTTAAATACCGCTTTTTTTATGCTTGATGCGTCGTTGATATAAAAATCTTTACGAAAAGCCGCGTACGGACTGCGCGAAGTATCCTTTGCGTTAAACCATACATATTTCATTCCCATCTCCCCTTCGGTACACGATGGATACAATATAATATAATCTATTCCGATCTCGCAAGGATAAAGAAAAGCCCGCAATAATCCGCGGGCTTTCATTCGTTTTATCGTTATAATTCGTTGGTTACTTCTTTACGCGTTTTGCGTTCGGGTGTACTTTAACGGGGTTGGTTGTGCCGTCGGGTTCGTTGGTATCGGTGCCGTTACCGGTGCCGGGTGCTGGCATGGGTTGCGTGTCGGGTTGTTGTGTGGGTGCTGGCATGGGTTGTGTGTCGGGTTGTTGTGTGGGCGCGGGCATGGGTTGTGTGTCGGGGTCGGAAGGGTTGGCTGCGCTTGCGCGGTTGCGGCGTGCGGCAAAGAATTCCGCTACACGGCTGTTGGCTTCCATGCTGTCTTCCAGCGCGATGACGGGAACGGTTGCTTGGTCAAGGGCCGTACGGCTGTCGTTTAAGCCGATACCGTCGAGTCTGTTGTCGATTCTGCTGTTAACCCTGTTATCGAGCCTGTTGCCCGTCCTGTGGGTACGGTTGTTAAGGTGGGCGCGGTTCAATTCCATACCGTAGTTATTGTTGTTGTAGCCGAAGGTATGGTCCATACGTCCGGTGTTTTCATAGCGGCGGCCGTAGCGGCTGCCTTCGGTGTGCGTCCTTAATCCGCGGGTATTGCGGTTGTTGGCGGTGCGTGTGCCTGTATAGCGGTTTTGGCCAAGGCCGCGTGCGTTGTCGGTCGTATAGCGGCCGGTGCCGCGCGTGGTACCGGTGGTGCTACGGTTAAGGTTACGGGTAAAGCCGCGCGTAAAACCGCGGGTGTTGCGGATGGTGTTGTCATAACCGCTGTAGCCATTATAACCGTCCGCGCGTCCGGTCACGGAACGTACGAGACGTTCGCCGTTGTAGTTGGCTTCGTTATTTTCGGGGAACGCGCCGCGGGAGCATCCCGTAATCGCCATCAAGCCGATGAGGGCCGTGGCCGCAAGCGTTTTTCTATACTTCATATTGGATATCCTCCTTAAATAAAATGAATCGCAGGACGTTGTTGCCTGCGATTCTAGTTTGAGCAGGATACGAAAAAAAATACTGTGTTAAGAATGGCAAAAAATTTATTTTAACTCTTCGTTGAGCCATACCAGGCGTTGCTCGTATTCGTCGCGTTTTTCGCCGTTCGCGCCGGAGGCTATGTAATTCTCCAGCCGTTTTATTTCCGTGGAAAGGTAGTCCTTCCAGTCGGGTTCGTTGGACAGGTATTTGCCCAGGCTGTATTCCTTGTCCGACCACAAAGATGGGGTGCCGGAAGACGGTGTCACCACAAAGATAACGTAAAAACGGTCGCCCTCGCGCGCCAAACGTTCATCGGAGATAAAATAACCCAGGCGGTGCAAGTGCTTGCGCAGTTTGGTGGTATCGCTTTGGGGCTGGAGGATCAGCCGATTGGCGGATTTCGCCTTCGCGCTGCCACGTTCCAAAATATTCACGATGTTGAGTCCGCCGATACCCGCGATGACCGCGACATCCGCTTCATTTACTTCCAATGGGTCGAAGCCGTCACCCAGGCGCGTCTGTATGCGGTCGCCCATCTTCGAATTATAGATGCCCGTCACGGCTTGGCTCAACGGGCCGGGCGCGATGTCGCAAGCGATGGCGCGTACGACCAAATTCAATTGGACGGCGGCTACGGGAAGTTGCGCGTGGTCGGTGCCGATATCGGCCAGCACCGCGCAATCGCCCCCCACTAAGGAAAGGATCGTCGCCAAACGCGCGGACAAATTCGTCTTTGGTGTGCTTTCCGCCAATCTGTACGGTGTCTTCATAATGCCTCCCGCCTTTAATCCAAATAATCCTTGAGTTTTTTGCTTCTGCTGGGGTGACGCAGCTTGCGCAGCGCCTTCGCTTCAATTTGGCGGATGCGTTCGCGGGTCACGTTAAATTCCTTGCCTACTTCTTCCAGCGTGCGCGCGCGGCCGTCGTCCAGCCCGAAGCGCAGGCGCAGGACTTTTTCTTCGCGGTCGGTCAGCGTATCAAGTACGTCGAAAAGTTGCTCCTTTAATAAGGTAAACGCTGCGGCCTCCGAAGGCGCGGGGATGTCGTCGTCGGGGATGAAGTCGCCCAAATGGGAATCCTCCTCCTCGCCGATGGGTGTTTCCAGCGAAACGGGGTCCTGCCCGATCTTTAATATTTCGCGTACCTTTTCCACGGGCATCTGCATTTCCTTGGCAAGCTCGTCGGGGCTGGGGTCGCGGCCCAATTCTTGCAATAATTGCCGCGAAACGCGGATTAATTTATTGATTGTTTCCACCATATGCACGGGTATCCGAATGGTGCGCGCTTGGTCGGCGATGGCGCGGGTGATGGCTTGCCGTATCCACCATGTGGCGTACGTGCTGAATTTATAGCCCTTTTTATAGTCGAATTTTTCCACGGCTTTAATCAAGCCGAGGTTGCCCTCCTGGATCAAGTCAAGGAACAGCATCCCGCGGCCCACATACCGCTTGGCGATGCTGACCACAAGCCGCAGGTTCGCTTCCGCCAAGCGTTGCTTCGCTTTTTCGTCGCCGGCTTCCATCCGCTTGGCGAGGTCGATTTCTTCCTCGGCGGTCAATAGCGGTACCTTGCCGATTTCCTTTAAGTACATGCGGACGTGGTCGTCGATGTTGATCGCGCCTTCGACGGCGGCGAGGTCGATTTCCTTTTCCTTTTCCACGTCCGTCATCATGCCGCTGGATAATTCAAGGCCCTGACTTTCCAGCCATTCGTACGCCTTCTCCACTTGGTCGGGATCCAGGTCGATATCGCCCAGGAACTCCATGATTTCCTTGTGGTCGAGGGTATTTTTGTTCTTTTTGCCAACGATCACCAGCTCTTGCAAGCGGTTCATCAGCATGGGGTCTTCAAAAGGCTTCAATGGAAACCATTCCTCTCGTGAATGGCGAATCCCGAAGGGTTTCGGGTCTTCGCCGCACATGTTTTATTTTAACCATTCGATAGGGTTATATACTGCGACTGTAGGTTTTTCTTGCTTAAAACCAGCGAATTTACGGCATTTAAGTCGTTTTTCAATCCAAACGATTCGATTTGGGCATCAATATACGCACGCTTAATGATCACGGCCATTTCGTTTAACGATTTTTCCATTTCCAACGTCGTGGAATAGGCAATCGGCTTGATAAAAACCTCCGCGGCTTGCTGCTGCGCCTCAGCCGTTTCGAAACGGGATACGATGTCGGCCGGAGCGGGGAATATATTCCGGTAAACCATGTCAAGCATCTGCGACAAAACCTCGTTCCCCATTTCCTCCGGCGCCAGGAAGCCGCTGGAAGCCAAGGCGCGGGCGGCGGGCGGGTGGGTAAGGGCGAGGCATAGCAATTGTTTCCGTGCTTCGCGTAATCCGGGGTCTTCGGAACTTCGTCTCAAATTGAGACGAAGTTGGCGCATAGGGGCTTGTCCGCCGTCGGCGTTAATTTTGCCGCGTTGTTTATGGATTTCCGCAAAGATAGCGGGCGGGGCGATTTGCGACGCGCGGGCGGTTTCCTGCACGTACGCGTCGGTTTCGATTTCACTTGAAATCGTGGCGAGCAGCGCCGCCGCTTCCTCCGTAAAGCGGATGCGGTCCTCGGTTTTGTCCATGTCGTATTTCTTCTGCGCCAATCCCACTTGGAAAGCGATGTGGCTCTTGGCGTCCGACAATAATGACCCCAATCGTTGCGCGCCGAATTTTTGCAAAAATTCGTCGGGGTCCTTGGCGTCGGGTACCTGCAATACCTTTACGCGCAAGCCGCCTTCCAATAACAGCGGGATCGATTTGAGCGCGGCGGCCGTTCCCGCGTCGTCCGAGTCGAGCAAAAGCAACGCCGTTTCACAACCGTTGCGGCGCAAAAGCTGTACATGGCGCGTGGTGAGCGCCGTACCCAGCACGCCTACCGCGTTGGTAAAGCCCGCTTTAAATAAGGCGATCACGTCCATATATCCTTCGACGATGATCAATTCCTTGGCGCGGGTCTTGCGCGCGAGGTTAAGCGCGTATAGTAAACCGCTTTTATTAAAAAGGCTCGTTTCGGGTGAGTTGAGGTATTTCGCTTCGTCCGCCGTTTCCCGCATGATGCGCCCGCCGAAGCCCACTACCCGCTTGGCGGGGTCGATGATCGGGAACATCAACCGCTCGCGGAAGCGGTCGTAATATCGATTACCTTCCTTGTGGCTCATGCTTAACAGTCCTGCTTTATGTAAATCCGCCGGGGTCGTTTCACCTGTTCCGGATGAAGTCAAGTGCTTTAATAATCCGTCCCACCCCGGGGGCGAAAGGCCCAAACCGAAAAGCGCTTGTATCTTTTGGTTTACCCCGCGCGATTTTAAATATTCCCGCGCTTCGGACGCAAACGCGTTGGAGGCTTGCAATTGCTCGTAATAAAACCGCGCGGCGGCTTTGTTATATTCGGCGGCTTGCGCTTTTTCCGCGTGCTTGGCGCGTTCGGCTTGTGATTCCCCGGGCTGGGGTAAAATAAAATGGACCCTGTCGGCAAGCAATTTCAACGCATCGACAAAATCCATGTGTTCGATCCTCATGACAAACGTTATCACGTTACCGCCGGCCCCGCATCCGAAGCAATGGAAGAATTGCGTGTCGCCGTTGACCGTAAACGACGGCGTATTTTCCTGATGGAACGGGCACAGACCCCAATGGCGGCCGCCCCTGTTGCGGAGGGGGACGTACGCGGCGGCGACATCCACGATATCGTTTTGCGCGCGGACTTCCTGGATGATTTCATCCGGATAGAACATGACAACACCCTTATGATGAGATGTACAAGTATAATTCGACGCGGAGCGGGGAAATCCTTTTTTTATTTTGCGCGGGATATTGACATTACAATGTACCCTTCGTATAATTCGCTCGGTTGCAAACCATAATTACAAAGTCGGTGTACCACTCGTCCGACTTTTATTTTTATTGATATGAGGTGAGGAAGATGGCCGAAAAGAAAACAATGCTGACTTACGAAGGTTTGAAACGGCTGGAGGACGAGTTGCAAGAGTTGAAAGTCGTACGCCGTAAGGACGTAGCCGCCAAAATTAAGGAAGCCCGCAGCCAAGGTGACCTTTCCGAAAACGCGGAATACGATGCCGCCAAGGAAGAACAAGCCGAAATCGAGGCACGCATCGGACTGATCGAAAAGATGTTGCGTAACGCCGAGGTTATCGACGAGGATGAACTTGACGGGGACGCCGTTACTATCGGCAGGAAGGTGACGATCCTTGATAAGGAATTCAATGAGGAAATCGAGTACTTAATCGTCGGTTCCACCGAAGCCGACCCCATCGGCGGGCGTATTTCCAATGAATCGCCTTTGGGTATGGCGTTGTTGGACAGGAAGGTCGGCGATAATATCTCCGTCGAAGCCCCGGACGGGGTAATCAAATACAAAATCGTTAAGATTGCTTAACATCTACGTAAAACACGGAGGCTTTTTATGGAACTACAACCGGACCTTAACGAGCAGCAACGCATCCGCTTGGAAAAGCTGCAAGCCTTGCAATCGGCGGGGCAAGACCCCTTTGCCCATACCACGTACAAGGTAACGGCCCGCAGCAAAACCATCCATGATAACTTCGAAGCCATGGAGAACCAAGCCGTGGGTATCGCCGGGCGGCTCATGACCAAGCGCGTGATGGGTAAAGCATCTTTCATTGATATCCGGGACCAAGCCGGACGCATTCAAGTGTATGTAAAGCGCGAGGAAATCGGCGAGGAAGCCTACGACGCGTTTAAGCAATACGACATCGGCGACATCGTGGGCGTGGAAGGGATCGTTTTCCGTACCAACAAAGGTGAGGTTTCTGTCAAGGCCGACGGCATTACGCTGCTGGTCAAGAGCCTGCACGTCCTACCCGAAAAATACCACGGCTTGCAGGATAAGGAAGCCCGTTACCGCCAGCGTTATCTGGATTTGATCGTCAACCCCGAGGTGCGGGACGTTTTCGTTAAACGTACGGCGATTGTTCGGGCGATACGGTCGTTTTTAGATGCCCGCGGGTATTTGGAAGTGGATACCCCCGTGTTGCAAACCATCCCGGGGGGCGGCTCGGCGCGGCCGTTCCTCACCCACCACAACACGCTGGACATGGAAATGTACATGCGCATCGCGCTGGAATTGCCGCTTAAACGGCTCATCGTCGGCGGCTTCGATCGGGTATATGAAATGGGGCGCAACTTCCGCAACGAAGGGATTTCCCTCAAGCACAACCCCGAATTTACCATGCTTGAATTGTACGAGGCGTACACCGATTACCACGGCATGATGGCGCTGACGGAGGATATGTTCCGCGAAGTGGCGCAAAGTGTGCTGGGTACGGCGGTCATTACTTACGAGGGGCATGAAATCGACTTGGCAAAGCCCTTCGCGCGGATAACGATGGCGGAGGCTGTTAAGCAGTATGCGGGCGTGGACTTCCATGCGATTCATTCATTGGAGGAAGCCCGTGCCGCCGCCAAGGAAAAGGGCGTGGAAGTAAAGCCGCATTTTAGTAAAGGACATATACTTGAAGCCTTTTTTGATAAATTCGTGGAAAAGAATATCATACAACCGACGTTTATCATGGATCACCCGCTCGAAATCTCCCCCCTCACGAAAAAGAAGCCAAATAACCCAGACTATACCGAGCGGTTCGAGCTGTTTATCGTGGGACGGGAATTTTGCAACGCCTATTCGGAGCTTAACGACCCCATCGACCAACGCACGCGTTTTATGTACCAAGAGGCGCAGCGCCAAGCCGGCGACGATGAAGCCAATATGATGGATGAGGATTTCCTCACGGCCATCGAGTATGGGATGCCCCCTACGGGCGGCTTCGGCATGGGCGTAGACCGGTTCGTGATGCTGCTGACGGATTCACACTCGATACGGGATGTGATTTTGTTCCCGACGATGAGGCCGATAGGGAAGGAGTAGGGTTGCAAGAACGATTCCCCCGACACTGCGAGTCAGGGGCACGTTCGCGCTTGTGATAAACGCGTGTTACAGATACGTATTCGCATCTGTTATAAATGCGTGCAATCGGTACGCAGCACGCCACTTATTTTAGAACAAAATAAAATCGTTATAAAAAATCCGCCGACGGCGGATTTTTAAATTCGGGATAATAAAGTGGGCTTTGTGTTTAGGGTGGGGTCGCGCATAACGGCGTCGAGCAGGGATTTGAGTGTATCACCCATCGCTTTACCCGGGGGGATGCCGAGGGCAGCGAGGTCTTTGCCGTTAACGGCGAGGCTGCGAAGGGTATAACATTCGCAGCTTTCGTGGATGTTGCGGGAAATTTGACGGAGCCGTGCTATGTGCGCGGGGTCGGATACTTGGGTTATTTCCTGCAGGGTGAGCAAATTTTCGAAAAATAGTTGCGCGTACGCGGCGGGCATTTGATATAAATATTTTTTTATCGCATAACGGTCGGCGGGAATGGGAACGGGGAGTAGGCGTACATAAAGGCATATTGCTTGAACGGATTTATTATCAAAACGGAGCGCGCGGAGTACCTTTTCGACAGATTCGAAGCGGGAAAAAAAGAGTGATAAACGCAAATGTTCGTCGGCGGGGGATTTTTCGATTTGCCGTATCGTTTCCGCGAGGTTTCCTTCGTATGTGCGGCTTTGCAATACATAAGGCATGAGGCCCGTGGATTCCAACAGAGCGATTGCTTGCGAATACGCGCCGCACAATAAACGGGTAAGCTCCTCCCGCACACGTTCCGCGCTGATACGAACAAGGTTCTCTTTTTGCGCGGATATTGCGTTTAGCGTATCGGCTTCTATCGTAAAGCCCAGCGTCCCCGCGAAACGGATGGCACGCAACATCCGTAGCGCGTCCTCACCGAAGCGTTGTGTTGGGTCGCCCACGCAGCGAATGATTTTACGCTTGATGTCCACCCGCCCGTCGAAGGGATCGGAAAAACCACAGGCGGGATTGTACGCGATGGCGTTCATGGTAAAATCGCGGCGGCTCAGATCGTCTTCAATATCAGCGGTATAGGTAACCGATTCGGGGCGGCGTGCGTCAAGATAAGTGCCGTCCACGCGATAGGTCGTAACCTCAAAGGGTTGGCGGTTTTGCAAAACGGTGATTGTCCCGTGTTTAATCCCTGTGTCAAAGGTACGGGAGAAAAGGGATTTTACTTGATGGGGTAAAGCATTGGTCGTAACATCCCAATCCTTGGGCGTAATGCCGCGCAGCATGTCGCGCACGCAGCCGCCCACGACAAAAGCCTCAAACCCGGCGGCTTCGAGGGTGGTGAGGATGTGACGGACTTCGGTCGGGAGTTTTATGTTCATTATTTTTGAAAGATATCCAAACTGTGGCTCGTCATGCCCACCATGTCGGGCCTTTCGCATAAAACAAAGTGATGCCGCATGTACATATCAAACGTTTTATCGTCTATGCTGCTAAGCGTATCGCGTACGGCGCGGCTGATTAACGTCGTGGCGACATAGTGCAGGCGCTTTATCGCGAAGGGTTCCATCAAGCGGTCGATGTCTTCCTTGCGCACCAACTCGAATACATCCTCCGGCGTACTAGAAGAAGTGAAGGTTAGGGGGTCGATTTTACCCAGCGCCATATAGTTTGACGTATCCCATCGGTTAAGCAATATCCCGTCATACAAAAACGCTAAATCGCTGATGACGTACGCCGCGAAGACGATGCCGCCGGGTTTCGTCACGCGCAGGGCTTCGGTGATGCACTTCCGTTTGTCGTCCTCCGTGAATAAGTGGTACAGCGGGCCGAGTACAAGCGTGATATCAAAGGTGTCGCCCGCGAACATGTATAAATCCAGCGCGTTGCCCTGCGTGATATTAATGTTTTGCTTGGATGTGCGTAACGATTTAAACACCTCGATGTTGTACGGTACGAGTTCAACCGCTTCTACTTGATGGCCTTTATCGGCGATAACGCGGCTGTACCTTCCCGTACCCGCGCCGGCTTCCAGTACGCGGGCGCCGGGGGTCAGGTATTTTTCGATATAGTGCATGGTGGTGAGGAACTCGACGAGGTTGTGCCTGTGGTCGAAGCGGGCTTGTTCGTCGTAGCCCGTATAATGGTTGACAATGTAATCCATGACGGCCTCTTTCCGCAACTTGTCCCCTAATAGGGTACAAGTTAAAATTTGACATTTTTGTATCTTTTATCTATCATCGCCGTATTCATGTAATATGTCAATTCCATAAACTAAAGGGGGACTCCCATGAGTATCTTCATCGGCTCGGGCGCGGCGGTTTGTACGCCTTTCGACGCCGGCAATCGGTTTAATCCCGAGGAATATGAAAAACTTATCAAATTCCAAATCGAAAACGGTACGGACGCGATCGTTTCCTGCGGGACCACGGGCGAGCTGTCCACGCTTTCCAAGGACGAGCACATCGAAGTGGTGCGTACGGCGGTTAACGCCGCCAAAAAATACGGTGAAACCCAAGGCCGTAACGTTCCCGTTATTGCCGGGGCGGGAGGCAACAACACGGCGTACTGCGAGGAAATCGGCAGGGAATTAGCCAAAGCCGGCGCGGATGCCCTCATGTACACCACACCTTACTATAACAAGACTTCCCAGCGCGGCTTAATTGAGCATTTTACGCGCATCGCCGCCGCCGTAAACGTCCCGATCGTTATGTACAACATACCCCCGCGCACCGCCATGAACATGACACCCAAAACGATGGCGGAGCTGGCGAAGATACCCAACATCACAGCCGTAAAGGAAGCGTCCGGCGACTTCGGCCATGTGGCGGAAATCGCCGAGCGTTGCGGTGACGCGCTCGATATTTATTCCGGCAACGATGATTATATTGTACCGATACTTTCGCTGGGCGGGAAGGGCGTAATCTCCACGATTGCCAATATCGCGCCCGCGCAAGTGCATGACTTGGTGATGAAATTCCACGAAGGGGATGTAGCGGGTAGCCGAAAAATCCAACTCGGCATCCTGCCCATCGTGCGTTGCCTCTTCGCCGACGTTAACCCCATCGTAATAAAGACCGCGCTTAATCTGATGGGCTTTAAAATGGGGGGATTGCGTGCGCCGTTGGTCGCGCCCGAGGACGTGCTGATTGCACAGTTGCAACAAGCCATGAAGGAATACGGATTGATATGACAAGGATTATCGTGTGCGGATGCTTCGGCCGATTGGGCTCCGCGATATGTAAGCTGGCAGGGCAGAGCGGCGAAGCGGAAATTGCGGCGGGCGTGAATGAAACGCCTTTGACGGGCGGGGGTTCCTATATAATCGATTTTCCGATCTTTAACGAAATCGGTGAATGTAACGTCCCCGCGGACGTGGTAATCGTGTGCCTGTCACCCCATGAGATACAAGCGGTATTGGCAACGGCACGCTATTGCGTAGAAAAACGAATCCCCATGATCCTATGCACCACGGCTTTACCCGACGACGTAACGGAGGAAATAAAAAAAGCGTCGGAAAAAATCCCCGTCCTTGTTTCCGCCAATTTATCCTTGGGGATAAACCTGCTTTCCCACTTGCTGGAAAAAGCCGCCAAGCTCCTTTACGACGCCGGCTTCGACATCGAAATCATCGAGCGCCACCACAACCAAAAACTCGACGCGCCCTCCGGCACGGCATATGTATTGGCCGAAGCCGCCAACCAAGCCCTCGGCGGCGGGATGAAATACGTCAACGACCGCAGCCCGCGCAAGGCTAAACGCGACCGCGACGAAATCGGCCTGCACGCCCTGCGCGGCGGCACGATTACGGGCGAGCATACCGTGGTATTCTCGGGGCATGACGAGGTTATAGAACTGACCCATGCCGCGTATTCGAGAGAAGTGTTCGCCGTGGGGGCGTTAAAGGCCGCCCGATTTATACAGGCTAAACCGGCGGGATTGTATACGATGCGGGATTTGATAGATAATATAGGTTGATTTATGGGATTAGTATTAAAATCACGGGAATTTATTAAATTTATGGAACAACAAGGGTATGGTTTAATCCGTTCAACGGGCGGAAGCCATCATATTTATAGCAATGGGGTACGTACATTACCCATACCGATTCACCCAAACAAGGATTTTAATGAGGATTTCATCCGTAAGTTATTAAGAGAAGCGGGTATTGATAAAAAAGAACTGCTTAATTATTTAGGAAGGTAGGATATCAAAATGAAAACAAAATTAGCTGTCATTTGTAAAAAGCAAAATAATGGTTCTTATTTTGCTATGTGCCCGGAAATAAGTAGTTGCTTCACGCAAGCGGATACGTATGAAGACGCGATAAATAATTTAAAAGAATTAACAGAGCTTACCTTGCAAGAAATGGATGACGATGACAAAGAATTTATTATTAATTCGCAAGATCGCATTTATATGGAACTGGAAGTGGCGATTTAATTCCACGCTTCCTCCAGCACCTTGCCGATACTGTCCCGAATCAACAAATTTACCCGCCTGTCATACGGTGTCGGGTCGTTATTGATCATCACGAGTTTGTTCCCCGTGTAATATTCAACCAATCCGGCGGCGGGGTACACAGATAATGACGTGCCGCCGATTATCAACATATCCGCTTGCGAAATATATTTTATCGCTTGCATCAGCACATGGTTATCCAATTGCTCTTCAAAAAGCACGACATCGGGTTTAATTAAACCGCCGCATCCGCATAACGGGATGTCGGCGGTTTTTATTATTTCCATGCCGTGGGTTGCGGCGCATTTCATGCAAAAGTTACGGTGGATCGAACCGTGCAATTCAAGTACATTTACGCTCCCCGCCATTTGGTGAAGGCCGTCGATGTTTTGCGTGATAACGGCTTTTAATTTGCCCGCATTTTCCAATTGCGCCAATGCAATGTGCGCGGCGTTGGGTTTTACATGCTCGTTCAGTAATTTATTTTTGTAAAAACGATAGAACTCCCGCGGGTTTTTCTTAAAGAAACTGCGCGATAAAATAATTTCCGGCGGGTAGTCGTACTGCTGATTATACAAGCCGTCCACGCTGCGGAAGTCGGGGATGCCGCTTTCGGTAGACACACCAGCCCCGCCGAAGAATACGATGTTATCGCTTTCCGTGACGAGCCGCCGCAGCTCGTCTACCATCGGAGTTCGCCCTTCCTATGCATCCACACGAACGCAAGCATGATCACGAGGGCGGATATGCCGAGTATCATAAACATGCGCGGCAGGTTTCCGCCTTCACCCTTGCCCAAATGGTAAATGGCCAAGTTGATCTGCTGGGTGTAGGCATAATGGAACCAACGCGCGAGGCTTTCATTAAAAGAAGAAAACATGGGGCCGAACCCGATAATCATGCTGATGGGGGCAGCCAACGCAGGCATTTTGGAAAGCCCCATGGCGATGCCGAGCAAAATCGAAACCGCCGCGCCCGAAACGGCGATCAGCATAAACCAAAGCGTGGCCGCGCCGAAGTAACGCCCCACCATCGAAAATAAAAACAACACGGGAATCGTCGCGATAAATAAGGCCGCCGCCGTACCCACCAGGTATTGGAAGGGCTTCATCCCCGCCATGGTCATGAAACGCAGGTTGTGGGTGGTTTTATCCTCCAGTACCAACGCGGAGGAGGAACCCATCAGCGCCATCCCCACGAACATGACCGTAAACAACCCCGCGATCGTAGGGGTCGGCAGGCTGTGCAGGGGATTTTCCCGCAGGCAGGTTTCGCACACATACGCGGGGATGCACTCGTCACATTCCCGCTCCGGCCCCATGAGGAAGGTCATCACCAATACCACCAGCGCGAAGAATACCCCCTGCGCCAATAGGGCGGGGCTTTTGATCAGGCTGCGGATTTGTTTGATAAAAATCGCCTTCGTGTTTTTCATAATTCCACCCCCGTGAGTTGTAGGAATACGGCTTCGAGGTCGGGCACGGTACGCAGGGCGTTATATTGGCCGCACAACGCGACGGGTTCGCCCTGCTCCACGATCTTACCCTCATGCAAAAGCGCTACGCGGTCGCAGAGCTTCAACGCCTCGTCCATGTTGTGTGTGGTGAGGAAAATCGTCGCGCCGTCGTCGCAGAGTTTGCGCAATAATTTACATATCCCCTTGGAAGTGCCGGGATCCAGCGCGCTGGTGGGTTCGTCCAAAAAGAGCAGCTTCGGCGCGTAGAGGATAGCTCGCGCCAAGGCCAGCCGTTGGTTCATGCCGCGGGATAATTTGCTGGAGGCTTTCTTCGCGTCGTCCCCGAGTCCGACCTTTTGCAAGATTTCCATGGGGACCGTTTTCGGCAGGTCGTAAATGCGTGCGTACAAATCCAGGTTTTCCAAGCTGTTGAGATGGGGGTACAGTCCGCCGGTGTCGAGCATGATCCCCAATTCCCTCGGTGCGGCTTCGACGGTTACCTCGCCGCTGTCGGCTTCGATTTGCTTGGTGAGGATGTTAATGATCGTCGTCTTACCCGCGCCCGACGGCCCTAGCAAGCCGAAGATTTCCCCTTGCTTTACGTGGAAGTTGACGTCCGTTAGGACGGGCTTGTCGCCGAAGGTCTTTGAAACGTTCTTCATGGTGATCATAACGTGTCTCCTTATTACGAAACCCGATGGGGAAAGGCTTCGCTTGTGGTTATGATGTTTTCGCAGATATCGGAATAAAATTTGCTTGACGGGGTGACGGTTGCTTGTACCACCGCGACGATGTTTTTATCCGGGTAAACGTTGATTTCCTGCCCGCCGAAGCCCCGCGCATGGTAGCCTTTATCGGAGAGCCACCATAGCAAACCGTATTCCGCACTCGCTTTCGACGGCATGATGGATTCCTTTATATAGCTTTCCGATACGATGCGCTCCCCGTCCCACATGCCGCCGTTAAGCATTAGCCGCCCGATCTTCGCCATGTTTAGCGCGGTCATTTTGTCGCCGCCGTCTTCGGGTAACCCGTTATCCAAGTCGGCGTTGTAATTGAGGCTTCCTTTGTTTTGCGCCAACCATTCCACGCCGGCGATACCCAGCGGTTTATACAAGTGTTCCCATACAACGCTGTACGCCAAACCGCCGCACGCCTTTCCTATCAACGCGGAAAGCAGGATCACGTCCCATTCCTTATACACGAACCTCGTACCCGGCGTTGCGGTCATTTGCACGTCGGCGATGTGCGCGATCCAATCCTTGGTACGGCGCATTTGTTCAAGCATGGGGCAATGGTAATGCACCCCGCCGATAAAATGGATGCCCGACGACATGGTAAGCAAATGGCGGATCGTAATCAACCGATGCCGCGGGTCGATGCCCTGCGCGAACTGCGGAAGGTAGCGGCTTATCGGTTCGTCGATGTCCTTGACAATCCCTTTATCCAAGCAAATCCCCAGCGTAAGGGAAAGTATGCTTTTCCATGTGGAACACAAGTGGTTAACGGAATCGTCGCTAAAGTTATTATAATACCGCTTAAAAACGATTTCATCATTTTCATAAACGACCACCGCGTTAACCAATCGGTATTGCTTCATCTTTATATAATCATCCAATTGTGACAAGAATGTGAAGTTTACGCCGCCCATTACATACGCACCCCCGTTGGGGTTGGTTGCAAGAACTGTCCGATGATGGATTCCTTATTACGCCGCAATTCCTCGGGCGTACCCGTTGCCAGCACATACCCGCCGTCAGAGCCGCCGCCCGGCCCCATTTCGATGATGTAATCGCAATTGGCCAGCACAACCGGGTCATGTTCGGTGACGATGACGGTGTTGCCGTTGTCTACCAGCTCCTGCATCAAGGCGATTAACTTTTCCGCGTCGGAAAAGGATAACCCCGTGGTCGGTTCGTCCAAGATATACAGGTTATTACGGCCGCTGCCGGATTTCCCCAGTTCCTTCGCCAGCTTGATGCGTTGCGCCTCGCCGCCGGAAATGGTCGGCGTTTTTTGTCCCAGCGTCATGTAGCCCAAGCCCACGCGGTCGAGGGTTTGCAACATGCGGTGGGCCGATTTGCTTTTATCCTTAAAATATTTCACCGCGCTTGAAACGCTTGTTTCAAGGATGTCTTTAATATTTTTTCCGTCAACCTTGATGCGCATGGCATCGGGGTTAAAGCCCGTGCCGCCGCAGTCCTCGCAGTCAACGTGGATGAAATTGCCGAAGCCCACATGGTAATGGATCACGCCGTCGCTCCTGCATTTTCGGCATTGGCCTTGGGCGTTGAAGGAAAACATGCCCATATCGTACCCGCACGCTGCCGCTTCGGGGGAGTCGGCGAAGAGCTTGCGCACCTTGTCGAAGATACCCGTATACGTGGCAGGGCACGACGTGCGCGTGCGCCCGATGGGTTTTTGGTCGATGATCAAGCATTTTTTGATATGTTCATGCCCCGTAATGGCTGCTTCGGAAAAAATGATATTTTCCTCCGCTTCGCTGTTGTAACCGAATTCGTCCACGACGTTATTTGCCAAAACCTCTTTCAACTTCGGTACGAGCGTATCGGCGATGAGGCTTGATTTGCCGCTGCCGGAAACACCCGCAACCCCCACGAGCAACCCCAACGGAATGTCCACGGAAACGTTGCGCAAATTGTGTAGGTTGCACCCCTCCAACCGAAGCCGTTTTGTTTTGTCCACGGGTTTGCATGACATTTTAACGGGCATTTGCAATGTTCCATTTAAGTAAGGCGCGGTCATGGAACGCTCCGCCCGCATGAAGTCCGCGTAACTCCCTTGGAAAATCCGTTCCCCGCCGTATTCCCCCGCGCGCGGGCCCAAATCCACGATATAATCCGCGGCTTGCATAAAGTTTACGTCATGTTCCACCGCCACGACGGTATTACCGCGCCGTATTAAATTTTGGATGATTTCGATGAGTTTTTGTTTTTCCACTTCGTGCAAGCCGATGGTCGGCTCGTCGAAGATGAAAATAATCGAATCCATCTCCGCTATGATATAACTCGCCAAAAATAACCGCTGCACTTCCCCGCCCGAAAGTGTGGGTAAGGGCCGTTCCAACGCCAAGTGGTGCAGCCCGACGTCGGCCATACATTCCAGCTTGGTTAGGATTTCCTCCAATAATTTCGTGGATGGGTGGCACGGCTGCGAAAGGAAGGCGAACAAGTCGGAAATATACATTTCCTCCAACTGCGTGATGGTCTTGCCGCCGAAGGTCGTGTGCGCGGCTTCTTCACCCAAACCGCTGCCTTTGCACTTGGGGCAGTCGATATGGCGGACGCAGGTTAGATGCGCTCCCCACAGCGGATTCTTTCGTTTTATGCTCCATTGGTACCAATTTATTACCCACGGAACAACACCGTCCATTATTTTGTAACCCGCGCCGCCGTATTTAAACAGGTTAAGCTCCTTTTCAGTTAATGATTCAAGCGTTTGTTGAGGCGATAAACCCGCATGTTTGCAAAAATGTTTTATTCGATGACCCCAATGGGCTGTTTTTCCTTCTTTGCCCTCGTTGCCGAAAAAATTAGCCAGCGTCCGCGTCTTGTCGCGGAACAATTCGTCCTCGTCAACCGTATAAACCATCCCCGAGCCCAAGCACCGCACGCACATCCCCTTGGGGGAATTCTTTTGGAACATTTCCATCGAAAGCGGTTCGCTGTCGTCATATTCGGAATCGCGCTTGCCATACGCCGCGAACAACGCCGCCAACATCGAGCCGATTTTTGTACGCGTGCCCACATTAGACCGAGGATTAGACTGCCGCGTAATGCGTTGTTCGACCGCAACCGCAGGCGACAAACCCGTAATCGCGTCAAACGTCGGTACATTATCCACCATAAATTGCGTATTGGAGAACATCAGATACCGCCGCTTGCTTTCCTCGTACAGCGTATCAAAGGCAAGGCTCGATTTACCGCTGCCCGAAACGCCCGTTATAACGGTCAACTTCCCCTTGGGGATTTCGACGTCGATATTCTTCAAATTATGTATGCGCGCGCCGACAATCTTAATCGCGGATGTCATGAAATCGCTTCCCTTGAAATTTTATATTTGACCCTAAAGCAAATCCGGCCGCCGCTCCCGCGTACGTTTGAGCGACTGTTCCCGCCGCCAAGCATCAATCCTACCGTGATGCCCCGAAAGCAAGACCTCCGGTACCTCCCGCCCCCGAAAAATAGGCGGCCGCGTATACTGCGGATATTCCAACCCGCCCGAAAGCACCTCACCAAAACTCTCATCCCGATGGGACGCTTCCTTATTAATCACCCCGGGAATCAACCGCGAAACCGCGTCCATAATAACCAAAGCCGCAGGTTCACCCCCCGTAAGCACATAATCCCCAATCGAAACCTCGTCCGTAACAATCTCCTCAATCACTCGCTCGTCCACCCCCTCATAATGCCCGCAGAGGAGAATAATTTCCTTTTCCTCGGACAATTCACGGGCAAAAGCCTGCGTAAAAGGTTTCCCCTGAGGGGAAAGGTATATAGTGCGAGGGGAAGAATGCTCTTTGCAATTAAACGCATTGGAAGTCGGTGATACGAGGGGAAGGAGGGCGGAGGAAAAAGGAAGGGGTTCGCAGCGACCGACTTCGCCTTCAAGGGAGCGCGAACCCCTTCCTTTTTCCTCCACCCGGAACCCCCCGCATACACTCTCCCAAGCACCATAAACAGGCTGCGCCATCATCACCATCCCCGCGCCCCCGCCATAAGGCGCGTCGTCAACCTGCCCATGCTTATTCACCGCGAAATCGCGGATATTCACCGCGTTAACGCAAATAAAACCGGACGCAATCGCCCGGCCCAATATACTGTGGCTAACCATCTGGCCGATCATTTCGGGGAAAAGGGTAAGGACGTGAAAAATCATGCCTTCAGCTCCCGCAAGCCGTCCAACAAGCGCAAGGTGATGCAACTTCGTGTCGAATCGACACGAAGTACCACATCCTTAATAGCGGGTACCATAAAAGAGTCGCCCTCAACGGATGTGATGACATATACATCATTCGCCCCGGTGCGCAATACATCCGTGATTTCGCCCAAAACCTCGCCGTCTTCGGTTTGCGCCGTCAACCCGATCAAATCGCGCACGAAATATTCGTCCTCGTCAAGCGGCAACGCCCATTCGTCGGGGATGAGCAGCACGCTTCCGACCAATGCCGCCGCCGCGTTGCGGTCCTTCACTTCGGCAAGGGTGAGCATTACCATGTTTTTTTGATAGCGTACGGAAGACAGGGTGTATTTTTTCGCCAAAACGGAAGGCGGGTTCACCGATTTCGGGCTGACATACACTTCCTTAAGCAATTCGAATCTCGTGGGATCGTCCGTGGTGGGCAGGACACGCATTTCGCCGCGTACACCCTGGGGCTTTACGATGATGCCGATTTCGAACATAAGAACCTCACATAATCCGACGTGAAACAGCATTGTAACATTCCATGATTTTTTCGCAACAAAAAAAACACCGCGCATACTATATAACACGGCGCAGCAATCGGGGAGGGGAGCATATGATCGCCCGCAAACGGCGTTTGATGGGGTTGATTTTCTTCTTTATCGGCATCGGCATGATCGTACAGTTCATGATGCCGACGTGGGGTTTTATCTTGGCTTCCGCCCTAATTATACTGGGGTTTTGGTACGTTTTCGCGCGGTAGCCTACCCATGCCGCCGCAATGGGGGCAATCCGTTTCCAACATCCGCGAAAGCGGCGGGCGCGTCCTGCGGCGGGTAAGCTGCACGAGTCCGAGTTCGGTCATTCCTACGATTTCCGTTTTGATACGGTCCTTTTTTATTTCCGCGGCCAACGTATCCATAAGGATGGTTTTGTCGGCCTTGTCCTTCATGTCGATAAAATCCACGATGATAATGCCGGATAAGTTACGCAATGTAAGATGCTCCGAGATAGCGGCGGCGGCTTCGGCATTGGTTTGCAATACGGCGGCGCGGAAGTTTGACCCGCCGGAAAACGCGCCCGTGTTCACGTCGATTACCACGCACGCTTCGGTTTGTTCGAAGGTTATATGGCCGCCGCAGGGCAGGATCACGGTTTTTTCCAAGGCGCGCGTCATTTGGCGGTTGATGTTGTGAACATCGAATAAATCCGTTCCGCCGTTATCGGTTGTGAATAAGATGTCTTTTTTTAACTTGTGCTTAAATTGGGCACAAGTTGTCTTTACGTCTTCCGTATCCATCCCGCTTACCCAAACCTCATCCAAATCATCAGCCAGCATTTCAATAAATAAATCCTCCGGCAATGCCGCGATTTTTTTCGGGTGGAGCAATACGGGCGGCATCGCGTATTTCGCGCGTTCCGTAATATCGCGGTGCAAGGCGATGAGCCGAACGGCTTCCTCGGTCAAGTCCCCCTCCGGTTGCCCGCAGGCATGGGTACGTATGATCGCGCCGAACCCCTTTTCCAATACCGGATGAACCGCCCCGCGCAATCGCGAACGTTCCTGTGGGTCGGAAATTTTATGCGAAACGCCGATTTCATGGCGCGCGCTTTCACGGACGATCACGTTACGCCCTTTTAATTTCAATTGCTGCCCGCCGTACGGGCCCTTCATACGGTCAGCGTCCTTGTAGATTTGTATAAGGATCGGCTGCCCGTTCTTAAACCCGTGGTTACGCGGCAGGTTAATAAACGCGTTTTTTTGCGTACCGATATCCACGAAGGCGAAATGCCCGGGCAATATATTTTGTATGCGCCCCACGTAAATATGCCCCACCAGGGATTCGTTCCCGATGGGGTCGATGTAGATTTCGCGCAGCTTGCCGTCCACGGTATACGCCACGCGTACGCAGTCGGGTTGGCGGTCGATGAACAAACGCTTCATTGTTTAAATATAAAGCAAGCGAAAAGATGCGTCAAATATACGAAAGCGCAACCAACGGTTGACAAATTGCCAACTTATGTTGGTAGAATGGAAGCATCGATTGCATTATACTTTCCCCGTACGAAGGGAGCGCGCGTATGAACATCGGCGGCCGCATACAATTCCATCGGATACGTCACGGCCTTTCGCAAAGCGGTTTGGCGGAAAAGTTAAATGTCACGCGCCAATCCGTGTCCAAATGGGAGATGGGACAAGCCTTGCCCGATTTGGATAAGGTGGTGCAATTATGCCGCCTGTTTAACCTCACTACGGACGAATTGATTTTGGATGAACCCCCCGAATACCGCATACCCAACCAGCCCATCCTGCGATGGGGCTTGTATCTGATCGTAAGGGATTTCAAAAAATCTATTTACTTCTATGAAAAATTATTAAGCAAACGCGCAACGATGATCGGGTGCAACCACTTCGCGCAATTCCGCTTCGACGAAAAATGCTGGCTGTCCGTCATGAACGAAAGGCATTACCTCAACCGCAGCGGCGATGACGGCAACGATCACAAATTCGCGTTAAACCTGTGGATCAAGGACCTCGCGCAGGAGCAAAAACGCGTGATCAGCCTGCGTATCGGCCCCGTAACGGAAATCATGCACCCACATTCCAACTATTACTTTTTCAATGTGATCGACCCGGATAAAAACGTAATCGAAATCACGGGTGACTATAAGGAGGAATAAAGATGACAACGGAACTGCGTTGCCAAAGTTGCTACATGCCCCTTAAAGAGGCGAAAGACCACGGAACGGACGCCGACGGCGGGCAAAACGACGACTATTGCTGCCATTGTTACGCAAGCGGCGCGTTTACGTACGAATCGACGTACGAGCAAGCCGTCGAAGATAATATCCCCTGGTGGAAGTCGGAAGGTATGACGGACGATGATGCCCGCAACGCTATCCGCGCGGTGTTCCCGAAATTGAAACGCTGGGCGTACGTCGGATAGAACCGGAAAGTGAATACTTCCCGGGGTTGTAATGTTTACTTTGCCCCGGGCGGCAGGGCAGGCGGAAGTTCCAACGCCGCGCTGAACGCAATCGGGCGATGAACAGCTCCGTGCGCGAAGTGGTTGCATGCGAATCCTTCGGATCCGCATCAATCGGTTGCAAGCACCCGATGCCAACCACGTAACGCGCCCGTTCGCCGTTAATCGTCCGATTGCGTAGGCGCGGCTTATGGAACATCCGCCCGCCCTGTCGCCCTGTTTGACGGGAAACACAATTAGGGTAAAACGGGACGTTTTTACGTTGGGGTTGAAATATTTTTTATATAATTATTACACCGCCGAAATGAACATATAGGTACAAATTTAATATCCACCCAAATGGTGCTAATATAGCAATGATTGAAGTGATTATTTCCGGTTTTTTATGTTTTATCCCTTTGCAAAGGGAAATAATACCTAAAATAAATCCAATTAAGCAAAAACCAAGCCCCCACAAACTGGCAAAAAATGCATACGTAAAAGCAATGCCAATAAAAGGAATCGACATTAATAAGAACAGCAAAATTGGCGTGAAGCTAAAGATTGGCGCGATGACCGCCAGGATACTTTCTTTTCGCAACTTTAAGAAACCTATGATTATTCCTAAGATTACAAGGGTCGGTCCAAGTACCGGTGTGTAATTGTAAATTGGATTTTTGTAACCGAACTCGGTAATGGTCGTACCGGGTGACGGTGAATGGGTGGATATTGGAATACGTGACCCCATTGATGCCGTAAGCATATAACAGAACAGCAGGAAACCTGCAACTAGGAAACAATTAGATAAAACCACTCGTTTCAAGTTACACCTCCGAAAATATAAGAGGTTGTGTCAAACCCCGGATATTTTTTTTCATTTTTAAACAGCCTAATAAATTATCTACGATAAATCCTAACATTTCGTTGTATCAAAATCAACGTCAAAGAGGGCGTTTTCACGTCGAGTTCAATACAATAACACGATTAACCTTTCGTGTTTAGGTGGGGGTGTATAATTTTTTCCAACGGGTGCAAAAATGCACCACCTTCACACGATACCCATAAACGCCCAAAAATCAAGCCTGCGGTTAATTTTCCAGCCGCAGGCTTCGTTTTAACGTATAATTAGAGGTAGTAATTAAACTAAACTACCGGTTAAGTTTTCAACAAAAATCGCAACCTGCGTGGTATGGTATAGCCATTGTATACTTGTTAAAATTATCTTGTTCCCAAGAATAAGGTGCGAAAATTACAGGGGGGTTTTATGCCGGATAATATTAGGATAGGAAATCAAATATTACTCCTGCGCAAGCGCAATAGCTTTACGCAGGATGAGTTATCGGAAAAGCTGGGTATCACCGCACAAGCCATCAGCAAATGGGAAAACGGTCATGCCTTACCGGAAACGTCCATACTCCCCTTGCTTGCCAAACTTTTAAATACTTCGATAGACTCTATATTATCACCGATTATTGTCACAGAGGGGGCAATTATCCCCTTTGGTAAATATCAATGGCGTGTGTTGAAAGTAGACGGCAACAGCGCATTGATTATCACCGAAGGAGTAATAAAACGACGCGCGAAAAGCCCTGTATCACAAAGTATACAACGCAGGTTGGGATGCAAGATGGTATTGGCTTCGTTCACCGGGAATACATGTAAGACACACCACCGTTATGGTAGGCGAAAAAGGTGAGTTGTTTATTTGCGGCTCTGATGTGTATGATTCGCATGGCGGTGTTCGCCCGGCTTTGTGGATACATCTTTAACAAAAATAGGAGGTATAAATGAAGAACGCGGAAGATTATATACAGTACCTTGCCGCAAGAAGGAAAAAGCAAAAATACATTGATGAACGCATTGGCTTTATAAGTTCGTATTACGATGAATTAAACGACGAATTGCCTACCGCCAAATCAATTGATACTTTTATCAGAAACCGTTGGAGCGGGTATGTCAGTAGGGATAAAAATAGGTTCGCTATGCTAAACGAATACGCCATCGCATGTGAACAATTTGACCCTGCATTTGCAAATGCGTTTCACGAATATATCCATGAAACGTTCGAAGGTGAAGCACGTAAAACAATGCGGGCATATAAAACCGGTATGGTATTTATTCCCGATGAAACGATTATTAACCCCGTTCATTTGGGTAACTTGTCCAACGCCGAATTTGTCAGTACATTTAAGGCATTGCAAGAATTTTTATATGCCGTCTATGATGAAATTGAATGTGGTTCGCCCTTTGATTGGGGCTTCCCAACTTGGAGCGATTTGACTTGGTTGGGGCTTGTCCAAAATCGCGTTGTCATATTGTTTAATGCTATGGTTGCCTGCGGTCACGAAAAAAACGGTGTGTTGTATGTAGACAAACAGCGTTTTGCCGACCATGCCAAACAGCGCATTAACGAGCAACTCCTCTGCCACCCGATAGAAAAAACCGCGTTGCTCATAAACAAATTAAACATCATGGGGATGCAGGTCAATGGTTACAACGAACCGGAAATTCCCGTGTTTGCCGTATCATTTACTGATATACCACACGCGGTTACCGTTCTTTGCGAATACTTCAAAGACAAAAATCCTAATAACGCGAATCATGTCCGCTATTTTTCTTACCGCTTCGTGCAAGACCCTGCGACCCAATCCCATGAAACATTCTTCCTTGCCATGACCGATGGCGAGCCTCCACATCTTCGTGAAATCTATTATTGGCTCTACGATGAAGCTGTAAAATGCGACTTCCAACCAACAGGCGAAGATAAAATGTACTGCTATCTCTACAAAAAAGGCAGCAAAGAATGGCTACTCGTTGGCAAAGGTTCGTCTTATCATGAGGAAGAATTTTTGCACAGCACACCCTACGACTTGTCCGTTAAAGTCGCTTTCCCCAAAGTGTACGCAGCTCACCCTGAACAATTTGAATGGCTTAAAACCCGCTTCCCCGAATCATTTGCTACCCGTTGGGGCGGGTGCTACAAATGCAAAGAAAAAAAAGGGACGTTGGAAAATTGCAAAAATCGCGTAATCATCGAACCTGACAAAAGAATGTGGTGCATCAGAGGGTATTTTTATTATCATAATCCTACGTTCGAGGATATAAAAAAGTTCGTTGCTATGTATAAAATCGAGCAGAAGTTAAAACCCACACAGCCGGAAAAGTGATTGCTTTTTTAACTTGTGCCCTACTAGGGCACAAGTTGAGCCGGATATTCCAAAAAAAGAAACGGGGTACTAATACACCGGACACCAGTGGGGCGGGGGTGGGCGGATGTTCCATAAGCCGCGCCTACGCAATCGGACGATTAACGGCGAACGGGCGCGTTATGTGGTTGGCATCGGGTGCTTGCCAACCGATGCAACCACTTCGCGGACGGAGCCGTTCATCGCCCGATTGCGTTCAGCGCGGCGTTGGAACATCCGCCCGCCCACGCCCCACGGAACAAAAGCATGTAAGGCAGCCCTTTTTTTTAGCCATGCAAACACTACCCGTCATAAAAAGTTTAGCAAATCAAGTTCCCGAGGGGTATGCTTAAAATAAAACGCATCGGGAGGACAAGCATGATTAAAGTAGGTATCCTCGGCACCGGGTTTGGGCAAACGCATTTGGAATGGTATGGGAGCGTCGAAGGGTTCCAAGCCGTATCAATTTTCGGGCGTAACCCGGAAAAATTACAGCAAATCGCTGATAAATACGAATTACACACGACAACAAAAATTAACGAGGTCATCGAGGACCCAAGCATTGATTTGATCGACGTTTGCCTTCCGACGGAACTTCATGCCGAATGGGTGATCAAGGCACTTAAAAACGGAAAACACGTTTTTTGCGAAACGCCGGTTACGTATTCATCCAATGAAGCGGAAGCGATACGCCGAGCTTCGGAAAAATACGGAAAAAATGTATTCATAAACATGTTCATCCTGTTTTCCGCCCCGCACAAGCTCGCGGCGGATTTGTTGGAAAAATCGGAATACGGCAAGCTGATAAGCATAAGGTCATACAACAAAACGTCGTCAAGGTGGGGTGATTTGGGGCTTTATAAAAATATCACGAATTTCCACAACCACATGATGGATTATGTGATCCGTCTTGCGGGTATGCCCAAGGCTGTAACCGCAGCGGGGATCGATAACGGCACGCAATCGATTGTAACCTCCGCTCTTATTTATGACAAAATGTATGCGGTGATGGAAAGCAGTTCCGCCATGCCGGAGTGCTGCCCGTTTGAAATCGGGTTCGAGTTGGTATGCACGGAAGGGGTCATCCGCTGCGACGCGGTTTACGGCGATTATACAAACGAAGCGTTTTCCGTTACGAAAAACGGCAAACCGCGCGAAACCCGGGATGTTACGGAGGTCGATGATTACGTGGAAGTCGTTAAACATATAAAACATTGCTTGCAAAACAACAAAAAAAGTGACCGAATCGACATCGCAAACGCAATCGATTCGGTCAAATTGAAGGAAATGATTATCCGATCAATGCGAGAAGCAACCGCCCCCGATAAACTCGCGTAAAATTGAATTCGGCGGGATATGCTCGCTGGGGATACCCAGGAACGTCGACAGGAACTTGATCAGCCGCCGCGCCTCGGTGTATTGCGGTACGTCCGGTTCGAGGTTGAACAGGAGCGGTTCGGCGTATTGCTTGAGCACGCACATTTCATATACCAGCGCGGAATTGAAGAACGCGTCGGCCTGCTCCTGATGGGGGAAGATATATTTCGTTTCGCCGCGCAGGACCGACGGCCACATGCCAATGGTTACGGCCGCGCTCGCGCCGCGGTATTGGAAGTCGCGTACCAAGCGGCGTACCAGGCGCGTGTCCGTGGTGGGGATGCGGTTGTGGTCGTCGAGGTTGATTTGCGTCATGGCGGAAATAAATATCTTGAATTTGTCGGATGCGGGGACTTCTTCGCTCACACGTTCGTTAAGGCCGTGGATGCCTTCCATAATTAAAACGTCCTTCGGCGAAAGCGTTAGGTAACGCCCCTTGTATTCACGCTTGCCCGTCAGGAAGTTAAACGTAGGGATTTGCACCCGCTCACCCGCGAGCAGGGCACGCAAGTCCTTATTAATTTGCGCGGTGTCGATGGCATCGATCGTTTCGAAGTCGTAGTTTCCGTCCGCGTCGCGCGGGCAATTTTCGCGGTCAAAGTAATAGTTATCCAAGCCGATGGTGTGCGGAACCGCGCCGTTTACCATCAGTTGTATACCCAACCGCGCGGCGAAAGTCGTTTTACCGGAGGAAGACGGCCCGGCGATCAGCACGATGGGGCGGCGTTCCTGCATGATTTGGTCGGCGAGCAGGGCGATCTTCTTTTCGTGCAGGGCTTCGGTGATGCGGATGATTTCGCCGCTGCCGACGGTACACAGCTTGCCGTTGAGCGCGCCCACGTTTTCGGCTTTGAGTATTTTCGCCCATTGGCCGGCTTCGGCGAATATCTGCGATACCTTGCCTTCTTTGCCGATATCGGAGAATGAATAGTCCAGCCCGATATTGGGGAATTGCAGCATAAACCCATGGGACCGTTTGACCAGTTTAAAATGGTCGAGCACACCCGTGTTGGGGGCCATTTCCCCGTACAGGTAGTTATACATCCAATCGAAGTTGTAAAAGCTGACGGTAAGGTTGTGGCGGTATTTGAGTAAGCGTACCTTATCCTCCAAGCCCAGGTCTTCGGCGATCCGCAGGGCTTCCTCCTTCGGGAGGGTGCATTTGGTGATGGGATAATCGGCCTTTACCGTTTCGTGCATCACGTTTTCAATTTCGCGCAGCAGCTCGTCGGTGATTTTGCAACCGGGGATTTCGCAAAAATAATTTTTATTGATGGAATGGGCGACGACGACGCGCGTCTTGCGCCCGAGGACGGTCTTGGCGGCGTATACCAACAGCATCGTGCAACTGCGCTGGTAGGTGCGGAAGCCGTTGGGGTCGGTGATATCCAGGAATTCGACCGTGGCGTCATAGAGGAGCTTGCGCGACAAATCTTGCAATTCGTTATCGACCTTGGCCGCCAGGATGGGGTATTTCCGCAAATGCCCGTATCGGGCAGAAAGTTCCAACAAGGTAGTGCCGCGCGGAACACAAGCGTCTTCGCTTCCCGCCGGGGAAATGATTTTGACGGATATATCGGACATGTACATACCCCTTTTTATTTCATATTTGTATATATTATAGCACTTCATGCGAATTTTTACAGGTATAGCCGCTCCCTTTTCAGGCGAAAATAACGCTGTTAAAACGTTGGTTTCATAAATGTTGGGGGTATTTTTATTATGCGGCGAACCTATACATTATTATTCCTGCTTGTCGTAACGTTATCGTTGGGATTTGCGGCGGGTCCGAAGGATATCGCCGTACCGGTCTTCGGGTCGCGCCGTGCCGCGGTGGAAGTCCTACCCGAAATCGAAGTCGTACCCTTGGGTATGACCATCGGCGTGCGCATCAATACCGACGGCGTTATGGTGTTGGGTACGGGCGTCGTCCATGGGCCGGACGGCAAAACATATAATCCGTCGGAGGACAAGCTCCTGGCGGGGGACTTGGTATTGAAGGTGAACAACGCCCCCGTTAAGGATAAGGAAGCGTTGGAAAAGTTGGTGGCCGAATCCCAATCGGACCTTTCCCTGTTGGTGCGCCGCAATAATATAGAAATGACGGTTACGCTTTCCCCCGCCGTTTCCGCCGCCGACAACGTCCGCCGTATCGGCGCGTGGGTACGCGATTCGACGAAGGGTATCGGGACGTTAACCTTTTACGACCCCGCGACGAATATGTTCGGCGCGCTTGGGCACGGCATTATGGACGTGGATACAAAATTAATAATGAGCGTAAAGAACGGCATCATCATGCCTTCGACCGTAACGTCGGTAAAGCGCGGGGCGCGCGGAGCACCGGGCGAGCTGGAAGGCGCGGTCGAAACCAACCGCGTCATGGGGACGGTCACGGCTAACAACGCCCGCGGTATTTTCGGCAATTTGGAAGCGTCGATGGTCGCCGGCTTCCCCACCGAGGCTGTTCCCGTAGCCACACGCGCGCAGGTCCAAGCGGGCCGCGCCACGATCCTCACCAATGCCATAAACGACGAGGTGCGCGAATTCGAAATCCAAATCGAAAACGTAAACCGATTCGCCGCGGATGAAACCAAGAGCATGGTCATCCGCATTACCGACCCCGATTTGCTGGCCGTTACGGGCGGCATCGTGCAGGGTATGAGCGGCAGCCCCATCTTGCAAAACGGGCGCATTATCGGCGCGGTCACGCATGTATTCGTACAGGACCCCACAAAAGGATACGGGATTTTTATCGAATACATGATTGATGGAATCCTTTCGTCAGCCGCCCTTGTATAATAAGGGTAATATGATATTATTTTGAAACAAAAATACATATTAAGGCGGGGTTGGATGAAATCAACGGATAATTTCCCCAAGTACGCTAATGAAAAACGTCTGCTGCATGGCGGGGATTATAACCCCGACCAATGGTTGAAATACCCGAACATATTGGAAGACGACATCCGCTTTATGAAACAAGTGAACGCCAACACCTTCAGCGTGGGTATCTTCGCTTGGGCGGCGCTTGAGCCGCGCGAGGGTGAGTTCACCTTCGGGTGGCTGGACAAAATCATGGACAGCATCGCCTCCATCGGTGGTAACGCCATCCTTGCCACGCCGTCGGCGGCGCGCCCCGCGTGGCTTTCGCAAAAATACCCGGAAGTCACCCGCACTTCGCACCGCCGCGAAAAGATGATGCACGGCGGGCGGCACAACCATTGCTTTTCCTCCCCCGTTTACCGCGAAAAGGTCGGTATCATCAACCACAAGCTGGCCGAGCGGTACAAGGACCATCCCGCCCTGTTCATGTGGCATATTTCCAACGAATACAGCGGGGAATGTCATTGCGCGTTATGCCAAGCGAACTTCCGCGCGTGGCTGGAAGGTAAATACGGCACGATCGACGCCTTAAACGACGCGTACTGGGCGGCGTTTTGGGCGCATTTGTACAATGATTTCGGCCAGGTGGAATCGCCAAGCGACATCGGCGAGGGGTGGATACACGGGCTTAATTTGGATTGGAAGCGTTTTACTACGTATATGACGATCGATTTTTATAAGCACGAAATCGCGCCGATACGCGAAATCACGCCTGACGTGGCCATAACGAATAATTTTATGGGGGATTTTAACGCGCCTTCGGTATTTACGGGACTAGATTACGCGCCCTTCGCCAAGGAAATCGACGTAATTTCGTGGGACGCGTACCCGCCGTGGCACAACGACTACGAACCGACCGCGCACACCGCGTCCAAGCTGGCGTTCATGAACGATTACTTCCGTACATTAAAAGACGCGCCGTTTTTGATACTCGAATCCACGCCGAGCCAAGTCAATTGGCAGCCCGTTAACCGCGCCAAGCGCCCGGGGATGCACGCGCTTTCAACGGTGGCGTCTTTGGCGCACGGGGCGGATGTCATCATGTACTTCCAATGGCGCAAGTCGCGCGGCTCCACCGAAAAGCTGCACGGCGCGGTAGTGGACCATGACAACTCCCCCGAAAACCGCGTGTTTAAAGACGTGGAAGATGTCGGCCAACTGCTGGTAAACGTCAGCGAAATCCGTCACAGCCGCACCATATCGCAAGTAGCCGTGATGTTCGATACCGAAAATCTTTGGGCGTTCGACAACGCTGAAGGCTTTTCCCGTAATTCAAAAAAATACCAGCAAACCGTCCACGCCCACTATAAGGCGTTTTGGGATGCGAACATTTCTGTGGACGTAATTACGCCCGACAAATGCGCGGATTTATCGCGATATAAAATCGTCGTCATTCCCATGCAGTACATGATGACAGAGAAAATGATGGGCGAATTACAAGCCTACGTTAAAAACGGCGGTACGCTGGTTGCCACTTACATCACGGGCTTGGTCAACGAAAGCGATCTTATGTACCTGGGGGGATTCCCCCAAAAATTACAAGAACTTTTCGGCATCGCCGTCACCGAAACGGATACGCTTTACCCCTCGCAGCGCAACGGTATTTTATATGAAGGAAAACAATATGAAGCCTTCGATTATTGCGCCGTCCTCGACTTGTGCGGCGCGGAGGTATTGGGTACGTACACCTCCGACTTCTACGCAAACGGCGCAGCAATCACTAAGCATACCTACGGCAAAGGTACGGCGTATTTCATCGGCGCGCGTACGGGAGCCGATTTCCTCGCAAAAATTTACCGGGACTATTTGGTTGAATCTTTAAACATCACGCAACCCCCCATCCAAGCTCCGCCGGGGGTAAGCGTGCAGGCTCGGATAAAAGAAGGAAAAACGTATTACTTCATTATAAACTACACCGAAGAAAAGCAAACCCTTACCCTGCCGTACGACATGCGTGATTTGATTACCGGAAAAATTATCGGAGCGGGACGGCACCCATTACCGGAATACGGGGTGTTAATCCTAACGGAATAAAAATCAAGGGTACTCACATAAAGGGGCGGTAATCATGACCATGCGGATGAAAGCGGCAATGCTGATCATGGCGATCGTGTTCGCCTTTACGGCGGCGAGTTTTATATTAAGCGTGACCTTTACGCGGCGTAATATGACCGAGGTCATACAAAATGAATTGACGCTGGCGTTGGACATTGCGGACAGCCTGGTTTCCACCAAAATTGAGCTGCTGCGGACCAATGCCGCTAATATCGCCGCGCAATTGTATAAAGAAGAATCCGCCGATGCCATGACAGGCATGATGGCGGATTTTTTGGTTGAATATCCGGAATTTTTATCCCTTACGGTGCTGAGCCGTTATGGAATTTTCGCCGATTACGGCGTGTCGGTATGCACCGCCGCGGGGTATGAAAACAGCGTGTATTTGCAAAAGGCCCTTACCGGCGAAGTGGACATTTCGACCGCGCACTTCGATGATGGGCACGACCATTTCGTGATCCATGTCTTTGTGCCGATGGGTAGTACGTTTGTGTTGGCGGCGACCATTCCGGCGTTGACCTTTTCCGATTTGATCGCCGATTTCCGTTTATGGCATACGGGGAGCATCTTTATCACGGACGAAAACGGCACCATCATCGCCAACGTCCGCACCGATCGGGTGCTGGAGCAAGAAGCGTTCCGCTTCGACGAGCGGGAATACCTGATCGTTGAAAAAACGGTGTCCAGTACCAACGTGGGCTGGCATATCGGCGTAGCCGCTCCCTTCAACGAAAGCCCTTTGCAAAACGTGTGGGATTCGCTTTTGTACGCGTCCGTTATCTTCCTCGCCATCGGCGTGTTGGTTTCGGTTTTCGTTTCGGCTTTCGCCGTGCGGCCCTTTGTAAAGATTCAAATGCAAGCGCAAATCATCAATGAGGAACATGAACGGGCCAGCCTGTTACTTAACGCGACCCCGTTGGCATGTCGTTTGATCAAAAGGATAAATAACGAAAAATACGAATTGTTTGAGTGTAACGAGGAATCGGTAACGCTGTTTAAGTTCAATTCCAAGCAGGAATTTATGGAGCGGTATTTTGAAATCTACCCCGAATACCAGCCGGACGGCAGCCATTCGATAACCGTCGGGCAAAGGTTTGTCGAAGAGGCGTACGAACACGGCAGATGCGTTACGGAGTTCCTCTTCCAAACGGCGGACGGCGAACCCGTACCGTCGGAGGTTACGCTCGTCCGCTTGGAATACGGGAATGACTATATCATCGCGGGCTATACCCGGGATTTGCGCGAGCAAAAACGTATGTTGGGCGTTATTGAAAAACGGGACAACCTGTTAAACACGATGAACCGCGTCGCGATGCTCCTCCTGGCGGCGGCAAACGAGGAAAAGTTTGAGGAAAAGCTGATCGAAGGCATGGAGTTGATCGGGCGGTATTTGGAAGCGGACTGCGTACAAATTTGGCCGAACGAAACGATCAACGATACCCTGCATTTTGTCCTTAAGTATAAATGGCTGTCCGAAGACGGCCAAAACGCGCCTCCGATAAAAATCGGTACAGCGGTACCCTACAGCGAACGCTGGAAAGAATTGTTACTACGCGGCGAATGTATCAACAGCCCCGTGGCAAACCTGCCGCGGGAGGACCGGGAATTGTTATCCCCCCTTGGCATTACCTCCACGATCACCATACCCCTATTTTACCGCGGGCAGTTTTGGGGTGTATTCTGCGTGGATGATTGTATCAAGGAACGTTACTACACGGAAAGCGATGTAGGGATATTAACCTCGGCGGCTTTAATGCTGGTCAATGCCATTAACCGCAACGAAATGACGATTAACCTTCAAAAGGCAAACAACGCGAAGAGCCATTTCCTGGCCAACATGAGCCACGAAATGCGCACCCCGCTTAATGCCATCATCGGCCTGTCCGAATTGGCGCTGGAGGACAGCGATACCGATATCGAAGCCAACCTCGAAAAGATATACAGCGCGGGGGAAACCTTATTAAACCTGGTAAATGAAATATTGGATATTTCAAAGATCGAAGCCGGACGGTTTGAGCTGGTGGAAGGTATATACGAAATGCCCAACCTAATCAACGACACGGTCACCAACAATATCCTGCGTATCGGTGACAAGCCTATCGTGTTTGTCATAAACGTTCCCGATGATTTACCCGCGCGGCTTTACGGCGACGAGCTGCGTGTCAAGCAAGTATTGAGCAATCTGTTATCCAACGCTTTCAAATACACGAAACAAGGGACCGTGGAATTGGGCATGGATTATATAAGGGATGGGGACACGGTTTTCCTCATGGCTTGGGTTAAGGATTCCGGTATCGGTATCAAAAAGGAGGACATCGCCAATCTTTTCGCCGACTATACCCAAATGGACACAGCGGTAAACCACAATATAGAAGGTACGGGCCTTGGGTTGCCCATCGTCCAAAAGCTGGTGGAACTTATGAACGGCTCCATATCGGTGGAAAGTGAATACGGTAAGGGGAGCACTTTTACCCTTAAAATCAAGCAGGGTTTTGTATCCGATACACCTATCGGCGCGGAAACCGCTGAAAATTTAAGAAACCTCCGGTTCACCAACCGCAAGCGGAGCGGGAACGCAAAAACCGCGCGTATTCAACTTCCGTACGCGCGCGTGCTGGTGGTGGATGACAACGCTACCAATTTGGATGTGGCAAAGGGTATGATGAAGCCCTACGGGATGCAAATCGATACGGCATCCGGCGGACAGCAAGCCATTGATGCCCTGCTGACGGAGGGCGTGGTATACAACGCTGTTTTTATGGACCATATGATGCCCGGCATGGACGGTATCGAAACCACCGAACGCATCCGCGCAATCGGTACGGAGTATGCGACAAACATTCCGATCATCGTTTTAACTGCCAACACCATCGCCGGTAACGACAAGATGTTTTTATCGAAAGGTTTCCAAGATTTCCTTTCGAAGCCCATCGACCTTGCGCGGTTGGACGCGGTCATCCATAAATGGGTGCGGGATAAAAATATTGAACACGAAAAAATCGCCGTTAACGCACGTTCCCCCGTTTTGGATTTTACTATCGACGGAATCGATATAAAGAAAAGCGTTGATCAATTCGGCGGGGACGGTGAAGCGTATTTGCAAGTCCTGCGTTCGTACGCCGCCAACACACGCGGGTTGCTTCCCGTCGTTAAAACCGTACATGAAGCGGAGCTGTCCGGCTACGCCGTCACCGTCCACGGCATAAAAGGGTCAAGCCGAAGCATCGGCGCAAATATTGTGGGCGACATGGCGGAAGGATTGGAACACGCGGCGAAGGAAGGGGATTTTCCATACATAAATGAAAAAAACCCCGAATTTTTAACCGCTCTCGACAAATTATTGTTTGATTTGGACGCGATGTTCGGAAAGCTGGCTGCGCAAACGGCAAAGCCCACTTTGTACGAGCCGGATCCGGCCATCTTAGCGACGATATATGAATCTTGCAAAATCTATGACATGGAAACGGTGGAAGCCGCTATTCGGCAACTGGAAGCTAACGAATACGAAACCAACGGCGAAATCGTGCCGTGGTTATGGGAGAACGTGCAACAGTTCAACATCGATGAAATAATCGAGCGGCTTTCCCCGCGTTAATTTTTGATATGCTTGGCTACCTTTTCCTTTAATTGCTCGGGGTTAAAGGGTTTGACGATAAAATCGCAGGCACCCAGCGCGACCGCCGCCGAAACATTGTCGATGGTCCCTTCCGACGTGAGAAAAATGATCGGCGTATCGTAACACCCTTCGGTGCTTCGGATAATTGTTATACATTCAAACCCGTTGCGTTCGGGCATATGGTAATCCAACAGGAATAATTGCGGGGTCATTTGCGTTAATATTTTCTCCAGCATCATGGGTTTGGGCAGCTTAAATACCTTATATGTCTCGTTCAAAACCGCCGCTACCGCTTCCAATATAGCGGGGGAATCGTCAACGGCGAGGATCAACGGCTTGGCATTGGCGATAATTTCCTTGACACAGGAAGCCAAACTCGCGTTCGTATCAATGGTTTCATCCGATTTTTCATCCAACAATGCCGCGGCGATGCCCTTATTAAATTCGCCGAAACCTTTAAACTTACCCGAAAGGAACGCGGCGAGCCGAAAATCCCCTTTCCCCCGCGCGTTGCTGATCGCAAACAAATCTTCCGCAAAGCGGTCGCAGCCCAGTTCCGTAAGCAGGGCGAGCATGGCTTCTATCTTTTTCCAATCCCCCATATCCGACTCATTTTCGGCAAAGTGCTTGATCGCTTCGGAAAACGCGGGCGCGATGCTTAAAAATTTTGATAACAGGTTAAAATATCCACCGACCGTCAAGCCTTCGGCTGTATCGGCCAGCTTGCGTACGTTTAAATCGGTCAGTTTAACCAACGCCGCCATGTCGAAGTCATAGATAATATAATCGTCAATGTTCATGGTAGCCGCTCCTCATTTATTTTTCGCGCCGCGTCGTATATCCCGTTAATCAACCGCTGGGTTGCCAAAGCCGATGCGCCCGTGATTTCGGGCGGTTCGCCCTTGCGCAGCGATTCGTAAAACGCCGCGATTTGCTTGACGTGCGACACGCCCCAATAATCCTTGATGCCGAATCTCTTTTGCGCGTCGGTGTCGGCCCCGACGGCGCGGGTAGTCCCGTCGGCATATTTTATTTCAACGTCCTCGCCGATCAACACCGCGTGTCCCTTTGTCCCCACGATTTCCAACCCGACAGGCGCGTCGTAGGGGTGGTACGTATTCACGTAAAAGGAAACGGGGATATTTCCGTCCCGTCCGTAGAAAATAACACCTTCCGCCATGTCCTCTACCTCGATTTCGGGGTGTGCGCGGTTGGCGATGCTTGCGTTCAAGTGATGGGGTGTACCCAAAAAGTAATTCATTAAGTCGAAGGTATGGATCGATTGGTTGATCAGAACGCCGCCGCCCTCGGTGGCCCACTTACCACGCCAATCGCTGTTTTTATAATAATCCGCGCCCCTGTGCCACGTAACGCGCAGCCAACCGCCCGTTACCGTCCCCAAGGCACCCGAATCGATCGCTTCCTTGATCAAACGTGAGCCGGGGTTATAACGGTTTTGGAAAATGACGCCCAGGGTTTTTTCACATTCCGCCGCCGTTTTGACCATAACCTCCGCGTCGGATACCGCCGTTGCCATGGGTTTTTCGCATAATACATGATATCCCGCCCGCATAGCCTCGATGGCTATGGGCGCGTGTAAATAATGCGGCAGGCAAATGTGCAATACTTCGAAGCCTCCGGCGGCCAACATTTCCCCGTAGTCCGTAAAAGCCCGTGCGCCCGTGCGCCGCGCGGCTTCCTCGGCGCGTTCGGGTACTTTGTCGCATACGGCGGCGACGGGTACGCCGATAGCCGCAAGGGAATTGGAATGCATGGGATATACGCCGCCCAAGCCGACGATAGCGGCTTTAAGGGTCATGCCGGATTCCCCATCACGATACCGCCGCCGTCTACCGCCAAGTATACGCGCCCATACACCCGCATATCGGCCTCTAAAATATAAGGCTTGACATTGGCGAACTGGTGTATGTCGTCGTTGATCCTATTAAAAGTAACCCCGTCGTCGCAGGAGGCGTAGATACCCCATATCCCGTCAAAGGTACCCTGCGCGAAAATCATACCGTCCTTGCCGGAAGCGACAGAAGTAATTATTTGATTGCTTATTTGACGGTACGTTTTACCGCCGTCGCCGGAATACCACAAACCTGCTTCCCCGCCCGCCAGGCGGATACACCCTTCGCGGAAGGGTACGGCCTTTGGGGTCGCCGCTTCGGGCATGTCGCCGGTACCTTCGTTAACGATGAAAAAGGATTTACCGTCGTCTTCGCTCTTGTAGGTTTTCCTGTCCTTGTACGCGTACAGCGCGTTGGGATTAACGCGGTCGGAAGCAAATCGTGCGCTGCCGTTAAGGCATTCGGGTCCTTTAACTTCGGTCCAATTTGTGCCGAAGTTGCCGATATCAAAGTACCAAGCAGGGTCGCTTTCCATTCCCCGTGCGAATAAAAGGGTTTTACCGTCGGCGCATAACGCGACGGACGCGAAATCCACATGCGCCGGGGCTTCGGTAGGGGCGGGCAGGGCCTCCCACGTATCGCCGCCATCGCGTGAAAGGATAAGGTGCGAGCCGCGCGGATGGTCGCAGGAATAAGCGGCGATCACCTTCGGGTTATTACCCGCGTAATCGAGCGTACGGTATTGCCTGTGTATGGGTTCGCCGTTTTCGTCACGGGGGAAGATCATTTTATGCGATTTGGCAAAATCGTGGTGTACGAAGCCGCTGATGTCGCCCACGCCGCTGATCAAATGCGCGCCCTCGGTGGGGGATATCAAGCCGAGGATGGCGCATTGCTCCACGCCGTCCGCCCTTACATCGATATCGATTTTTAACCCTTTATCAAAATTGGTCAGATTATCCGAACCGTAAACGGTCGCGCCCGTGGCGTACAGGAAGGAATCGGGGTTAAACGGATCGATAGCCAACGCGTAAATCATCCAACCCAGCTTCGGGGATTGGTCGCTTGCGGCGTAGGTGCCTTGGCGGTCCGGCCTCCCCCAATCCAGCCAAGTTACCTTGTCCTTGTATACGATATCGTTATATTTATTCGTACGGACGGTGTTGTCCTCGTTCACTTCCCACATGGGCAGCCATGTTTCGCCGCCGTCGGTCGTGCGCAGGATTTGCTCGTCGGGCTCCCACAGGTTGGCGGTTGCGGTCATGATGACGTTCGGGTTGCTTGCGCATACCGTCAATCCGCCGAAGCCCTCCACACGTTCGCCGCCCGGTTTGTGGCCGCCGATGGCGAAGGGACTCGGCGAAATTTCCCGCCACGAAAAATCCCTCAAATTCATTTTATATACCGCCCCGCGCGAACCGCCGTTGTACGGGCCGATGTGCGTGGTGTAATTAATGATCAAATATCCGCCCGCGATGATGCCGTTAAGGGGGGCAATCGTATTGCGGTGCGCCGCGACCGTGCCGTCCTCGTTAAGGTAGGCGTTCTTGGCGGTGGGTTGGTCGGGGACGGGCAGCCACGAATCGCCGTTGTCGGTTGAATAAAAAATGGACGGCGCGTTTTCGTGCGTGCGGTGCATACCGATGAACATGCGGTTGTTTTCAACGTCGAAGGCAGTCCAAACGATCCCGTTTGATCCGGTATCCTTGGGTAAGGGTAGGATTTGCTTCCACGTTAGCCCCGCGTTGTTTGAACGGTAAAGGCCGTACGCCGCTTCGTTACCCTTCTGCGTATCCGTGCGGAGGTGCGCGGGAACTTCACGCCTAAGCGGAGGGGGCTTGCCCCGCGAACCGAAGAAGACCTGGTTCGCGTTCGAAGGATTGACCGCGAGCCGCGGCCCCGCACCCCGCCCCGCCATATTGGCACCCATATAAAACGGCATTTGAACCATTTGTATCCACGTCTTGCCGTAGTCATCCGAACGGGCGATCATGCAGGTGTTGCGGGCATATGTACCCATCGCCGCGTATACGCGCCCTTTGTTTACCGGACAAGGCGCGATCGATTCCACCCCTTGCAAGTCCACGCCCTGCTGCCAGTTGGAAAGCTGAACGTATTGGGTATCGCTTGGCCCTTTGCGGTACATCCCGCCCATATCGGTGCCGAGGTAAGTGAGCCCTTGTTCGATCGGGCTGTACACGACGTAGGGGATGAAGCCGCCCCCGCCGCCGATGACGACGTTCCCCCACGTATAGGGGGGTGTCGCGTATTCAACCTCGTTTTCGGCCGCCTCGCGGAAGGTGATGACCGCTCTGGCGATGTGTATGGCCATCGGGTTCATATTTTTTAAGCGTAAATGGATGTTGTGCATGGAAATGAAATCGTTGACCGCGATTTTGCTTTCACTCGCTTCGATATAGCGCAGTTCATCCTTCGCATTAAAAAACCCCAGCGAAAACGCGCCGGGATTCCTCGTAAACGTCAATTCAACCGATTCGATAAACGCGCCGCCGGGTACGCCGGGGTTTTGGATGGAAAACGTTTTTCCCGGTTCGATAACCTGATAGGGAGCGTCCGCACGGTTCGTATGGTATGTGTAAACCGCAGTCTTCATGCTTACCATCCTTCGTTTATAATTTTTCCAATTTTACTTACATTTATTATAGCATATGATAGAATACTTTGTCGTAGGGAAAGGGAGATTTTTTTGGGAAAATACACCGAATACGGGAACGAAAGCATCACCGCGTTAAAAGGCGCGGACCGCGTACGCAAACGCCCCGCCGTTATCTTCGGTTCTGACGGGGTCGAGGGCTGTCAGCACTCCATTTTTGAAATCATATCAAATTCCATAGACGAAGCCCGCCAAGGCTACGGTAAAAAAATCGAAATCATCCGCCACAAGGACTTTAGCATAACGGTCATAGATAACGCCCGCGGCGCGCCCGTGGATTATAACCCCATCGAAAAACGCTACAACTGGGAGCTGTTATTCTGCGAACTGTACGCAGGGGGCAAATACGACAATAACGAGGAGCGTGCGCATTATACGTTTAGCCTGGGCCTTAACGGTTTGGGCTTGTGCGCCACACAGTATTCGTCGGAATATATGGACGCGGTAATTACCCGCGAAGGCTTCCGTTATTCCCTGCGCTTCGAAAAAGGCGAAAACGTCGGCGGCTTAAATAAAGAACCCTACGCGGGCAAAAAGACGGGCACGACGATTACATGGCGGCCCGACCGCGCGGTATTTACCGACATCGCCGTACCGCTGGAATGGTACGCGGATATGTTAAAAAGGCAAGCCATCGTTAACGGCGGCTTGCTTTTTATATTAAAAGACGAGGAAAGCGGCGAAACCTTCCGCTTCTGCTACGAGCGGGGCATACACGATTATATCCAAGAACTCGCCGGGGAGAAGGCCATCACCGAGCCGCACTTCCTTTCCCACGAAACCCAAGGCCGCGACCAGGAGGACAAACCCGAATACAAGCTCAAATTCGATATCGCTTTCTGTTTTTCGCAGGACGGGGGCGCACTTGAGTATTATCATAATTCAAGCCACCTCGTATACGGCGGCTCGCCCGACAGGGCGGTACGCACAGCGTTCGTGAGCGCGGTGGACACGTACTTGAAGAACAACGGACACTATAAAAAAGACGAAAAAAAGATTTCCTTCCCCGACATCGAGGAAAGCCTCGTATTAATCACGAACTCCTTTTCCACGCTCATCAGCTTCGAAAACCAAACCAAAAAAGCCATCACCAACCGCTTCGTGCAGGAAGCCATGACGGACTTTTTAAAAAAGCAATTGGAAATCTATTTCATTGAAAATAAGGCCGACGCGGTTAAACTGGCGGCGTCGATACTCGCCAATAAACGCAGCCGCGAATCAGCGGAAAAGACCCGCGCCAGCCTAAAGAAAAAACTCACCGGGTCAATCGACTTAAATAACCGCGTGGAAAAGTTCGTCAATTGCCGCAGCAAGGACGTTAACAAGCGGGAACTGTACATCGTGGAGGGTGACTCCGCGCTGGGCAGTTGCAAGCTGGGACGGGACGCGGAATTCCAGGCGATCATGCCCGTACGGGGCAAGATATTCAATTGCCTAAAGGCTGACTACGACCGGATATTTAACAATGAAATCATCACCGATTTATTGCGCGTGCTGGGCTGCGGGGTGGAAATCCGCCACAAACAAGGGCGGCGGGCAGCTAAGCAAGCGGCTTCCCCAAGCAGCAAAGGGGAAACGAGCGCGTTTGATATCAACCGGTTAAACTGGCGGCGCATCGTCATCTGTACCGACGCGGACTACGACGGTTACCATATCCGCACGCTCATACTCACCATGCTGTACCGCTTGACACCGGAACTGATCGAACGGGGCAAGGTCTTCATCGCCGAATCACCCCTGTACGAAATCACCGCGGGCAAAAATACCTTCTTCGCCTACACCGAGCGCGAAAAAGCGGATATCCTCACCAAACAGGAAAAAAGCGGCGCAAAGTGCCATATCCAACGTTCAAAAGGCTTGGGCGAAAACGAACCCGAAATGATGTGGCAAACCACCATGAACCCCGCTACCCGCCGTTTGGTACAAGTGATCCCCACCGACGCAAACAAAACGCAGGAAATGTTCGAAATCCTATTGGGGGACAACCTGCGCGGGCGCAAGGAATTTATTGAGGAGAATGGGTATTTGTATATCGATATGGCGGAGACGGGTTAATTAATAAAAAATTATTTTTTAAATAAATTAGAATTAATAATAAATTTTTTAGCCGCAAACAATCCGATGATCGCCGCGACGCCGATCAGCATATCGGTCGGCTTTTCATGGTAGACGACGATTTGGCGCGCTATCGCGAACAAAAGCACATCAATCACCGTTTCGGGCGTGTGCTTGCACAGCATCCTCACAAATTCGACGCTGATTACGAGGGAAAGCGAAACCGACAACACTTTATCGAACTCCATGGTCAGAATCGTGACATCAAACCCCGCCAACGCCAGTACGATTTCGACAACCCTTATCGCAATCACGATCAACAACAACAAGGCAATCGTAATTTCAAAGAATACGGTTACTTTATCAAAATAATAAAGCCCTTTGTTTTTCATCGACATCACCTTTTCGCTATTGTTTGGCATGATTATATAACAATAATTTTGTTTTTCAAATATTTTTGATATTTGTGAATGAGGTGTGTTATGGGTTTTTATCTGTTCAATCCCGAATACCCGGTTCGAAAACTTCGTGCGAAAAAAATATTAAAAATCAATTTATTAAATTATTAAATAATAAATAATAAATCTGTCAAAATCGCCCACTTGTGGAACTGCACGGCATTGTCATTATTTGCCTTAAACCCTACCGCGATTATCATTTGCAAATTATTATGCATCGTTTCATAGACCTTGCCGTCGGCGGCAGTTATAAAGTATTTCTTTATAACTGAATCGGTCGATAATTCACCGTCATCAAAGACTTTTAATATATTTACCGATATTTTTAACGCTCACATTATACAACCTGACTTCTTGCAATGCCGTGAATATGGTGTCAAGTGTGTAAAATATTTTTAAATGGTCATTTTTACGCAACCCACGCATAACCCATCATAGCTTGGTCAACGATATGCTGATATATTTTATCGCTCTTTGCTGCGAAAATATCTCGATCATAGCTTTTAGGGAGAACGTCATTCAAACAATTGATGATAGCAGAACGGACGCGCTCTTTCGGTTTTGCGTCATTCTGCCAGCCAATGATGAACAATTCGTTTTTGCGCGAAAGCAATGTCGCATATAATTCCTTCGCCGCTAACTTGACTCGCTTCTCCTCATCTTTGGTGAGTTTATCCTTGTGAAGCAAATCAAAGATTTCAAGTTCAGCTTCGGAAAGTTCTTCTTTAATATGCCGTTCTTCTTCGGCGCGAAGCTCCTCCATGAATTTTAGAATTTTTTCGTAGAAGTCGTCAGTTTGTGAACCGCCGGCGTTATAATCGTCAATGATTTTTCGGAACCGTTCCGCAAAGTCGGAGCGGGTGACATTTTTGCGGAGCATTTGTTCAATCTTCTTTTCAATATGTTCACGGAGATTGGCGATTACAAGGTTTTTATTCCGAACACGCTTGAACATTTCCTGAAGTTCGTCAACGTCCATTTTGGATATATCGATTTCTTTCCCGCTTTCATTGATTGTGTACGTTCGTGCGGTATCGGCAACCAGGACGCTTACATCGAGGAGTTTGTTTATGCGTTCCTTTGCCGCTTCCAGTTTTTCGGGTCTGATTTTTCCTTCAATCACCCCGCGTAAATATAAAATCGCATCCTTGTATCGCGGGTCGAAATCCATCTTAAAAATATCCGGGCGCAGGGACTCATACAAATTATCCACCGTGTTTGCAAGCACCTTAAATTCGTTGCGGATTTCATTATTACCAACAATCGTATTTGCGTAATCGGCAAACAACGATAAATTATGAAAAACATTGCTCTCTGTAACAACCCGGTTAAGGTCAATGCCTTGCTTAACACAAAACGCAACCGTTATTTCAATTGCTTGGTTTAATTGGTCAAGCAGAAGCTCAATATCCTTAACCGGCGTTTCGCCGTCATCATCGGAAGCGTAATCGGCAAGAGCGCGTTTCAAATATTTGAACACATCGAGAAAATCGACGATGATGCCATTTTCTTTACCGGGAAAAACGCGGTTAGCCCGTGCGATGGTTTGCATCAGCGTATGCCCTTTCATCGGTTTGTCTAAATACATTGTAGAAACCGATTTGGCATCAAAGCCGGTCAGCCACATGGCACAAACAAAAACAAGTTGCAACGGATGGTCGGGGTCTTTAAAATTGTCTTCTATATCAGCACCATGTTTGTCAATTTCGTTCATGCGATTTCGATGCGGCAGGATAGACAAGCCCTCTTTTTTGAATTTTTCTTTTTCGTCGGCATCCTCGCTGATGACGACAGCCATTTCCACCTTACGCATATAGTTTACAAATTCTTTTAACCGCAGTTTTTCTTCCCCGGTATCAGCTTTTGTGATGGTGGCGTTTAACTTTTTTATTTCCTCCCGCCAGTAAAACGATACCTTGTCATACAGCTTAACGGCGGTAAATTTGTCAACAGCAATCACCATACCCTTACCACGGAAACCACGGCGCGGAAAATGGTAAACGATATGACGTGCCACCGCTTCAAGGCGGTCATCGCGTTTAATGACTTCAAGTACCTGCGAATAGGAATTTTCAAGTCTCTTTTGTTCGGCTTCGGTTAGGTTTTCGTCTTCTAATATTTCAGCGAAATCATTTTCCAAAAAATCATTTTTAAGTTCAACTTCCGGCACACGTTTTACATAGTAAAGCGGTACGGTGGCGTTATCTTTTATGGATTCCGCAAAGTTATACTCACTCACATAATCACCGAACCACGCATGGGTTAGCCGCTTGCTACCGAGCAACGGCGTTCCCGTAAAAGCGATATAATGCGCGTGAGGTAAACCGTTCCGCATATTTTCAGCCAAATCCTTGTATTGCGTCCTGTGGGCTTCGTCAACAAAAACGATGACTTCTTTTTCTTTGCCGTCGTGCAATACGGGATATTTCTTGCCTTTGTCATAACGGAATTTATGAATCAGCGTGAACAATATTCCCTTGTTGGATGCCAGTTCCTCGCGGAGATTGGTGCCGGAAGCGGGTTGAACTTTCTCTTCCGCGTTTATAAAGCCGGAACGAAGAAAAGTTTTGTATATTTGATCGTCCAAATCATCGCGGTCGGTGACAATTAGGAACGTGAAGTTTCCGGCGCATTTATGTTTAATCTTCCGCGCCAACATTACCATAGAATAACTTTTACCGCTTCCTTGCGTGTGCCAAAACACGCCGAGCTTACCCTGTAATCCTTCACGGTTCTCAAAGGCATGGAAAGCGTTATTAACACCAAGGAATTGATGGTTCATTGCAATAATCTTTTTGTTAATTTCGCCACCCTTTAGCCGATCAAACAATATAAAATTTTCTATGTAATCGAGCAATACGTCTGGTTTGCATAACCCGCGCAAAAAATATTCAAGACTGATGCAATCATTTTTTATTGCGTTACGGTTGGGATTTTCTTTTTCGTCCGACAATTTCAACCACTCGAAGAAATATTCATACCCCGCCGAAAAGCTGCCGAGCCGTGTTTCCATACCGTTGGATAGGACGCAAATTTGATTGTAATTGAATAAATATGGAATATTATTACGGTAGTTCGTGAGGTTTATATCATAGGCATTTTTGACGTTTATGTTAGAATTCTTCAACTCGATAAACACAAGAGGCAAGCCGTTCACAAAAATAATCAAATCCGGTCTGTTATAATTTTTTATGCCGCTTATCCACATTTGCGACGCGACGATAAAGCTGTTGTTTTCGGGCGTGTCAAAGTCAATCAAGCGCAACAATCCCTGCGTTTCGCGCCCGTCTTTTTTATATTTGACGGAAACACCCACGCGGATTTTTTGATAACGGTTGTAATTATCTTCCAAGGGCTCGCCGTGGGCGTTACGGCAGATTTCATCCGCCGTTTGCTTTACGGTTTCTTCGGGAATATCGGGGTTAAGTTCGCAGAGCTTTCCGAAAAGAATCTCCGGCAGAACGACTTGTTTTTTGTCGGTTCTGCCTGTGCCGTCGGGCAGGGTTTCGCGCGCTTCAAGGCTGCCATCCAAATTTAGATGCTTATAATACGGTGCATATTCAGACATAAGCAACTCTACAGCAGCTTGTTCTATTTGCTCTTCTGTTATGAATTTTGGCATGGGCTATATCCCCTAACTTTTTGGAATTACCAACTCATTTCTTATTTTTAAACCTTTTTCTGTCAGTCTAAACCCTTGTTCATTATTGTTTTCATAATATTCTAACAAATCAAACGCAATCATTTGACTTATAGCTTTTATTATTTCGGTGTCAGAAATACTCATACTCCACAACGGAGCGAAATGCTTTGTAATTGTTCTCGTAATTTCCAAAAATGCTTGTCCGATTTGGTTAAAAGTTATAATTCCATGTGTTTTTAACGCAACACTTTCAAATGCTTCATCCAATTTTCCTTTTATATTACCTTTTGCAATATATCCTGTTTGCATATTTTGAGAAAGATAACTATATGTAAAATCAATCTCCTTCATTTTATTTATATCAATTTCGGGTTTGGATAAATTTTCGTTTTCTATGTTTGTTCCCCTTATCCAACCGGGTCTGTCATAGTCGTTTTTTGCGTTTAATAACGAAACCACAACACCAACAAGCAGTTTTTCATGCGTATCCCACATTTTCGCCATTCGATTATTCATGGCTCTTTGTTTAAATACTTCTAATTTTTCAAATAATGTAGTTTCGTTATCCCTTTTGCAATCGGGAAACAATGCAATATCACTATGTACAAAAACCAAAACAGGAATACCCTGCTCTACGGCATAATCATACTCCATTTCCGTATAACTGATTCCGGTATCAGGATGAAGCGAACCATATCTACCACCGATAATTAGAATATAATAATCACAATCATCAATAAGCCTTTTAATTATTTCAAATTGTTCGTCATCAGCAGCGTTAAAATATTCCATGCCTACCGGAACACAATCTGATTGCAAAACAACATCAATAACTTTTTGTCGTTCTTTAACCAAGTCTTTATATGTTGAACTAATAAATACTGTATATTTTTTATTCATTAGTTCATACCTCTAACTTTCCGCTCATCAAGCGAGGCAAGAGCAAATCCCGCTGACGAACGAGGTTTTGAGATTGCTTCATAAACATTTTTATCACGATAAACATATCTTTTGTTTTTTCATGAAACGCTTCTATAATCGGCTGTTGTGGTTGGATTACTTTTAAGCGTTCAAATTTTCCTTTGCTGAGATTTGTCATTGTAGTTCCAGTAGCTCCAAATAATTCAATCGTTTCTTTTAAGTTTTTGCAAGTAAAGTAGAGCCATTCCATGTGTCGTTTATCTTTGGGAACAATTGAATTTATTTGCTGATTGGTGTGAGCTTCTTCGGCGTTAATGGCTACCACTCCACCCGTGCCAATACAGCTAACCATAATTGAATTCGCAGGCAATAATTTTTTTGGCTGTGTCAAATGACCTTTTTCCGTTATATATTCATTCGTAGAAATAACAAAGACATCGCCGTGCATGTCGGGCGTTTTAACAAACATGATTTCATCGCCGTAATTATCTTGGTTTTCTGTTGGTGGTGTTTTGCCTGTTTCGATTTGTCCAAAATCCCAAAGCCTTTTTATAATCACATAAATTAAAAACAGTCCACAAGAGCATCATCAAGAGAATCGAAATTGGGAAGAATTCTACGAAGTCTGCACTTTAACCACGCCCAGAACTTTTCGATGGGATTTAAGT